>JAZQZG010000045.1:0-62046 GCA_045633925.1 Eubacteriales bacterium
ACATCAGCTTTTATTAAGACGGATAAGGCGGATTACGATCATCATATTGCACGCGAGAAATATACAAAATCCGCAATAGTTGATTTTTACGTGAAAGATATTCCAATTATAACCGCTCGCAAGAGAATTTATTTGATAGACAATGTGTGGTATTGTGTTGAAGTTGATGTAGCATATCAACTATCAGACGAATTCGTGTGTAAACTAACAGAAGCGGGGATAATCAATCAAGAATCTTGAGATATGTATAGGGTGGAAATACAATTTTACCATTAGCGATACTATCAAACAAATACCAGTTTATCGGAAAACATTAAAATGCCAATCGATAATAGCCTCCCTTGTGCAAAGGGAGGTGGCACGGCTTGCCGTGACGGAGGGATTGTAAAAAGTTAGAGTTTCATCCAAAACAATCCCTCAGCCGCCTACGGCGTCAGCTCCCTTTACACAAGGGAGCCTTTTTTAGTTCACCTATTCCTTATCAATTTTCCTGACAAGCACTGCATTTGTAGCCACCAATGCAAAAATACGGCATACCTCTTTCGAGATATACCGTATTTCTGAAAACTGTCCTTTAGAGTGAGGCTCTAATTCTCTGCCTTTTTATTTATCATTTCACAAACAATTACTGCGCTGCGTCAACGATAGCTGCAAACTTCTTTGCAACCAAGGAAGCTCCGCCGATAAGACCGCCGTCAACGTTTACCTTGGAGAGAAGCTCTGCTGCGTTTGAATCGTTCATAGAACCGCCGTACTGAACGGTAACGGTCTCTGCTACGTCTGCACCGTAAACCTCTGCGATAGCTGCACGAACGTATCCGTTGCCCTCGTCTGCCTGATCAGCAGTTGCGGTAACACCGGTTCCGATTGCCCATACAGGCTCGTATGCTACGATAACGTTCTTGAGCTGATCTGCGCTTACGTTGGTAAGAGCCATCTTAGTCTGGAACTTAAGGAGAGTCTCGGTGTAGCCAAGCTCTCTCTGCTCAAGGGTCTCACCTACGCAAACGATTGCCTTAAGACCTGCGTTAAGAGCTGCAAGAGTGCGGAGGTTAACGGTCTGATCGGTCTCGCCGAAGTACTGACGTCTTTCGCTGTGTCCGATAACTACGTACTCAACACCTGCCTCGCAAAGCATCTCTGCGGAGATCTCGCCGGTGTATGCGCCCGATGCCTTGAAGTGTACGTTCTCAGCACCGATCTTTATGTTAGAGCCCTTTGCTGCCTCAACAGCTGCGGGAATGTCTATTGCGGGAACGCAAAGAACTACGTCACAAGCATCCTTGCCTGCAACTGCTGCCTTCATCTCCTCGATAAGAGCCGCTGCGCTCTTGGGAGTCATATTCATTTTCCAGTTACCTGCAATAACTGTTCTTCTTTTTGCAGTATTCATTTTTTATTCCGTCCTTTATTTTAATTGAACATTTTAACTGCGCCGTCAAGATTGACGACGCAGTTAATTTTATTACTTAATTACTTATCAAGCAAGCAAGAAATACCGGGAAGATCCTTACCCTCAAGGAACTCAAGGGATGCTCCGCCACCGGTGGAGATGTGAGTCATCTTATCAGCAAAGCCAAGCTTCTCAACTGCAGCAGCAGAATCTCCGCCACCAATGATAGAAATAGCTCCGCTCTCAGCAACAGCCGCTGCAACTGCCTCGGTACCTGCTGCAAAGTTCTTCCACTCGGAAACGCCCATAGGTCCGTTCCATACTACAGTACCTGCGCCCTTGATAGCGTTTGCAAAGTTCTCTCGGGTCTTAGGACCGATATCAAGTCCCATCCAACCTGCAGGGATCTCGGTAGATGCAACAGTCTTGTTCTCTGCGTTCTCATCGTACTCGGTAGCAACAACGTTGTCAACGGGAAGCATAAAGTTTACACCCTTTGCCTTTGCCTTTGCAACCATCTCGTTTGCGAGATCGAGCTTGTCATCCTCGCAGAGAGAGGTTCCGATGTCGTAACCCTGTGCCTTGAAGAAGGTATATGCCATACCACCACCGATAATAAGGGTATCAACCTTCTCGATGAGATTGTTGATAACACCGATCTTATCGGAAACCTTAGCACCGCCAAGGATAGCAACGAAGGGACGAGCAGGCTCAGCCAATGCATTACCCATAACCTCAAGCTCCTTCTGGATGAGGTATCCGCAAACTGCGGGAAGGTACTCAGTAACACCTGCGGTAGATGCATGTGCTCTGTGAGCAGAACCGAATGCATCGTTTACGTATACGTCAGCAAAGGAAGCGAGCTCCTTTGCAAAATCAGCGCCATTCTTGGTCTCTCTTGCATCGAAACGAACGTTCTCGATAAGAAGAGCCTCGCCCTCCTTGAGAGCCTCAGCCTTTGCCTTTGCATCGGGACCGATTATATCCTCTGCAAATGCAACCTTACCGTCAAGAAGCTCGTTGAGTCTGTCTGCAACAGGCTTCAAGGTAAACTTCTTCTTGTCGCCAAGAGCCTTCTCCAAAAGCTCAGCCTTAGCTGCAGCCTGCTCCTCTGCGGGAAGAGCCTCTACCTTCTGCTTCTCCTTCTTGGTGAGAGAAAAGCCCTCGGTGAAAATTGCGTGAGGCTTGCCCATGTGAGAGCAAAGAATTACCTTAGCACCCTTAGAAAGAAGGTACTTGATGGTGGGAAGAGCCCCTATAATTCTCTTGTCAGACGTAATAACGCCGTCCTTAAGGGGTACATTGAAATCGCAACGAACAAGAACTCTCTTGCCCGCAACCTCAATGTCTTCAACAGATTTTTTGTTGTAAGTCATTTTGTATGTCCGCCTTTCAAATTTTGTTTTATGTTATTTTATTAACTATCTTATAATATACCACAAAACTCCCCGAATATCAAGTAGAATTTGCAAAAAAATCTCTTTTTTGCGCCCAAAAGCTCGAATTTTTTTCAAAAGCTTAAATTACGTCATTTCCTTGCGCAAAAATTCGACTATTTTCTTTTCCTCACGCGATATCTTAACCTGAGAAAGTCCCAAAGCATCTGCAACCTGCTGTTGAGTTTGATTCCTGAAAAATCTGAGAACAAGTATCTTTTGCCACTCGCTGCTCATCTTCCCTATTGCCTCTTTGAGCGCCATTCTATTAAAAAATCTTTCGTTTTCATCAAGGCTGTCCCTATCCGCAATAGTATCCTCAAGAACCACTCCGTCCTCCTCGCCGTAGACAAAATCCGAGAGTGATGCAGGCGCTGTCATTGCATCAAGAGCCACAGCCGCCTCCTCGACGCTCACTCCCACAGCCTTTGCCATCATAGAAACAGGCACGTCCTCGCCATACTCCAGCATAAGCTCATTCTTTGCTCTCATAAGCTGTACACCAAGAGTTTTATAATATCTGCCAACCTTTATCAATCCGTCGTCACGAAGTGTTTTTCTTATCTCTCCAAATATCATAGGAACGGCATAAGTTGAAAATGCAGTACCTCGATTCACATCAAAGCTACGTATTGCTTTTATAAGTCCGAGCGTTCCTATCTGTATGATATCCTCCATTTCCATTCCCCGATCACGGAAGCGTGACGAAACGCTTCTGACAAGCCCTTTGTTGAGAATTACAAGCTCTTCCATTGCGCAAGCCGCTTCGCTCCCACCTGACTGAACCCGTATTATAAGCTCCAAGTTCTTAGAATACGCGCTATCTCTTTTTTCTACTCTCGGCTCTTCAAATATTTGTAAAGCACTACCTTCGTTCCCTTGTTGCATCCCGAACTCACCCTCACCTTATCACAAAAGCTTTCCATAACGGTAAATCCCATACCGCTCCGTTCATTCTCGGCATCCGTCGTAAAAAGAGGCTGACGAGCAAGCTTAACGTCCTCAATACCTCTGCCCGTATCCCTTATCTCTATTACGGCAAGTCTGCCATCAAAGAGCTTGACATTTACGTATATGTACCCCATTTTGTCCTTGTAAGCGTGAACAATACAATTTGTGACCGCCTCGGACACAGCGCATTTTATATCTGCAAGCTCGGTAGCGCTCGGATCAAGCTGAGCGCAAAAGGCGCTCACCACAGCTCTTGCAACCGATTCATTTATCGACAATGCCGGAAGCTTTATTTTCATTTCGTTTACAAGCCTTATTTTGACATTCTGATTATTTTTCATTATCTTCCTCTCCCTTTTCAATGTTTACGATTCTCTCTATCCCCGCAAGTCTCAGTATTCGCTCGACTCTATCACTCGGAGCTCTTACGGTAAGCTTTCCGCCAATACTTTGCATACGCGCGTAACGCCCCATAACGAGTCCTATTCCCGAGCTATCCATAAAATCTATTCCCGAGAGCACGAGAACTAAGCTCTTCGGTCGATATTTTGCAATATTCTCATCGATCTCACCACGTATCCAAACTGCGCTATAATGATCGATCTCTCCTTTTATCAAAACCAACAGCTCGTCTCCGTTATTCTCAAAATCCAAGCGACAATTTTTCTTTAACATATTTTTCCTCCTGTTTTTTATACTTCGAGAAAATTTTATCATAAGGCTCTCAAAAAAATTGTCGCTCCCCGTCGCAAAAAATACGTTCTGTGATAAAATCTTGTTTTTTATCTGAAAAAACGGATAAAAATCAATAAAATATTTAAAAATTTTAAAAATTTTCGATTTTCCTATTGAATTTATAAAATTATGTGCTACAATGTATGTAAAGTAAATCTAATGGAGGTACATAAATCATGGCATACAAGATTACTGATGCTTGCATTTCTTGCGGTGCATGCGTAGACGCTTGCCCTGTAAGCGCTATTGCTGAAGGCGACGGCAAGTACGAGATTAACGCAGACGAGTGCATCGAGTGCGGCGCTTGCGCTGACGCTTGCCCTGTTGAGGCTCCTACTGCCGACTAATTTACAAACAAAAAAAGACGAGAGGTTGCTGCCGTCAAAGGTAACAGCCTCTCGTTTTTCAAAGGAGCTCTTTATGAATGAATTTCAGCTTTTTGAGGGTGAGAGATTTGACGAGGTAAACGAGGGCTTGAGTCTTATTCAGAAGAAGGATGGGCTCACCTTTGGTACCGATGCGTTTCTTCTCGCCTCTTTTATAAAATCCGCATCAAAAAAGATCGGCGCCGAGCTTGGCGCAGGCACGGGAATAATCTCGCTTCTGCTTGCTCAAAGAGAAAAGCTCTCAAAGATCTACGCAATCGAGATACAAGAGGATTTTGCCTCACTCACGCAAAGAAACGTATCCGCAAATCGACTTGATGAAAAGATAACCGTTATACATAAAGATATACGAGACATCTCTTCAACAGAGCTTGGCGGAGAGCTTGACGTTGTATTTACCAACCCGCCTTATATGAAGACCACGTCGGGAAAACGCAACGAAAGCGACTATAAATACATCGCGCGTCACGAGGAATGCGGAGACATAAACGATTTTTGCAAGGTTGGATTCAAGCTTTTAAAGCACGGCGGTAAATTCTACGTTGTGTGGCGCCCCGACCGACTCTGCGATCTCTTCTTTGCACTCAGAGCAAACCGCCTCGAGCCAAAGATTGTGACCTTCGTTCAAGCGGATGCTACAAGCGAGCCGTCGATGGTTTTAGTCTCTGCAACTAAAGGCGGCGCATCTGGAGCCAAGATTACAGCTCCGCTTATTTTGCACTCTGATGCAAGCCACAAGGAAATGAGCGAAGAGGCGAAAAAAATATACGATACCCTCTCATTTGAATAAATTTAAGGATACTATATGGAAAACATAAAACGAGTTTTAAGCTACGTCCGCCGCGGTGTTGACGATTACTCTATGATCGAGGACGGCGACAAAATAGCAGTAGGTGTTTCTGCCGGCAAGGACAGCCTCACGCTTCTTTGCGCGCTTGCAGATCTTCGAAGATTTTACCCAAAAAAATTCGAGCTTGCCGCAATAACCGTTGATATGGGCTTTAAGGATAGCGATTTTTCCTCTATCGCAAGACTTTGCGAGGAGCTTGACGTACCCTATCATATAATTCCCACACAGATTTCAACGGTAATATTTGACGTGAGAAAGGAGAAGAACCCCTGCTCTCTTTGCGCCAAGATGCGCAGGGGCGCTCTCTACGGAGCGGCCCGTGAGATGGGCTTTAACAAGGTTGCGCTCGGGCATCATTTTGACGACGTGGTTGAGACCTTTATGTTAAATCTTTTCTTTGAGGGACGCCTTGGTTGCTTCCAGCCCGTCACCTACCTTTCAAACACACAGATAACACTTATCCGACCGATGCTCTATATGCCCGAAAAGGACGTGAGATACTTTGCGCAAAAGGCCGAATTGCCCGTGGTAAAATCCTCTTGCCCTGCGGACGGAAACACCGAGCGCGAGGAAATGAAAAAGCTTCTCGCATCGCTTGAGCGTGAAAACAAGGGGCTTCGCTACCGAATCTTCGGAGCGATTCAACGAGGTAATATCGACGGCTTTCGAGAGATCGGTAAAATGAACGGTGTAAAGGCGTACGACATAGAGCCTGAGGAAGAATAATTTTTGCTTTCTTTTCTCTTTTCTATTGACAAAATACGCCTTATATGATATACTAATTTTGTAAAATTTATCCGGAGGTCTTTAAAAATGAACAGAATTAAGACGATCGAAACTAAAGATATTGCTAAAACCGTAAAGAACGGCGGCTGCGGCGAGTGCCAGACATCCTGCCAGTCTGCTTGCAAAACATCTTGCGGCGTTGCAAACCAGAAGTGCGAGAACACAGAAAACAAGTAATTTTCTGCAAAGTAAAAAACGCTGTCTTGTTTAAGACAGCGTTTTAACTTTTAATACTAAAAATTCAGAGGTATATAAATGGTACACCAGTACAAGCTTAACGGCTATAACATAATTCTCGACACAGCAAGCGGCTCCGTACATACTGTTGACGAGGTTGCCTACGATATAATCGAGATGTACAAGACAAGCTCCGCAGAGCAGATAATCGATGCTATAACAAAGAAATACGCAGACGTGAGTGATGCGGACGTGCTCGAGTGCCTTGAGGATATAAAGGCTCTTGAGGATGCGGGAAAGCTCTATTCAAAGGACGAATACGAGGAGCTTGCCTGCAACTACAAAAACAACAGCAAGGTAATAAAGGCGCTCTGCCTTCACATAGCGCACACCTGCAACCTTAACTGCTCCTACTGCTTTGCAAGTCAGGGCAAATATCAAGGCGACAGAGCTCTTATGAGCTTTGAGGTAGGAAAGCGCGCATTTGATTTCCTTATTGAAAATTCGGGAACTCGCCGCAATCTTGAGGTAGACTTCTTTGGCGGTGAGCCCCTTATGAACTGGGACGTAGTAAAGCAGCTCGTAGAATACGCTCGCAGTATAGAAAAGCAGTATAACAAGAACTTCCGCTTCACTCTCACCACAAACGGTCTTCTTATCGATGACGACGTTATCGAATTTGCAAACCGTGAGATGAGCAACGTGGTTCTCAGCCTTGACGGCAGACGTGAGGTTCACGATCTCTTCCGCAAGGACTATGCAGGCAACGGAAGCTACGACAGAATCGTTCCTAAATTCAAAAAGTTCGTCGAATCCCGCAACGGAGCGAACTATTACATCCGTGGAACCTTTACCCACAACAACGTAGACTTTACAAACGATATATTCCATATGGCAGACCTCGGATTTACCGAGCTTAGTATGGAGCCCGTAGTATGCTCACCCGACGATCCTTGCGCTTTGACTCAAGAGGATATGCCAAAGATCTTTGAGCAATACGAAATTCTTGCAAAGGAAATGATTAAGAGAAAGAAGGAAGGCAGACCCTTTACCTTCTATCACTATATGCTCGACCTTAAGAACGGTCCCTGCATCTACAAGCGCATAACCGGATGCGGCTCGGGAACCGAATATATGGCTGTTACACCTTGGGGAGAGCTCTTCCCCTGCCATCAGTTTGTTGGCGATCCTAAATACAGCTTAGGAAACATCTATGACGGCGTTACGAACACCGAAATTCAGGACGGCTTCCGTTCCTGCAACGCATATGCCCGCCCCGAATGTGCAAACTGCTGGGCTCGACTCTACTGCTCGGGCGGATGCGCGGCAAACGCTTATCACGCAACAGGAAGCATAAACGGCATCTATGAATACGGCTGTGAGCTCTTCAAGAAGCGCATTGAATGCGCCGTTATGATGCAGGTAGCAGAAGCTGATGAGTAAGATCTCAACACCCATCGTTGATTTTGTGCGCGACTTTGCGCAGAGCAACGTCTCAAGGCTTCATATGCCTGCTCACAAGGGCAAAAGCCTTTTAGGCTGTGAGGAGCTTGACATAACCGAAATAAGCGGCGCTGACGTGCTCTATTCGGCAGATGGAATCATTGACGAGAGCGAAAACAACGCGACCGCGCTTTTTGGCACTGCTCACTCCTTCTATTCAACCGAGGGCTCGACTCTTGCCATTAAAGCTATGCTTGCGCTGATAAAGAGAAACACTCAAAAGGATTCCTACGTTCTTGCCGCTCGTAACGCTCATAAGGCGTTTATCTACGCTTGCGGTCTGCTTGATCTTGACGTTGAATGGATCTATCCCGCGGTGAACGATCATCTTTGTGACTGCACGATAGAGCCTCACACGCTCAGATCTATGCTTAAATCGGCAAAAAAGCTTCCCTGCGCTATCTATATAACCTCGCCAAGCTATCTTGGCAAGGTCCAGGATATTGCGGGCATATCAAAAATTTGCAAGGAATTCGGCATATATCTCTTAGTGGATAATGCGCACGGCGCATATCTTGCTTTTGAGAATCCGTCAAGACATCCTATCGCTCTTGGTGCGGATATGTGCTGTGACTCGGCTCACAAAACGTTACCAACGCTGACGGGAGGCGCATATCTCCACGTCTCAAAGAACTTTAAGCCGTATGACAAGCAAGAAACGCGCTCAATGCTCTCGCTTTTCGCATCAACGAGTCCGTCATATCTCATTATGCAGTCACTTGATCTGACAAACTCATATATTGCTGACGGTTTTAAAGAAAACCTCAACAGAACAATAGCAAAGGTCAACGCACTTAAAGCAGAGCTTGGATATATGGGCTTTATATGCGAGGGCGACGAGTCGCTCAAGATAGTTATTACAAGCCAAAAAAATCGATGCTTATGCGATAAGCTTGCCGATCATTTAAGATCGCACAAAATAGAACCGGAATACGCAGAGCGTGATGCGCTCGTGCTTATGATCTCGACCGAGAACACCGACGTCGATTTTGAGCGCATAAAAATCGCTTTTAAGAGCTTTTCAAAAGAATCCGTACAAATCGACGCTCGGCCGCAGATATGCGCGCCAAAACAAGCTATTTCGATACGCGAGGCGTTATTTGCTCCCTCAGAGAGGATATCGATAAAAATTTCCGCAGGCCGCATCTGCGCTACGCCCTCGGTCTCCTGCCCTCCCGCTATACCTCCGATAGTGAGCGGAGAGATCATCGACGAGGACACAATAAAGGTGCTGTCCTATTACGGAATTGATAAGATCGACGTTATAAAAGAATAATTACATAAAAAACCTCCGATTTACGGAGGTTTTTTTATAGCAAAAGCGCCATAGGCAAAAGCCTATGGCGCTTAATAGCTATTAGTTAATATCTAATCGAAATTAGATAAGACCGAGCCACTCGTCAACCTCTTCGAGAGAAGCCTCATACATTGTCTCGTCGAGCCAGAATGCTTCTTCTGCGGTGGTTGCACCGACGTTGTTGCTCTCAGTTACAACTTCTCTCCAGCAGGAGTTAAGAATTGCGTTGAGCTGAGGAGCATAAATAGATGCAAAGCCAAACTCTATATTATCCGCAATGATATCGAAGATTTCCTGAGACTTCTCGAAAGAATCGGATATACCGAAGTACCTCTGCTTAACGATCTCGTTGATGTAGAATCCACGAAGATTAGCGTAGGACTCCTCATAAGAGAGCTGGAGGTAAGCAGAAATTGCCTTACCTTTAGTAGCAACGCTACTATCAGAGTGATCGATTACAGTCATAAGAGTGTAAGCATCGTGAGAAGTTGTACCGTAGTTCTCCTGATCCTCATCGTACTTAGGCATAGGAAGAAGTCCGAACTCGGAGGTCATCTCACGCATCATAACATTGTCATCGATAGTACAATTAAGAAGATGAACAAGGAACACACTGCGATCATTCGCAAAATGCGTTACAGGCTCGGAGTAACCGCCGTAGCTACATCCGCCAGTGTTGTCCCAGTTACCGACACCCTGTGCGCCGGGCACCTTGTGATCACTTACACCGTTGAAGAGAGCCTTAGCCTTATTAACAGCCTCCGCGATCTTAGTGTTATCGATTACGTTGTAGGAGTGAGAGCCATCAGCCTCTTCTACAAGGAACTCGAGATCCCACGCATAAGGCAAAGCATCAAGGGGAATGGAGCTGAAGGAAGCACTAATTCCGTAGAAATCATCGTGGGTGTTAGTACCGTCAGCACTGGCGTCCTCGTATACAGACGCCCATTTATAAAGATCCTCGTAGTCCCACTTTCCTGCAAGAGCTACGTCCTGAAGGTCATCAGGATCGCTATCTTCCTTTCTATCGGTGTACAAATCCTTATTGACAAATACAACCATGGACTTATCGAACATAGAAAGGTTAAGGTCTCCGGTTATATAATAAAGCTGACCGTTACACAAGGTAGAACTTACTATAGACTGATTCCAACAAGGAAGTGTGAAATCAAAGTAGGGGAATATCTCGGTATCTGCAAGGTTTGCAATATAATTACGAACCATCGTAGTAGCGCCTGCATAGGAATAGTTAGCAACTATGTCGTAGTAGTGGAAATCGTTATCAACGTCTTCCATAATAGCAGTTGTGAAGGAATTCAAGCAATCCTCGTAGTCAGAGCTGCCTATAAGAGTATAATTTATTGAGTCAAGATCAAGGTTACCAACAACAAACTCATTTCTGTAAGCGACAACCTCGTCAACCTCATCCTCGGGTACGTCCTTGTACCACTCTCTCATAACCGATGTCTGATTTCTTACGATGATGTTAAGACTCTCTCCCTCAATCTCCGCCAAATCCTCAGGATTTATAAAAGAAACATCAGCTCTTACCCAGCTATTAGTTGCGTATGTTTGTGAAAGATAGGTTGCAACCAAAGTTTTATCTTTAAAAACTGAACTGCGCAATCTAGTTCCACCAACACGCCAAACCGCTATAATTTCAAACTCTACGCTTGAAAGCGCGGAACAACCATAAAATGCATATTGACCTATAATAGAAACACTTTGAGGAATAAACAAGCTTTCAAGCTTCGAGCAATTATAGAAAGTATATTCATCTATAGCCGATATAGAACTTCCTATAGTAAGGCTCTCTATTGCAGAACAACCATTGAAAGCATTCTTTCCGATCGTCGTTGTGCTATCAGGAATGCTGACGCTCTTAATTTTGCCACAGCCATAGAATGCGCCCTCTCCTATCATCTCAACAGAATTACCGATAGAAAGTGTTTCAATTGAAGAACATCCATTGAAAGCATTGCTTCCGATCGTCGTTGTGCTATCAGGGATGCTGACGCTCTTAATTTTGCCACAGCCATAGAATGCGCCCTCTCCTATCGTCTCAACAGAATTACCGATAGAAAGTGTTTCAATCGAAGAACAACAAGCAAAAGCAGTGTTTCCAATCGACTTTGTAGTATTAGGAATGCTAACGCCCTTAATTGCACCACAACCATAGAACGCATTTTCGCCTATTATTTCAACAGAATTACCAATGGAGAGCGTTTCAATCGAAGAACAACCGCTGAAAGTTGAATCCTCTATTACTTTAACGGAATTACCGATAGAAAGTGTTTCAATCGAAGAACAACCGGCAAAAGCCGAATGTCCTATCACCGTTGTGCTATCAGGAATGCTGACGCTCTTAATTGCGCTACAGCCATAGAATGCGCTTTGTCCTATTGTTTCTATAGAGTTACCAAGAGAGAGCGTTTCGATTGAAGAACAACCGCTGAATGCCGTATCTCCAATTACAGTTGTATCTGCAAGAATAACACTCGTAATTTTGCCACAATCAAAGAACGCGCCTTCTCCTATCGTCTTTACAGCATTTCCAAAGGTTACCGAGGTAAGAGCGGCACACTTAAGGAATGCATATTCACCTATACTCTCAACAGAATCTCCGATAGAAAGTGTTGAAAGTAAAGTACAGCCACCGAACGCTCCGGAATCTATTATCGTTACCGAATCAGGTATATCTGCGGAAACAAGCGCGGTACAACCTGCAAATGCATGGCTTCCTATAGACTTAATAGTCGCAGGAATAACTATATTTTCCAAGTTATACGCATTTTCAAATGCCTTAGGCAAAATTCTCGTTACGTCTTTTCCGTTATACTTTTCAGGAATAACTATCTTATCAAGGTACTTTGTATTTCCCGCCATAACACCGTACGTTCCGTCGGGAAATTCATAAAAATCAAGTCCGACATTGCCCTCGGGGTTAACAACTCCTCCCTCCGAGCACTGAACCGAGCCAAGATTCTCAGACGTGCCATCGGTATAGGTTACCCAAAGATATCCTGCAATGATCTCGACCTTTACAATGCCTCTACCATTGTCGCCCTTATCACCTTTGTCACCCTTATCACCTTTGTCGCCTTTGTCTCCCTTGTCACCTTTGTCGCCCGTGTCGCCCTTTTCACCTGCGTCACCTTTGTCTCCGGTAGCAGCAACGCCGGTAGATACCCAGGTCTTTCCACCGTCCTCTGATATCTCCCACTTATTATCGCTACCAATGCGAATCTGAGGTGCAACTAAAGTATTGTCAGTAGGGTTTATATTAGGAGATGCGCTTGTGCTACCCGTCTCACCTACAGTGTTGTCCTGCATAGATTGATTGGTTTGGTTTGATGCGCTGTTTTCATTGCTGTTTTCCTGCTTATTGGTCTCTTCACCGAACAAATCCGATCCGCTTTCATCACAAGCAACGAAAGATCCGAGCATCATTATAATTGCCAAAATACATGCTAAAACCTTTTTCATTTGTCTTTCCTTTCATAAATTATATTATTACAACAACATAAAACCAATTATATCACACTTATCTTATATTGTAAAGTCTTTATCAAAAAAACATACGCTAAAAAATAAAAAGGAGAAGATCAAATCTTCTCCTTTTATACTTTATATTATATTATCAATTAAAACAAACCTGCGAAGAAATCGTCTCCTGCTGCGGGAGCTTCCTTCTTAGTCTCCTTAGCAGATGCTACGGAGCCATCGCCGTTAAAGCCTGCTGCGATAATGGTGATTCTCATCTCATCCTCAAGAGAAGGATCAAACGCAACACCGAAGATGATATTTGCATCCTCGTTGCACTCGTTTCTGATAACGTTTGCCGCAAAGTCAACGTCCTCAAGTCCTACCTCTGCAGAAGCAGAAATGCTGATGATAACGCCCTTAGCGCCCTTGATAGAGGTCTCGATAAGAGGACTGGAGATAGCCATGCTCGATGCGAGCTGCGCCTTATCCTTGCCGCTTGCCTTACCCATACCCATGTATGCAACGCCGGAATCCTTAAGAATTGCAGTTACGTCTGCAAAGTCGATATTAATAAAGCCAAGGTTATTAATGAGGTCGGAGATAGACTGAACACCTCTGCGGAGAACCTCGTCTGCCTCGGAGAACGCAGTTGCCAAGGAAATTCTTGAATCTGCAACAAGCTTAAGTCTCTCGTTAGGAATAACTACCAAGGAATCAACGTACTCGCCAAGCTCCTTGATACCTACCTCTGCCTGAAGCATTCTCTTCTTTCCCTCAAAGGAGAAAGGAGTGGTAACAACTGCAACGGTGAGTATATCAAGCTCCTTTGCCGCCTTTGCAACAAAGGGAGTAGCACCGGTACCTGTTCCGCCGCCCATACCTGCGGTGATAAATACCATATCTGCGCCTGTGAGGAGCTTCTTTATCTCTGCGTAAGCCTCGTCAGCAGCTCTCTTTCCTATCTCGGGATTAGAGCCTGCGCCAAAGCCGTTGGTGATCTTCTCACCTATTGCCAACTGAGTGGGTGCAATCGATTTCTTGAGTGCCTGCTTATCGGTATTGATTGCAATAAAATCAACGCCCTTAACGTCGGATGCGATCATACGGTTAACAGCGTTATTTCCGCCTCCGCCTACGCCGACAACTTTAATTTTTACGCCAAATTCGTTTTCGTAATTCATTATTTTAAAGCTCCTTTAAACATAAATTTTCTATCACTTATATAATAATATATTTTTCATTTTTTTTCAATAGTTTTATCGAAAATTCTATTAAAATTTTCAAAAAAATAAGCAAAATCGGTCTGATATTTTCAGACCGATTTTGTTATATGATTTTTTTATTAAAACAAACCGTCAAGGAAGTCATCGGAGCTCGTCTGAGCGGGAGCCGCGTTGCTCTTTCCGGATACGAAATTCGACTTTGCGATACCGGGCTTCACAGCGCCGTCCTTGGTAAATCCGGTAGCTACGATGGTGATTCTCATCTCATCGGAGAGGCTCTCATCAAAGCCTACACCGAAGATGATGTTTGCATCCTCGTTGCACTCTGCTCTTACCATTCCCGCAGCGAGGTCAACGTCCTCAAGTCCAATATCGGGAGATGCAGAGATACTGATGATAACACCCATAGCTCCGCTGATAGATGTCTCCAAAAGCGGGCTGGAGATTGCAGCCTTTGCTGCGAGCTCTGCCTTATCCTTACCTGTTCCGCTTCCTATACCCATGTGAGCAAGTCCGGAATTGTTCATAACAGACGTTACGTCTGCAAAGTCAAGGTTGATAAAGCCTGCTACGTTAATAAGCTCAGAGATAGACTGAACGCCCTTTCTGAGTATGTCGTCTGCCTCAGAGAATGCATTAAAGAGAGTAATTCTGTTCTCGGAGATGTACTTAAGTCTTTCGTTAGGAATTATAACGAGAGAGTCAACGTACTTTGCAATCTCATCTATACCCTGCTCTGCCTGAGCCATTCTTCTCTTACCCTCAAACTCAAAGGGCTTAGTTACGATACCTACAGTGAGGATATCCATATCGTGTGCAACCTTTGCAACGATAGGAGCTGCACCGGTACCGGTTCCGCCTCCCATACCTGCGGTTACAAATACCATATCAGCTCCGCTGAGAGCTGCCTTGATCTCATCGATAGACTCCTCTGCAGAGAGAGCACCAATCTCGGGCTTAGCACCTGCGCCAAATCCCTTGGTGATCTTCTCACCGATAACAACCTTTCTTGCAGCAAGAGAGCTCTTAAGAGCCTGTCTATCGGTGTTTACCGATATAAACTCTACTCCTCTTACTCCGGATGATATCATACGGTTTACAGCGTTGTTTCCGCCTCCACCTACGCCTACTACTTTTATGCAAACGCCACTTTCACAGTTATCGTAATACTCAAAACCCATTTCAATCTTCCTCCTAAAACAACCTGCGTTATATTATATATATTATATAATTATATAATAATATAAAAAACGTTTTTTTGCAATAGCTTTTTGAAAATTTTAAGTTATTTTTTTAATATTTTTCAAAAAAATTTTCAAAAATTCGTTTTATGAGAATTTTTATCCCTGCAAAGAGCCATCTATCGGCTCTTCCACATCAGGCGCAGCGTTTATCGGCCTGAAGGAAAAATCTCCGATAGTATCTGTCCAGGTCAATGTTCCGCCTGCATATTTAGGATCCTGCGCTATATTAAGCGACGCCATGAACTTCTTCATTTTTATGTCGAAATTGTCCATATTGCCAAAGCTTACCTCATATTTATGATCTATCGTCATGCTAATTTCAAAGCGGTTTGAAAGATCAAGCATCGTGAGTCTGCTTTTTATCTCGTGTGTTCTGAATTTATCTATGATCTCAAGAGTTTCTTTTCTCAACTGCTCGTCATCGCTTGCGAACACCGGAACGTTTGGCTCTTCCATCTCACTGCTAATAATAACCTCTTCCACCTCGGGAAGCACCAATTTAGTCATTCCTCTGCTAGTAACCTTTTTCTCATCGGTTTCCATAACGAGAAGCTCCATATCATAATCCAAGGAATAATATTCATTGCCAAATTCAAGGTACCATCCCGGCTCCTTTTCCTCGATTACAAAGCACAAGGTGCTTGGAAAAACCGTCTCTATCTCTACACTCTTTACATACGGACAATTTTTGAGTATCATCTCCTCAGCCTCGTCCTCATCTATTTTGTAAAGCTTATCCCCCTGTTTTAACCCCGATGCGCTCACTATCTCAACTATGTGATATTGCGTATCCCCCTCGCACGTAAACTGCTTTATGGGCAAAAATCCCAGAATAACCTTTGCAAGACAAATAATAGCCAGAAGCGTCATCACTACGAGTACCGTAATACAGAACTGATTGCTTAGCAATATTCGTCTCATTCTTCCCGTATTCTGCTGGCTTCTGGCTTTCTTCATTTTTATCTCCGTTAACTCTTTACTTCAAAATTTTTTTGTAACCATTTAAAAGCTTGTTTATATTATCAAATATTTCTTTCTCTACATCATCACCGGCAAACGCTCTGACTTTTTCGCTCATTCTCTCAAGTTGCTTTGGATCTTTATAAAGCGTCTCTATTCTTTGAACGATTCCACCCGAAGCTATATCCTTCTCCTCAAGAAGAATTGCCGCTCCTGCATCGGAAAGCGCCTTTGCATTTGTATACTGATGATTATCCGTGACATTGACAGAAGGAATTATTATTGCTGCCTTACCCATTCTGGCAAGCTCGGTTATAGTCATAGCTCCCGCTCTGCAAATAATTACGTCTGCCGCCGCCATATAAAGTGGCAACTCGTTCGTAAAGCTTATAAGCGTGTTTCGACTATTCTCAAGAAGCTTATCCGCATCAAATTTTTTAAGAGCGTCCTCATAATATATTTTGCCACCAACGTGATAAGAAAGAACCTCCTCATGCAACGCCGCAAAATTCTTCATATAATCAACTGCAACGTCATTAAGCGCAATAGCTCCAAGGCTTCCACCAAATGAGAGCACCACAAATTTATTAGCGCCTATACCGAGTTTTTGACGCGCAACATCCTTTGTCAGTGTGGAGCAAGCTCTTCTCACGGGATTTCCCACGTTTACAACACATGCGTTGGGAGAGAGCTTTTCCTTTGTGTTTTCAAAATTTGTCATTATAAGATCTACGGTTTCCTGAAGCTTACGAACGGCCATTCCCGGATAGGAATTGGATTCGTGAAGCACAGTGGGAATTCTCATCTGCGCCGCAACCTTAAGTGCCGGCCAACAAGCATAGCCTCCCGTACCTATAACGATATCGGGCTTAAATTCTTTAATTATCTTCTTTGCCGCAAACTGCGATGTAAAAGCACGTGCATAGGCTTTCATTTTAGATATGCCCTGCTTTCCGTTTACACCCTCTATTTTTATTTTATAAAGCTTATACCCTGCCTGAGGAACGAGATCGTTTTCTATCCCATCGGGAGTTCCCACAAAAGCTATTTCGCAATCGGGATAATTAGCTTTCATTATTTCTGCGATAGCAAGAGCAGGATTTACGTGTCCGCCCGATGCACCGCCACTAAACAACACTTTCATATGTAAGCCACCTGAAATTTATTTTTTCTGAACTGAATAACGTGAGATAGCCAAAATTATACCTATCTCGAATATCTGCAACATAAGTGCAGAACCACCTGCCGAGAAAAACGGAAGAGAAATACCTGTATTCGGCATCATATTAGTTACAACGGCTATATTCATAATAACCTGAATAGCAATTTTAAACGTGAGTCCCCAGACCACAAGAGCGGAAAATTTATCAGGTGCATTCTGTCCTATTTTAATTCCGCGCCAAATAAGCAAAGCAAAAAGAAGAATTACAAAGAACGCTCCAATAAATCCAAGTTCCTCGCAAATAATCGTAAATATAAAGTCATTCTGCGGCTCAGGAACGTAACCGTATTTCTGGCGGCTCGATCCAAGGCCCAAGCCGAAGAATCCACCGGATCCTATCGCGTTAAGTCCCTGAAGAGTCTGCCAAGCCTCTCCGTGGGGGTCAACCTCATCTATGTTCAACCATATATCAAGACGAGTTTGAGCATAGCTTGAGAACATTATAACGAGCAAGATAAATGCAACCAAGATAAATCCAAGAAGCATAAGTATCCAGCGCAAGCGAGTTCCACCCATGAACATTACTGCAACGCCGATGATACCAACTATCATTACGCCGGAAATATGCGGCTGGAACATAATAAGCGCACACAAAATACCGATAAACGTCATCGGAATCAAAAATCCATGCTTAAAATGTCCACCAAATTTCTGCAGTGAATTAACCTGCTTCTCATGCTTTTCAAGATAAAGAGCAAGAACCATTACAATGGCAAGTTTTGCTATCTCGGAGGGCTGAATCGTTATAAATCCAAGATCCAACCAACGCTCTGCTCCACCACCGGTCTTACCTACAAGCAAAACGGCAAGGAGCAAAACTATTGCCGCCGCATATGTACCCACTCCAAACGCTCTCCAAAACCACGGACGCGCCCATATGATAAACGGTATGGTAATAGCTACCGCCACTACGCTGAAAAGTATATTTCTCAGCAGATAGTACGTTGAGTCGTCATAGTTCATACTCGCATCGAATGCGCCTGCACTATAACACATAACGATTCCAAAGCAAAGCAATATCATAGACCAGAGCAAAAACCACATATCAACTCCGCCCTTTTTCAATGGCTTTGCCGTATCAAGCTTTTCCTCTGTTATTTTTTCGTAATATATTGCATCCTTGTATTCTCGTCTTCTTTCATTTCTTGCCGCAAGAGATCTTACCTTTACTTTTTTCTCCTCTGCAACAAAAGAAGGGAGCTCTTCTTCTCTTCGTTTTTTCTTCAAAGCAAGCCCCCCTTTTTTTAATAAAAATTAAATTTATTATGCTATTACAAATACAATCCTAACCAAGAAATTCCGCAGAAGATAACGCTTGCTATAGTAAATACCACAACAACCTTTACCTCGCTCCAGCCGCCTTCCTGAAAATGATGATGCAACGGAGCGCATCTGAATACTTTGCGGGGCTTATGATCACGTGAAAATCTCCTTGTTAACTTATACACACTTACCTGAATTATATCACTTATAACCTCAAGCATGAATACTCCACCGGCAATTACAATTATCATAGGCTGATCTATGATAAATGCCGCTCCCACCAACATTCCTCCAAGGAAAAGTGAACCGGTATCGCCCATAAAGACCTTTGCAGGATGGTGATTGTATATTAAAAATCCTGACGTTGCTCCAATGAGCGCCGCAGATACAAAAGAAATTGCCACGCTGTTTACAGATATAGATTCTATCGTAAAGAGAACTACCGCAAAAAAGATTGCAATCGTCAACGTAACGCTCGACGCAAGACCGTCAAGTCCATCGTTAAGGTTTACGCCATTTACAACGCCTACAATAAGAACTACCGCAAAGAAATAGTAGAATATGCCAAGATCTACAGTCTTATCCAAAAAAGGAACGTTTACAGTCGTATCGATTCCACCAAACAAAACGAGCATCACAACGTAGACTATTGCGGCTATCGTCTGAAGTACAAATTTGTGACGAGCCTTCAGCCCCTCATTTTTTCTTTGACTAAGCTTTTTATAATCATCATAAAAGCCTATCATTCCATTGAACACTGCAAGCGCCAACGTCAATCCTACGGGTATAAATCTACGCTGCTCGCCTATGCAAAGATAATATATCGCCATTCCAAGAGCTACCAAAAGTATTGCGATAATAAAGGAAATTCCGCCCATCGTAGGGGTTCCTTCCTTTGAATAGTGCGATGCAGGTCCCTCTTCTCTTATAGGCTGTCCTGCCTTCTTTGCAACCAATATCGGTATGATAAAATGTGAAAGTATCGCCGTTAATACAAACGACGATACTCCCGCTATCAAAAATTCTGTCAACGTTCTGCTAAACATAGATATTCCTTCTTTATTTTGCCTTTGTGATTAAAAAACAAGTCTTGACTCATTAGCCTTAAGGTATTCTATTACTCTCTCTGCAGCAACACCTCTACTCGCCTTTACAAGCAAAGTATCTCCTGCCTTAAGCGTACCGAGAAGCATCTCTCCGCTTATATCAGGACGGCTTCTATCAGCGTTTCTGAAAATAGCCTCGGGATTCATACCACCAAGTATTGCTCCGTTTGCTATTCCATCTGCAAGCTGTCCGTATGTATAAAGTGCAGATCCTCCGGATCTTGCAAACTTAATACCAACGCTCTCATGCGCGCTGTCCGAACAAAGTCCAAGCTCATACATATCTCCAAGGAGAGCTGCCATTCTGCCTGTACCCTTAAGACGAACAACCTCGCGAAGAACGTCGATAGACGCCTTCATAGACTCAGGGCTTGCATTATAGCAATCCTGAATTACGGTAATATCGCCTATATTGAATATAGTCTGACGCATACCAACGGATCTAAAGTTATTAAGACCTCTGCAGATAACGTCATCGGAAAGCTCCATGCTAACGCCAACCGCATAAGCATAAAGTGCCGCATAAACGTAGTGATCACCAAGTATCGGGATAGATACGTTCTTAACGCATTTTCCGTCATAGCAAACGTCAAAATAGGTTCTGTCAAAGCTATTATGTAGATTCTCTGCTCTTATATCACAATCGGGAGCAAAACCTACGTACTTATAATTCTTTCCGTCAAGCTCCTCACGGTTTCTGAGAAGAGGCTCATCTCCGTTCAAGAGAAGCAATCCGTTACTCTTCAAACCCTTTACTATCTCGAGCTTTGCTTTGCATATATTCTCTCTGTTTCCAAGGTACTCCATATGCGAAGTTCCGATATTGGTAATAATTGCAACGTCCGGCTCTGCTATGCGAGACAAATACTCTATCTCACCACGGTTGCTCATTCCCATCTCAAGAACCGATACCTGAGTATCACGCTTCATTGCAAGCAAGGAAAGAGGCATTCCAAGAGTACTGTTGTAGTTACCCTCGGTCTTGTGCAATCTGAGGTTTTCAGAAAGAACTGCCGCTACGAATTCCTTAGTTGTAGTCTTTCCAACACTTCCGGTGATTGCAACCTTTTTATTATTTATTCTACGATCGTACGCCTTTGCAAGCTCACCTACTGCACGAAGAGTATCCTGCACTACGAGAGCCACGTATTTTCTATCCGTAAGAGCATCGGGTATACGCTGGCAAAGAACACACTCACTACCGTGAGCTAAAGCCGCACCGATATAATCGTGACCGTCAACACGCTCACCACCAAGAGCTACGAAAAGTGAACCCTTCTCAGTCTCTCTTGAGTCGGTACACACGGTATTAAACGGAACGTCTCTACTCTCCTGACCACCCGCAAGACAAAGCATACCACCGCAAATATTAGCAAGCTCAGACATCGTCAAAGCATTACATCCTACGTTAACCTTCATATTCTTACGTCCTTTCCTGCCGTATCCTATCTTTGCGGATCGCCAATGCCTCAAGCACCATTTTTCTCTCATCAAACGGATGCCTGCCATCTCGGTCTATCTCGTAGGTCTCGTGTCCTTTCCCTGCCAAGATCACCGTATCGTTTGCTCTTGCAAACTCGATCACCGATGCAAATATCGCTTCCTTTCGCGATTCAAATACAGCAAATTCCTTTTCTTTATTTATCCCTTTTAAAATCTCGCTTATTATCTTCATTGGGGGCTCGCTTCTTGAATTATCCGAAGTCACTACGCAGAGATCTGCGAGTCTCGTTGCTATCTGCCCCATTATTTTTCGTTTTCCTTTGTCTCTGTCGCCACCGCATCCAAAGACCAAGATGATTCGCTCGCCATCCTTTAAGAAAGCTTTAACGCTTCTCAAAAGCTTTTCAAGTGCGTCCGGCGTGTGCGCATAATCGATAAAAACTCTTATATCGCTATCGCTGTCAAGTCCGATCTCCTCAAGCCTTCCACGAACACCGCTCATATTCTCAATTGCTCTGATGGCAACGTTTCTGTCTACCGAGCACATCCTCGCAATTGCCAAGGCTTGTAGAGAATTCATTACTTGAAAGCTACCTTTGAGCTTCAACCTTATCCTTTGAGCGTTGCACATATCTCGATTTTCAACGTAGATATATGTGCTTCCCTCATCGGTAAAAGCTGCGTCAAGAGAGCAAAAGTCACCCGCCACGCAAGAACAGCTCTTTTTAAATTGTCCTCGCATCGCAAGTTCCTTATCTAAAATTCTTCCATACTCGTTATCAACATTTATAACTGCACGTTTTGATTGCTTGAATAATTTTTTCTTTGCCTTGTAGTAATCATTCATGTCAGAGTGAAAATCAAGATGCTCCTCACTCAAATTTGTGAATGCCGCTACCTCAAAGAATATAGCGTCTGTTCTTGATTGAACCAACGCATGGGAGCTAACCTCCATCACTACGTACTCTGCACCATCCTTACACATCTGCGCTAAGATCGAATACAATGTGTCGGGATCGGGAGTTGTCATATTAGCCCCGGTCTCTATCCTTCGTCTGTTTGGCGAAAGATATTCAACCGTTCCGACAAGTCCCACCTTAAAGCCTGCCGCCTCAAGTATCTCAAGAACCATAAAGGCCACAGAGGTTTTTCCGTTAGTTCCCGTTATTCCGATAAACTTCATTCTGCCTGCAGGATTTCCATACCAAAGATTATAGAGCAAAGAAGCAACCCTTCTGGTGTTATCTACATAAAGTATCGCGGCACCACCCACACACCCGTCACGCACGTTCTCTGCTACTATAACCTTAGCTCCTGCCTCAAGCGCCTTTTCGATATAATCGTGTCCGTCATATCGTTTGCCCTTGATGCAGATAAAAATACTGTTTTCAACGACCGCCTCCGAATTCGACGTCAAAAGCGCGACCTCGACTCCGAAAAGCTCCTCCGGGCAATCAAGCCCTATAGGTAAAAGCAGCTCCTCAAAGCACATACAAGCCTCCGAAAATTGATCTGCGTTCAACCTCCGTTGCTATAAGATTCCGTTGATTTTTATATCTGCTGCTATATTTAACCTACTTTTTCAAATTTAACCTTTATAACCGTTCCCTCAGCCACTTTAGTTCCTGCGGGTATCGATTGTTCAACCGCCTTATATTCCACTCCTGCGGAAAGTCCTTCATCCCCGTCAACCTTCAAATTAAGATTGTAGAGCGAAAGTATCTGATTTACAAGCGTTGGATTCTTTCCTATAAGATCGGGAGCTATCACCGATTCAACCGGTGTTGTATCTGCGTACAAAACAATTGTTCCCGATGCTTTGTCTATATATTCACCGTATTTAGGCAACTGAGAAGTAACATCGCTGCCCGAACCTATAACCTTTACCTTAAGACCTCTTGCCTCTATCGCCTCTACAGCCTGCTCTACCGACCAATCTCTGTAGCTTCCAACCTTCGTTGTAGATACGGCAAGTTCTTCTTCACTGTACTCCGGCTCTATTCCAAGATACGGAAGAGCATTCTCAAGAACGTTTGCAACGTAAGGAGCTGCAACAGTGCTTCCGTAAAGTGAACCTTGAGTCGGCTCATCTACCATTATCAACAATGCTACCTGAGGATCATCTGCAGGAGCAAATGCAACCGTAGAACAAATGTATTTATCACTTACCTCAAATACATCCTCTTCATCAACGTAGGCGCAAACGCTACATGCGTAATACTGCACATCATCTATCTTTTCAGTAGGCACTCCCGTGTAACCGCATTTAGGACACTCACGTTCCTTTTTCTCTGCAGTACCGGTCTTTGCCGCAACCTTGTAACCTGCAACGTAGGCGTTCTTCGCACCTCCGTTGTTAGACACACCATCCTCGAGGATCTTTGCAATCTCCTCGCAAGTCTGCGCGCTAACCGTTCCGCGTTTTACGTTTGCGCTATGTTGCATTATAACGTTTCCTGCGTTATCGGTAATTTTATCAACCAAGTAAGGGGTAACAAGATTTCCGCCGTTAGCAACCGAGGATATCGCAACAAGCTGCTGTATCGGCGTTACGTTAAAGTTCTGACCAAATGCATATATTGCTACGTCAAGTTCCGTCATTTGAGAAGAGAAGATTCCACTTCCCTCACCGGGAAGATCAATTCCCGTCTTTTCGGTATAACCGAACATTTCAACGTAATTTTCGTATTTTTCAACGCCCAAACGCTCACCTAGCTCCATAAACCATACGTTACAGGATTGCTGGAGACCTTCCGCAAACGAAATCGTTCCGTGACCGGACGTTTCATGACAATGTATTGTGTGACCGAAAAGTTTTCTGTATCCGGGGCACATTACGCTCTCCGTAAAATTAACAAGCTTTTCGTCGAGCGCCATCGACGAGGTAATTATCTTAAAGGTCGAACCGGGAATGTAGCTCTCGGTTACCGCCTTATTTGACCACATCGTTGTGAGCAACGCGCGTGAAAGATCATTATATTCATCACTTTCCGTAGTGTAACCCTCGGCAAGTGCGTTGTTTAAAATTAACTGGGAATCCTCGTCAAGCTTCCACGGATCGTTAAGGTTAAACGGTGATGACGTTGCCATTGCAAGAATCGCTCCGGTATTCACGTCTATCATAATTCCGCACGCTCTGTTTGTTGCCTGATGCTTCTCAACCGTTGCAGCTATTTCAGCTTCAAGATAGCTCTGAAGCGTTGAGTCTATCGTGGTGCTAAGATTATATCCATCAATAGCCTCTATATAGCTTGCATATTCAAAATCCTTAACGTCACCATAGGAATTTCTGGCATTTATATAGTATCCGTCTACACCACTCAAATATTCATCGTAATAAAGCTCAAGACCGTAAAGTCCGTCTCCGTCTGTGTTAGTAAATCCAATCGCATGAGCCGCAAGTTCATCCGCAGGATAATATCTCGTGCTCTGTGCTTCAAGATATATCATCGTCTCGTACGAATTCTCTGCTATGAATTTTCTTATCTGCTCTGCCTTTTTTTCGTCAACCCTTCTCGCAATCGTTCTGTCAAGGTATTTTATATACTGTGCATCTGTCGATTGCTTGTAAACGTCCTCGTATTTTACGCCATCCAACATCGTTGAAAGGCCTTTTGCTATGTTCTCCGCGTAATTAATACCGTCTTCCTTAGAAGCGCTGTTTATTGCCGAAGGAGAAATAAACACTCTGTACGTTGTTATATTGGTCGCAAGAATGTTACCGTTTCTGTCGTATATCTTTCCTCTTTTTGCAGGAATCGACGACTCGGTAGTAATCTGCTCTAAAACTTTTGATTGATATTTTTTAAATTCAACCGTTTGGATAAGCAATATTCTTGATGCGAGGATAGCGAAAACAACAAAGATAACTATTCCAACCAGAGTTGAACGTTTTATTGATCTCGTTTTTTCCGAGCTCTCTCTCATGTCCCTCTCCTTTTTTAGAAATTATCTTTCATCTTCCGTCTTTTTAATTCTATATATCTTATGAATAATCAACCTGCGCTATGCAGATTTTCTTAATTCTCAGGATCTATTCCAAATGCAGAAAGCAAAGTGGAAAGCCCTATATTTTTATTTTGATCGTCCTCGTAAATAACGACCTCGTCATCATTATCAAGAGTTATGTATTGACTGTCCGCATATTGGCGCTTGATCATTCCAAGCTCCTTTGCTTCAGCCTCTATTTCGTCAACCGTGTACTTGAGATCAAGTTTTCCTTCGATATCTGCCTTTTCGGTCTTAAGAAGGGCTATCTGGCTATCAAGTCTTCCCACCTCGCCTGCCGATGCCTCAACAAGCACCGATCCACTTACGATAAGCGTCATCGAAACCGCAAAAGCTCCGATACCTACCAAAGCGGACACGGGAAGTCTGAGTCTGCTGCCCTCGCTTCTTCCCTCTTTGCGTTCTACCGGGAACCACTCCTTGGCAAATCTCTTAACGGTTGCGATAATGCCTCGCGTGTGGCTCTCCTTCGAACCAGACTCACTTGTAGTCAAGCTCGACGAGGAAGCCCCGTTTTTTCTTGCAGGCACTGCAGAATTTTCAGAAGTCTCTGCCCCCTCCGCTTTATATACAGACGGAGAATAAAAAGCTCTGCGACTTTTAAAGTATCTTACGAAATCATCGGAGGTCATATATCTGCTTCCGTTGTAAACGCCACTCTTGTAGCTATCGGCAATTCCCGAGCGTGAATCAAACAAAACGTATCCGTTAGCTACCCCTGCCTCAAGCGCATCACGCTCACGCAGAGCCGCAGATTCGTTTTTTACGTTGTTTGAAACAGCCTTGCCTCTGTAACGGTTACGAAGCTCTGCTATACAGCGATTGTAAGAATCGTTAATAGTTTCAACTGCCATAGCTCAATTTACCTCCAAAAAATTTTCTATATCCTTGTTATTCGTTAATCCTTAAAGCTTTTCGATCACTCGAAGCTTTGCGCTGCGTGATCGCGGATTTTCCTCAAGCTCCTGCTTTGACGGAAGGATCGGCTTTTTAGTTAAAACCTTTACCTTCGGCTTATTCTTACAGATGCATATCGGAAGATCCTTTGGACAAGTGCATCCCGTTGCAAGCGATGCAAACGTTTGCTTTACGATTCTGTCCTCAAGTGAATGGAAAGTGATTATTGCCATTCGCCCGCCTTTATTCAAAAGCGAAACCGCATCTCTGATCGCCGGCTCTATTACATCGAGCTCTTTGTTGACCTCGATTCTTATTGCCTGGAAACTTCTCTTTGCAGGATGGTGTCCGCCTTCCCTTGCGGCACTCGGCATTGCGCTCTTGATTATATCCGAAAGCTCTGCCGTAGTCCTTATCGGTTCCTTTTCACGGCGCTTAACGATTGCCGCCGCAATTTGCGGTGCATATCTCTCCTCACCAAAATCAAATAAAATCTTTTTTATCGACTGTTCGGAATATCCGTTTACCACGTCGTATGCGCTGAGCGATACTCGATTGTCCATTCTCATATCGAGAGGCGCGTCTGCGCTGTAGGAAAATCCTCTCTCCGCCGTATCAAGCTGATAAGAGGAAACTCCAAGATCAAGAAGCACTCCGTCGATTCCATCAACGCCGACCTCTCTGCAAACGTCTGCTATGTTACAGAAGTTATTTCTCACAACCGTCGTGTTCTTGTTAAGAGCGTTCAATCTTTCGGTAGCAACCGCAACAGCCGTCTCGTCCTGATCTATTGCGATAAGCCTTCCGCTCTCGAGTCGCTTTGCAATCTCGGAAGAGTGTCCCGCTCCGCCTGCCGTTCCGTCAACGTAAACACCGTCAGGCTTTATATTAAGTCCTTGCATACACTCGGAAAGAAGCACCGAGTAATGCGAAAATTCAACGTCCGTTTTTTTCTCAGCCATAGTCGGAATCAAAGTCCCATCTCTTCGAGAGCGTTGAGCATATCCTCATCGTTCTCTTCGCTGAGCATTGCCTCGTACTCAGCCTCAGCCCAGATCTCTGCGTAATGTCCGCATCCTATGATCACAGTGTTCTTCTCAATTCCTGCAAGAGCAACGAGCTCGGAGGAAAGAACCACACGGCCCTGAGCGTCGGGAGCAACCTGTATCGACTGTCTGTGTAACTTTCTCAAAATCTTTTCCGCATCCTTGCGATCCATAGCAAGAATCGGCGCTATATATTTTTCCCATTCCTCAAGAGAACAAACGCGAAGGCAATTACCACGCAACAGCTTTACGATCACGAATGCCTCGCCAAGCTCTTCTCTGAACTTTGCAGGAATGAAAAGTCTTTTCTTTGCATCAAGATTATGCTTGAATTCGCCCAAAAACATTACGTTTGCCTCCTTTCGTCTTCATTCTCCCGTTTTTTCTCGGGAATTCGTAATTTTATCGGGATTAAGTCATCCTTTTTCACCACTTGGAAGTTCGATTGAACATTTTCCACCACTTTGCTCCATTTTCCCCCACTTGGTGTGTTTTTATTATATACTACTTGAAAAGAATAATCAATACTTTTTATCAAAATCTCAAAAAAATTTATGTTTTTTTATTAAAAATCCTCTGTATTTTCACGAAAACTGTTGCTTTTTTGAAAATGCTATACCTTATTTACATTTATTTACATTTATTTTAATATTTGTAAATCGATTGGGCTGTTTTTTCGTATTTTTTGGCTCTTTTTCTATCAAAAAAGGATGTCGAAAAGCCATCTGCAAAAATATAAAAAAACAACACATATCCCCCTCATAAAGCCTCTAAAAAAGAGCAAAAAAAGAGCTTTTCGAGCTCTTTTCTGCGGATTTTTACAATTTTTTTGATTTTTTAGGAAAAGAAAAAAGCAAACGATGACGATTTGTCATCGTTTGCTTCTAACTTTTTCTACATATATATTTATATATTACATAACGAACTGAAGCGTACAGAATCCTGCGTACACACAAAGGAGAGCGATTCCCTGCACCCTTGACAATCTCTTTGTTATAAAGGTGGGAACAACGAGAAGAAGCATTACTCCAAGCATAACGGGTATATCTATCACAAACGAAGAAGGAAGACCCGCAATCTGAGACTCCGCAGGCACACTGAAAGGAGATATCGTTGTAGCCACACCACTTACCAAAACAAGGTTAAAGAGATTAGCTCCAATGATATTACCAAGTGAGAGTGCGCCATGTCCCTTAAGAAGCGCTGTAATAGCTGTAACAAGCTCAGGAAGCGAAGTTCCGAGCGCTACAAACGTGAGCGCTATCACCGACTCGGGAACGCCAAATTCCTTCGCTATCTCGGTTCCACTGTCAACGAGCAAATTTGCACCGCCCGCTATAACAGCCGCTCCTATAACTATAAAGAATACGTCGTTCAACATTCCAAGAGGGGTCTTGCCGGAAAGCTTTCTTGCCAATGCCAAAATTGCATAAGTTGCAAAAGCCAACATCATAACGATGGCAATTATAGAAAAAACTCCTCCGCGGTAGATCATTATACCGCCACCACCAAACACGATCACAGCCTCTATCGCAAGCGTCAATAAGGATACGTGCTTTACCTCCTCAGGCTCTTCCTCAATTGCAGGAGGTGTTTCGACTATACCGTCTATTTCAAGCGGAGATGTTTTCTTCATTTGAACAATAGTGCTCGTTATATACACAGCAAACATAGCCAAAAGCGTAATACCTACCCAACGAGAGAACTCGCCAAAGAAATACGCAACGAACACATAAAACGCTGCAGCAACAAAGAAAAACACTACTGGAAGAACGAGAGCCTTTCTCTCGGTCTTTGCAGGCTTTATTGCAATAGTGAGAGCCGCAATCAAAGACGTGTTACAAATAATAGAGCCTATTGCGTTTCCATATGCCATAGAGCCCGATCCCGCCATAGCGCCTTGTGCAGACACCATTACCTCGGGAAGCGTCGTTCCTATAGAAACGACCGTGGCACCGATAAGAAGCTCGGGAAGATGAAATCTTCTTGCAATGCCCGATGCACCGTCAACAAACATATCTCCGCCCTTTATGAGCATAAGAAGTCCTACGACAAAAAGAAAAATATTTAACCAGATCATTTTTATCCTCAGTTTTCTACATTATTATATATTAAAAGAGAAATGAGACAAGCCCATTTCTCTCTTAACAAATCAATTGAAATAACCTTCTCTGTAAAGAAGCTCAGCAATAAGAACAGCTCCGCCTGCCGCACCTCTCAAAGTGTTATGAGAGAGTCCCACGAACTTATAATCGTAGACGGTATCCTCACGAAGTCTTCCTACAGTTACACCCATACCGCCGTAAATATCACGGTCGAGAGCCGCCTGAGGACGGTTATCCTCCTCAAAATAGGTGATAAACTGCTCGGGAGCATTGGGAAGACCAAGCTCCTGAGGCTTACCCTTAAATTCTGCCCACGCTGCAAGGATCTCTTCCTTTGTAGGCTTATTTTCAAATCTTACAAACACAGCCGCAGTATGACCGTCGGAAACGGGAACACGGATGCACTGAGTTGTGATCACGGGAGCATCAGCCTTTACGATCTCACCGTTCTCAACCTTACCCCAAACACGGAGAGGCTCCTGTTCGCTCTTCTCTTCCTCACCACCAATATAGGGGATTATATTATCGATCATCTCGGGCCACTCATCAAAGTTCTTGCCCGCACCGGAGATTGCCTGATAAGTAGTTGCAACTACCTCCTTGATGCCATACTTGCGCAAAGGAGTGAGTGCGGGAACGTAGGACTGAATAGAGCAGTTAGGCTTAACTGCGATAAATCCTCTCTTTGTTCCGAGACGCTTCTTCTGAGCCTCGATAACTGCAAGATGCTCATCGTTTATTTCCGGAATTACCATAGGAACGTCGGGAGTCCAACGGTTTGCAGAGTTGTTAGATACTACAGGGATCTCCTTCTTGGCATAAGCCTCCTCAAGAGCCTTTATCTCATCCTTCTTCATATCAACGGCACAGAATACAAAGCTTACAAGCTCCTTCATCTCATCGATGTTTGCCGCATCGTGAATTATCATTTTCTTATACTTCTCGGGCATAGCGCTCTTCATTTTCCAACGTGCGCCAACAGCCTCCTCATAGGTCTTTCCTGCAGAACGAGCAGATGCCGCAAGTGCGGAAACCTCAAAATAGGGGTGATTCTCAAGCAACATCAAAAAGCGCTGTCCAACCATTCCCGTAGCGCCTACGACGCCAACCTTCATTTTTTCCATATCAAATATCCTTTCAAAAACATATTAATATATCAACATAGAATAATATATCACACATCATAAAAAAAATCAATATCTTTCAATATATTATTTATATTTATTTTTCTATAAGCATAGCATAAAGCTGATTTCTTGTCATTCCATTCGCCTCGGCAACAGCTTTTATAGCAGAATTTCTGCTCTTTCCTGCCTGACAGAGCTCATCCACTGCTCTCTTCAGTTCATCTTTGTTAAGTATTACATCCTTCGCCTCAGACGGTACATCCTTTGCTCCGTCAACAACAAGCACGTATTCCCCTCTCGGCTCACGTTCTGAATAGATATCACACGCCTCTCCAAGAGTCAATCGCTGTACCTCTTCGTTTATCTTAGTCAGCTCTCTGCATATAGCTATTTTTCGATCCTTACCCAAGGTATCGCAAAGATCCGAAAGTGTATTTCTCAATTTATGCGGAGCTTCATAAATAATAAAAGTGCGAGTCTCACGTGCAAGCACGTCGAGTCTCTGTCGTCTTTCCTTCTTTGGCACAGGTAAAAAGCCTTCAAAAACGAATCGTGTCGTCGAAAGTGCAGACAACGTGAGCGCCGTCACCATTGCGCAAGCTCCGGGTATAGTCGTAACGTTGACGCCCCTCTCTGCGCACAGCCTTACAAGATCCTCACCGGGATCTGATATTGCAGGCATTCCAGCATCGGTTATAAGAGCGCAGCTCTCACCGTTGAGAAGCCGCCCTACTATCTCCTCGCCTCTCTCTCTCTTGTTGTGCTCATAATATGAAACAAGAGGCTTTGATATTCCAAAATAAGAGAGCAGCCTTCCGCCGTTTCTCGTATCCTCTGCCGCAACAAAATCAACCTCCGAAAGTATCTTCAAGGCTCTTTGGCTCATATCAGCAAGATTTCCTATGGGAGTTCCCACAAGATAAAGAGTTTTTTCAGACACCTTATTTTTTTCATTTTCCATCATATCCGCTCTTTACCTCCCATTTTCTTAACAATTTAATTACAAAAACTATCACAAAAGCAAGCGCCCCTATCAAAAGATATATCAAAGAATAGATATACAGCTCCCAAATGAATTGTTTTGCGGCGAGGGAAAACAGAAGCGGAAAAACAATTGCTTGTGCCAAAGGCATCCAAAAAAGTCGCTTTACATCAGTTGCCGCAAGACCTCCCACAAAGGCACTGAAAAACGGCATAACAATGAAAAACAATATTACTATCAACACAATTCCCGTCCACGCAGATGCAATAAAAAACAACGCCGGCAAAACCAATGACAGCAAAACAAGCAGAACAGCAAATAAAAAGATTTTATACAAAAGCTTCATAATTTATTCCTCAGTAACAAACATCCTCCACCCGTCATACTATGTAATGAACGCAACAATACGAAAGGCTGCAGATATGGCTATTAAAATTTTTATAGATCAAGGTCACAACCCAAACAATCCAAACGCAGGCGCAGAGGGAAACGGACTTCGAGAGCAAGACATCGTTTTCAGAATAGGAATTCTGCTCAACGAGCTTTTCTCCGAAAATCCTCAATTTGAAACAAGGCTCTCACGCCCCACGCTCGACGTCCAACTTGGAACCTCCAACACAACAAGCCTTATAGAAAGAGTACGACTTGCCAACGAGTGGGGCGCCGACTATTTTCTCAGTCTGCACACAAATGCATCAAGTCAAGCGGCGGCTTCGGGGACAGAGGCTTTCGCCTACTCAAGCCCCTCCGCGGCATTCTCTCTTGGCGATGACATAGTGCAAAACATCAGCGAATACACCGGTCTCAAGAACAGAGGAATGAAGGTTCGCAGCGGTCTGTACGTACTGCGCAAGACCAACATGCCCGCAGTTCTTATCGAGCTTGGATTTATAACCAATCCAAACGATGCATCTCTTATGGTAAACGAGCCCGAGCTCTTTGCCGAGGCTATCTACCAAGGCACCCTTGAATATTTAGGATTACAATAACGCCTTATCCTCTATCATCTTAAGCAGATCCTCCTCGGAAATTATACGGATTCCAAGTGTCTGCGCTTTAGTGAGCTTACTTCCGGCCGCTTCCCCCGCAAGAACCATATCGGTTTTCTTAGATACGCTTCCAACGACCTTTCCGCCGTTCTGCTTTATGAGAGCGCTTGCCTCGTCTCTCGACATAGTAGGCAGAGTTCCCGTGAGAACAAACGAAAGTCCGGCAAAAAGATCACCCTTAGGCTCAGAGGTATCCACAACAAGCACGCCTGCATCAACAAGACGCTTGCAAAGCGCAATATTCTGCGGATGCGAGAAGAAATCAACCACGTATTCCGCAGTAATCTCACCAAAATTCTCGATCTCGCAGATTTCTTCCTTAGTTGCCCCGGCAAGCACATCAAGCGTGCCAAAGCGAGCAGAAAGTGCCGCCGCCGCAACCTCTCCTACCTCACGAATACCAAGCGCATACACAAGTCTTGCAAGGCCCGCTTCTTTAGATCCTTCTATTGCAGATATGAGATTTTGAGCAGATTTCTTTCCCATTCTCTCAAGTGTCTCTACCTCGTCCACCTTGAGAGAATACAGATCTGCAACGTCCTTTATTCTGTCGCTCTGAAGCAAAAGCTCCACTATCTGCGGACCAAGTCCGTCTATATTCATAGCGCCTTTTGAGGCGAAATGCTCAATTCTTCTTGAGAGCTGTGCCGGGCAAGCTCCGTTCGTGCAACGAAGCGCCGCTCCGTCATTTTTATCAAAAAATACAGGCTCTCCGCAGGACGGGCAAACGTCGGGCATAAAGAACTGCCTCTCGCTTCCGTCTCTTGCCTCCGTATTAACTCGAACCACCTCAGGAATAATATCCCCTGCCTTTCGCACGCAAACGAGATCACCTAACATAACGTCTCTTTCACGAATGAAATCGAGATTGTGAAGCGTTGCTCGGCTGACAACTGTTCCCGCAAGTCTCACGGGCTCAAGCTGAGCGGTGGGAGTGAGAACTCCCGTACGTCCCACGGCAATAGATATATCAAGGAGGCGAGTCTCCTTCTCCTCAGGCGGAAACTTATATGCTACCGCCCATCGAGGTGTGCTTGTACCCTCTCCAATTCTGCGTCTATCCTCAAGCGAATCTATCTTTATAACAACACCGTCTATATCATAGGGCAGGCTCTCACGAGCCTCGCCTATTTTATTTATATGCGCTATAGCCTCATTGGCATCCATAGCGACACTTCGCATCTCAAGAACCTTAAAACCAAGCTCAGAGAGTCTATCAAGCGTTTGCGTATGAGTCTCGGCTGTGCGTCCGTCGGAATAGAGTGAACCCTCTTGAAAATTAAACACGAAAATATCAAGCTTTCGCTCAGCCGTGATCTTTGAATCAAGTTGACGCAAAGAGCCTGCCGCCGCATTTCTGGGATTGGCCATAAGTGCCTTTCCCTCTTCTGCACGCTTCTCATTTATTTTTTCAAAAACCGCTCTTGGCATATAAACCTCGCCACGAACAGTGAGATTTAACGGCTCAGACAAGCGAAGCGGTATAGATTTCACAGTTCTAAGATTGAGAGTGACGTCCTCTCCAACCTTTCCGTCTCCACGTGTAGCTCCTCTTACAAACTCTCCGTTTTCATAAATAAGTGACACCGAAAGACCGTCTATTTTAGGCTCTACCGAAAACTTAGGCGCATCAACAAGCTCCTTCATTTTTTGGCAAAAATCCTCAACCTCCTCAAAGGAGAAAACGTCGGACAAGGAATCCATTCTTGCTGTATGGACAACCTTTTCAAATTTATCAAGCGCCTTACCGCCAACTCTTTGAGTTGGCGATGCGGCATCATAAAGCTCGGGATATTGCTCCTCAAGAGATTTGAGCTCGGCAAACATCATATCGTATTCATAATCTGATATTTCGGGTGCATCCTCCTCATAATATCTCTGCGAATGATACGCCAATTGAGCTCTGAGCTCCCTTACTCTGTTTTCAATTTCATTTAACGCCATAAAAACCTCCTACTTTGGTTATATAGCAAAAAACACTACCTTATATATTATATCAATTTTACCTCACTCTGTCAATCAAAGAAAGATATTTTTTTCCAAAAGTTATTAAACAAGCTATGAAAATCATACTCTTTAAAGACAGTAGGAAACGGAGGTATTGTATTTTAAAATGAATATCTTTTTTCCAACGCTCGTTTTAACCTTGGCTCTCGTGAACGGATGGACAGATGCGCCAAGCGCCATAGCAGGATGTGTTTCAACTCGTTCTATGCGACCAAGAGCCGCCCTTCTCCTTGCCGCCATCTGCAATTTTCTTGGCGCAATAGTTATTGCAATAATCTCCCCATCGGTCGCAAAAACGCTTTACGGCATTGCCGATTTTGGAAGAGACAGCCACTCTGCCCTGATCTCAATCTCGGTCGCACTCATAACCGTCATTATATGGGCAACACTCGCCTCGATAAAAGGTTTACCAACAAGTGAAAGTCACGCCCTTATATCAAGCCTTTGCGGAAGTGCGCTTGCATCGAACACAGCATTCTCATCAATACAACTAAAAGAATGGAATTCCGTCATTCTCGGCATTGCAATATCAACTCTGCCCGTAGCGCTCCTCGCCATGCTTATCTACAAGATCTCCTCAAGAGTTTTCAGAGCGCAGGATCGCAGAAAAACAATGCGATACTTTACCCGCGTGCAAAGAATAAGCGCAGGAATCAGCTGTTTTCTGCACGGCGCCCAGGATTCTCAAAAATTCATCGGCGTTTATATGCTCGGACTCTCTTTTATCAACGGAAACGCATTTTCCTCTGAGGCAAACGAATTCAAAATCCCAATCACAGTCACGCTCGCTTGCGCTCTCGCAATGTCACTTGGAACCTTTATTGGCGGCTCTAGAATAATAAAAAAAGTTGGATGCGATATGACCTCTCTCGACCCTCTGAGCAGCAGCGCCGCCGATACAGCATCCTCATCCTTTCTCGGAGTTTGTTCCTTTTTGGGAATTCCTACCGCAACCACGCAGGCAAAAACCTGCGCTCTTATGGGAATAGGTCTTTGCAAAAAGGGCTCGACAAACCCAAAAATAGTTTTCGAGCTTTTTGCGGCTTGGATTTTGACCTTCCCCGTCTGCGCTGTATCAAGCTTTCTATTATCCCTTTTGGCAAATGCCATTTTTCTCTAAACAAACACAGTAGGTGCATATGCAAAAGATAAATTATTTTGAAACCTTAGAGACTCTTGCACAAGCATGCTCGCGAGTGATTTTTCTATCTCTTGAAAACACCCGATCAAAGCTCATAAATTCTTTAAAAGAGTGCGAAAAAATACAACTAGATGCAACGCAATCAGCCTGTGATACAGAGCTGTCTCTTTTTGCCGATTTTCTGCCTCCTATCGAGCGTCACACGATTGCAGAGCTGTCACATTCACTTCTTGAAATAATAGAAAAATCCATACACATAATGTGTCAAAAAATACAACGCACCCCGAGCGAAAAAAAGTCAAAATACGCCTCGGATATAAAAATACTCGCGCAAATAATAGAGGACAGCATTGCTATGCTGAAAAAGATAAAAAAGCCCAATCAAACCCCTAAAATATCCGAGTTTCGAGAAAAAGTGCTTGAGATCAGAAAATCGCTAAGAGCCCCACACAAAAAGCAGGGCTCTCAGCTTTTAATATACGAGCTTTGCGAGGATCTATCAAAGCTTTTTGATAAGATCATCGAGATCATGCTTTGCAACATCTAATCTTTTTTCCTTTTATCATCGTAGAAATACAGATCCGTCTCACTTTTTATCTCGGAATTCATCTTCAAGAGCATAAATATATTTATCAATGTCATAGAACCGATCAAAAGATCTGCGCTATCCCACAAAATATCCGAAGCTATAACCGAGCCTCCGAGAATCGCCAAGGAATATACGACAATAAATGAATTTTTAGCATATTTTTTATTTGACAAAAATCTTACGCTCTCGATTCCGTAATGTCCCCAACACAAAATCGTTGCAAGTCCAAACAAAAGCACAGCGGCAGATATGAAATACCCCGAAAAGTCTCCAAGTAGCGTTCTGTATGAATCAACGGTCACCATCATAAAATTATTCCCTATCTCAAGCTTATCATACGCAACAATTACCGTAATCGCTGTAAACGTGGATAGCAAAATAGTATCAACGAAAACCTCAAAGATTCCCCATGTGCCCTGCTTTGCGGGAATTTTACAATTTGATACCGCATGCGCTGTTGGAGCAGTACCGCATCCCGCCTCGTTAGAAAGTATTCCACGTATCGTGCCATAACGGATTGCATTTGAAACAAGATATCCTGCCACACCGCCAACTCCGCTACGAATATTGAAAGCGCTTTTGAATATTGAGGAAAAAGCTCCTGCCACCTCAGATGGATATATAAATATAACGGCTATTGATAAAAGCATAAATCCGACCGTCATGAACGGAACGAGCTTTTCTGTAACCGACAAAATTCCATCTCTGCCACGCACCATAGTAAAGAAAAGTATTGCCGAAAATATTATTCCGATCACTATAGGCGGTATTCCAAAAACGCCCTCCATAGCGCCTGCCGCCGCATTTACCTGCAGCATTCCACCCATGGATACCGCATTTATTATACAAAGAACAGCAAAAACACAGGCAACTGCTCGCCCAAGCCTTTTCTTGCCAAGTCCGTCATATATATAATACATTGCCGCTCCATAAGGTCGCCCCTCCTCATCAAAGCGTCTGTGGCGCATAGCCAAAACTATCTCCGCATATTTTAAAATCATAGCCACAAGAGCGCTTATCCACATCCAAAAGATCGAGCCGAAGCCACCGAGAACTATTGCCGAGGCAACACCAACCATATTCCCCACGCCAAGTGTTCCCGCAAGCGCTAAGGAAACCGCGCCGAAGGACGAAACGCCCTTCTTAACGCCATCAGATCGCAACGCTTTTATAACTCGAATCGGATGTAAAAAATGAAAAAATCTGAGCCTTATACAAAAAAACAATCCCGCCGCAAGAATCATTATCGGCACTCCTATGCCAAAAACGTATTCATTCAAAAAATCAACTATCAAAATGACCTCCGCCTCACTAAAAATAATAAACTTTTCTTACATTTTATATGATATTATTCCCGTTTTTTGCGTCTTTCCCCACCGTTTTTCAAATTATTTTCTTTTGTGCCCTTTTAAATTGTTAATTAAATGTTAAATATTATAAAAAGACTTGATTTTTCTAAAATTTAGTGTAAAATAGGTTATAGATTAGCACTCACCTTGCGAGAGTGCCAAAACAATTAAAAACATATCTTATTCACATATTTATTACCAGGAGGAAGAAAAAATGACAATCAAACCGCTTGCAGACAGAGTTGTAGTAAAACTCGTTGAAGCAGAGGAAAAAACCAAAGGCGGTCTCATCCTTACAGCATCCGCTCAGGAGAAACCGCAGATTGCCGAAGTTGTTGCCGTGGGACCCGGCGGACTTGTTGACGGCAAGGAAATTAAAATGACCGTAAAGGTTGGAGACAAAGTAATTACGTCTAAATATTCAGGTACCGAGGTAAAGGCTGACGGCGTTGAGTACACTATCGTTCGTCAGGGCGATATCCTCGCTATAGTTGAAGACTAAACTCAAATTAAATTTTAGAAAGGAAAACTAACATGGCAAAAGAAATTCTTTATGGAATTGAAGCTCGCAGCGCACTCTCCAGAGGCGTTGACAAGCTTGCAGATACGGTCAAGATCACTCTTGGCCCCAAGGGTAGAAACGTAGTTCTCGATAAGAAATACGGCTCTCCCCTCATAACAAACGATGGTGTTACAATCGCAAAGGAGTTTGAGCTCGAAAACGAGGCTGAAAATATGGGCGCGCAGCTCATCAAGGAGGTTGCTACCAAGACCAACGATGCGGCAGGTGACGGTACTACTACCGCTACTCTCTTGGCTCAGGCTTTCGTTAGAGAAGGTATGAAGAACGTAACCGCAGGAGCAAACCCCATGGTTCTCCGCAAGGGTATCAAGAAGGCTGTTGACAGAGCTGTTGAAGCTCTTATCGCATCCTCCAAGAAGGTTAGCGGAAGCGAGGACATTGCAAGAGTTGGAACCATCTCCGCAGGTGACGAGGTTATCGGTCAGCTCATCGCTGACGCTATGGAAAAGGTGACCGCAGACGGCGTTATCACCGTTGAGGAATCCAAGTCCGCAGACACCTATTCTGAGGTAGTTGAGGGTATGCAGTTCGATCGTGGATACCTCTCCCCCTACATGGCAACCGACATGGATAAGATGGAGGCTGTTCTTGATGACGCTCTCCTTCTCATCACAGATAAGAAGATTTCTAACATTCAAGAGGTTCTCCCTGTTCTTGAGCAGGTTGTTCAGGCAGGCAGAAAGCTTATGATTATCGCAGAGGACGTTGAGGGTGAAGCTCTCACCACTCTCGTACTTAACAAGCTCCGCGGAACCTTTGTATGCGTTGCAGTTAAGGCTCCCGGCTTTGGCGATCGCAGAAAAGAAATGCTCCGCGATATCGCAATTCTCACCGGCGGTGAGGTTATCTCCTCCGAGATTGGTCTTGAGCTTAAGGACGCATCCCTTGAAATGCTCGGCCACGCTCGTCAGATCAAGGTTAACAAGGAAAACACTATCATCGTTGGCGGCGCAGGCAACCCCGATGAGATCAAGGCTCGCATAGCTCAGATCAAGGTTGCAATTGAGAGCACCACCTCCGACTTTGACAGAGAGAAGCTCCAGGAAAGACTTGCAAAACTTTCGGGCGGTGTTGCTGTTATCAAGGTTGGTGCGGCTACCGAGGCTGAGATGAAGGAGAAGAAGCTCCGCATTGAGGACGCACTCAACGCAACTCGTGCAGCTGTTGAAGAAGGAATCGTTGCAGGTGGCGGAACCGCTTACCTCAACATCATTCCCGAGGTTGCAAAGCTTGTTGATACCGTTGAGGGTGATGAAAAGACCGGTGTTCGCATTGTTCTTAAGGCTCTCGAGGAGCCCGTTCGTCAGATCGCAGCTAACGCAGGCTTTGACGGCGCAGTTATCGTAAACGAAATCATGAGAAGCGGAAAGACCGGCTACGGCTTTGACGCATACAACGAGGTTTACTGTGATATGGTTAGTGCAGGAATCGTTGACCCTGCAAAGGTAACACGCTCCGCACTCCAGAACGCATCCTCTATAGCATCGGTTATCCTTACCACCGAGTCTGTTGTTGCAGACAAGAAGGATCCCGCCGCAGAGGCTGCTGCAAACGCAGCTATGGCAGGCGCCGGCGGAATGGGCGGAATGTATTAATAATTACAATCCAAAATACAAAGGGCAAGAAAGCTTTATTGCTTTCTTGCCCTTCTTTTTTAATCAAAAAATCACCGCTTTAACGTCTACTAAACATCAAAGCGGCAATTATAATAAGTAATTACAAATAATCTTAAGGATTATCTACAAAATCAAAGATACTTCTTAACAACGTCACTTGCATCCTCTACAGGAATAGAAGAAGTCATTACAATGTTTACGCCAAGCTTTTCAGCGAGCTTTGCAACGAGATCAACAAATCCGTCGAATGCAGCAGCATCGTTATTGCAGATCTTAAGAGCAGAATCTACAAAAAGATCGGTAATATCGTGGTTGCTTGCGAAGATACCTGCGATGAAGCCATAAAGAGCATCGGTATCTGCAACGAAATAGTCCTCAGTGTTTATAAGTCTTACGGTAGACTTAACGTCATAGCGGAGCTTCACGCCCTTCTCTATACAAACTACGTCACCCTTGGAATCAGCAGTAGCCGTGTTTACAAGGTTGATGAGTGCTTTCGTTTTTCCTGTGCCTTTTACACCAATGATTAATTTTAACATTTGGAACCTCCTAAATTATATTGGGTTTTATCCTTATTTATATTATATCGCAAAATGCTCAAATTTTCAATAGGTTTTTGAATTTTTTTGTATATTTTTTATTATTTTAATCTTGCCTCGAGAGCAGCCTTCTCAGACTCATATCCGGGCTTACCAAGAAGAGCAAACATATTCTTCTTATATGCCTCAACACCGGGCTGGTTGAAAGGGTTAACGCCAAGAACGTAACCGGATACACCGCAAGCAAACTCAAAGAAGTAGAGCAAATAACCAAGCGAATATTCGCTCTTATCTGCAACCTCGATAAGTATATTGGGCGCGCCGCCGTCAACGTGTGCAAGAATAGTTCCCTTCATTGCCATCTTGTTAACCTCGTTAAGATCAACACCTGCCAAGAAGTTAAGTCCGTCAACGTTTGCCTCGTCAAAAGGAACGGGCTTCTTCTCGTTGGTCTCGTTTACAGAAACAACGGTCTCGAAGATATTACGAGAGCCATCCTGAATGAACTGACCAAGAGAGTGAAGGTCGGTAGAGAAGATAACGGATGCGGGGAAAATTCCCTTCTTATCCTTACCCTCGCTCTCGCCGTAAAGCTGCTTCCACCACTCGTTGAACATTGCTGCATACGGCTCATAGTTTACGAGAATCTCTGTGCCCTTTCCGTTTCTATACATAATGTTACGGAGAGCTACGTACTTCAAGCACTCATTAGCAGTGAGATCATCGCTTGCCTTATACTTGGTTGCCGCATCAGCAGCACCCTTCATAAGAGCGTCTATATCAGTTCCCGAAACAGCTATGGGAAGAAGACCTACAGCCGTGAGAACAGAGAAACGTCCACCTACGTTATCCGGTACTACGAAAGTCTCGTATCCTGCCTCGTCAGAGAACTTCTTAAGAGTTCCTCTTGCCTTATCAGTGGTAACGAAGATTCTCTCCTTAGCCTCTTCCTTGCCGTACTTCTTCTCAAGAAGCTCACGGAATACACGGAAAGCTACTGCAGGCTCAGTAGTGGTTCCGGACTTAGAGATAACGTTTATACAAATATCCTTGCCCTCGCAGATAGCCAAAAGCTCATTCAAGGACTGTGCGCTTATATTGCATCCCGAGAAATAAATATCGGGAGTACCCTCGTGCTTAAGATTATTGTAAAGAGGAGACTTTACGTACTCGATAACAGCTCTTGCTCCAAGATAGGATCCACCGATACCGATAACAACGAAAACGTCGCACTTCTTCTGAATCTTTGCGGCAGCAGCCTTTATTCTTGCATACTCCTCCTTATCATAGTTGAAAGGAAGGTCTACCCATCCCAAGAAATCGTTGCCCTCACCGTTTCCGCTGAGCAAGCACTTGTGTGCAGCCTTAACCTCTGCCTCGATAGCAGCCATTTCCTCATTCTTGATAAAGGGCTTAATATATGTATCATTAAGCTTAAGTGTCATTTTTTCATACCTCTTTTTTAGATAAATTTTGTATTATATACATTCATTTTATTATACAATATTCCTCTGTCAAGATTAAGAACAAAGTGTGAATTTTTTAAGAACATTTATCCCCTCAGAGTATTATCGAGCATTTTTCAAGGAAGAGTATAAAAAGATTTCCGAGGCTACACTTCTCCACATCTTCAAGAGCTATTATATCCACTCTGCACACCTCTTTTTTACCATCGGTAAAGGAAACTATACCAATTACGTCCCCCTTTTTTATAGGCGCGCTTATCTCTTCTTCAATATGTACGCCTGCGCTTATCTTCCCTGTTTCCTTTGGAAGAACCATCTTTATCGACTTATATTCAGCCGAAAAATGCTCCTTAACACCTCGCCACAGCGGGATATTGGAAAGAGTCTTTCCCTCGCTTTCAAACAACTTATAATTATTAAATCCGTAGTCCAAGAGCTCTGTAGCAATAGCATTTCTTATATCCCTTGTCTCTGCACCCATAACCACGCATATAAGTTCCATTCCATCACGCTCTGCCGTAGCGCTGATGCAGAATCCCGCCTTATCTGTGGAGCCTGTCTTAAGGCCTGTAGCGCCCTTATAAAATCTCACCAGACGATTGGTGTTTGTGAGTCCAAATTCTCCATTGCGAATGCTATCCATCCATTTAGAGCTATACTCTATTATCTTCGGATATTTTATCAGCTCTCTCGACATAATTGCAATATCACGAGCGGAGGTAACGTGATTTTCCACGGTATCATCAAGTCCGTTTGTATTTTCAAAATGAGTGTTTTCCATACCGAGCGCCTTTGCTTTCTCGTTCATCTTCAAAACAAAAGCATCCTCACTTCCACAAACGTGCTCCGCAAGCGCTACAGCGGCATCATTTGCCGAGGCTATAATAACGCTTTTCAGCAGCTCCTCAACACTCATTGATTCATTCTCACGCAAATATATTTGTGAGCCGCCCATGGAACATGCATTTGCGCTTGCAAATACCACATCCTCGCATGCGACCTTTCCCTCTCCAATCGCTTCCATTACAAGCAAAAGCGTCATAATCTTTGTAACCGACGCCGGCGGAAGCGCTTCATCAGCATTTTTCTCGTAAAGTATCTTTCCGGTACTTGATTCCATCAAAACAGCAGATTTACACTCAAGATTCAATGGATCTTCAACAATTTCTTGAGGGGGTTGCACAATCGGTTCGCTGTAAACGCTCACCGTCATCACACAACACACGATCAAAATAAGCGCAATAATTTTCATAGATTTTTTCATTAAAATATGCATGTCTTTCATCACCTCAAGATATTTATATGAAAAAGCAAAGCGAAGAATGCATATCTTTCTCCATATTACGCTCTAAAAGCTCAAAGGGCTGTAGCAAATGCTACAGCCCTTTGGGTTAATCCAACCTCGAACAATATGTTCTCGGCTGAAAATCTTTAATTATTAGTTTTTAGGCAAATCAGGATTATCGCCCTTCTTCGGTATCGGAACGCTCTCGGTATTTATTATTTTTCCGTTCTCATCTCTTGTCTCACAGATGATAAACTTTACCTCTGTAGAAAGATAGCATGTAGAATCGGAATATACCTTGGCCCAATCTTCTGCGGAACCGTTATATCTTACCTCATTAAGTGCATTACAGAAATAGAAAGTAAAGCTATCTATTGAAGTAAGTCCACTTCCAAGTCTTATAGTAGCTATCTTAGAGCAAAGATTGAAGCAAGCCTCACCCAAAGTCTTTACACTATCAGGAATAACTATCTCAGTCAAAGTTTTGCAACCCAAGAATGCTCTGGAATAAATCTTTTCCAAGCCTTCGTTAAAGGTAATCTTCTGCAACTTTTCGCATCCCATGAAAGCTTCCTTCTTGATAGTTTTCAAGTTATCTCCAAATGTAACAGTGGTAAGCTTTTCACAGTTAGCAAAAGCAGATAATCCAATCTCCTGCAATCCTGCTCCGCAATATACCTCTTCAAGAACCTTACACTCAGCAAAAGCACTACTTGCGATAGTTAATACGCTATTAGGAAGGTAAACCTTTTTAATGGTTGCGTTTGCTTTGAACGCGGAACTTCTTACACCCGTAACAGGATATGCGTTTCCGTCTCCGTTATCATAGGTTGAAGGAACAACAACAGTATCTCCCTTGAAAGACTTGCTTATGCCCTTTACAAGATAAGACTGTTTATCAGCTGCTAAAGCGAACGTAAGTCCTTCAGTGGGCTCCATACCATCCGCAGAAATCAAAGGCTCTTTTTCAGTCTCCTTCTCAGACTCCTCCTCTGACTCCTTCTCGGACTCCTTCTCGGACTCCTTCTCTAACTCTTCCTCTTTGGAGTCTTCAATCAATTCAGAATCCTCAGGTTGATCAACAACGTCGTCTTCGTTTTTAGAATCGGAATCCTCGTCATCGGAATCATTTTTTGAGCCAGATTCTTTTGAAGCGGAATCTTTTGAGCTTTCTTTGCCATTATTTTTGTCTTTACCCTTGTTGTCATCTTCGTCTTCGTCTTCATATCCCTCATTAAGATCGTCTACCATACTGTCTACGTCATCACAGGATACTAATACGAGGAACATCGCAAAAACCAAAACAGCCGCAATAAGCTTTACACTTAAAGATTTCATTTTACAAATCCTTTCTCAATTTATTAAAGACCGCGCTTTACATAATGTGTATGAAGGATCTCGTGTGCCTTATGACTATTAGGCTCTCCAAAGTATTCATCATAAAGTTTCTTAACAGCAGAGTTCTCATGTGACTTACGAAGATCGCTGTTCTTATCGTCGTTATAAAGTACAGCTGCTCTTACAGCTCTGAGGTCGGTTGTCATACGAACGGATGCAGGCTGGAAGGGCTGTCCGCCTCCATTTACACATCCACCGGGACAAGCCATGATCTCGATAAACTGAACGTCAAGCTCTCCTGCCTTAACAGCCTCAAGAACCTTCTTTGCATTTGCCGTACCGGATGCAACTGCTACGTTGAGAGTAATATCGCCAAGCTTATAGGAAGCTATCTTAACGCCCTCAACACCTCTTACCTCGTTGAAGTCAAGAGACTCGAGAGGCTTGCCCTCGATAACCTCTGCTGCTGTACGGAGAGCTGCCTCCATAACACCACCGGTAGCACCGAAGATAGCGCCTGCACCGGAACCGATCTCGAAAGGAACGTCGAACGCTTCATCGTCGAGTGCCTTAAAGTCGATACCTGCCTTGCTGATCATTCTGCCAACCTCACGGGTGGTGATAGCAACGTCAACGTCAGGAACACCTGCTGCCGACTGACCGGGTCTGCCAACCTCGAACTTCTTTGCAGTACAAGGAATTGCAGATACGAAGAAGATATCCTCGGGATTCCATCCCATCTTCTCTGCGTAGTAGGTCTTAACTACAGCACCGAACATCTGCTGAGGAGACTTACAAGTAGAGAGATTCTCAGTGAACTCAGGATAGTAATGCTCACAGAACTTGATCCATCCGGGTGAGCAGGAAGTAATCATAGGAAGTGCGCCGCCATTCTTAACACGGCCCAAAAACTCGGTTGCCTCCTCCATAATGGTGAGGTCTGCAGTGAGGTTCATATCGTATACGCCATCAAAGCCGAGCTTCTTAAGAGCTGCTACCATCTTGCCCTCGCAATCAGTTCCGGGCTCATAGCCGAAGCACTCACCGATCTGAGCTCTAACGGAAGGAGCAGTACAAATGAATACGTGCTTAGAAGGATCTGCAATAGCCTCTCTTACCTTATCAGTATCGTCTCTCTCATAAAGAGCGCCAACAGGACAAGCAACGATACACTGACCGCAGTTTACACAAGAGGTATCTGCAAGAGCCATGCCGAATGCAGAGCCGATCTGAGTATCAAATCCTCTATCGTTTGCACCGATAACGCCGATTTCCTGAACCTTCTTACAAGCTGCAACACAACGACGGCAAAGGATACACTTGTTATTGTCGCGGATGATAGGAGACTTATCGTCTATCTCATGCTTATTCTTAGTTCCGCTGAAGTAGGTCTCGTCTACACCGTACTCGTTGCAGAGCTTCTGAAGCTCACAGGTTGTGCTGCGTACGCAGGACAAGCACTTTCTATCGTGGTTAGAAAGAAGAAGCTCAAGGTTCGTCTTTCTGGACTTATTGATCTTAGGAGTATTGGTAAGAACCTCCATACCCTCGGTTACGGGGTATACACAAGCGGTAACCAATCTATAAGGTCTTCCTCCCTCAGATACCTCTACAAGGCAAAGACGGCAAGCGCCGATCTCGTTTATGTCCTTGAGATAGCAAAGAGTAGGAATTTCTATTTTTGCGGCTCTTGCTGCTTCAAGAACAGTTGAGCCCTGGGGTACAGCGTACTGTACACCGTTAATCTTTATATTTACAGTTTCCATGCCACACTACTTCCTTTCTTAGTCTTTATAAATTGCGTGAGGCTTACACTTCTCAACACAAGCTCCGCACTTAACACACTTTGCAGAATCAATTGCAAAGGATGCAAGCTTATGACCGGGAGCAATATAATCGGTTCTTGCGATAGCGTCTGCGGGACACTGCTTTGCGCACATTCCGCATCCGATACACTTATCAAGATCGATCTTGAACTGCAGCAAGCTCTTACATAGGCCTGCAGGACACTTCTTATCAACGATATGAGCTACATACTCGTCTCTGAAGTAACGGAGCGTAGAAAGAACAGGGTTAGGAGCAGTCTGACCAAGTCCGCAGAGAGATGCGCTCTTGATGTAGTTGGAAAGCTCCTCGAGTCTGTCAAGGTCCTCAAGCTCACCGTTACCTGCGATGATCTTATCAAGGACCTCAAGCAATCTCTTTGTACCGATACGGCAAGGAGTACACTTTCCGCAAGACTCATCAACGGTAAAGTCAAGGAAGAAGCGAGCAAGGTCAACCATACAGGTATCCTCATCCATTACGATAAGTCCGCCCGAACCCATCATAGAACCGATAGCCAAGAGGTTATCGTAGTCGATAGGAGTATCAATGAGAGATGCGGGGATACATCCACCGGAAGGACCACCGGTCTGAGCAGCCTTAAAGGTCTTGCCGTTAGGAATACCACCACCGATCTCCTCGATTACCTCACGAAGAGTAGTTCCCATAGGAACCTCAACAAGTCCGGTGTTTACGATCTTACCACCGAGTGCGAATACCTTAGTTCCCTTGGACTTCTCGGTACCCATAGACTTGAACCAATCTACACCCTTGAGTATGATCTGGGGAATATTTGCATAGGTCTCTACGTTGTTAAGAATCGTAGGCTGACCGAAGAGTCCCTTCACTGCAGGGAAAGGAGGACGGGGACGAGGCTCACCTCTGTTACCCTCGATAGAGGTCATAAGAGCTGTTTCCTCACCACATACGAATGCACCTGCACCGAAACGGAGCTGAATATCAAAATTAAAGCCGGATCCAAAGATATCCTTACCAAGGAGACCGTACTCACGAGCCTGCTTAATAGCAACCTCAAGACGGCGAATAGCAATAGGATACTCTGCACGAACGTAAATGTAACCCTCGTCTGCGCCGATAGCGTATCCTGCGATAGCCATAGCCTCAAGAACTGCGTGGGGGTCACCCTCGAGGATAGAACGGTCCATAAATGCACCGGGGTCTCCCTCGTCTGCGTTACAGCCTACGTACTTCTGTACGTTGCCTCTGTTGCCGGAAGCAAACTTCCACTTAAGACCTGTGGGGAATCCACCGCCTCCACGTCCGCGAAGTCCGGAATCAAGGATGCAGCTGATAACGTCATCAGGAGACATCTCGGTAAGAACCTTACCAAGCGCCTGATAACCGTCCATTGCTATGTACTCGTCGATATTCTCGGGGTTGATAACACCGCAGTTACGAAGAGCAACTCTCTTCTGCTTCTTATAGAATGCAGTCTCGGAGAGAGACATAGCCTGAGATACGTTTTCCTTTACCTCGTGATACTCGAGTCTATCAACAGGACGACCCTTAAGAAGATGCTCGGAAACGAGCTCGGGAACGTCTGCTACTGTTACGTTGCTGTAGAAAGTTCCTTCAGGGTAAACTATCATAATCGGGCCGAGTGCGCAAAGACCGAAGCATCCGGTCAAAACAACCTTAACTTCATCCTCAAGACCGAGTTTGATAATTTCGGCTTCCATTGCGTTCTTTATCTCAACGCTCTTGGACGATGTACAACCTGTACCGCCGCAAATTAAAACATGTGATCTAACCATTTTTAAAATTCCTTTCCTTTGTCAATCAAATCATTATTTAGTTGCGCCGATCGTGTACTCTGCAACGACCTGTCCGCCCTTGAGATGCTTCTCTATTATCTCGTTTGCCTTCTGTGCATCAACCTTTACGTAGGTAACCTTTTCCTTACCCTCCTCAAAGATCTCAACGATAGGCTCATACTGACAAATTCCTATACAACCTGTCTGTGTAACAGTAACCTTATCGGTAAGGCCTGCTGCGCTTACACCGTCAGAGAACGCCTTGAGAACAGGTCTTGCGCCTGCTGCGATTCCGCAAGTAGCCATACCAACTACTACGCGAATGTTTCCTACGCCCTCACGGATAACAACCTTGCTCTGCATTTTTTCTCTTATTGCAGCAAGTTCTGCTAAAGATTTCATAATTCTTCCTCCGTTATATTTTAAACTAAATATTTTTCAATTCTTCGTACTGTTCTGTAAGATTACCCTCTATCCATTGCTGTATCTCGGGCTCTGCAAGTGATATTTCCGACCCCAGAACCTCTCGAAGAGCCGCCGTTTGCAACGACACCTCGCCGTTCGTTCTTTTATCGAGAAATTCAAAATCTATCTCAGGACTTCCCGAGATAAGGATGCACACGGTAGACACTATATCTCCAAGCGGCATACAATCAATACTCTTCGTATCAAAGGTAGCAACAAGCGAAGTTCCGCTCTCGCCCTCCTTTGTGGAAGACGTGATTCTGAGCTTTCCTCCCGTTTGTTCAGCCGCCATCTTTAAAAGTGGCAAGCCCATTCCAACCTTTCTGGTCGTTCTGGTAGTGAAAAACGGGTCGGTAACACCCAAGAGCACCTCCTCGCTCATTCCACAGCCATTATCGGCTATAGTTAAAGTGAGAATTCCGCACTCGTCAGTTTCCAAAGATATTTGTATCAGCATAGCTCCTGCCTTCACCGAGTTTTTGGCAACGTCAAGGATATTCAGTGACAGTTCCTTCATAATTATATCTTATATTGAGATATTACTTGTACTTATCAAGGATTGCAGGCATATCTGCGGGAACGAGTCTTCCGTAAACTTCATTGTTTATGGTAAGAACGGGAGCAAGTCCGCAAGCACCTATGCATCTTGTAGCCTCAAGAGAATACTTTCCGTCAGGAGAGGTAGCACCTGCGGGAAGACCGAGAATCTCGGTTATCTTATCAAGAAGCGCTCCGCTTCCCTTTACGTAGCATGCTGTACCCATGCAAACTGCGATAGCAACATCGCCCTTGGGGTTGAGAACGAACTGAGAATAGAAGGTAGAAACACCGAAAACCTCTTCAATAGAGATTCCCATTCTGAGTGCGATCATCTTTTGAACTTCGATTGGAAGATACCCGTAAATCTCCTGCGCCTGCTGAAGAATGGGCATCAATGCACCGGGAACGTCCTTGAGCTCGTCGATAACAGCGTAGAGCTGCTCTTCCTGAGCCTTTGTTCCACGAAACATTACTGTGGTCAAAGTCTTTTTCATTTTTTGTCCTCCATGAATTTTATTATTTATTTTTATTTTTATTAAAATAAATCAAAGGTTAATCAAGCTCGCCTGAGCGAAGCTTTTCAAACACTCGCTTTCTAACGAGCGCAGAGCTGTATGGCTCATCGTCTATCATAAAAGAATTTTCCGCCTCGCTTATATTCCAAAGCTGATGCGCATCAGAGCACACTAAAATATTGCTCTTGGAAAGCTCCTCCACGACCATTGATACTCTGTCAAGCTCGCTCTTTTCACGAAGCTCGAATATATCAAAATCATATTCCTTCGGAATTCCTCCAAGCATTGCAATAATTCCGTTTGCCTCTCGGTCTATATGCGCAGGATGAACGTGAGCGCCATAGGCTCTCGCCAGCTCTATTGCCTTATCTATCGGCAAATCTGTCGGGGATATAAGCAGCTTCTCCTCCTTGCCTATCAGCTCATCCTCACCGTTCAAAATCAACTGCTCACCAAATATCTCGGGTCTGTTGGCTATCGGCATAAGATGCTCGGAGACAACCGCATCAAATCGCATCGCATCCTCAAGCTCCTCAAAAAGACAAACTATATGTATATCCTCCTCGGTTGAGAGCTCCATTCCTGCGATCGGCACTATTCCCTGCCTCTTACACGCCTCAAAAAACGCAGGACAGTTCTTTGCCGAGTTATGGTCTGTGAGAGCAAGGATAGAAAGCCCCTTGATCGCAGCCATTCCCGCTATATTATTCGGTGTCATATCGTCGTCGGCACAAGGCGACAAGCACGAATGAATGTGAAAATCATAATAATATTTATTCATAACAACGATGCAATTCTTGCGCACGCTGAAAACGTGTCAAGCTCCGTTGAAAGAATGTTAACTCCTTGCTGCTTTGCCCTCTCAAGCGTTTCGGGGTCGGGCGATACGCCCTCTGCCAAAACTATACAAGCGGGATCCGCAAGCGTACATACGGCAACTATATTTACGTTAGACATTATCGTTATCCAAGCATCGCCCTCTTTTGCGCGTCCCATTACCCAGCTCAAAAGATCTCCCGCATAGCCGCCAAGAATCTCCCTTGTCTCATCGGGAACACAAATCGGAGCAAAGCCCTCTGTTTTCGCAAGCTGTTCTACCGTCATACATTACCTCTGCAAAATCAATCGTTATTTTTTTGCCTCTCGCGAAGTCTTATCAAGCAATGATCTATCTTCGCATTATTCTTTACGACGTCCTCTGCCAAGGCGTGACAGTTCGGAGCGCCGCAAGATCCGCAATCGAGATGCGGAAGTCCGCTGTATATCTCCTCGATCTGCTGCATCTTTGCTATTGCCTCAAATCTGTTCTCCGAGAGCACTCCCGCAGAGTTTCCTTCTATATCTATATCGTAAAAGACCTCGTCTCCAAGAGTCTCTCCGTCACTCAACGTGTTTTGCGACACGGGAAGATATTTTCTCAAGGAGCGCAATCTCGCTTTTGCTACGAAAGGATTTTCAACGTTGAGCGTTCCGCCAACGCATCCTCCGATACAAGCGTTGAGCTCGACAAATTCAAGATCATGCATCGTTCCGTTCTCAATCTCGTCAAGAACCTTAATGCAGTTCTCTATGCCATCTGCCGCAAGATATTTATCCGACAGCAACGACGTCGCCTCTCCGCCTGAGCCCGCCCAATTAAGTCCGATAATTCCCGTTTCCGAAAAGGTCTGCGGATTCTTTATGTCCTTCATTTTTGAACGGAGCTTAAAATATACGTCGTGTATTGCAAGACCGCCGTTTACAGCGCTTTCTTTAACGCCCACGGGGTTCTTTATATAGCTTACCTTAGCAGGACAAGGAGAAATAAACAAAACGCATATATCCTCGTCCGTAAGTGTAGGATCGTTTTTCTTAGCCTCGGCTCTTGCCTGTCTTGCCGCAAGCTCAATAGGTGGCATAAGCGGAAGCAAATGCTCCACAAGAGACGGAAAACGAAGCGTAACAAGTCTCACTATTGCGGGACATGCTGAGCTTATCAACGGCTTTGGCAGACCGCTGCGCTTTATGTAGCGTCTTGTATGCTCGGTGACGAGTTCCGCCGCCTTTGCAACCTCATAAACGGCATCAAAGCCGCACTGAAGAAGCGCATCAAGAATCGGATCCACAGTATCAAGGTCAGTAAACTGACCGTAAAGAGCAGGAGCAGGAAGCGCTATTTTGTACTTATAGTCCGCAAACGCGTCAAAGGAATCGTATCTTGCTTTTTTAGCCTGATACGGACACAGACGAATACACTCGCCACAGTCGATGCAACGCTCTTCCATTATAACCGCATGCCCTTGTCTTACTCGAATAGCTTCCGTAGGGCATCGCTTTATGCAATTTGTGCATCCCTTGCATCTTGCAATATCAAGAGTTACCGAATGCTTGTAATTCAACATACTTTGCCCCCTAACTGAGAATTAAACGTTGACCGACATATATATCGTAGTGCCGCGTCCTATCTCGGATTCTATTCTCATCTCATCTGTATATCTCTTCATGTTGGGAAGTCCCATTCCCGCGCCAAATCCAAGAGAGCGGATATTATCGGGCGCAGTTGAATATCCCTCCTGCATAGCAAGCTCGATATTCGGTATTCCGGGGCCTCTATCCGAAAGTGTTATCTCTATCTTATCGGGGGACACGTCAACGTCTGCGCTTCCGCCGTTTGCGTGGATAACCATATTTATCTCACCCTCGTACATAGCAACCGAAACTCTTCGTATAACATCAGATGGAAAACCCATATCTCTCAAAAGCTTTTTTATTCTAACGGATGCCTCACCTGCAGAGGTGAAATTCTCTCCGTCGATATCAAAGTGAAAGTTTATCTTATCTGCCATTATGCAATATCTCCTCCGAGAAGTCCGTTGGAGTAAAGCAATCCGCAAGCAACGTACATTCTCTGCGACGTCTTCATAATAACGATTCCGGCATCCTTGGCAAGCTGCACGATATCGTCGGACGGATTCTTGCCTCTGACAAAGACTATGCAACGCATATCCATCATCATGGCAGTTCTAACGACCTGAGGATTGCAAAGGCCTGTGAGCAACACAGCCTGATCCTTAACGTATGCCAATACGTCACTCATCATATCGCAGCCACACGCCGAGTTTACCTCGCCGTCAAGAAGCTCTTCTCCACAAATTATTTCTGCATCTAAAAGTTTTTGAATCTTTGAAATTTTCACTTTAATTTCCACCTTCGTTTAAAACTTAACAAAGAAATGCCAGGGATAATCATTTTACAGATATACAATATAATTATACAATATTTTTTCAAAAATGTCTATACTTTTTTCTACATTTAAAAAGAAAAACCGCACAAAAAATTGTGCGATCTTTCATATAAATTGACGGAAATTATAAATATCCGAAAAAAATTTACTATATTACCAAAAAGTTGAAAAACCAGGTATATTTTCCCTTATTTTGCCTCGAGCCAATTATGTCCTATATGCGCCTCAACGTCAAGCGGAACCGAGAGAGACACCGCATTTTCCATCGAGCTCTTGAGTATCTCAAACGCCTGCGCAGCACAGCTCTTATGTGCCTCAACAAGCAACTCATCATGCACCTGCAAAATAAGTCTTGCGTCTATTTTTGCTTCCTTAAAGGCTTTCGATACGTTGATCATAGCCATCTTTATGATATCCGCCGCCGTTCCCTGGATCGGGCTATTCATAGCAACTCTCTCACCAAAATGCTGAACGTTTTTATTGGGAGACGCAAGCTCTGCGATCCTTCTCTTTCTTCCCAAAAGCGTCGTAACGTATCCGTTCTTTTTGGCAACGCTCTTTATCTCATTGAGATAATCACGCACGCTTGGATACCCCTCAAGATAGCTGACTATATATTTCTTTGCCTGCGACATCGATATTCCGAGATCCTCGGACAGCGAATACTCACCCATTCCATAGAGTATACCGAAATTTACCGCCTTAGCACGCTTTCGGTGCTCTGCATCAACCGCATCCATAGGAAGATTAAACACTCTTGCCGCCGTTGCCGTATGAATATCGCTTCCCGAAAGGAAGGCTCCTATCATAGCCTCATCCTGCGCAATATGCGCGAGCACTCTAAGCTCTATCTGCGAATAGTCGGCATCAATTATCAAATAATCCTCGTTTTTAGGAACGAAAAATCTTCTAAATTCTCTGCCCTCTGCCGTTCTGACAGGAATGTTTTGCAAGTTCGGCTCTGCCGAGGAAAGTCTTCCCGTTGCGGTTCCAGTCTGGTTAAATACGCTATGAATTCTTCCGTCCTCGCCCGCCGACTTCAAAAGTCCGTCCGCATAGGTGGATTTGAGCTTTGTGGTCTGTCTGTAATCAAGAATATCCTCGATTATCGGGTGATACGGAATAAGCTTTTTCAACACCTCCGCATCGGTCGAATATCCGCTCTTATTTTTCTTTATCACGGGAAGCATCATCTTCTCAAACAATACCTCGCCAAGCTGCTTTGGCGAAGCTATATTAAACTCCTCGCCGGCAAAGCTGTATATGCGCTCCTTGAGAGCCTCTGCCTTTTCGGCAAGCACCTCTCCGTATTTTTCGATTCCCTTTGCATCTATGCAAAATCCTGCGCACTCCATCTCAGCAAGAACGAGCGCCACGGGCATCTCTATTTCAAAAAGAAGCTTTTGATTTTCTTCCTTCTGTATGCGATCCTCATATATTTTTCCAAGCTCATATACGATAGGATCTATTGCAGTGCTCACGGTTATATTAACACCGAGCTGTGAAAAGGCAAGTCTATCAAGCGAGAAGCTACCCTCGGTCGAATCAAGAACGTATGCGGCAAGCATAACGTCCATATATATCTTAGGTGTCTCGTAGCCCCTTTCTATAAAGAGCTTATATATCGATTTGGCATCATAACAGTAAACACGGGATACATCAAAAAGTGCGCTCACACTCTCATCAAGCGTACAAAAATAACGCGCAGCACCGTCAAAAGCAAAGAACTTTTCACCCTCGATATTTACACCTACCGTTTTGCCCTCAAGAAGCCTGCAAAGCTCCTCAACACTCGACTCCTTTGCCTCGGCTGTATTTTCACTGTAAACGGCAGTAGTTAAATTCTCGTTTGCATCGGATACGATACCGGTCTCACCCTCAAGACCGAATCTCTTTATGAGGGCAAGAAACTCAAGCTCAACGAAGAGCGAATACAGCTCGGGACGCATAAATCCCTTGTACTCACATTCCTCAAGCGACATCTCTATCGGCACCTCGCAATTTATTCTTGCAAGAGCCTGCGAAAGATATGCCTTTTCCTTGCCGTTCTCAAGCTTTTCTCTCAATGAAGAGCTTATCTTAAGCGTATCTAAAGCGCCGTATATTGCATCCAAGCCGCCGTTCTCAGAAATAAGCTTCAATGCAGTTTTCTCACCTATTCCGGGCACACCGGGAATATTATCCGACGTATCTCCCATAAGTGCCTTTACGTCAACGAACTGCTCGGGAAGCACTCCATAAGTCTCATAAAAAAGACTCTTATCAAAGCATGGCGTTTCCTTGGTTTTTACAAGAAGCACCTTAGTTCTCTCTCCAATAAGCTGAAGCGAATCACGGTCTCCCGTGAGAATATACGTCTCTACGCCTCTGGCGTCGGCGATATTTGCAAAGGTTCCCAAAATATCGTCCGCCTCATACCCTTCAAGAGATACCACCTGACATCCCATATAGGACATACATTTTTTTGCATACGGAAGCTGGCAGGCAAGCTCCTCGGGCATTCCTTTTCTGTTTGCCTTGTATTCATCATACATTTTATGTCTAAAGGTCGGAGCCTTCAAGTCAAACGCCACAACGCAATAATCGGGTCTTATCGTGGATATCTGCTTTTCTATAATATTCGCCATTCCGTACACGGCGTTAGTATAAAGTCCGTTCTTATTGGTGAGAAGTCTTATTCCGTAAAAGGCACGGTTAAGAATACTGTTTCCATCAATAACGAGAAGCTTTTTCATCTGCAAAATCTCCTAAAAATCTTTTAAAAAAGCTGAGTCATCTGCCACAGTAAAAACGCTCACGCCTTCTGCTCCCGAATGACTCAGCCAAAAAGTTATTATTTTTTCAATTCCTGCTCAAGCCAGGTAACACCAAGCTCAAACGCCTCGTAAAGGCCCTGCTTTGTTCCCTGACGTCTGATGTTTGTTTGATCTTTGGTATCAACGACCTGCAACAAAATAGTATCGGGCAATTTCTTCCCACCCTCATCCTTAAAGGTCATTATCTCAAGTATAAGTATGCACTTATCGGTCATATTTCCATAGCATATCGTAGTATCCTCACGAACGAGCGGTCTTCCCTTGTATTCAAGGTACTCGCCCTCAACAAGCTTAATATCCTCTGCCATATCTATATCTCCTTTACAGAATTACAAAATTACTTATTTATTATACCACAGCTCACGCAAAAAGTCAACAAATTACAAACACTTTGTTTACACTCTTTTACATTATAAATGCATTTTTGCGGTAAACGTCACACAAAGACGGCGCATTTTCTCTGGAGAGCGCAAAAAGCGTATTAAGTCTATCCTCTGCCGCAAACTGAGCGCTCTGCTTCAAAGTATCTGCAGGCTTTGTTACAAGCTTGATCTCGTCTCCCTCGGCAGATTTTCGGGTACTTGACAAAATCGCTCTACCCTTATCATTTGCCGCAAGCAAATAGGTATACTCGGGAGCAGTGTGAAGAAGCTCTGCGCTAACCGAGGTAAGACAGAACAGCATAGCTCTCCTGAGCTTTGCATCGGTATATCTCTTAGTCCTCAAAGCCTCCCAAAAGCTCTCAAAATCCTTGCTTTCTCTAGCAAGTGAGCAAAGTCTGTCGGCAATGCCTCCCTCAGCCTCGGCAATCCCGGAAAAATTCTCTGCTCTGCTGAATCTGAAGAACATAAGATATGCCCTCTCCAAAAGTCTGCTATCGGTTATCTCGCCATTTTCAAAAGCTCTGGCAAATACCTTTATCGCCTGAGTCGGCATATATCCCTCAAGAGCCAATCTGCCCGACTGCCACTCATTTCTCAGCGCCGTTGCGGAAGGATTTTTCATAGGCTCAAGCGAGCCCTCACGGTAGGCGCTGCCCTTTCGTGTGATAGTATAAAAATCAAGCTCTGCACCAAGCTTTTTTGCCGCTTTTATATATTCAACACCCAAAATATCGTTAGAAGAAAGCTCTACCCCAATTCCGTCTGACAGCAAGGAAAAATAAGCTGACGCCGCGCCCTCTCCCGATTTCTTTCTGCTCTCAAATCTATCGATAAAATCCTTATCCAAGGACAGATTTGCAGCCTCCTGCAAAACCTTAATGTCTCCGCACTCCGAGCCAAAAATTACCGAATCGCAATATCTGCGCAAAACACGTATTCCCGCCAGAGCAAAAAATTCTGCACTTGCCGCCGACCAAGGAAAAGGAATCTCAAGCACAAGATCGGCGCCGCATCTGAGGGTTGCCTCGGCTCTAAGATATTTATCGGCAACGGCAAGCTCGCCTCGTTGAACGGCGTTTCCACTCATAGCGCAAACTATATTCTCCGCGCCAATAGAGCGTGCCGACTCAAGCAGATACGCATGTCCGTTGTGAAAAGGATTAAATTCGCAAACAATTCCATAATTCATAATAAAAATATATCCTTAAATCGTAAAATTATTTTAGAAATCTATTGAAAAATTTTCGTTTATATTGTATAATTTAATTTGTAAATATTTTATCAAACCAAATGGAGGTATAAAATGAATATACTCGTTGTTAACGCAGGCTCAAGCTCGTTGAAGTATCAGCTCATAAACACCGATACCGAGACAGCTTATGCAAAAGGTGTTTGTGAGAGAATCGGAGCTGAGGGCTCTAACATCGCTCACAAGAACCTTATCAAGGACACAAAAACTCAGAAAGCTGCTTCTATGCCCGATCACTCGGTTGCAATGAAGTACGTTATCGAGGCTCTCACCGATGCAGAAAACGGCTGTATCAGCAGCATGGATGAGATAGACGCTATCGGTCACCGTGTGGTTCACGGCGGTCCCTACTTCTCAAGCTCTATTCTCCTCACCGAAGAGGTTTTCGACAAGCTTAAGTGCTGCCGCGCATTCGCACCTCTTCACACCGAGGCACACATCATGGGAATCAACGGCTGTCTCAACGTTATGCCGAACAAGCCCCAGGTTCTCGTATTTGACACTGCTTTCCACCAGACTATGACTCCCGATGCTTATTTCTATGCTCTTCCTTATGAGTACTATGAGAAGTACAGCATTCGTCGTTACGGCGCGCACGGAACCTCCCACCGCTACGTTAGCGCAGAGATGGCAAAGGTTCTCGGCAAGCCTATCGAAGAGACCAAAATAGTTACCTGCCACATCGGTAACGGTTCCTCTATCACCGCTGTGAAGGGCGGAAAGGTTATGGATACCTCTATGGGATTCACTCCTTTGGCAGGAATCGAGATGGGTACACGTTGCGGAGATATCGACCCCTCTGTTGTAACCTACATTATGGAGAATGAAAAGCTCACTCCCGCTGAGATGGACAACATTATGAACAAGAAATCCGGTTTCCTCGGAGTATCCGGTATCGGCTCTGATTCAAGAGACCTTGAGGCAGCTATCGCTGACGGCCCTTCAAACCCCAACTACGAGAGAGCAAATCTTGCAGTAAACATTCTCTGCCACGGAATTAAGAAGTACATAGGCTCCTACACCGCTATTATGAACGGACTTGACGCAGTAGTATTCACCGCAGGAATCGGTGAGAACAACGCTCACCTTCGTGAGATGGTATGCTCCAATATGGAATACCTCGGAATCAAATTTGACAAGGAAGCAAATGACGCAAATCCCCACGTTTCCTGCAATACAAAGATCTCCGCTGATGATTCTAAGGTTGCTGTATACGTTCTCCCCACAAACGAAGAGCTCGTTATCGCAAGAGATACCGCAGCTATCGTTTCTGCACTCTGATAAATTCTTCAAAAACAATTTTACCACAAATTCGTTTTTTTTGCAACACGCAAAAGAATTTAATAACAAAAAGCGTTGGTATCGGATTTTCCGATACCAACGCTTTTTATATCAATACTTAATTAAACAACACGGTATATAGCAACGACAGATGCATCGTTTGCCTTGAGCGCATCTGCCTCTACCTCGGTCATAGCCTCGCTTATATATGCGTATGCGCCATCGGCAGATACAGACTCTATCCCACTTGCAGGAGTGCTTGTGATTACAAGTCTGCGGCAGGTAAAGACGTTAAAGTCTGCAAGATCATCCGCACTTGCCGCAACCCAACCAAGAGGTGTAGGCTCGTTATTGCGCTTTGCGATAACGTCAACGATATCAGCAACAACAGCACTCGCCGTAGGAAGCTTTCCTGCACCGGGACCGTAGAACATTACCTCGCCTACCATATTAGCATTTATAAGAACGCCGTTGAAAACGCCATCAACTCTTGCAAGAGGATTAGACACGGGAACAGCCATAGGAGAAACGAAGCACATAAGCTTTCCGCAAATATCCTCAACGTATCCGATAAGCTTTATTTCATATCCAAGAGCGCGTGAAAGAGCCACGTCTGTAAGAGTTATCTTGGTAATTCCCTCGCGGTGTATCGCATCGGGAGCAACAAGCTTACCGGTGGAAACAGCTCCGAGAATTACAGCCTTTCTTGCCGCATCAATTCCCTCTACGTCTGCCTCGGGATTTGCCTCTGCATATCCGAGTCTCTGCGCCTCGGAAAGCGCATCCTCAAAGGATACACCTGCATCACGCATAGAAGTGATTATATAATTGGTAGTTCCGTTAAGAATACCATTGATCTTATTAATCTTATTGGAGGCAAGGTCCACGATCATCGGACGGATAAGCGGAATTCCGCCGCCAACACTCGCCTCAAACATATATCTTGCTCCGTGATTTGCCGCAAGCTCACCAAGCTCAACGCCAAACTTTGCAACTACCTCCTTATTAGAGGTAACTACGCTCTTTCCCGCCTCAAGACAAGCCTTTGTAAAATCATAAGCTGGATGAGAGCCACCCATCATTTCAGCTACGACAGTAACCTCTTCATCCTGAAGGATCGTGTTAAAATCGTGTACAACAAGCTTTCCGAAAGGACTATCGGGAAATTCACGAAGATCGAGAATATACTTTATCTGATACTCGCAACCAAGTCTCTCCTGAATAATCTTCTTGTTTTCCTCAAGAACCTCTGCCGTGCCGCTTCCTACGCAGCCAAAGCCTAACAATGCTATAGAAATCATATATTTTACATCCTTTAATATTAAAAGTCTTTTTTGCTGTTATTTTACATTATAACATATTTTTTCGATAATTGCAAATAATTATTGAATTTTTTTTACTTATATGATAAAATATTTATATAAAAATACGGCAATTGTGCCAAAAGAAAGGCTAAAGATATGCGATCCCCCATAGGAAGCTTAAGAAACGTAAAAATTTTCATTTTATATTTACTCGACAACATAAACTATCCCCTTGACTATGCAACTATAAATGACGTTGTAAGACAGACAGATTACGTTATGTATCTCGATTTCGTCGAGGCATTCCACAGCATGCTTGATCTCGAGCTTATAGAAAAGATCGAGCCCGAAGTGGAAGGCGGCGAAGAGCTCTACACCATAACGAAAAGAGGTCGCTACTGCGCACAAGAATTTCACGGTGATATCGTTAAGACGATGCTTGAGACCGCTCTGACAAAGGCGCTCAGATTCCTTGATTTCAAGAAGAGAGGCGTTGAGATCCGCTCTTGGGTAGAACGCTCCGAGAACGGAAAATTTTTGGTGTCCTTCACCTTCTCCGAAAAAGGCGTTTGCTTCTTTTCGCAAACGCTTATCGTTGACCACGAGGCTCGCGCAAGAGCGATGCAAGACAATTTTTACGAGCGCCCCGAAGCAATATACAGAGGCGTTCTCACCTTGATGGAAGGCAACGTTAACTACCTTTTCGACTAAAGAAAACATTCTATTTGGGATTTATTCACTAAAAAGCGACAGATAATTTGGTAAAAATATCCATAAAAACATTTTTCGTTGATTTTTTACAAAAATATTTTCAAAAAAGGTATTGACATTATACAATTTAATGATATAATAAACTTAGATAAATTGTAAGGCTGTATCAAAAATCGGACATACAGCCCTGCTTTCTATCTCTAAGTCCATAAGGAAAAAAGAATGAACTCAAAAAAAGAAAGAAAAGATTTAAACGCTCTTATTTTGAGTGTGCGCAATAAAAACCAAGAAGATTTCGAGATCCTTTTAGAGCAGTATTCCCCGCTTATAGAGTCCTGCGTAAGCTTCTACTCAGGCGGACCGCTTGAAAAATACAAAGAGGATTTTCGACAAGAAGCAACTGTTGCTTTCTACAATTCCATTCTCAACTATGACATGTCTCAAAGCTCGGTTGAGTTTGGCTTGTATGCGAAAATATGTATTTGCAATGCGTTAAACTCTCAGATACGAATTTCAAAGAAATTCCTCCCTGAAACGCCGCAAACTGACTTGGATTCTTTTGAGTTCTTTATTAGCAACGAAGATCCATCTCTAAAGGTTTTGGAAGAGGAAAGGTTAGACGATTTATTCAAAATAATAAAGAAATCTCTATCCGAATATGAATATAAAATATGGAAGCTTTATTTTTCCGGATTTTCGGTATCCTCTATTGCAAAGCAGTTGAGCACCGATTCAAAGTCAGTCTCAAATGCGATATACAGAATTAGAGTAAAGCTCAAAGCTTCTATCAAAAACAATTGAAATGAATAGGTGCTACACCTAATCATATATAGCCTCAACAGTACTGTATGTTCGAAGGCAAATCAAATTAAAGCGAGGTAAAATCGATCATGAACGAAGAAGTAGTAAACGGTGGAGTAGAAGAGTTTGTTGATGAAACTCTTGTATGCAAGGAATGCGGAAACGAGTTCGTTTTCACCGCTGGAGAGCAGAAATTCTACCAGGAGAAGGGTTTTGTAAATAAACCCAAGAGTTGCAAAGCTTGCCGCGATGCAAAGAAAAATGCGGGAAGAGCTCCGCGCGAATACTTCGAAACAACTTGTGCAAATTGCGGTGGTGTTGCAAAGGTTATATTCCAGCCTTCTAACGACAGACCTGTGTACTGCAGTGCTTGTTTTGAAAATATGAGAAATAACAATCAGTAAGCTCAAAACTCTAAAATAAAAAAGAGAAGCCAAGGGACACCTACCATAAAGCAGGTAGGTGTCCCTTGGCATTTTGTTGATTGGTTTGGATGCGAGTATGAATTGTAGTAAAATCAAAATCTAATTTTGGAGGATACTACAATGAAAAAGAACTTTGATAACTTTTA
>JAZQZG010000046.1:0-9878 GCA_045633925.1 Eubacteriales bacterium
ATCTTTCCTCATATATTGATAATGGTCGTGCGCTTCCGAGTACATAATGTGGTTTGCGTTTACGCTCGCAACACCGTTTTCCGTCTTGAATCTCAAAAAACGATCCTCAATTCTTTTCACTTGAAGGAGAGCCGCATCCAACGCCTCGTAAAACTTTCGGGGATTGATTGGCTTTATCAGATAACGAAGCGTTCCTGTTTCATAGCTCTGCGGAGCGTGTTCAATCGAGGTCGTTGCGAAAATAATGGGACTTTCGATTCCGTTTTTTCTGATGCAATCTGCAAGCTCCGTTCCCACTTCATCACCGATATAAACGTCAAGCACAAAAATATCGAAGGACTTTCCATCCTCTAACGTGCCGATTAGAGTTCTTGCGGAATCGAAGCGAAACACCTCAATGTCAAGATTATTTTTATTTTCTGCATAATTCTTTATGTAGCCCGACACTTCGTCGAGTATCTTCTTCTCATCATCGCATATTGCAATTTGTATCATATGGTGTCCTCCTTTTGCTCGACTACATCCATAATCTCGTCAACATTACAACCAAGTGCCTCGCAGATCTTCACGAGAATTTCGGTGTTTACGTTTTCATTCTTGCCGAGCTTAGCAAGTTGCTTTGTGGAAATGCCTGCTTTAAGCCGCATCTGCGTTCTACTCATCTCCAAATCAATGAGCTTTTTCCAGAGCTTATTATAATTTACGGTCATAACATACCTTCCATTTTTTCAATTTAACGGATGTATTATAACATAAATCGAGAGGATTTGCAAGAGGTATATTTCGTTTTGGAAACACAAAATTTCCGATTAGAAATCCATCGATATAAAAGTGAACCGATCGGAAACCCAGCGGAGCGTATCACGAGCTTTCATATTCTCGTCTATACCTCTTTCGGCAGCGAGGCGGGAAATGATGGTTTCAAGTATTTCGTTTGCTTCGAGGTCGATTTCGTGCAACCGAACGTTTAGCTTGCATTCGGTCAGCAGAGTGTGTACCTTCCGCGACGGTGGCTCTTGATGTAATCAAGGTGCATCCGTCCATATTTGCCAATCTGATAGTCGGTCTGTTCGTGAAGGCTTACGTTAGGAATAAGGTGTCCGTTTTCCTCGCGATAAGTTCCGCCGAGAGTTTCATAAAGGGAATCAAAGTTCTTTTTCATTGTAGTATCCTCCAAAATTAGATTTTGATTTTACTACAATTCATCCTCGCATCCAAACCAATCAACAAAATGCGCAAGGGACACCTACCTGCTTTATGGTAGGTGTCCCTTCGCTGTCTCTTTTTTATATTTAAATTAGTGAAGAATGCAAACTTCGGTATCCTTATCGAAGATGTGCAATCTAGACATATCAACTGCAACCTGGATCTTATCACCAGCTCTGGACTGTGAACGAGAAGATACACGAGCAATAAGAGCGGTAGGCTCGTTCTCGGGATCGCCAACGGAAAGGTAGAGATAGATCTCTGCACCCATAAGCTCGGTAACGTCAACGTTAACGTCGAAGGAGTACTCAGGATTTGCAGCAACTGCAGATGCATCATCGGAAATCGCCTCAGGACGAAGACCAACAACAACCTCTTTGCCGATGTACTCAGCAAGCTCTTCAGCGTTTGCCTTTTCTTCGGGAAGCTTAAGAGATACATCCTGGAACTCGAAGTAAACGCCCTCTTCTTTTCTTACCAACGTTCCGTTGATGAAGTTCATCTGAGGAGTTCCGATAAATCCTGCAACGAAGATGTTGCAAGGATAATCATAAAGAGTCTGAGGAGTATCAACCTGCTGAATAAGACCATCCTTCATAACAACGATTCTGGTAGCCATAGTCATAGCCTCTACCTGGTCGTGAGTTACGTATACGAAAGTTGTACCAACTCTCTTATGAAGCTTTGTAAGCTCAGTTCTCATGGCAGCACGAAGCTTTGCGTCAAGGTTTGAAAGAGGCTCGTCAAGTAAGAATACCTTAGGCTCACGAACGATTGCACGACCGAGAGCAACACGCTGCTTCTGACCTCCGGACAAAGCCTTAGGCTTTCTGTCCAACAAGTGGGTGATATCAAGGATTCTTGCTGCTTCTTCAACAAGACGCTTGATCTTTTCCTTCGGAACCTTATTAAGCTTAAGACCAAAGGACATATTATCAAATACCGACATATGAGGATAAAGAGCGTAGTTCTGGAAAACCATCGCGATCTCTCTGTCCTTAGGAGCAACGTCATTAACCAATCTGTCGCCAATGAAAAGTTCTCCCTCGGTGATTTCCTCAAGTCCTGCAATCATACGAAGAGTTGTTGTCTTTCCGCATCCGGAAGGTCCAACAAGTACCAAGAATTCCTTGTCCTTAACTTCAAGGTTGAAGTCAGAAACTGCAGTAACTCCGCCGGGGTATTTCTTGTAAATGTGTCTAAGTGATAAACTTGCCATTTTTTGAGCCTCCTAAAAATTATTACAAATTATTTTTTTGCAAATTATTCTTTATACATATAATATTGTATCAAATTTTACCGAAAATTTAAAGAGGGTAAATCTCCAAAATTTCGCAATATCTTTTGTGCATAATCAACAAAAAGTGCGTTTTTTTAATCAGTTACAAAAGGTGGGAAATAATTTATATGTTAATAAATTAAAAATCATTTTCCTTTTTTCATCGAAAGAGAGATTCTTTTCTTTTTCAAATCGACCGAAAGAATTCTAACCTCTACCCTGTCACCTACCGAAACTATATCGGAAGGATGCTTTACAAATCTGTCAGAAAGTTCGGATATATGAACAAGTCCGTCCTGGTGTACGCCAATATCAACAAATGCGCCAAAATCTATAACGTTTCTGACCGTTCCTTTAAGAACCATATCGGGCTTGAGATCTTCTATACTCATTACATCTGCGCGAAGTTCCACGGGTTGGAAAGAATCTCTTATATCACGTCCGGGCTTCTGAAGTTCTTTTACTATATCGTGTAATGTAGGTGCACCTATATTGCAAGCGGTACAAACGTTCTCGGTTCCATATTCACGGATTTTTTCCTCAATATCGTTAAGTTTACCGCATTCCACGTCTTTTTCTGTATAGCCAAATAATGCAAGAAGCTTATGAGTTGCATCATAAGACTCAGGATGAACTCCGGTATTATCAAGAATTTCTTTTGAATGAGGCACTCTCAAAAATCCTGCGCACTGCTCAAATGCTTTAGCGCCAATTCTCGGAACCTTAAGAAGTGCGTTTCTGGATTTAAATTCTCCGTTTTCTTCTCTGTACTTTACAATATTTTTAGCTGCAGTTATATTAATTCCGGCAATGTATGAAAGCAAAGAATAGGATGCTGTATTTACGTCAACGCCTACACTGTTTACGCAATCTTCTACTACACCTTGAAGCGCGCCGTCAAGTCTTGCGGGCTTCATATCGTGTTGGTACTGTCCAACACCTATAGATTTAGGATCTATTTTAACGAGCTCAGCAAGTGGATCCTGCAATCTTCTTGCAATAGAAACTGCGGAGCGTTGCATAACGTCAAATTCGGGAAATTCTTCTGCCGCAAGTTTTGACGCCGAATAAACAGATGCTCCAGCTTCACTGATTATAATGTATTTGCAATCATAATTAACTGTTTTTAAAGTATCCGCTATAAAAATTTCACTCTCTCTTGAAGCCGTGCCATTTCCGATAGCAATAACGTCTACCTTATATTTTTCAATCATATTTTTAATGATTTTGGCAGCTTCTTCGGTTTTATACTTGGATTTTGTGGTTGGGAAAACGACAGCGGTATCAAGAACCTTACCCGTCTTATCAACGACAGCCGTTTTACATCCGTTGATATATCCGGGATCAAATCCAAGCACTGTTTTTCCCTTCAAAGGAGATTGCATAAGAAGATGCTTGAGATTTTCTGCAAAAAGTTTGATAGCGTTCTCACTTGCTACATCGAAGAGATCGTTTCTAATCTCTCTCTCTATCGACGGCGCAATCAATCGATCGTAACCGTCAATTATAGCCGACTCAATGTATTTAGCTGCAGGGCTCTTAATATCTGTAATCATTTCAGAGCAAAGATAATTAAGGATTATTCCCTTATCTACCGTTATACTAACCTTTAAAAAGTCTTCTTTTTCTCCACGGTTAATAGCTAACACTCTATGTGACGGAATTTTTGCAACAGTCTCCGTATGGTCATAATACTGCGCATATACAGAATCCTCTTCTGTTGCACCTTTTGTTGTTATAAATCCCGTATCAAAAGTTATTTTTCTTATTGTTTTTCTGTAGTCGGCGTTATCCGATACACTCTCTGCAATAATGTCGCAGGCTCCATTCAGCGCTTCTTCTGTGCTTGACACTCCAAGTTCTTCGTTTATGTATTCTTCAGCTTGGATTTCAATTACCGGATCATACGTTGATCTTTGCTCCAAGATCAAGAATGCCAAAGGCTCAAGACCTTTTTCTTTAGCTACAGATGCTCTTGTTTTTCTGTGAGGACGGAAAGGTCTGTAAATATCGTCAACCTCTGTAATTGTTTTAGCGTTCTCGATGGATAAAGCGATCTCATCAGTCATTTTTCCCATCTCGGTTATAAGATTGGTAACTTCAGCTTTGCGCTTTTCTATATTTCTCAAATACGTGAGTCTATCATCAAGATCACGAAGCACGGCATCATCAAGACTTCCCGTTTCTTCTTTTCTGTATCTTGCGATAAAAGGAATGGTATTTCCTTCATCTATTAAGGCAACAGTTTTTTCAACTTGAGTTTCTTTTAAATTAAATTCATCAGCTAATGTTTTAATGATGTTCATTTTTGGTCTCCGCTATCTTGTTTTTATGTTCTTTTAATAAAGTGATTTCTTCGTCGGTCAGATATCTCCATTCACCGCGAGCTAAAGATTCATCCAAGCTAAGTGGGCCGAAGGTTATTCGCTCAAGATAAACTATTTTGTTATCGAGTGCGCCAAGCATTCGCTTAATTTGATGATACTTCCCTTCATCTAAGGTTATAATTCCCTCGTCTGCGTTTTCAAAAAGCTCTATTTTTGCAGGCTTTGTTACGTATCCGTCAGCCAGCGTCAATCCGCTTTCAAATTGAATTACCTCTTCTTTTGAAATAGGCTCTACCGCTTTAAATTTGTATGACTTTTTTACGTGAGACTTGGGAGATAAAAGTTCATGCGCAAGAACTCCGTTATCGGTAATAAGTATAAGCCCTAAGGTGTCCTTGTCAAGCCTTCCGCACGGAAATAATTTATCGGTTTTGATTTCGGGGGGTAATAGATCTATTACCGTTTTATCTCTTCCGTCATCGGTTGCGCTTACAACGCCTTGAGGTTTATTCATCATGATATAGGTAAACTCACGATAAATAAGCTTTTGCCCTAAAAATACAATTTCATCAGCTATAGGATCTATCTGAGTTTCTGCAGATTTTGCAACTGTATTATTTACCAATACCGATTTTGCGCGTATTGCTTTTTTTGCCTCAGTTCGAGTGAGCATAGCCGTAGCGCTCAAGAATTTGTCAAGTCTCATTATATCCTCGCAATTTTAAAGTAAAAACCATAACACTAAAAGTGTAATAAAAGTAATTATCACAGAAAATACAAGTCCGTTCAGAAATCCTCGAAAAAACGTTGAAGCCATCTCTGTTTTTGCTTTTTTATTCATAAAAACACCTCGTTTTTGTAGATATAATTATGATTAACTAAAACAGACGTATTATTCTGCTATATTAGATCAATTACTTGAAATAGTTACCGAAGCTATTTTTTTAAACGTGTCAACACAAGCTTTATAATAGGTTCTATCCGAATATGCAAATGATTGATGCAAACAAATCAAAGTATCCTCAGGAAAGCTGCTTAAAGCAAGATTGTTTTTATAAAAATCCGTATCTGTAATGCGTATAGCATAATTATCATATGCACAATCCGGTTTAGTTCCAAATATTTCTGTTAAAGGAACGAACCTTTTGTTAGTACCGCTTTGCGCTTGCATCTGCTCATATATATAAGGATCCAAGAAAAATATGTATGCATCACCGTGTGTTGAAGATTGATTAAAATCCTTCATATTTGTAGTTGATTGAGCAGAAACCTGAGAAATGTTATATAGCGGTTTTCCGTTTTCATCCTTTTGTTGTTCAAGCTCTTTTATTTGTTCTTCTGAATGTATAACATAATTATGCAGATCCGCCAAAGCATCTTCACCGTAAATATCTACGATTGAATTGCTCAATGATGCGTTTATATTAGCTTTTTGTTGCGCGCTTTCCGAAGTGGCAAATTCCTTTGGTCCAGCATAAATAAAGATCATATCATAATCTGTTTTAGTACACATTTGAAAAATACAAATTCCCAAAACAAACATCAAAAAAAGTGCAACAATAGTGTGCCATTTATGATAATACCAAAAATTGTCCAACCAAACTAAAAATTTATTTTCTTTTAAGGATATTCCTTCTGTATATTCTTTTTCGCTTTTCATATTTTTCACCATAACTGCAAAATACAACGAAGGGCTGTTATTTTAAAGTAACAGTCCTTTCGTTAGTATAAATGCATTAAGCCTTAAATACATCTAAAATTTTAATTTCTATAACTCTGTTTTTGTTAGTAGTTGCGTAAATAACGTCACCCTTCTTCTTTCCAATAAGAGCCGCACCGATAGGTGAACGGTCGGATATCTTATTTTCAAAAGGATCTGCCTCATTGGAACCAACTATCTTGTATTCGCACTCAATACCATCGCGCAAAATCTTTACGCTAATACCAAGTCCAACGATTCCGTTGTTATTTTCTTCAACGATTATTGCATTCTCAATAAGGTGCTCAAGTTCTTTAATTCTTGTGTAGCACTTGGTCTGCTCATTTTTAGCTTCATCGTATTCTGCGTTCTCGGAAAGGTCACCAAAAGAGCGAGCTTCTGCTATCGCTATTTTGATCTCTTCCATACGTACTTTTGTTAAGTACTCATATTCTTCCTGAAGTTTTTTAAAGCCTTCACTTGTATAGGTTTGTTCTGTTGCCATGTTAGTTTACTCCTTATTATTTAAAAAAATTAACAGCTGTTTGAAGTTGATTATCCATTTCATCCGGAAGTTCAGATATATTTAACTTTTTAGCTTCCTCATTAAGAGGCACGATTTTATCATCATCGAGCTTTATTCCCGAACCGTTAAAACTGTTTCCTTTGGGTGAAAGCATTTCCATGGTAGATAATATCACAGTACCATCGAGTCCCAAAACGTAATCTCCAAGAGGAAAATCTTCTTGAAGCAATCCATCACCAAAAGTATGAGTACCCACTACCGGAGCTAAATTGTAATCTTTAAATGCCGATACAAAAAGTTCGCTTATTCTAGCGGTATATTCATTACAAAGAACTACGATATTAAGATCTTTGTATTTCCCCAAATCTTCTTTTTTGATATTACATGCAGAATCATCATCTGCAAAAATCGAATTCTCGGTCATTTTATATTCACTTATTTGTCCATCTTTGGTTTTCGCTCGGAGGAACGTATCGTTATTGTTCAAGAAAAAGCTTAACATTTTTTCTACAGATTCAAACGAAACACTATAGTTATCTCTCAAATCAAAAACAAACTTATTACAGCCTTGTGCTTTTAAAGCTTTTATTGCTGCTTCAAACTGTGACGGCGTTGTAGTGTCAAACGACGTTATTCGTAAAATACCTATCTCTGGATTTTTAGTATATACCCTCTCATATACCGAAGTTGTAATTACCTCTCTTCGTGTAGCTTCAAAGGTTTTTACCTCATAAGACTCTCCATTTTTTCTTAAAACAGAGATCTTAGCTTTAGAACCGGCAACTCCGGCCATTTTTTCAACAGCTTCTTCAAATCCAATATCGTTTATACGTTTCATCTCTCCGTCGATCTCGACCTCAAATATAAGATCTCCTGAAAGTATTCCTACCTCAAGTGCAGGAGAGTCTTTCATTACGTTTGAAATGCGCAAAACGAAAAGTTTTCCGCCATTGTAATCAATTATATCGTTTATAATATTTATACCGATTCCGGTCATCTTTCCTTCATCCTCGGTACCGGCATTCGAATATATCTCTTCAAGTTCTTCTTTTGTATAATACGCAGCGTAAACATCACCCGATGCTTCTATATACGCTTTCATAGCGGCATCCATCATTTCATCTTGATTTAACTCTGTATATGAGTAAAACTCCACAATTTGTGACAGAGTATCCATCTTTGAAAAATAAGCCCCGTTTATCTTGTTTATATTAGCATCGACATAAGCCTGGGCATACATGGATTGATATATAGAACCACAGATCCAATATGTCAACATGCAGGCAGCTACTCCTACTGTTATGATAGATACTGCAAGAGTTTTCCAAGAAATGTTACGTTTCTTCTTTTTCTCATTCTCATTTGGCGGACGGTAATCATATCCTTCAGCAGATTCAGATACCGTAGAATCGTCAAAAGATACTACGTCAGACTCATTATTTGCGTTATCCGTAGTAAACGAAGCTGTTTTGTTCTCCTCATTGGATTGATCGTCGTTCAAGAAATTATTGTTTTCATCAGACATCTTATAAATACCTCGTTTCATGTTAATAAAAATACAAATAGCCTATTCAATTTAAATGCGAAATACCCTTTTCAAAAAGAGTATTTCGCAATGACTTATATGTATTCTATCAGTATTTTATCTCTTTTGAATCAAGATATTTTCTTACCATAAGAGCAACCTTAAATGTTATTGCGTGCTCAAACTCTCTAAGGTCAAGGCCTGTAAGCTTACGAATCTTATCAAGACGATATACCAAAGTATTTCTGTGAACAAACAGCTTTCTTGATGCCTCGGAAACGTTAAGATTATTTTCAAAGAAGCATTGAATGGTCATCAAAGTCTCTCTATCGAGAGAATCAAGACTGCCTTTCTTAAATACTTCCTGCAAGAACATCTCACAAAGCGTCGTAGGAAGCTGATAGATCAATCTTCCAATACCCAAGTTCTCATAGCTAATAATATTTTTCTCGGTCTCAAAAACCTTACCAACTTCAAGAGCTGCTTGAGCCTCCTGATATGCATTTGCAAGATCCTTAAGGCTGTCAACAACAGTAGAAATACCAATAAATACTTTGGTATAGAATTCTGTTGAAAGTGTATCTGCAATATTTACAGCCATACGCTCGATCTCTTTGGTGTCGGTTCCGGGCTTTAACTCTTTAACAAGAACAATATCGTACTCAGAAACACTTACAACGTAGTCCTTTGATTTATCCGGAAACATATTCTGAAGCATTTCAAACGGCATCATATCCGTCTTGTTAAGGAACTTTATCAAAAATACAACTCTAGGCTCTTCGATATTAAAATGTAATTCCTTAGATTTGATGTAAATATCTGTAGGAAGAATGTTATCAATTATTATGTTTTTGATGAAAGAACCTTTATCGTACTTTTCATCATAAAGATTTTTTATATTCCCGAGTGAAACGGCAAGCATTTTGGACATCTTCTCTGCCATCTTGTCTTCGCCTTCCATAAATACTACGTATTCACTCTTGGAGCCTACCGCAATAGGACGATAGGTGTAGCCGCCGAAAACGGCGATATCGGAGGAGTAGGAGAGCTCTTCGCGAATGCCCTGCTTGATCTCACCGATCTTAACGAGCTCGGAGCACGCGATAACTACGCCATTCTCATCGATTACACCGATAACGCGGTCAACCGCGCTTCTCATCTGATGAATTACGTTCTGAAACAATCTGTTTGCCATTTGATATCTCTTATAATTTGATTATAATTTATTTGATATTTTTATTTTTCAAAATCAAAGCTCGAATTCATAGACCAGACAGCCGAGCGCAAAGCCGGGTGCCGTTTCTGTTCTTAAAATT
>JAZQZG010000047.1:0-13538 GCA_045633925.1 Eubacteriales bacterium
ATCAATCTCGTCACAGCTTTCATCACAGATTGTAAAAATATCGGATTTCAGCTTTTCCTCGGAAATTCCAACAGGCGTTTTTGCGCCCGAAAGCTCACTACCGTCAATATGTATATTCTCTATTTCGGTACGTTTTTCAAGCGGAATACCTTTTGTTGCATCGTATTTGAGGAAGAAATCTACCTCGTAGCATTTTTTATTATAATTATCCGATGAGCCAACCGAGGTATTAATGGAATTCCACTGTATTCCCTTAATTGTAGCAACCGCACCGTCACTTTCACTCGTATTTATTTCGGGCAATAAGTATCCGCTTTTGGGATGCACTCCTATATGATAGTAATAGGTCTTTCCATCTACAAATTCGGTTGCAGGCTGGTTAGTTTCGGCATCATACCAAGTGTCCGACTCATATTTCATTCCACAGCATAACGCGCCACCGCACATATATACCTGATCGCTTACGTTCAAGTAATTTTTAAGCTTTGCCTCATCAGGCGTTTTTGCTCCACCGATAGCAGTACCGTCTATTTCAAGCGGTAAGCAAGTTACCGTGGGAAGCCACTCCGGTACGACTACTATTGACCTGCTTACAACTATATCGGAATATTGTGAATAAAAGGTATCGTCTATCCTCCAACGATTAAAGCGATAGCCCTCGGGAGCATCGAAATCACAGTACGGAAGCATATAATCCCCCGTTACAAAAACCGCCTCCATTGTGCCGCTTCCGCCGTTGGCATCAAAGCTAACACGGTATTTATCCGACCATATAACGTCAAACCGTGGCGACTCAAGCACGCTTGCACCGTTCTTAACTGCAACTATTTTGTAAATCATCGCTTTTGCCGTATTTGATACAACGCTATATTTATTAACGCCGTTTTCGAAAGGTACGATTGCACATTCATCCCAATCTCCGCTTCCTACGTTGTAGGAAAGCACCTTGAACTGATCGGCTTCAAAATTTACTTCCCATTGTATATCGTAAAACTCGTTAAGACCAACGGTTGCACTGCTCGGAAGTAACGTAAATGCCTTTTCCTCGGTATCCTCTGTTGGTACAGTAAACGGAACGTCATATACAGCTGCAAATCTTTTATCTACCGAATTCATCCCTACCGACGTGTATCCCACACCGTTTACAAATACAGTTGCTCCTTCAGCAAAAACATATGTATCCTTCGCGGTTAAATAAATATCCGCGTAATAGGTATTACCTTCTACGAAGATTTGATTATTGAAGTCATTAAGAGTGTCACCGTCTGCCGTTGTAGACCAACCAATAGAGGCGTTAAACTCGGTTGAGTTAAAAAAGGGTCCTGCCGTTGAAGTATCTCCCGCATTGGGAATTGGAATTTCAATACTTGCAGAAGAAAGAACGTTGTTATTATCCGCAAATACAGGCAAGGCGCTCATAGGAACAAGCGTCGATACCATTACAAGTACAAGCAGAATTGACAAGAACTTTGACTTAAATTTTGTTTTCATTGTCTTTTTCTCCTTTTCTTTTGTGAAATGTTATGCAGAGGCTACCGTTACGAGCTTAACTTGCTCTAATAGCTCAATGAATTTTGGTTTGCCTCTTGCTTGACGGAGAATATTTCCGTCAAATTCAACCCGCACCTGTCCCGGTAGGGTGTGAGCTTCACCGTTTTCATCGTAAAGCTCTATGTAGAAGTACCATACCGCCGAATCAAGATTTTCGTGCTTTTCGGGGCAGAAGAACCTAATCACTCTGTCTTGTCGCTTCTGCTCAAATAGAAAATAATCCCGCTCCGAATTTTTCGGTACGGTGAAGATTGGAAAGTCCTTTTCAAATATCATTGAAAAGACATCGTGCGGCTCGTTGATCAGTAGAAAATCGGTTTCGGGAAGATTCTCGTTGACGAGATATTCAAGACCTTTTTCCACGGGAAATTCAAACTTGCCAAATAGGATGCGTTTGTCTGTCACATTTCACCACCTCCGTATTAGTCCTTGACAGCTTTAAGTTATCAATCTTGAAGCTATTTTAATATAAATTTTACTGTTTTACATCTAACCCGAAGGGGTAATTTTTTAAAAAATAGGGGTAAAAAGGGGTAATTTTATTATTTTTGCGATAAATCGAAGCAAAAAGAGCTTTTTTATAAAAAAAAGACGACGGAGATTTTCCGTCGTCAAAATTAAAAAATTAAGCTATATTATGTTTCATTTTTTTTGGTTAAAAGCGCATACAATTCCTCTCGGGAGCTTACTCCAAGCTTGGAATAAAGCGTCCTCGTATAGAGTTTTACAGAGCTTTCGGATACGAACATAAGCTCACCGATTTCACGGCGCTTTTTGTGTTGAAGAATCAGTTCAAGCACCTCTTGCTCACGAGGCGTAAGATTTTCACCGTTTTTTAAATGAAAAAGAACCTTGCTGATTTTTTCTTCCATAGTCATTGTTGTAATTTGTATCGCAAGTTCTTTTTTCTCCGCTTGTGTGTATTTTGGAATATCTTTTTTATGTACGTAATCTTGAAGCATCATCCACAAATAAAGGAAGACAAATGCGCTGATAGGATAGATTACGGAGAGCAGCTCAAATGCCCACGGAACCACCTTTTGTATGCACCAAAGTCCAATGTTGCCGACTACAAATGCAAGCATTATGCAGGCTTGCTTTTGCGATGTGCCCTTGTGCTTGAAAAGTGACACGCACAGTACGACTATCATAGCCACAAAATAGCTAATAACGTAGATAAGGTTGGTTGGATGAAGAATACCGTATTCCTTGTGGAGAACGGTTGCGCCTGCTACGCTTTCTATCGTTGCATCGGTGTAATACCAATCAAGATATCCCGTTGTGCATATAATAGCAAACATAAGCACCGCCGCACCGATCAACGCGCCCGTAACCCATTTGTTATATGTATATCCGCAAAGCTTTGATATTATCATAAACATACACAAGGGGATTATTACTTGACCGAGGTATGTAATCTTGTTTGCAAAGAGCGCAAACTCAACAGTCTTTGAGAAAGCGACCAAGGTGTATCCGAGGTTGACTATTGCAACACTTACGAATAAAACAAATAACCATGGCTCACTTTGCTTTTTGCGCATAAATAAAAAGTATAATGGCAAAAGAACAAGCGAAAGTAAGAATATTACTCCGTATGTGTATTGCATATAGACACCTCCTTATACTGAAAATATTTTTTATATTATACCATAAAATCGCCAAGAAATCAAGTAGTTAGGTGGATTTGTTAATAATTGAAAAATTTAGGCATTGGATATTTTACAAATATTTGATATTACCAAGCCAAAGTTCATTTATTACCGATTTCATTGATAGATCACCTCACGCAATATGATTTCTTCCGCGCTTGCTTTGATGTTATTCATCTCGGCAACCCATTTTAGCATATCAGTAGCCTTTAATTCTTCGTCTATGCCTCGTTCTCTTGCAAGGTTAGCAATTATGTCATCAAACATCAAATGCGCTTGTACATCGATTTCGTGGAGATAGGTGTTGAGTCTTGCTTCAATCAAAAGTGTGTTATATCTGACTTTACGATATTGCTTTATATAATCAAGGTGTAAACATCCATATTTGCCAATTTGATAGTCGGTTTGCTCGTCAAGTTTGAGCATTGGGTAATATACATCCCCGCAAAGCTCGTATTTTATTCCGTTTTCAATAATGTATTTTTTCATAATCATATTCCTTTCAAATGTTGATTTTACTTAAAAACATAAGGCTTTTATGCGCTTGGAATATGTATGGTTACTGTCGGTTATTAACAAGTTTCGTTATGAATATCCGCACCATATCGAGTGTTCATAACAGATTTCAGTTATGGACACTCGATTTCTTTTTGCCTGTGTTTACTTTTTCTTGAATTTTTAGTTTGATATTTAATTTTTTGAACAGTTTTTCTGCTCTTTTTTGTTTTTTTCTTTTGTTTTTAATTTTGTTATACTGCGAATATAAGAAAGAAATTAAATCAATTTAAGGAGAACTTATGAACAACGTTAAAATCGGTGACAGAATCAAAATCATCAACATGAAAGCCGAACCTCAATACACTGACCGAGAGGGTGTAGTTACTAACATTGACGACGCTGGGCAAATTCATGGCACGTGGGGAGGTTGTGCCATTATTCCAGAAGTTGATACGTATATCATAGTTAAAAGAGCTTGACCATCGCGGTCAAGCTCTTTTGCTTCAATAATACACTTGTTGTAGTCGTTTTAAGAATCCTCTTCATCCTCTGTCCAGTCAACAAATCCGAAACCTGTATCTAAACAACAGCCACTTACTTCTATAGCGCGGGCTCTAAACGATTCGTTTTTCCAAATGCACTCTGGCTCGTCATAAGGACATTCTTCACAGTCTGCACAGTAGTTAACAATATTCATTATAAATGAATCATCTCGAAGCAGTTCATTAGATATTTCTATATTCCAAAGGTATCCCTCACGCGCTGCAATATCTAGGTTAGCAACATATGCTCTCAAAACATCAGAATCTTTTTGTAGTTCTTCGGGCAATTCTCTGAATGCCCAGGAACTATTAATACCCCTCATAGCCGCCAAAGCGATGTCTTTATCCATAATATTAGAATAGTTTACTATGTAAGCATCTACAGAAACCAATTCCATAACTATTGCTTTATCAGACCATATTTCTTCTGGCATATACATACATGCATCAGAACTGGCTTTTGCTGCCGCCTTAAGCAAATCAATATCTTTGCTTACCCAATCTTGAAACCATCCGATTAAGCAAGGATCTTGCTTGATTAAATTCCATGCAACATCTTTATTCGATAAAAATTCCTCGGGAATTAATTCTATTATTGTATCGGCAGTTCGTGTAGCTTCAATGACAAGCTGCAAATCATTCTGCAATTCACTAGCTATATAGGCATATGCTTTTCCATCCGACTTAACCGCCGCCATTGCTATCTCGCTGTTTTCCTTGAGACTATCCAAAGCAAATTCCAAACTTGTTCCATTCTTTTTCACGGCAAGTAAAACGGTTTCGAAATCCCCTTGAAGTCTTGCGGAAGCAAACTGCAAAGCTAGACCGTTCTTCTTTACCGCTATACGAACAAGTTCCTCATCATCCTGTGCTTCAGGGAAATTTGCTAATTCCAACGGATGCTGTTTGAGGGTGTCCATAAGAATGTATCTTTCCATAATATTGTCTCCTGTTCTCTTTATATTAAAACACCATTACAATGATCCACCTCATGCTGAATGATCTGCGCCGTCCAGCCTGTGAATGTTTTTATGCGTGTCTGCATTTCCAATGTTTGATACTGCACCTTGATGGTTTTATATCTTTTACACTTTCGGGGGCCACCGAGAAGCGACAGACAGCCTTCCTCGGTATCGTATGCTCCGTCTTTCTTAATGATTTCGGGATTAAGCATTACCGTATATGTAGGAGCTCGTCCGCTCTCGTCAAGAAAGGCAATGATGCATTTACGCACACCAATCATATTCGCTGCCATACCAACACAGCCCTCTCGGTGAGCTATCAATGTATCAAGCAGATCCTTAGCGACCTGCAAATCTTCTTTCGTTGCGACCTCCGACTTTCCTGCTAAGAATATCGGATCATGCATAAGTTCTTTAATCATTTTTGTTCCTCGATTTTTCCCACTCTTCGCGTATGATTCTGTACACGTACAGCTTTTCTTTTTGGGTTTCATATGCCTTGATCTTCGTCATACCGTTTGAGGCTGCCGTAGCGCAGGAAGCAATGTTTTCCTGATTCATATAGGAATACACGCTGTCAAAGTCTGTGTTTTGGAATAGCCAATTCTTGACCGCGGCACACGCCTCTTTCGCGTACCCCTGACGCCAATATTTCTTATTGACGTGGTATCCGATTTCAGGGAGAATTTCACCGTCAATATTTTGCATTGAAATTCCGCAATCCCCGATAAATACGCCTGTTTCTTTTAGTTCCAGCGCCCAAAGACCAAATCCGTTTTGCTTGTAGCTGCCGATACACCAATCGATCCACCTTCTCACACCATTTTCATCGTAAGGCTTAGGGTAGTATTTCATAGTTTCCGCATCTGAAAAAATTTCATATAAAGCATCAAAATCCTCGGGGGTGTATTCCCTTATAATGAGGCGTTTTGTTTCGAGTATCATATCGTTGTATTTCTCCTTAACCCTCCGACTTCCCTGCAAAGAAGATGGGATAGTGGACCGCACCATCGCGATCCTTAAAATTTCTTAGTTGGTCATATTTTTCTCTTTTACAGGGTGTATATTTAGTCTTTAACAACAACTGATTGATCATCACATAACGTGATAACACGATATTCACCCAAAGAATTCAAAGCATCAAAATCTGCTTTTCTATCTTCTGTGTAATGGCAAACTAAAATACCATTATACAATCCAAGTCCGGCAAAATCGGTCAGTCCAAAGGTGTCCTTATCGTATTTGGCTACGTGAGAGATATCAGCTGTTGCAATGTGTGCCCCTGCACTACCGCCAATATAGATAACCCCTCTGTGAACATAATCAATTATTGCTTTATCCAATCCTGAGTCGCGTAATAGCTTCAACGTGCCAAAGGTGTTTCCGCCACTTATATAGATCACATCAATATCAAGATTCAAAAACGGAAACGGATCAAAATAGTTAGCCACATAAATATTCTTTCTCTGAAAGCCAAACGTCTCCACACGTGCCTCATATTTGCCGCTTTTTATCTTTTCGGGTGTGACTTTCTCATTGGGAAAGTACAGCACTTTGCAATCAGATATCGGCTTACAAAGATTATCAATTATAAATCTTGCAGACGTTGGATTGCCAAAATCGCAAGATGATAGTATTAGTTTCATTTTTTAATTCCTTTGTTCTTTGAGAATTGCTAATGCAATTGTCGATTCTTTACGGCGCGTAATCCTTTATAATTTCCATAATATCGCGCTCGTACACGTTGCCGCCAAGAGATTTACCACAGACTGCACCATCGCGATCTTCAAAATTTCTTGGTTGTCAAATAAGTTTTTCATTTAAATCACTCAGAGTCCTTTTCCACCCGAAACCTTAATAACTTGCCCTGTAATCATTTTTGCTTGTTCACTTGAAAGGAACAAAATAGTTTCGGTAATATCCTCGGGTGCGATAAGCTTGCCCATCGGAATAAGTGGCACGACTACCTTCTCGAAATCCTCGTCGATCCATCCGGTTTGCGTTGGACCGGGCGCAACAGAATTAACAGTAATGCCGTACTGTGCCACCTCAAGGACGATACTTCAAGCACAGTTAACCAAAACTCTTTCTCATCTTTTGACAAGTGTGTTTCATTAGAAATAGTTTGTTTAATGACATCTAATGAAGCCTTTTCTAACCCTTTTTTCACTATAAACTTTTGCAAGTCATTCATTTTTTAACGCCTCACTCGTTATGTTCTGCAAATCTTTGGTTATGCCACTCTAAGTAATGACGTCTTTCATTGTGAATATAATTTCTTGAAATGCTCAATCCCGCCAGAGAACCATAATCTTTAGATTTTTCAGCTTCTTTTGATAAAACAATTCGTCCAGTGTTATACTCAATAGTCATGTATTTAGCATCTTCGAAAAGCTTATCATGATTAGGACAAAGCAAAAATCCATTAAAATGGTTTATTGCATCATAAGTATCTTCACACTTTGCATACGGTCTAATATGGCTAGCAATAAGAAACTTTTCAAACGAAAATCCACATATCGGACAAACATGATCATTGTTTTCTAACAATGCTTTTCTAAATTGTGTTTGAACCACAGGATTACGAGTTCTAACAACATTATCCAAATACTGTTGTCTTTCCACATCAGTCATTTGTTCATCACCAATTGTATCATCAAGCATAGCAAGTTTCAAATCTGCCAAATTACGAGCAACAGTATCTCCAACATATATTTCGCTTGTTGAAATTGTCTGTGGTCTTATTAAAAAATCATTTATATGATATTTAACATAATTCAAATTGAAACTATTCAAATAGTCATTAGCCTTTGGCAAATGCTTCGGAGTTCTTGTCCCTTCAACATTTAAGCAAGCAGTTCTTATATTTACAATTTCATCTTGAACGTTTAATGTTCTAGCTATACTATTCATTGAGTTTGCATAGCCAAGTACTTTAACTGTGTATTCCACCAACTGCTTTGACCAATTAGAGCCGGGCGTTTTGATGCTAACAGATTTTTTTACAAATATATCGTAAATTTGAGAAATCAATCTACGCTTTTCCTCAAGATCATTAGAAAATGTATACTTTTTAAAATACGATAAAATCCCATCATTTTTAACGGTCATATATGTCAACATATAGAGAAAAATATATGCATTTTCCGGTTGTTCTGCAATATATGCCAAAATATCAGGTTGAGAAATAAAATAATCCTTTTTGTCATCTGTTGTTAATACATTTGCAAAAGTGAGTAAATTAATTGTTTCCACATAATAATTTACAGCCCCAGGTGTGCCTTCGGTCAACTTAAACAGATCTTCGATGTATTTTATAGCCTTTGTGCGCAATGCTTTTTTATTAAATCTACGATTTTCAGCATTATGAATTATAAATTTTGCTATAAAGAATGTTGTGTCAAATCCATAAGATTTATCTGATAAATATTTTCCATTTTCTCTTGACAGCGACACATTAGATAATATTGTTCTAATTTCATTTATCATTATCGTTTCACTCCTATGTAATAAATAGAATTTGAATCCATATTCAAAGTAAACTTAGCCTTGTTTTTTACTATCTCGTAATATCTTCTGAAATCCTCAGTTGCATATAAACTTAAATCTACATCTAAGGCATTATCTTTTTTGGGGATTAATATTGCAATTGAACCATTAACAAGACATCCATCCGGCAATCTTGCAGCACGAGTTATGTATGTAAAACTCGGCATTATAATCGCATTAGAATTAAGATACTGCGAAACATTAAATCTTGCTAATTGTTCTGTTTGAATATATTTATCATACCCTTGTTTGTGTATAATCTCTCCATTATCGAGTATATTTTTCGATCTAAGAACCCATATATCTCCATATTCAGAAACCTGTGAATTCGTTATTTGCCTATCCCGAAAAACATCAAAAACATCTATGATTAATGTTGAAAAATATTGATCAAACCATTCATTTCGGTACAACAACCAGCATTTATCGTGAAAAATATATTCATAAGGCTGATTCAGAATCAAATTCTCCAATTTATTCTCCACTTTCAAAGTGCCGTTATACGCTTTGTCAAAGTGGATTGCTAAAATTTCAACGAAAACCGCCTTGAAATACTTGACGCCAAAATCTACAATGTGATGTATTCCAAAGTCCTCATATTTTTTTCGAACCACATTATATTCAGAAGCCATCACAAAGCTTTTAGGTAAAATCACAACAATCTCATCAGAAAGATCCTTATATCTATCGATAAAAAACGAAAACATATTGTTAGATTTTCCCACATCGTATATTTCGCGATAAATAGATGAATCAACCGCTTTGCATTTTGCGAATGGCGGATTTGAAACAATCAAATCATATTTGCTTGCAATCTTCTGAGTTGTCAAGAAATCATCAATGATAAAGCAAAGTTTGATTTTATCTTTATTAAACTTTATATTTGAAATGCTGGCTTTCAAATACTTGATTGTTTCTTCGTCGATATCACACAAATCAATTGTAACTTTGTCGCACACATCGCAAATTCTGAATAATTGAGGCAAAAATGCGCCCATACCAACCGAGGGTTCTAGAATTTTAATTTCAGATTTTTTCGACAAATCAACTGTAGAAAGTGCTTCATAAACAACAGTTTGAGGGGTGTAAAAAGCTCCTGTTTCCTTCGCATTCTCTATAGCCATTTCATAATCAAACGCTTGAATATAAAACGAATTCGATTTAGTGTTTCTCATCATGCCAGAAGATGCATAATAATCTTCTACATATCTTTGAAATTCGAGCATTTCTCTTGCATTATGCGCGATAGTCTGCATAATATGAGTCGGAACAGCTTCCCCGATACAGCGTCTTATATTTAATTCGTTTTCTTTCAAAAACGCCTTTTTAGATTCAACTGTAGTCAATTTACTTATATCTTGAAGAGTCCATTTGAAATCATCGGGGATAGTCATCAAACGCATCAGCTCACGAATGCTTAACACTCTATTATCCGTCGGATGTATAGTATCTTGACTTGCTAATTGGTCATTTCTAGTAGCTATGCAAGCACCGGGTTTGTCCCAAAATAATCTCCTGAATTTATTTCCCAAATGCGCGCCCTTGAGAACAACTTTCTTGCCATCTACAATCTTGTAAGGCTTATACTCATCTTCGTTATTGAACGCAGACTCCCCTTCTGCAATATGACTAATCCATTCCTCCATGTACTGAGGATATTCGCGGAAGAAATGATAAACATCGTCAGACATTTCTCCATATTGTAAAGGCTGCAAATCTCCTATTGCCTGTCTAACTGTAATTGTTTTTTGCTGAAGAGGGAAAATGTTTAATGGGCTTATATGTATACAATCTTTTCTTGTTCCGATAACTATCGTTCTCGGACGACTAGAAGGAACTCCATACTCTTTAAAGTTGATTACTCTTGCATATATGTGATATTTTTCACCCAAATTCCGCCTAATGCTTTCTTCAATAGGAACAATATCTCCATCTATATCTGTGCATGCAGTTTTCAAAAAAGCCTTGACATTTTCAAAAACAAACACCCTAGGGTTAATGTTTTTAATTATAGATATAGCTTCCACTACAAGAGAATTTCGCTTGCTCTCATCACCTTTTTTATAGTTTGCAGTACTCATTCCCTGACAAGGTGGCGTAGCGACAATAACATCAACAGATGATATATTCTCTTTATCTTGCCATTTTGCAACTTCGGCATATAAACTTTGTTTTATTTCTTCTGATGTCAAATCTCCGACAATATATCCCGAATCATATTTGCATTTTTTATTTGCAATCTGAACATCCATTCTAGGTGCAAGAAGTTCACATGTTGCTATGCATTCAAAATCTTCTTTTTTGAATCCATAACAGCCCACCCCAGCACTGCTAAAAAGGCTGATATATGTAAATCTATTTTTTGAATTCATTTTATATCTCCGATTACGCGTGCTTTTCGTCTGGCACTATCTCAACAATATCATCCATCGTACACTCAAGCGCTGTACATATCTTTACAAGCACATCGCTTGAGACAGTTGCGCCGTCTTTTTTCATCTTTGCGAGTGTTGCCGGGCTGATGCCTGCTTTTGCAGCAAGGTCTTTGCTTTTCATCTCGCGGTCGATCAACATTTTGAATAGTTTCTTATAGCTTGCAGCCATTTTCCACCTCATAAAATAATTATTTTTATACGCTTATCATTATATCATTTTTATCGACAAAAAGCAAGATTTTTTACCGAAGAAATTACAAGAGCGTTGAATTTCTTCAATTTTCACAAATACGCTTTCTCCTTTATATGCATATATACCAACCGATGTATTAAGCAAAAGTAATTTTACCATAAGGGTCTCAATCTATTGAAAACACAACAAAAATGTGGTATAATAATTTTAAATTATTTGAAAGGAGGATATGCTATGAAAAAGCGCATCACTATTGGCATTCTTGCTCACGTTGACGCCGGTAAAACCACTCTTAGCGAGGCTTTGCTTTATGCTTCGGGTAAGATTCGCACTTTAGGCAGAGTTGATCACAAGAACACCTATCTTGACACGAACGTTATCGAGCGTGAGCGTGGAATTACTATTTTTTCAAAGCAGGCAAGATTCTCAAGTGAAAATTGCGATTTTATTCTCCTTGACACACCGGGGCACGTAGATTTTTCTGCCGAAACCGAGCGCACGCTTGCGCTTCTTGATTATGCGATACTTGTTATAAGCGCATCAGACGGAGTGCAAAATCACACTCGCACTCTTTGGCAGTTGCTTGAGCATTACAATGTTCCCACCTTTATTTTCGTCAACAAATGCGATATTGCAATAAAGCTTAAGGAAGATATTGAAGCCGAGCTTTCACAAATTCTTTCTACGTTATGCGTAGGATTTTTAGAAGCTCAAAAGCGCCATGAGCTTGAAGAAAAGCTTGCATTCGTTCACGAGGATTTTATGGAAAGCTTTATTTCGGGTGATGATATTGACGACGATGACGTGGCATATCTCATTAGCAAACGATTGCTCTTCCCTTGTCTGTTCGGCTCTGCTTTGAGAATGGACGGAATAGATTATTTGCTTAACACCTTAGATAAATACACGCTCTCACCGATTTACAGCGAGGATTATTTCGGCGCAAAAATTTATAAAATATCACGTGCAGGCAATTCACGCTTAACCTATATGAAGATAACGAGCGGAGCCTTGAACGTGCGCGATGAGATAAGCTATCTCTCGGCAGACGGTACACGCATCACCGAAAAGGTAAGCCAAATAAGGCTCTACTCGGGAGATAAATTTGAGCAGGTTGACACAGTCTGCGCAGGCGAGATTTGCGCAGTTATCGGGCTTTCCTCTACCTACGTAGGACTTGGCTTAGGACTTGAGCAAGACACTCAAAAGCCCTTGCTTGAGCCTGTATTATCATACGCTATTCAGCTCCCCGACGGATGCGACACAAGATTATATTTTCCAAAGCTCAAAGAGCTTGAAGAGGAAGAGCCGTCTTTACATCTTATGTGGAACGAGGAGCTTTCACAAATTGAAGCTCGCCTTATGGGAGAGGTACAAACCGAGCTTATAAAACGGCTTATAAAAGATCGATTCTCTATCGATTGCACTCTTAGCGCAGGCAAAATACTGTATAAAGAAAAGGCATCGGGTAAAGCTATCGGAGTTGGACATTTTGAGCCGTTACGCCACTACGCAGAGGTACAGCTGCTTATCGAACCACAACCAAAAGGTACAGGGTTGATATTTGAAGCTGCGCTTCCCGAGAACACTCTTGATCTTAATTGGCAAAGGCTTATTTTAACGCATCTTTATGAAAAAGACCACCGTGGAACTCTTATCGGCGCTATGCTCACCGACACAAAGATAACTCTTGTTGCAGGCAAGGCACATCTGAAGCACACCGAGGGGGGAGATTTCCGCGAGGCAACCTACCGTGCTGTAAGGCACGGACTTATGAAATCAGGATGCACTCTACTTGAGCCATACTATAAATTTCGACTTGAGATCCCCTCCACCTGCGTTGGAAAAGCGATGTCAGATCTGCAATTAAGATTTGCAGAATTTGAATTGGAGCACTCGGACACAGAGCGCACGACAATATGCGGACGAGCACCCGTTTCCACGCTCTTTGACTACACAAAAGAGGTCATTTCTTATACACGCGGAGAGGGACGGCTTTTCTGCACCTCTGACGGATACGAGCCTTGCCATAATCAAGACGAGATTGTGCAAAGCATAGGATACGATCCCGAAGCCGACCTTTATAATACTCCCCACTCTGTATTTTGCGCTCACGGCGCAGGCTTTACAGTTCATTGGAGCGAGGTTGACCAATACAA
>JAZQZG010000048.1:0-1953 GCA_045633925.1 Eubacteriales bacterium
AGGGATACTCCGCCGCTGATTCCCTGCTCGCATTTTCTGAATTTAAAGAGGTCATAGGTAGTTTTCGAATAACTACCTAGTGATGATGCGGCGGTATCGCCGAGAGCCTCTGCTAAAGATGCAACGAATGCCAAAAGAAAGGCGCACTCTCCGAGGGCAAAATACAAAGCGGCACAGATTATGGGTACAAGACCGTTTGAAAGCACCTGCGATGCGTCGCGATGGATGCTCTTCTCTTCCTTGCTCTCGGTGTTTTTCTTTTTGAATTTATCGGTGAGGATTCCAAGAGCGAGAAAGGTAAGCAGCAAAAGGAAGCCGAGATTAGCAAGAGATATGCTTACGGCGACGTCGAGGAATATTGCCGCTATAACGCCACCCTTTGTAAGAGATTTGCGTTCAAGAACGAAGGCGATAATCAAGGGCGTCAGGGCTATCGGCAAGAAATACTTTGCGGTTTCGGTGTAAAATACGGTAGAAAGATAAGCAAATGCGCTGACCGAAAGTGGCAGGACGATATTGTCGAGTCCAAAGCCGCAGATAAGCTCTATTCCCGCCGACAAAGCTCCGATTACAAGGCAGTGAGCGGGGGTCAGTCCCATATCTTCGAACGCAATCATAAAAACGAGCGCAGCCACGGTGGAAAGCACAAAGTTCGCAACCGCGCCAACGAGAGTTTTCTGCTTATGTATCGTGGGGTTATGCCTCTTTACAAGTCCACCGAGAAGTCCTGCAAAGCCGTCGCCAAGAGACGTGACGAAAACCGCAACTCCAAACGGTAAAATGAATCGCGTATCTAAGATTGACGCAAACGCCATTATCGACATCGAAACGGCGTAATAGACGGTTCCCGGAGCGTTATCGCCATCGGAGGAGATCATTTTCAAAAGCTTTTTCTTATACGAAACAAGCAAAAGTGCAAGAAACGTCAGACACACTACAAGAAAATGATAGGTTGCACCGTGGTAATAATAAAGTATAATCCACTCAAAGCCTATAAAAATGTGAACGAGCTTGCGGGTTATTTCTTTTTTCACGCCCAGACAGGAAAGCAAAAAAGCGGCAAGAAGGCAAAGCGCACCGTAGCCAAAGCTCAAAAGGTATCCCGTGGCTATCATACTTCTCTCCTCTCCGCTTTTAAAGAATTAGAGCTCGATTTCTTCAATCGAGCTCGCAAAAATTAAATTTCATCAGTGTCAGACGATTTTGAGCCAGAGTCCTCATCATCGGAGTCAGACTGAACGCTCTCCTTACCGGGTATAACGATACCGTGAGTCATAGAACGCATATTTTCTTCGTTCTTCTTGTTGAGTATCATCTGTTTTCGGTCGTTGGACTGTACAAGCTCAGCCTTGATCTCATCGCTGACGGTGCCATCGGCAAGAGTAAGAAATTTCTCAAAGGCGTCAGGGTATACAAACACCTTCTGACAAGCCTCGAATTTTACCGTGATATACTTATCGTTTTTAGACATAACGATTCCCTTACCAAAGGTGCCGTGAAGCACTTCGAGATTCTCAAAAACCATAGCGGCCTCCGTGTTTATCTGCGCTTTATACATATATATTAAAGCGTAGTATTTTCTGCTACATAAAACGGTTGCTATTGTAACAGATAAATGTGTCTAAAGTATGAATAAATTTCATTTTTTCCTATTTATTTTTAATAATTCGAAAAAAAAATATACAAACAAGCTGTTTTCAGTGAAAATAAAATCGACGAAACTTCAATTTTGTGCAGTTGAATAAAAAGCAGACCGTGCTGTTTTGCACGGTCTGCCCGATTTTTTTCTAAAATTCCAATCAAAGCTCGATCATCGACTCATCCCATATCTCAGGAGCCTCGAAGCCAAGCATATTTACGGTGGTTGCCGCTACGGCGGAGAGCCCGAAGTTATCTCTACCGAGCTTTACCTTATATTTATCTGCGGTGAAGTTATCGTAGATGATAAAGGGA
>JAZQZG010000049.1:0-1984 GCA_045633925.1 Eubacteriales bacterium
TTCTTGGGGCTTGTAAAGTCGAAGGGAGTGCCCTTTACACAAGGGCGATTTCCGTTCGGGATAAGCTTTTCGTTAACCTCGGTATAGCGGTCAGCGTTGATGATTGCAACGTGATCATCTATCGTGCCGCCAAAGCCGTCAAGGTTGAAATAGGAGTGATTGGTCAGCGCGATAGGAGTCTTGCCGTCGGGGATTGCCTGATAAGAAATGATCACCGCAGAACCCTCAAGAGTAAAGGTCACCTTGGCAAATACTCCCGCAGGGAAGCCGTCCTCTCCGTCAGGAGAAAAATAGCTCATGGTTACGCTGTTTTCAAGCAGCTCTTCAATTTGCCAATTCTTAAAGCTAAAGCCCTCACCGCCGTGAAGACAGTTGCCTTTGTCGTTGACAGTAACCATGTAAAACGCACCGTCCATAACAAAGCTTGCATCTTCTATTCTGTTTGCAACTCTGCCCACCGTTGCGCCCTGATAGGAGCTGGCGTCGGCTTCATATCCTGTGAGATCGTCGTATCCGCCAACAATATCGATACCAAAGGGCTTGAAGGACACGATCGTTGCGCCTCTCGTCATTATCTTAAGCTCGGCAAGATCGTTTTTAAGTGTTACAATCTCTACATGATCGCCGTTTTTGGTTATGCCGAATAATTCTCTTGTCATAATCAACCTCCAATAGTGTGATAAATCAATTATAAATCATTTTGAAGAAAAAGTAAAGTTAATTTTGAATATACTTCTAAAAATATTTGATAAGCAAAAAATATGCTATTTTATGTTTTCTCTTGACAAAAAATCAGCGCAATGGTATAATGGAAAAAATGAAAAGGAGGCTGTTTATGAAGAGGATTATTTGCCTTGCTTTGTTGCTTATTATGGTTGTCGGGTGCCTTGCTTCCTGCGGTGTTCGATATATTCCGGTCGTAGGGCAGAGCATTGTTGGGCCGTATGCAACCGTGTTGAAAATTCCCGGCAAGCAGCTCGGCGGAAGGACAACGCTGGAGTTTTGGATCGGCGAAAGTGTTACAGAGGATGATTTTTCGGGATACGCAAGGGATCGTAGAAGTATGAACGGCTATCTCGGCGAGGGGTACGAGCTTGATGAAAATGATGAGCTTCCGCTTCATTATGTCAAATACGAGTATGATAATTATCCTAAAATAGATTCACTGGGGCTTGGAATTTTGGATATCGAGATCACCGATCCACAGGTTATGATTTACGGTCTTACCACGGAGAGTAGTATTGAGGAATTTGTTGATTTGTTTGAGAAGCTTGGCGCAAGATTTGTCACAAAAAGAGATAATTATGCTTTGTGTTGGCTTGGTGATGTAAGCTTTAGCCTTCATTTGGCTACGAAAAGCAGACCGGCAAAGATTCAAATCAACACAGATGCAACCGGAGGGGTACTCATTGATTAACAGGGGAAAAACGCTGTTATGCTATTAATTTAATAACCATTTTGCAAGATGGCGCGGATAAAGCAAATTTTATCCGCGCTTTTATTATATGATTTAGGCAACTTTCTTTTCCTTGACATTACTTAAAATATATGTTATTATATAAGTTGAACTAAAATAAGGCAGGATAAGCTTATGAATAAGGCAGTTATTGTAATGAACGGTGCAGGCGGAGTAGGTAAGGATACTATCTGCGACCTTGCGGCGAAGCATTTTAAGGTGCGTAACATCTCTTCGGTCGATCCGATCAAGGAGATTGCAACCTTCTGTGGCTGGACGGGTGTAAAGGATGACAGAGCGAGAAAGTTCCTTCACGATCTTAAGACCATAACGGCAGAGTATAACGATTTCCCCACAAATTGGGCGCTTAACGTTTTCCGTCAGTTCCTTTTAAACGACGAGCAGATCCTCTTCGTGCACATCAGAGAGCCCTGGGAGATCGAGAAGTTTGTTCGTGCTACCGACGGCGTTGCGAAAACTCTTCTTGTCAGAGGCGGCAGTCGCAGCAGAGCAGAGGCATACGGCAAT
>JAZQZG010000050.1:0-6143 GCA_045633925.1 Eubacteriales bacterium
GGTGTACGCACAGTAATGTGTTTAGCTGACCGATACTAATAGACCGAGGGCTTGAACTTTTATGGTTCAAAACGATTTTAATTACTTGAGTTTTGTTTCTTCATTCAAAATGACTTTGTTCGGTTTTCTGTGGACGTATAGCTTAAAGGAACAAGTTTTTGTTCCTTTTTTTTATATTTTTTGAAAGGTTAGTATATATGTATGCCACTTGAAAGAAAAATCAAAGCCGTACTTTTCGATCTTGACGGAACACTCATTTTTCATGATCAGAGCTGCTTTTTGAGGGAATATTTTAAAAGCATTTCCTTTTATATTGGACAAAAAGGGATAGATCCAAAGGCTTTCGTTGATGCTACGATGTATGCATCGGGTGTAGTTATCGCTAATGACGGTGTGCATACCAACAAAGCGCTCTTTTGGAAGAAATTTTTTGAGTTTTATGGAAAATATGACGAGAGCATCATAGATGCATCCGATGAATATTACGTTACAAAATTTAAAAATCTCAGACAGCATTCCGCGCCAAATCCGCACGCTAAGGCTGCTGTCGATCTTGCGCATAAGGATGGCAAGAAGGTTGTACTTGCTACAAACCCCTTGTTTCCAATGACGGCACAGATTGAGAGAATGAGCTGGTCGGGCCTTTCACCAGAGGACTTTGATCTTATAACCTCGTATGAAAACTCAAATCACTGCAAGCCTAATCCGCAATATTTCCTTGACGTTTGTAAGGCAATCGATACGCATCCCTTTAACACGTTGATGATAGGGAATGACGAGCGCGAGGATATGAAGACGGCTTTTGAGGCGGGACTTGTATGTTATCTTGCAACCAATTGCAGAATACCTGCAAAGGATTATACGTGGACAGGGCAACAGGGTACCTTTGAACAAGTTTTGAGAGTTCTTAAGAGTATATAATATATAAAATGAAGAAATCACCGAGAGATTATCGAGTAGGATAATTTTTCGGTGATTTTTCTTTAAAAAGAATTTTAACTATTGCAAAACATAATATGTTGTGGTATAATATACTTCATCTTAGTTAAATGAAATTTTTAGCGGAGGATACGTGTAAATGAAAAGATTTTTGAGTTTATTGCTTGTAATCTTAATGATGATTGCTGTTTTTGCGTCTTGTGATATTGAGGATGCTTTTGACGATTTGGACAAGAATGTGGATAAGAATAGTGAATCGGTTTCTGAATCAAAAAATAGTGAATCTGTAACGGATAGTGAATCTGAGTCAATAGGCGGTAGCGAAGAGATTGTTGAGACAGAAGAGACTGTTGAGACAGAAGAGACTGTTGAGACAGAAGAGACTGTTGAGACAGAAGAGACTGTTGAGACAGAAGAAACTGTTGAGACAGAAGAGACTGTTGAGACAGAAGAGACTGTTGAGACAGAAGAGACTGTTGAGACAGAAGAGATTGTTGAGACAGAAGAAACTAAAGATGAATCTGAAATTGTTTTATCTGCAGATAAGCAGGCTGTAACTCAGATGAATACCATTTTGGCTGCAGAGACAAACGTTGACTCTTTTGAGAGGGCTATTAATGTTCTCTCCTCGGCTGGGTATAATGTAGATGATACATTTGTTCCTGTAACCGATGGTTATACATTTTATTGGTATAAGACTTACAATGCAGTTATTCTAGTTAAGGGATTTGGTGCAGATGCCACTGTTGTATGGCCTGAGGATTCAAAGTATGCTGATGATTTTGCCAGTGATTTTGTAAAGATTGGTAATGATCAAGTGATTTTCGATTTTAAGAATACAGCGGAGATTGCAGGTATTGTTGTTTATGATGTGTCATCGCTTGTATTAGCAATCGTTGCAGGTTATGAGGAGATTGTCCTTGGAAATGATATGTTACTTCAGGCGCCTCTCTCTTCGGTTGAGGGAATAGACTTAGTTCTTGATTTGGGCGGTAAGAATCTTGCAACTACTACTAAGGACTCTGCAGGCAACCACCACTATGCTATCGACGCAAAGGGTGACATCACTGTTTCTAACGGAACTGTAGATGCTCGTGGTATTCACGTTTATGAAGGAGCTAAGGTTACTGTTGAAGAAGGTGCGATTATAAACGCTATCGATGACAACGGTGGAGCTGCTTTGTGGGTTTACGCAGGCGGTGAGATAGTTATCAACGGTGGTGAGTTCAATGCTCTCAATGGTACTGCTGCTCCCAAATATGATGGTAAGGATCTTGAGCCCGGTGTTATCAATAACAGCGGTAAGGCTACTGTTTATGGAGGTACCTTTAAGTCTGTAAGTAACTGCTATACTGTAATTTCAACCGGCGAGATGGTTATCGACGGTGGTGAGTTTACTTCTACTCGTGGCGTTGTTGCTGCTGAGGCAGGCACTCTTGAAATTAGCGCTGGTACATTCACTACTGAGGAAGGTGCAGAGGCTTGGTGCGTATATGCAGCAGGTGATGCACAGGTTGTTATAAATGGCGGTAGCTTCAATGGCGCTAATGTATTCTGTGTTGACAGTGCTGATGCAACTATTACCGTTAAGGCCGGCGTTGTTGTAAACGGTATTACTCTGCTTAGGGATATTGTTTTGAATAGTTCTAATCGTACGCTTTGATTTAAAATTAATTTCAAAATAAAAATCACTGCTTGGATTTTTGATCCAAGCGGTGGTTTTTTTGTACTATTTGCTTGTGGAGGCAGTGATTTTTTTGCAAATTTATTGAATATTTTGTGAATCTGTGATATAATAGAAATGATTTTATAAATAAGGAGCATAGTTATGGCATACAGTAAAGATTATAAGATAGAAACAAAGTGTATTCAGGCGGGATACCAGCCTAAGAACTCCGAGCCGAGAGTGATGCCCATCGTTCAGAGCACCACCTATGTGTACGAGTCAACCGAGGAGGTTGCGGCTGTTTTTGATGATCCCACAAAGTCTCTTATATATTCGAGATTCGCAAACCCTACCGTTATGGCGGTAGAGGATAAGATTGCAGAGCTTGAGGGCGGTGTTGGCGCAATGTGCACCTCGTCCGGTCAGGCGGCAACTCTTCTTTCGATACTCAACTTGTGCGAGGTTGGCGACAGCTTTATCAGCCTTTCCGAAATTTACGGCGGCACGGTAAACCTTTTTGCATTTACTTTCAAGAGAATGGGAATCGAGTGTATCTTCGTTGACAAGAACGCAACCGATGAGGAGATCGAGGCTGCGTTCAAGCCTAACACCAAGGCTGTATTCGGAGAGACTATCGCAAACCCTGCGCTTTCGGTACTTGATATTGAAAGATTTGCAAAATTCGCTCACGCTCACGGCGTTCCGCTTATCGTAGATAATACCTTTGCAACGCCCGTGCTCTGCCGTCCCTTTGATTTTGGCGCGGACATAGTTATTCACTCGACCTCCAAGTATATGGACGGACACGCTGTTCAGGTAGGCGGTGTTATCGTTGATAGCGGTAAGTTTGATTGGGCGAATGGAAATTTCCCCTCGCTCACTGAGCCTGATGAGTCCTACCACGGTCTCCGTTACGTTGAGACTTACGGCAAGCTTGCGTATATTCTTAAGGCAAGAATGCAGCTTATGCGTGATTTTGGTGTGTACCCCGCGGCACATTCTGCATTTCTTCTTAATATGGGACTCGAAACACTCGCTGTCAGAATGAAGCAGTATTGCGAGAACGCTTTGACGGTTGCTAAATATCTTGAGGCTCACGATAAGGTTCTCAGCGTAAAGTATCCCGGACTTGAGGGCAACGAGGATCACGCTCTTGCAAAGAAATATCTCAAGGGCTGTAGCGGAGTTATCTCCTTTAGAATCAAGGGGGGTAAGGAAGCTGCTATCAAGTTTATGAACTCGCTTTCTATGGCGTCGAATGAGGTTCACGTAGCTGACATTCACACCTGCGTGCTTCATCCTGCAAGTGAAACTCACAGACAGCTCACTGATGAGCAGCTCGTTGCTTGCGGAATTACTCCCGATCTTGTAAGATTCTCCGTGGGACTTGAGAACGTAGATGATATTATTGCCGATATAGAACAGGCAATGGCTAAAGCTTTTAATTGATTCGGAGGTTATTATGCCGATAAAGATTCCAAATCTTTTGCCCGCAACTCAGGTTTTGCTTAACGAAAACATCTTCGTTATGACGGAGACCCGCGCAATGACGCAGGATATTCGTCCGCTGAAGATTCTTATGCTTAATCTTATGCCGCAGAAGATAGTGACCGAAACGCAGATAGCGAGACTGATCGGAAATACACCGCTTCAGGTCGAGCTTGAGCTCTTGCAGACGGCAACGCATAAAGCAAAGCACACCTCTGCCGAGCATATGCTTGCGTTTTACAAGACCTTTGACGAGGTTGAGCACAAAAAATACGACGGAATGATAATTACGGGCGCGCCCGTTGAGAATATGCCTTTTGAGCAGGTTGAATATTGGGATGAGCTCTGCAAGATAATGGAATGGACGAAAACTCACGTTACGAGCACTTTCCACATCTGTTGGGGAGCGCAGGCAGGACTTTATTATCATTACGGAATACAAAAATATCCGCTTGAAAAGAAGTTGTTTGGTGTTTTCGAGCATAAGCTTGATTATAAGCTCTCGATTCTTTTCAGAGGATTTGACGATACCTTTGTTGTTCCTCATTCAAGACATACCGAGGTTCGCAGAGAGGATATAGAAAAAGAGCCGAGGCTCAAGATCATTTCAAGCTCGGATGAGGCAGGCGTTTACGTTTGCGCCACCGAGAGAGGCAGACAGATATTCGTAACGGGTCATTCCGAGTATGATGCTGATACGCTCAAAAACGAATATATGCGAGATAAGAATGCAGGACTCCCCATCGACGTGCCGAAAAATTATTTCCCCGACGATGATGATACGAAGGATCCTATTGTTCGTTGGAGAAGCTGTGCGAATCTCTTGTATTCAAACTGGCTGAATTATTTTGTATATCAGTCAACACCTTATAACATTGAGGATATAGCCGAATAAGATTTCGCTTATATTGACAAACGGTAAAAACGGTGTTACAATAAAATTAAAAGATAATGCTATGCATTATAAATATATGGAGGGAATTTTTTATGAAAAAGATTTTAGCTTTGACAATTGTTTTAGTATTAGTTCTCGGTTTTGCTCTCGTTTCCTGCGAGAAGGCTGTTGACGATAACGCTTTGGCTGCTTTGGAAAGCGCAAAGGCTTCATTGTCTGGTCAGCTCAGCGGAGTGACAGGTAATAGCTACGGTGATTTTAACGCGAACGGCGATAAGAAGATTGAGTTGCTTAACGATATGACTCCCGTAGAGAAGTATGATGAGGCTTTTGAGGAAATAAACTCTTTGCCCAACTTTACGTTGACTTCATATCAGGATATCAAAATGGTTTTAAGCCATAAAGGCGAGACTATAGAGCAGGATATGATTCAGGAGATTACACAGAAGTATGACGGCGAAAACTTTTCTGTCGTAGGTAACGCAGAGAGCGCAGGACAGCGCATTCCTTCAACAAATTGTCAGTACGTTGACGGAACTGTTTACAACGTTCAGGTAACTGACGGTATGAAGATAAAGTATCAGGCAACAAAGGCAGATCTTGAGAGATCTGCGGGAATTGATCCTGATGAGGATAAGATTTTCGATATTCCCGAGTCTTGGTTCAAGAACGTAAGCTTCTATGAAGAGAAAAACGGTAATAGAGCATATATAGAGATTATTCTTAGCGGTGAGCAGTATATGCAGATGTTCTCTAACTTCTCCTTGCTCAGTAGTGTTAGAAATATAACCGACGTTACTCACAGAGTGTACTTCACCGAGAGCGGCGATCTTGATTCTATAGTTACAACTGCAACTTTGACGATGAATATTAACGGTATAGATGCTACAGCATCCTTCGTGTCCACCACAACTCTCAGCAACGTAGGCACAACTTCGGTATATGCTCCTGCAAATGCATACGAGTATAGCCTCGTTGACATTTCCATGTTGGGTTGATATCGATTGTAAACGAAAGTGAGGAGAATATAAAATGAAAAAGATTTTAGCTCTTTTGCTTGCATTGATGCTGATTCTCAGCCTCTCGCTTGTTGCTTGTGATGAAGCGCTTGCCGATGATGACGAAAGCAAGTCATCGGAGAATGTTAGCGGTGAA
>JAZQZG010000051.1:0-74168 GCA_045633925.1 Eubacteriales bacterium
CTATAAAAAGCACCGCCTTTTATCATTCATTTGATAAAAGCGGTGTTTTTTTATGAATTTATCAACGTTACTATAAAAAACAAACATCCCCTCAATAAGTCGGAGGCCAAGCGGTCTTAGGAAGACAAATTATTGTGCCAACTCCTTGGCTCACAGAACGACATGGCTACGATCCGACTTCTATAAAAAGCACCGCCTTTTATCATTCATTTGATAAAAGCGGTGTTTTTTTATGAATTTATCAACGTTACTATAAAAAACAAACATCCCCTCAATTAAATTTGAGGGGATGTTATTTTTATAAAATATCAAAATATATCCAAGCAAGAAGCGCCCACACAAACGTAGTCGTAACTCCGTTCAATATAACCTTAGGCTCGAACGTAAATACAGCAAGCACAAAACTTGCAATTGCCAAAAGGCAAACTATAACCGCAAGTACCTTGCACGCCTTTGGAGATGCCTTCGACACACCCATAATTCCAAGCACGAACATGAGGATTCCAAGCACCGAGTTTATTCCGAGGACAGCCTCAAAATCTCCGTCGAATATATTTACAACAGCATCTATCGCAAAACCCAGTCCAAGCGCTATAAAAGCAATACTTATAAGGACTCTGGTTACGTTTCCGTTTTTACTTGCCATAGTGTTCTCTCCTTAAAACTCGATTACCTTCTCGATATACGCGCGAAGCTCGGAGATCGGGATTCTTACCTGCTGCATAGAATCTCTGTCACGAACGGTAACACAATTATCAACCTCAGAATCAAAGTCGTAAGTTATGCAAAGAGGTGTTCCTATCTCATCCTGGCGGCGGTATCTCTTACCGATAGAGCCTGCCTCATCAAAGTCTACGCTGAAGTACTTAGTAAGATCGGAGAAGATCTCCTCTGCTTTCTCGGAGAGCTTCTTGGAAAGAGGAAGAACTGCAGCCTTGAAAGGTGCGAGTGCAGGATGCAAGTGCATAACTACACGAGTATCGTTCTTCTCTGCATCAACTATTTCCTCATCGTATGCATCACAAAGAACCGAAAGAACGGTACGCTCAACACCAAGGCTGGGCTCAACAACGTAAGGAATATAGTGCTCATTGGTCTCGGGGTCAAAATAAGTAAGATCCTTGCCCGAAGTATTCTGATGCTGGGTAAGGTCGTAATCGGTTCTGTCGGCAACGCCCCAAAGCTCGCCCCAACCGAACGGGAACAAGAACTCGAAGTCGGTAGTAGCCTTAGAATAGAAGCAAAGCTCCTCGGGATCGTGGTCACGAAGTCTGATATTCTCCTCCTTAAGACCGATTGCAAGCAACCAATCACGGCAGAAGCCTCTCCAATAGCTGAACCACTCAAGGTCGGTTCCGGGCTTGCAGAAGAACTCAAGCTCCATCTGCTCGAACTCACGCACGCGGAAGATAAAGTTACCGGGGGTGATTTCGTTTCTGAAGGACTTTCCTATCTGTGCAATACCGAAGGGGAGCTTCTTACGGGTAGTTCTCTGAACGCTTACGAAGTTTGTGAAGATACCCTGTGCCGTCTCGGGACGAAGATATACCGTATTCTTTGCATCCTCTGTAACACCCTGGAAGGTCTTGAACATAAGGTTGAACTGACGAATATCGGTGAAGTTATGCTTTCCGCAGGTAGGACAAGGAATATCATATTTCTCAACGAACTCCTTCATCTCTGCCTGAGAGAATGCATCGATAGGCTTATCAAGTGCGTGTCCCTTTTCCTCGCACCAATCCTCGATCATCTTATCAGCTCTGAAGCGCTCATGGCACTCACGGCAGTCCATAAGAGGATCTGCAAATCCTGCAAGGTGACCCGATGCTACCCAGGTCTGAGGGTTCATAAGAATTGCCGCATCAAGACCTACGTTATACTTGTTTTCCTGAACGAATTTCTTCCACCAAGCTTTCTTTACGTTATTCTTGAGCTCTACGCCAAGAGGTCCGTAATCCCAGGTGTTAGCAAGGCCGCCGTAAATTTCGGAGCCGGGGAATATAAAACCGCGCGTTTTGCAAAGCGCAACGATTTTATCCATCGTTTTTTCTGTGTTTTTCATTTTATTTTTTCCTTCCCTATACGCTGGCTGCGTATAATGTTTAATAAATAACAATGTTTATTTTATCATACAAAGCGGTATTTTGTCAATACCCTTACATCAAGTTCCCGCAACAGAACAGCCTCTTATCAAAGTATTTGGCGCTCCGTATACGGTAAAGCCTGCGGGAAAGCTAAATTTCACGTTGTTCGACACCGCCTCGATGCTCTTTATAAGCTCAAAGAAATTGCCCGCAACGGTAAAGGATTTTACCGCATCGCATATCTTACCGTTCTTTATCTCAAAGCCGAAGCTCTCGATAGAAAAGTCGCCTGTCACCGCATTTGCTCCTGCATGAAGGCCCTTAAGCTCGGTGATATATATACCGTCACCAAGTCTTGCAAAAAGCTCCTCATCGCTCTCCTTGCCGCCCTCTATATAAAAGTGGTACGGTGAGATAGATACCGCTGAGGAATAACTTGCTCTAAGTCCGTTACCGGTGCTCTCCATTCCTACCTTATCCGCGCTTGCAAGATCGTAAAGAAGCGTTTTGAGAACGCCTTTCTCAATTACGCTCTTTTTATAAGTTGCAACGCCCTCTCCGTCAAAAGAAGTCTGCATTGGACTTCCCTCATACATAGGATCGTCAACGATCGTGAGACACTCTGCGCCTATCTTCTCGCCTTCCTTTCCCTTAAGAAGCGAAAGCCCAAGATATGCATTTCTTCCCGAAAATACAGAGCTGTACGCCGAAAGCAACGCTCTCATCTGTTTTCCGTCAAAGATTATATCGTATTTTCCCGAAGGAATCTCCCTAGCGCCTATCTTTGAGAGAGCCTCATCGATAGCCTCCTTTGGAAGATTCTCCATATTTTCCTTATCAAGCCCTACGGCAAGATCTCCGCCGTACTGAGATTCTCCATCCTTTGCAACGACCGCCTGAACAAGCGCTCCGCAAACCGAGACCTCTGTTTCAAGAGAAAGACCGTGTGAATTCATAAGAATTATTTTCGTCTTATCCTGAACCGCATATGTCTGCGTTCCATCGGTGATATACTCACTCTGCTCGTAGGTTCTTTTTATAAGATCAAGCGCGATTTCCTTTATATCCGCCGCACTGTAATCTTCAAATTTCTTAGGTGAAGTCTTAGAATAATTCTCCGAGCCTTTGAAAATTACCGCCTTATCATCGTTTTCGATATATTTCGCATTATTCATAGCGCGGCTGACAAGCTCTGCCATCTCATCTGCTTCAAGAAGCTCGGATGATGCGCTTCCCATTCTTCCGTTTACAATGCAACGAAAGCACACGCCTCCACTCACTGCAGACGAAAATGCTGAAACCTCATCCTTAAGCGTTTCAGCAGAGAGTCCCGAGGATTCCATAAAATAAACCTCGTACTCTTTAAGTCCTGCCGCCTCTGCCGCCTCAAAAAGATAATTCTTTACCGAATAAAAATCCATATTTATCCCTCCTTATCTTCCGCCGACGGTGATCTTCTTTACTCTTATCAAGGGCTGACCTACGTCAGTGGGTACGCTACCGCTGCTTGAGCCGCACATTCCCTGACCAGTTGCAAGATTCTGACCTACCATATCTATATCCTGCAAAATCCTTGATCCCGTACCAATAAGAGATGCTCCGCGAACAGGCTCACAAATCTTGCCGTTTCTTACCATATATCCCTCTGTCACGGCAAAATTAAAAGCTCCCGTGAGAGGATTTACAGAGCCGCCGCCCATCTGCTTAGCATAAAGGCCGTACTCTATCGAAGCTATAATATCCTCGTTTTTATCAGGGCCGTTATCTATAAAAGTATTCGTCATTCTTGAGGTTGGCTCATATATATAGCTCTGTCTACGGCTGTTTCCCGTCATAGGCATACCCATTCTGCGAGAGCCGAGTCTATCAACCATATATCCCTTCAAAACACCGTTTTCTATGAGCACGTTTCTCTGTGTGGGATTACCCTCGTCATCGATATTAGTAGATCCCCACGCCCCCGGTATCGTTCCGTCATCAATCGCAGAGATCTTCTCGTTTGCAATCTTCTGACCCAACTTTCCACACATCTCGGACATACCAACGCCCACCTGGGTAGCCTCAAGCGAATGTCCGCACGCCTCGTGGAAGATAACTCCACCAAAGCCGTTCTCAATAGCAACCGTCATCTGCCCTGCCTCGCAATAACCTGCTCTGAGATTTATCATAGCCTGTTCTGCAGCACGCTTTCCGGTCTCTACCGGTGAGATAAAATCAAACATCTCAAGACCCATTCCACGTCCGGGAGATGCTGAGCCCGACTGATTCTCACCATTATCGCTTGCAACTGCGCTCACGGCAATTCTCGTTCTTGTATGTGAATCCTCACAAAGAAGTCCCTCGGAATTTGCAACCAAAATATCGTGCTTTACCGATGCCAAACTTCCGCTAACCTGCGAAATATAGGAATCATATTCCTTTGCCGCAAAGCACGCAGATTTGAGAATATCACTCTTAAGTCCTATCTCTGCGCAAACCGGATCTACCTTAACCGGATGCGCATCAAAAATATTCCTTCTGTTCAAATTTATAGAGATCTGAGCCTTTCCGCAAGAGAGCGCATCGGCTATCGATTCAGCGCAACGAAGCAAGCCCTCTCTTGAAATATCCGAGGTTGACGCATACACAGTTCTCTCGCCCAAAAAGACTCTTATTCCGACTCCCGATAAAACGTTATCGTTTATCTTGTCTATCTTTCCGTCAACGAACGTCAATACGTTAGATCTCGTGTGCTCGCAAAAGATCTCGGCAAAATCTCCACCGCGAGACAGAGCACAGCACAAAACCTCGGTTAATAATTCTTTTTTTATCATAAATGAAAAACCTCTTAAAATTTATTTTAATTCTGGCTTCTCTCCCCTAAAATGTTGCGATACTTTTGATAGAAGCTTTCAAAATATCCACCGTCAAGAGCATTTCTTATCTCTCTTGTCAAATTGTTATAGAAATACAAATTATGTGCAACCGCAAGGCGCATACCAAGCGATTCCTTAGCCTTTATAAGGTGACGAACGTAGGAGCGGCTGTAGTTTCTGCAAGCGTAGCAATTACAATTTTCGTCAAACGGGCGGGGATCCTTTGCATACTTCTCATTCAAAAGATTCATCTTTCCGTGCCAAGTAAAGAGGTTTCCGTGACGTGCGTTTCTGCTTGGCATTACGCAGTCAAAGAAATCTACACCCATATGTACAGCCTCCAAGATATTGCAAGGCGTTCCAACGCCCATAAGATATCTCGGCTTATGCTTTGGCATATGTGGCTCTACTACGTCGATAATACGGTACATATCCTCAGTTGCCTCACCTACCGCAAGACCGCCTATTGCATATCCCGCAAGGTCAAGCTCGGCTATCTGCTGCATATGAGCAATTCGAAGATCCTCATAGACTCCGCCCTGATTTATACCGAACAAAAGCTGATTCTTATTTATCGTTTCGGGCAAAGAATTGAGTCTGTCCATTTCTGTCTTACAACGAACCAACCAACGAACGGTTCTGTCGCAAGACTCCTTTACGTATTTATACGGCGAAGGATTCTCTATGCACTCATCAAACGCCATCGCTATGGTCGATGCAAGATTTGACTGTATCTGCATACTCTCCTCGGGGCCCATAAATATTCTCTTTCCGTCAACGTGAGAGGCAAATCTCACGCCCTCCTCTGTTATTTTACGCAGCTGAGAGAGGGAGAATACCTGAAATCCTCCACTATCGGTAAGTATCGGACGTTGCCAATTCATAAACTTGTGCAATCCACCCATTTCATATATCAATTTGTCACCCGGACGTATATGCAAATGATAGGTGTTCGAAAGCTCGACCTGACAATCAAGATCGATAAGCTCTCGGCTTGAAACACCGCCCTTTATTGCTGCGCAGGTTCCAACGTTCATAAATACGGGAGTCTGTATATCTCCGTGTACGGTATGCAAAACGCCTCTGCGCGCTCTACCGTCGGTTGCTAAAATTTCAAACATTATTTTTTCCTTCCAAAAGTAAGTATTGCTTTTTTTAAGTTCTTTCAAACTCTCTATCGAGTTTCTTTTTATCAAGTATCATCGCAACAGGTCTTCCGTGTGGGCAAACCGTGATATCGGGCAACTGCATAAGCTTATCCACGATGCGCTTGATCTGTGCAGGAGAATATTCTCTGCCTGCCTTTATTGCCGCCTTGCAGGATGCTTGATAAAGCGCCTTCTCAAAGATTATATCCTTTGTGAGTCCTGCCGTTCCCGTTCCGCTCTTTATTCTCTCTGCCATAACGAGAAGCATATCGGCAACGTCATCCGAAGAAATTCCTGCAGGCACAGCCGTTACATTCAAGCTGTATTTTCCTGCCGAGAACTCAAAGCCTATTGCCTCTATCTCGGAGCGATAATCGCAAATTGCTTGTATCTCGTCGCTCATCATCATTATCTCTGTCGGGAACATAAGGATTTGAGAGTCGATCTTGATATTGCTCAAGCCCGCCTTCAGCTCCTCAAATATAATTCTCTCGTGAGCCGCGTGCTTGTCAATAAGTATCATTTGAGAACCCTTTTCAACAAGAACGTAAGAATTAAACGCCTCGCCTATTATTCTATATTGCAATGACTCCGCCTGCTCAACTATGGGTGCGGAGTATCTCTTTTCCTCCATCGGAGAGGGTGTTTCTCGTCTTTCGAGCGTCTCAACATGCTCGATGCGCTCGGGAACGCTTTGATGAATCGAAATCGGAGATGGAATCTCCTTTCTCACGGGAGATGTCTGCACAGTCTCGATCTTTTTTGCTTCTGTAATTTTAGGCTCTTCTCTGACGATGGTCTCGCTGATTTTAGGTACTTGCACCTCTTGAGCCTTTATTTGAGGAGCTTCGACTCGCTCCTCCTTTTTAGGTATATTGGGCACCGATGCAAATGACGTCTGCGACTGATTACCTGCAGACGAGGACTGATTTGCAAATCTGCGTCTATACTCGTCAGCGCTGATGTTTTCAAATCGATTATCCCTCTGTCCTTTTTGTATTGCGCTACGGTAGAGCTCGGCTTCTATCTGCTGCGCCTTTGCGGACTCTCTTCTTCCGTCCTCTATCGGAACACGTGCATCGCTCACCTTTCTTTGTGTTGTGCCGATAGAAATATCGGGACGCGCCGAGTTACCCTCAAGAGCACCTCTCACAGCATAAAAGATAGTTTCAAACACTACCTTCTCATTTGAGAATTTCACCTCAAGCTTTGCAGGATGAACATTTACGTCAACAAGCATCGGAGAAATTTCCAAGAACAAAATACAGCACGGAAATCTCTCGCTCGCAATATAAGACGTATATGCCTGCTCAAGCGCGGCAACCGCCGTCTTACTCTTAACGTAACGTCCATTTATGAAAAAGTTTTGATAATTTCTGTTCGCTCTTATATTATCGGGTCTTCCTACAAATCCGCGAACGGTTATTCCATCCACGCTCAGAGAGGTATCTATAAGCTTTGATGCAAACTCTCTGCCAAATACGGCATACACCGTATTTCTCAGATTTCCGTCCCCTGTGGTCTCGATCTTTACGTTTCCGTCTATTATGAGCTTGAAAAAGATATCGGGACGCGAGAGCGCAATCTTTTCAACCACGGCGCTTATCGCCATAGCCTCAGTTATATCCTTCTTCAAGAATTTCTTTCTTGCGGGAACGTTTGCAAAAAGATTCTCGACTATAACGGTAGTACCATCAGCGGCAGGTCGGTCGGTAACGCCTATTATATTACCTCCGTGTGCCTCAAGCATAGCTCCCGTGCTCGAATCCTTTTGCTTTGATATTATACGCATCTCCGATACCGAGGCGATAGCGGCAAGAGCCTCTCCTCTAAATCCAAGCGTCAGAATTCCGTCAAGATCCTCCGCATTTTTTATCTTGCTCGTAGCGTGTCTGCGTATTGCAACAGGAAGATCCTCCTTTGAGATACCGCATCCGTTATCGGTAACTCGCATATATGTGACTCCGCCGTTTTGTATCTCAACGGTTATCGTATTCGCACCAGAATCGATAGCATTTTCCAAAAGTTCCTTTATTACCGATGATGGTCTATCTACAACCTCACCTGCCGCAATAAGATTGGCAACGGCAAAGGATAAAACGTTTATCTTTCCCATATAGGATCCTCCTTTCTAAATCATTTTATTTCAATCTCTTTTGCAATCCGAACAAAAAGCTCATCGCCTCATAGGGAGACAGCGTATTGATATCTACCGCGCGAAGCTCCTCTATTACCTGCTCGTTTACAAAATCATCTATGCTGATAAGCGAATCGTCAACGGGCTTCTGCGAAGCCTTGCTCTCGCCTATCGCCTTTGAGGTCTGCTCTATTGATGCCAAAACCTCACGCGCTCGCTTTATTACCTCGTTAGGTATTCCAGCAAGCTTTGCTACCTCAATACCGTAGCTGTCGTCGGTAGAGCCTCTGACAATCTTGCGCAAGAACGTAATGCTGTCTCCACGCTTTTTCGCCGCTATATTATAGTTGACTATACCCTCAAACTCGTCCTCCATAGAGGTGAGCTCGTGATAGTGTGTAGCAAAAAGCGTCTTAGCTCCGATCTTTTTGCTATTTGTATATTCAACTATTGCTCTTGCGATACTCATTCCATCAAAGGTAGATGTTCCTCTTCCAACCTCATCGTAGATTATAAGACTCTGACGTGTAGCGTTTCGCAAAATATATGCAACCTCGTTCATCTCAAGCATAAACGTGGACTGTCCGCTTGCAAGATCATCCGATGCGCCAACTCTTGTAAAGAGCTTATCCACAACACCTATTCTTGCATCAGCCGCAGGCACGAACGAGCCTATCTGCGCCATAACAACTATTATTGCCACCTGTCGCATATAAGTAGACTTTCCTGCCATATTAGGACCGGTTATAAGCATAAGTCTGTTTCTTTGAGTATCAAGCTCTGCATCGTTAGGAACAAAATAAGAATCCTTAACGAACTGCTCAACTACCGGATGTCTGCCGTCCTTTATAGAAATTATATCGCTCTTATCCACCTCAGGACGAATATATTTATTCTTAAATGCTACCGTAGCAAGGCTCTGATATGCATCGAGTCTTGAAAGTATCAGCGCAACCTTCTGAAGTCTTGCGCTGTTATCTGCCACATACTGTCTTACCTCGCAGAATATTTCATACTCAAGCGACTGCAGCTTATCGGCAGCTCCAAGAATCGTTGCCTCCATATCCTTAAGCTCCTGCGTTATGTAACGCTCTCCGTTTGCCAGAGTCTGCTTACGGATATAATCCTCGGGCACTGAGTTTACAAAGGACTTCGATACCTCTATATAATAACCAAATACCTTGTTGTAGCCTATCTTCAAGGTCTTTATTCCGGTTCGCTCTCTTTCCTCCTCCGCAACGCGGGAAATCCAGCTCTTCCCGTCTGTCATTACCGACCTTAAGTAATCAACGTCGGAATTAAAGCCCTCTGCAATCATTCCGCCCTCTCTTATCGATACGGGGGGATTTTCACAGATAGTCGTATCTATCTTAGTATAAATATCATCAAGCGTTTCAAGCTCAGAATAGAGCGCGGAAAGCTCGTCCGACTTGCAGGAAAGCATCAGTCCCTTAAGCTCGGGAAGAATCTTTACCGTATTTGCAATCGCGCGCAAATCCCTTGCGTTAGCCGTTCCGTAAACGATTCTCGTCACAAGTCTTTCGATATCAAGAACGTTTGATAAAAGCTCTCTTATCTCCTCACGAAGAATGAAATTGCCCACAAATTCCTCGACCGCGTTCTGCCTTCTCTCTATATCCGATATACGGATAAGCGGATGCTCTACCCATTGCTTAAGCATACGGGCTCCCGCTGCGCTGACAGTCTTATCAAGAACGCCCAAAAGCGAGCCCTTCTTCTCCTTAGTACGCATCGTCTGAACGAGCTCGAGATTTCTTCTCGTGTTTATGTCCATCTCAAGATACTGACCGTCCATATAGACGTTGATGTCCTTTATGTAGGAAATATCCTTCTTCTGCGTTTCCTCTATATAGGAAAGAAGCGCTCCCAAGGAAGATACAAGCGCCTTATTTTCAAGATGCTCTTCCCTTATGGTCTGCGCAAACTGCACGCTGACACGCCTTTTTGCATCCTCATACTGAAAATCGGTCGGTCGGTTATCGTTAAGCATAGCACCAAGATTTGAACGAACGAATTCCGCTACTTCGGGTACCTTTGCCGCACTCAAATTCAAGACCGCCTCGGAGGGCGCATAAGTACCAAGCTCGTTGCGAAGCTTTGCTATAATCTCGTCCCCGCAGAAAAACGTAGCATAAACCTGCGCTGTGGAAACGTCGGCAAAGGAAACACCGCAATCATTCTCGCCCATATATATCGAGCAGAGATAATTATTACGAGTCTCAGAGAGCAGATTGCTCTCAATTACCGTTCCGGGGGTTACAACACGAATAACCTCACGCTTAACAAGTCCCTTTGCAAGCGAAGGATCCTCCGTCTGCTCGCAGATAGCGACCTTATAGCCTCGGCTGACAAGAGTTCCGATATAGCCCTCAGAGCTATGGAACGGCACTCCGCACATAGGCGCACGCTCAGCCTCTCCGCAATCTCTGCCCGTCAAAGTGAGCTCAAGCTCACGAGACGCCAAGATAGCATCGTCAAAAAACATCTCGTAAAAATCACCGAGACGGTAAAAAACTATATAATCCTTATACTTGTTTTTTATTTCAAAATATTGCTCCATCATCGGAGTCATATCAATTTCCTCACTTACTTTTAAATTAAGTCAAGCTTTAGTGTGAGCATCCGCCGCCGCAGGTCGAACAATCGTGCGTGCAGCTGGGAAGCTCTCCGGTTATTTCAAAGGATATGGTATTATTTACAGCATTCATAAGCTCATTTACCTCAGCCTGAGCATCGTTGAGCTCAACGAATACGGGATGCTTCATAATCAAATCATAAAGCTCATCGATTCTCTTCTGAATAACGTCGATAAAGAGAGTGTCTCTCTCCTCCTTAACGAGCTCTACCTGAAGAGCCTTCTGCTGAACCTCATACTCAACCATATATTTCTTGATAACGTTATCATTCTCATAAGCCTTCTTTGCATTAGCAAGGCGAACGAGCTTTTCATCCTCCTTAAGAGCCTTACCAAGCTCCTGCGCAAGTTCAAAAATCGTCATTTTTATTCCTCTTTCTAAATTTCTCAAACTATCTTTCCGTAAAGCGCAAAGGTATCTCCGCGCTCAATCAACACGTTGACAAACTGTCCAACGTATCTCTCGCAGGGCTCAAAGAAAACTATCTTTCCGCCCTCTGTACGACCGTAAAACATATCCTCGTTGTTTTTGCTCGCTCCTTCACACAGCACACGCAAAATACGTCCCTCTGTCTTTTTATTATTTTCAAGACAGATATCGTTCTGCAATTTAAGCATTCTGTCAAATCGCTCTTGCTTTATCGGCTGCGGAATCTGCTCCATCTCAGCGGCAGGCGTTCCCTTTCTTGGCGAATACAAAAATGAAAAGATCATATCAAAACGAGCTCTTGCGAGCGCTTTCATAGTATCCTCAAAATCCTCACCCGTTTCGGTTGGAAAGCCTACTATAATATCCGAGCTCACCGTGCAATCGGGCATTTTTTCACGGATGTAATCAAGAATACCTATATATTTTTCAAAATCGTATTTTCTGTTCATCGCTTTAAGCACGGAATCGCTTCCCGACTGCATAGGCAGATGGAAATGTCTTGCTACGTGCGTAGAAGCCGCCATAACGTCAATAAGCTTTTTTGATGCGTTCTTTGGGTGACTCGTCATAAAGTGAATAACGTAATCGCCCTCAATTTTATCAAGCTCATAGAGCAGATCGGCAAAATCATAGTCAAATCCGCTGTCAACCCCATAGGAATTTACGTTTTGACCGAGAAGCGTTATATCCTTATAGCCTTTTGCCACAAGATCGGAAAACTCGGCAATAACGTCCTCTTTTCTTCTGCTTCGCTCTCTTCCGCGAACGTAAGGTACTATACAGTATGAGCAGAAATTATTACAGCCATACATAACCGATACCCACGCCTTGAAATCACTCTCTCTGCATACGGGCAATCCCTCCGCATAGGAATATATCTTATCATCGGGATCAAATATTCTCTTGCTTCCGCTCATTCTGTTCCATATATGCTCGGGCATCTTATGAATAAGAGAAGGACCGAACAATATATCAACGTACGGATAGCGATGCTTAATATCTTCTACTCGATGCTCCTGAACAACCATACAACCGCAGATAACGATTATAAGCTCGGGATTTTTAGCCTTTATATGCTTATACTGACCTACAAGCGAGAGCGCTCTTTTCTCGGCGTGCTCACGAATAGCGCAGGTATTCACTATTATAAGTGAAGCATCATCGGGCGTATCGCTCTTCTCATATCCCATTTCAAGAGCCATTCCCAAAAGTCGCTCGCTGTCAGCCTCATTTTGCTGACAGCCAAGCGTCAATACGAATACTCGACGGCTGATATTCTGCTCGGTCTTATATTTAAGATTGTTTTGCGCTATTTTGCTTATATACTCTCTCTGTTTCTCAACGTCAGAGCTTGAGAGCATCTTCAAATCCTTCTGCATAAAATACAGCCACCTTTCTTTAAATGTTTTTTATAATTACTTTAACTTAGAAAGCGCACTGAGCACGCCCTCAAGATTCTCACGGTACTTTGCAAGCTTTGCCTTTTCACCGTCAACAACGGCTGCAGGAGCCTTTGCAACAAAGCCCTCGTTTGAAAGCTTTTTCTCTATTCTGTCGATCTCGCCGATAAGCTTCTTCTGCTCAGCCTCAAGACGAGCAATTTCCTTCTCGGTATCTACTATATCCGAGAGGGGCAAAAATACAGTTGCGGAATCGGTTACGATTCTGACAGCATCGTCTGCAGAGAATGCATCGTCAAAGCTATCGCCAATCTCTACCTCGGATGCCGATGCAAGACGAGCGAAGAATACTGCCGTGCTATCGTTAAATGCGTCGATATACTTAGTTGCAATATATACCTTTGCCTTGCGAGAGGGGGGAACGTTCATTTCGTTTCTTCTCGCGCGAATAGCCTTTATTGCATTTATTACCTTGTTCATCTTCTCAGCGTCAGCCTCGAATACGAAGGCAGGATCAAATGCGGGATATTTAGATATCATGATGCTCTCATCTATATGAGGAAGAGCCTGATATATCTCCTCCGTAATGAAAGGCATAAAGGGATGCAAAAGCTTCAAGATGCCCTCAAGAACGTATGCAAGAACGTTCTGAGCTACAATGTTGCCCTCGCTATCCTTATCGTTAAGACGAGCCTTGCAAAGCTCGATATACCAGTCACAGAATACGTCCCAAGTGAAATCGTATATCTCGGAAAGCGCAATGCCTACCTCATACTTATCAAGAGACTCTGTTACGGAGGCGGAAAGCTTGTTGAACTCGTTAAGTATCCACTTATCCTCGCTTGCAAGCTTCTCGTTCTCGGGAATCTTTATCTCATCTATAGTGAGATTCATACGAACGAATCTCGACGCGTTCCAAAGCTTGTTTGCAAAGTTTCTTGCCGCCTCGATCTTCTCATCGGAGAATCTCATATCGTTTCCGGGGCTGTTACCCGTAGCCAAAGCGTAACGGAGAGCGTCCGCTCCGTACTTCTCGATTATCTCAAGAGGATCGATACCGTTGCCCAAGGATTTAGACATCTTTCTTCCCTGCGCATCACGAACAAGACCGTGAATAAATACGGTATTGAAGGGCTCCTTGCCCATATGCACAAGTCCGGAGAAGATCATTCTTGCAACCCAGAAGAATATAATATCATAACCCGTAACGAGCGCGCTAGTGGGGTAATATTTCTGAAGCTCTGCGGTATTCTCGGGCCATCCCATGGTTGAGAAGGGCCAAAGAGCCGAGGAGAACCAAGTATCAAGCACGTCATTTTCCTGACGAACTGCGCCACCGCACTTAGGACATACCTCAATATCCTCCTTGGATACAGTCATCTCTGCGCACTTATCACAGTAGAACGCAGGGATTCTGTGACCCCACCAAAGCTGACGGGAGATACACCAATCGTGTACGTTCTCCATCCAGTTAGTATAGGTCTTGCTGAATCTTTCGGGAACGAACTTAACAGTTCCGTTCTTTACAACCTCAAGAGCCGGCTCTGCGAGAGGCTCCATCTTTACAAACCACTGATTTGAGGTGATAGGCTCAACAGTAGTCTTACATCTATAGCAAGAGCCCACGTTGTGCTTGTGAGGAACGGTCTTTATAAGATATCCCTCAGCCTCAAGATCGGCAACGAGCGCCTTTCTGCAAGCGTATCTATCCATTCCCTCGTACTTGCCTGCATAAGCATTCATTGTAGCATCGTCGTTCATTACCTTGATCTGCTCAAGACCGTGACGCTGACCTACAAGGAAATCGTTGGGGTCGTGAGCAGGGGTAATCTTAACGCATCCGCTTCCAAAGCCTATCTCAACGTAATCATCGGCAACTACGGGAATCTCTCTGCCAACGATAGGAAGAATAAGAGTCTTTCCGATAAGATGCTTTGTCGAATCATCCTCGGGATTAACCGCAACCGCAGTATCTCCGAACATAGTCTCAGGACGAGTTGTTGCAATTTCAACAAAGCCGTCCTCACCCTTGATCGGATACTTAATATGCCAGAAATATCCGTCCTGCTCGGAATAATCTACCTCGGCATCGGAAAGAGCGGTAATGCAGTGAGGACACCAGTTGATTATTCTGTTTCCTCTGTAAATGAGGCCTTTATCGTAAAGGTTTACAAAAACCTCTCTAACAGCCTTGGAACAGCCCTCATCCATAGTAAAGCGCTCTCTTGTCCAGTCGCAGGATGCGCCGAGCTTCTTGAGCTGGCTTATGATACGGCTTCCATACTGATGCTTCCAATCCCATACTCTCTCAAGGAACTTTTCTCTTCCGAGATCGTATCTCGTAAGTCCCTCGTTAACACGAAGCTGCTCCTCAACCTTGATCTGTGTTGCAATACCTGCGTGGTCAGTTCCGGGAACCCAAAGAGTGTTAAAGCCCTGCATTCTCTTGTATCTTATAAGAATATCCTGCAAGGTCTCATCAAGAGCATGTCCCATGTGCAACTGTCCGGTTACGTTTGGGGGCGGAATAACTATGGAAAAAGCAGGTGCGTTATCATTAACGTCGGGAGTAAAATATCCCTTCTCGCACCAATTTTTATATATTCTCTCCTCGAAATCAGAGGGAGAATATACCTTTGGCAATTCGTTGTAAGAGTTCATTATAAACCTCCAAAAATATATAAATAAATTTTTTTCACAAAGTAAAAAAGCCCACGTCCCCTTATCAGGGCGTGAGCACGCGGTACCACCTGATTTACCGATAAACGGCATCTCAAAAGCCTTTAACGCAAGACATACGTCACGCACTACTACTCATTCGCACGCGCCACTCCGAGACTACTTCAAAAGCTATCCGATGCGGACTCACACCAACCGTCCGCTCTCTGTATTCTTCCTGCTATCTACTACTTCTCTTCTCTGTGTTTATAACAAAAAAATTATACCACAAAAACCCACAAAAGTCAAGCATTTATGCAAAAAAACGATTCTTTATTTTACAATAAAAAAAGCAATCGCGCCTCTCGACGCGATTGCAAAACATTTCACTAAATTAAGCGTTCTCTTCGGAAGTCTCTTCCTCAGCAGCCTCTTCTTCAGCAGCCTCTTCAGCAGCCTCTTCAGCAGCCTCTTCAGCAGCCTCTTCAGCAGCCTCTTCAGCTACCTCTTCAGCAGCCTCTTCAGCTACCTCTTCCTCAGCAGCCTCTTCAGCAGCCTCTTCAGCTACCTCTTCCTCAGTAGCCTCTTCAGCAGCCTCTTCAGCAGCCTCTTCAGCTACCTCTTCAGCAGCCTCTTCAGCTACCTCTTCAGCTACCTCTTCAGCAGCCTCTTCAGCTACTTCCTCAGCAGCCTCTTCAGCTACTTCCTCAGCAGCCTCTTCAGCAGCCTCTTCAGCTACCTCTTCCTCAGCAGCCTCTTCAGCTACTTCTTCAGCAGCCTCTTCAGCAGCCTCTTCAGCTACCTCTTCAGCGGCCTCTTCAGCAGCCTCTTCAGCTACTTCCTCAGCAGCCTCTTCAACAGCCTCTTCAGCTACCTCTTCTACAGGAGCTTCCTCTACTACAGGCTCCTCTACTACGGGCTCCTCTACTACAGGCTCCTCTACTACAGGCTCCTCAACCACGGGTGCTACTACAGGAGCTACTACAGGAGTAGGCTCAGCTACAGGAGCAGGCTGTGCTACGGGAGCAGGCTCAGCTACAGGAGCAGGCTCAGCTACAGGAGCAGGCTGTGCTACGGGAGCAGGCTCAGCTACAGGAGCAGGCTGTGCTGCAGGAGCAGGCTGTGCTACGGGAGCAGGCTGTGCTACGGGAGCGGGCTGTGCGTAAGGCGCATAAGGGGTATAAGGCGTATAAGTAGGAACTACATACGGATTAACGTAAGGAGTTGCCGCAATTATCGTAGGATTCTGAGCAGCAGCACCATTGTTGTTTCCACCAACCATCTGCTGAATAAGTATCTGCTGGAGGAACTTCATCTGCTCCTCAACGATAGCATACTTCTGATTTATATCTTCCTGCATAAGCTTAAGATCAGCCTTAACCTTTGCATCCTCTTCTCTCATTGCTGCAAGCTCGGTCCAGAATTCAGCTCTTGCCTTCTGATCCTCAGTCAATACCTCTGCAAAGAATGCACGAAGATCAGCCTTCTCATTCTGCTCACGAACCAAAAGCTCGGAAGCAAACGCACGCATCTCAGCTCTTGCAAGAGCCTCGTTCTCACGTCTGTTATTGTCAAGAACTGCTCTCTCCTCTTCCTTTGCTTCTTTAGCAGCGATTTCAGCAGCCTTCTCATCCTTTTCCTTCTGGAACTTCTGATCTCTGATAGCGTTGTTAACCTTCTCAAGGTTAGCCGTCTCCTCAGCGATAACCTCGTTCTGGTTAAGAAGAGCCTTCTGAGTCTTGCTGAGCCATACAGCAGACAAAATAAGGTAAACGCCAACGAGAAGTCCGGAAACACCAAGAGTAACAAGTCCGGATGTAATAAGACTAACAAAAGTGGTTACTATTGAAGGAAGACCTGCAACCATCTCCATCAACATATCAATAAGGGAAGCTACAAACGCAGGAGCGATCATAGATGCCAAAGCAAATGCTATGGTGCCACCACCTACTACGTAGGAAAGAGTAAATACAGACTTCTTTACGGGAACGTAATCGCCACCCTCAGAAGCGTTAGCTATAGCCATATATGCTTTCTGTCTCGATGCGTAAACCGACTTAAAGAGGGCAAGCAAAACGATAACGAGAGCAGCGGCAATAATTACTATAATTGCAGTAATTATAGCACTTGTAATCGTATCGCTGTAAGTCTGAAGCGCTTCTGCATCACTCGTAGCAGTAGGAACGTCAAATTCACCGACTATCAACGACGTAATAATCGGAATAAATCCTGCAAAAGCACCTATTACGCCAAGAATTGCAACAACGATGATGAGTATCTTGTACATAATCTTTGTACAAGCGTCATAGCGTGAAATGTTACGGAATGCCTTCTTAGTCTTAAGAGTAGGCTTATTAGCATAGCAATTCCACAACGCAAAAGTTGCAATAGCCATAAATATTACAGGAACGATCCAAAGAATCAAACCAACTCCCGTAAGTACCATAGTTAACAACTGAGCTACAAGCATAAGCGATACGCATATAGCAAGAACGAGGAACAAGGGAGTATGTAATTTACCTCTTATTACATCTCTTGTCTTTGCGCGCTCTGCAGCCAGTTTTTCTTTCTGAGCATTGGCAGCAATCTGCTCGCCGCACTCAGGACATGTGAGCAACCCGTCTTCAACAGGCACTGAACAATTAGGACAATTCATAAAACTGTTCTCCTTTGTACTAGAATTTTTACATACAAATAGTATACACCGAAGCCCTTATTTTGTCAAGTAATTTAAAAAAAATCTACATATAACAACAAAAGCTATCGAGTTCTTTGGTTAAAATCACCAAAAAATTCGATAGCTTTTCTACTATATAACAAAATATTTTTTATTGTATCTTTTTGAGCTTCGCATAATTCCCCATAAGCTTCTTCGTGCCGACCTTTTCAAACACTACCTCATAAAGCATATCATTACCCATAGGCTTTGCCGAGAATATCTCTCCCGCTCCGAATGTGACGTGAAAAACTCTATCCCCAACCGAAAACTTCTCTATAGGTTTTGAAATGTTTGATTTCATGCCATACGAAGATTCATTGACTTGTCGTTCGGAAAAATATACTTTTGCGCCCGAAGAAGAACTCTTCTGCTGATACGGCGAATAGCTCTGAGGTGGCTTTTGCTGATTCAAAAGTTGCTCGGGAATCTCCTTTACAAATCTTGAAAGCTCGTTGACACCTGTCTTACCGTAAAGCATTCTCGTTCGTGTATGTATTATGTAAAGCTGTTTTTTAGCTCTTGTTATTGCAACGTATGCAAGTCTGCGCTCCTCCTCAAGCTCGGATGCGGACTCTGCCCCAAAAAGCACCTGCGTTCCGGGGAAAACGCCCTCTTCCATTCCGGGAAGAAAAACTATTGGGAACTCAAGCCCCTTTGCCGAGTGCATAGTCATAAGAACCACAGCATCTGCCGCCTCGTCGTATCTATCCACCTCAGCTACCAAGGAATTTTCCTCAAGAAAGCCTACGATCGTAGGAGACTCGCTTGATTGCTCGTATTCTCTGATTCCCGATACGAATTCAGAAACGTTATCAAGTCGCTCCTTCTCCTCTGCCCCTCCGTCGATGAGCATCTGTCTGTATCCGCTCTTGTCTATAACGGTATTAACGAAATTTTCAAGAGTAGTATCTTCATAAAGCATTGCTCTGAAATAGGATATCAAATTAGCAAACTCAATAAGCTTCAATGCGCTTCTGGAAAGAGCCACGTATTTATCGGCATTCTTTAACACCTCAAATACCGAAATGCCGTTTTCTTGCGCTATTGCGCAAACGCCGTCTATCGTTTTTTGACCGATTCCACGCTTTGGCTCGTTTATAATTCTCTTCATTCTCTCTGTATCAGAAGGATTTACCACGAATTGCAAATAAGCTACCACGTCGCGTATTTCCTTTCGATCGTTAAAGCGAAGACCGCCGTACATTCTATATGGAATACCGCTCTTAGCGAAGGTGCGCTCAATTACGTTCGACTGCGCATTGGCTCTATAGAGCACAGCAACGTCGGAATATTTATAATTCCCCTTAGAAACCTCTGCATTTACAGTGTCAACAATATATCTCGCCTCTTGATTCTGATCATCACACTGCTTCAAGATTATACGCTCTCCGCCCTTTTTATCAGTCCAAAGCTTTTTCTCTTTTCTGCGCACGTTATTTGCAATAACAGCATTTGCCGCATCAAGAATTATACTTGTTGAACGATAATTCTGCTCAAGCTTTATTACTTTAGTATTCTTATACTTATGGTCGAATCCGAGAATATTCTCAATAACCGCTCCGCGGAACTTATAAATACTCTGGTTATCATCACCAACCACCATTATATTTTTATGTCCGCCGCACAAAAGAGATATAAGCTCAAACTGCGCCATATTGGTATCCTGAAACTCGTCAACCGAAACGTAGCGGAATTTATTTTGATAATATTCCCTTACGTCCTCGTTATTTCTGAGGAGAATTACGGTTTGCATAATAATATCATCAAAATCAAGCGCATTTGCCTGCATCAAATTCTTTTGATATTCCGCATATATTTTCGATATCTGCTTTTTACGAATATCGTCAACAGCGAATTCCACAGCATAATCCTCAGGACCTATAAGTTTGTCCTTTGCTCTGCTGATCTCGGCTACTACCGACTTTACGGGAAGAAGCTTTTCATCAATATTGAGACTCTTCATAGCCGCGGCTACAGCTTTCTTTGAATCATCGGAATCGTATATCGTAAAATTATCACGGTAACCGAGAAGCCCTCCGTAATTGCGCAATATTCTCACACATATAGAATGGAACGTACCTGCCCAGATATTCTTTGCGGCATCCTCACTGCCAAGAGCGCTTGCAAGACGCTTTTTGATCTCGCTTGCCGCCTTGTTTGTAAAGGTAAATGCAAGCATATTCCAAGGAGCACAGGGCGCAGAGGAAAATGAGCCAAGCACACGCTCAAGCTCTTCCCCTTCAAGAAGATATGCATCACTAATCTTCTTGATTTTATTTTCATCAAGATCATGCGGCACGTACTCACTATAATATGCATTTCCGTACTTTACGATAAAAACTATTCTGTTTACAAGAACCGTAGTTTTTCCGCTTCCGGCGCCTGCCAAAATAAGCACCGAACCCTCGGTAGTATATACAGCATCTCTTTGTTCTCTGTTCAAAAAACCATAATACTTATCAAACAAACGTCTTTTCGCTTTCAGGTACTCTGCCGCCAAATTTATATTTTCAACCATTTTTTCATCCTTAATATATATGTACTGCTGTTAATCATCCTCAAAGGGATCGTCCTCGCCCTCAGCGTTATCATCCGCTTCATCTTCTTTAGCTTCGTCATCGTCATCATCAAGCTTTTTAAAGACGTCAACGTCTATAAATTTTTCGACGTAAGAAGAAACCACAGAAACAATGAGAGAAACTATAAGAAGAACAAGCCCTACTGTCAGCATATCCGGAGCCTCAAGTACCATATCTACGGTACCCGAGCCGGTAAGCGTTGAAAGAGGCGTTATAAAATATGGAAGGAGAGAAATCAATATTCCCAATCCCGAAAGAATAAAAGCAACTATTCTATTGGGAATGAAAACAACAAAATAACTACGCCATTTTTCTGCCGATTCTTCATTATCGCTCAAAAAAACACGAAAAGCAACGATTGCCGTCCAAGCAGATATTGCAAAGGATACAATGAAAAATATTGCAAATAAAATAATCCCCGCAAACATTATCGTCGAGAAGGTCTCATCAGATCCGGTATAGTCCCCTGACGTACCGAAGAGCACGTCTCGTGATTTGTCCCAATACGTGGAGATAAAATCACTCAAAGACATACAATCTCCCACTTCTTCGCCAACAATAAATCTATATGACGGAATAAAAAACATAACGAGCATCACTATATGTGAAAATACAGGTAACGCATATCTCGTATATATAAGTATTTTTTTAGCATTTCCTCTCATAACTCAAAACATCCATTTCATAAACTAAAAATCAAAAGAACACGGCAAAAGATCCTCAACACTCTTCTCTATCACATCAACACCGTTATCCATATAAACCTTAAAATCCTCGTTACAAAATTCCGCCATCACCTGTCTGCATATACCGCACGGATAGCACGGAATCTTTGTTGCGCTTATTGCTATTGCCTCAAACTCTTTATTTCCGTTTGCTATTGCCGAAAAGATTGCAACTCGCTCGGCACAGCAGGTAGCGCCAAAGGATACGTTCTCCACGTTTGTGCCAAGATAAACCGTTCCGTCCTTGCACAAAAGCGCCGCTCCTACACTAAAAGAAGAATAGGGAGAATAGGATCTTTTCATAGCTCCTTTTGCCTTCTCGACAAGCTCTTCCTTGGTAATATTCATAATGCGCCTCCTATTTTTTAAGTTCCAACAATCGACAAACTCTATTTGAGACAAAATCAAATCCCGTCTGCGTTCCCCAGTTTTGCGCCTTCTCATTTGGAGAATACTCTATATACGGAACAAACTCACGCGTGTGGTCGGTGCTACGCTCAAAGCAAGGATCACAACCGTGATCTGCGGTAATTATCAAAGCATCATCGGGCAAAAGCTTTTTTACAAATTCCGAGAGCCAGAGATCAAAATCACTCAATCCCTTAGCGTATGCAACGGCGTCTCTGCGATGTCCCCAAAGCATATCAAAATCAACGAGGTTTGCAAAGCAAAGTCCCGAAAAATCTTTTTCAAAACATTTATCAAGATACGCCATTCCCTCTTCATTGGAATGTGTTTTTTGTGTTTCGGTAAATCCTACGCCCGAAAAGATATCGTTTATTTTACCTATCGCAATAGAATCAAGTTGATTTTTCTTTACAATCTCAGGCAAAAGATCCTTTGGCGGTTGCAAAGAAAAATCCTTACGGTCAGACGTTCTGACAAATTTTCCATTATTATCGGTTGTAAACGGTCTTGCAATTATTCTACCAACGCCAAGCACCTCTCCGATAAATTCCTTGCGAAGCTTCAAACAAATATCATAAAGCTCACAAAGCGATACTACATCTGTATGCGCAGCTATCTGCAACACACTATCTGCCGAGGTATACACTATCAGCGCACCACGCGCAAGCGCCTCGTTTCCATAATCCTCAATCACCTTAGTTCCGGAATAAGGCTTGTTGCACAGAATCTCTCTGCCCGATATATCGGCTATACGATTTATCATGCTTTCAGGAAATCCGCACGGAAACGTCGGATGCGGATATGCAGAAATACGTCCTGCAAGCTCCCAGTGCCCAACCACGGTATCCTTACCGTTTGAGCGCTCCGCAAGTCTTGCCACAGACGCAGAAGGATTCTCCGTTGCACCGAGGAAATCAAGTCCGTCAATATTTCCGATTCCTAAAGATCTCAACGTATCTATCTTCAGCTCTCCGGTATGATAAATGCTTCGCAAAGTGTGCGCGCCCTCATCACCGAAGGCTTTAGCATCAAGCGCCTCACCTGCGCCAAGGCTATCAAGCACAATAAGAAAAACTCTTTTCTTCATAAATTATTCCTTTACCGCCGTATCAAGCGCAAGCTCTATCATTTCCACAAAAGAGGTCTCCCTCTCCTCTGCCGAAAGCTCCTCGCCCGTCACCAAGGAATTGGAAACAGTACATATAGCAAGCGCTCTCTTATCAAGTCTTGCGGCATTCATATAAAGCGCCGCCGCTTCCATCTCTACAGCAAGAACGCCCATCTTTTGCCACTGCTTGTAGCTGTTCGGATCATCGTTATAATATATATCAGAAGAAAGCAGATTGCCCACGTGCAAGGACAATCCTTTCTCTCTACCTGTGTTCACAGTTCTCTCCAAAAGAGCAAAATCACATATAGGAGCAAAGCGTCCTCCAAGCGCATACTGCTCTGCATAAGCAGAATCTGTGCACGCGCCCATGCCTATAACTATATCTCTAACCTTTACATCCTCACGAATTGATCCTGCCGAGCCTATTCTTATAATCGAATCAACATCGAATGCAGAAAAAAGCTCATAGGAATATATACCAATCGAGGGCATACCCATTCCGCTTGCCATAACCGACACGCGCTTGCCCTTCCACTCACCCGTGTAACCGCAAACGCCTCTCACGTTATTGAAAAGCTCCGCTCCCGACAAAAATTCGGTTGCAACAAGCAAAGCGCGCTTGGGATCTCCCGGCATAAGCACCGTCTTTGCAATTTTTGATGGCTCTGTATTTATATGTGGCGTAGGATATAAAAGCTTTGACATATCTATCTCCTTATATATAAAACTTATTTTTTATCGGGACTGCCTTCCATATAGTAAGATGCTTCCATATCCGAGATGCAAAGTGCATAAGCAAGCGGAAACATCTCAAGCGCTCTGCCTATCTGGTTTGCGTCCTCGGGACCTGAGAATCCCATATGATATCTGATAGCAAAAGCCTCTTCCCTCGTGAGCTTCATAAAGCCCGAAAGAATATACACGGATTTTTCACCGTGTCCATACGGAAGATTATCCTCTATCGTATAATACGGTACGGGAACCCATACGCCATCCTTCTTCACATTACGCATCTCGATCTTATAAAAATTCGTTTTGCATACGTCATGAAGAAGCGAAACTATCGCAAGGCTCTCCTCGGTAAATTCAAATCCATATTTCTTACAGAACTTAGAATGCTTTACGTAGTCGCAAATACACTCGTAAACATTCAAGCTATGCTCAAGAAGTCCACCCTCATACGAGCCGTGAAAACGAGTACTTGCAGGAGCGGTGAAAAAATCGGTCTTCTCAAGAAGATATTCAAGGAATTTATCAGCGCCCTCTCTGGTTATAGTTGAATTATATATTTCAATAAATTTTTCCTTATTAGTCATCATTATCTCCTTTTAAGATCAATATATTTCGGGGTTGCCGTTTTTTCCTCGTTTACTGCGAAGTCTTCTTGACAAACTATAAACCGCAGCCGAGAAAAGAACTCCCGCAGGAATAACCACAGCAAAGATAATTACGTTCTTTATCACGTCTCCCGTTGTAGTTTCATACGGACTCTTCTGGAAAACCTTGGGCACCTCCACAGGGTTACTTGCCTCAAAGTTTTCGTACGTCAAAAACCAAGCGGAAGGATACAGGAATACAAGCATTCCCATTTTGAAATCGGTCTCGCTCAAGCCATTGTCCTCATCGTTAACGGTTTTTGCACCGGTAAACAAAAGCACCTTTTCCTCGTTGCCCTCATTTACGGAATACGCTACAGGATAGCTTGTCTCAACAGCATCCTCGCCCTCCCCTTCAGTCTTAACGTAACTCAAAAGAGGCTTGTAAGTATATTTTCCCGAAGTTTCAGGTACGGTTATCTTTCTTGCGTCTATTACGTCAATCGTATCAACGCTGAGGTTCTTAAAGAAATCCGGGGTTTTGTTTATCGTTACTTCAACAGCATTGCCATCTCCGGAAGATATGCTTTCTGATTCTACGGAAAGTCCATAATAGTTAAGCAATGCAGAAAAATTCGGCATAGAATAATTTTCCACATCGGCAAGAATATAAAGCTTTCCGCCATCAGCAACGTATTTTTTGAGAATTTCTATTTCAGATGCACTATAATCTTCGCTCGGAGAATTTATTACCAACACAGTAGCATCCTCCGGTATCTGCGCACTTTTTGATAGATCAAAGGAATTAGACATTATTAACTCTTCACCATGACCGATCAAAGCATAAGCGGCGGGAGAATCTATAACGTATTCGATTGCAGAAACTATCACGGGTTCAGCATTCATTGAAACAACAAATTCTGTTGCAAGACGCTCCAGTATTTGCATAATCTGCTGAATTGATTGCTCCAACTGCGCCAATTTCAATTGCTGCTCCTCTGTCAAATTATTCAGCTGAGAATATTGAGCATAAACGTTGTAATAATACGAATATAACTGCTGATAATAGTAGACTTGATTATAGTACTCTGTTTGTGTAAAATGATCGCTTCCGTTAGAGAAAAGATAAAAATCCGACTGTTCTATAATCACATAACTGCTCTTTCCCTGCACAATCATAGCATAAGCCATAGCATCCAGGGTCGCTACATCATCAGTTGTTGACATTCCATATTTCTCCATAATATCGGCATCCTCCATTGGATTTACGATCTCAAGAGTTATACGGTCGCTTCGCTCAGCAGTTCTTCTGATAACGTTATAAAGCTCATTATTATCCAAATACGGATTCAACAAATAGATCGTTATATCCTCATCGATGTTCTCAAAAAAGCTATCATAAGCCACATTGGGAGAATAAAGATCGTTTTTGCTAACGTCAATTGCTTTTACACTGTATGGCATAATAACCGGAAGAATGCCAACGCATACAACCAAGATAAGACTTGAGCACACGATAGCCACTCTCTTTTTATCCACCTTAATCTTTTCCTTCTTCTTTTCCGTCTGAAGAAAATCTTTTCCATAAGAGAAGGATGCTATCACCACAAATACAACGATACCTACGGCAAAGAATATTACGTCCGACCAAGCAAAGAGCTCGATGACAGATTTATCAAGCTTTTTAAATATCGAAAGCTCGGCAGATATTCCGCCCACAACAGCATCAAACCCCGTACCGAAAGGTAAAAATCTAACAAGCGGGGCAAGAATGCCTAAAACATAGCTCAATGCAATCGTTAAATACGAAATAATTCCCGCAACGATAATACCTGCCTTTCTGACGGATATCATAAACGAGAACGCCACCAAAAAGATTACAAACAGTACAAGCATTATCAGCGCCAAGTAGCACTGAAGATAATTCACCTCTCCGTAGGATGAGAAAACTGTCGGATAAATTGCCATTACCGAAAGAGGTAAAACAAAATAAACTACCAATGCCAAGAATTTTGACATCATTATCGACATTCTGGACAACGGAAGAGTTATCAAAAAATTGTAATTTTTCTCTTTACGTTCTCTTGCGTTTACATAAATTGTTACAACGGGAATCGCCGCCGCAAAGAAAAGTGCAACTATCGATACAAGGCTCTCAAATCCCGCATATACAATATCTGTGTTTTGCGGCTCATTCGGGGTTGGTCCCATAGAAAGAAATACAGAAAAAATAATAGCCGGCGCCAAGAAAGAAAGCGCAAACACTATCATAGTGAACGGCTTTAATATCAATGATTTTAATTCTCTTCTAAACAGAGTAAACATCAAAAAGCCCTCCCTTACGCCTCGGCAGAAAACTCGACAAAAGCTTTAGTCAAAAAGCTCTCATCGCCTGCATAACGCTCTTTCAAATTTTCTACAGACTCCCACAATGTCATTTCACCGTTTGAAATGACACCCACGGTTGTCGCCATCTCCTCCGCTAAGCTCACCTTATCCGTCAACAAAATAATTACCTTCTTGGCTCCAATCATACGAATCAAGCCTTTTATTATCTCCGCATCATTTGCACGAACTGCCTCGGTAGGTTCATCCAAGATTATCATAGACGGATTTCCTATCAGAGCATTTGCCAGAGAAAGTCGTTTTTTCTCAGATGCGTCAAGCTCGCTTACAAAAACCTCATGCTTTGAGGAAAGATTTACTAATTCAAGCGACTCCTTTATCTGTCTAACTCTTTTATTCGAAGATACCTTGCGCAGTCTTCCTGTAAAATCAAGAATATCGTATACTGTCATATCCGCAATAAAGGAGATCTCCTTTGGAACGTATCCTATCTTCATCTTGGCTTCGCGATTATTCTTTGCGCTCGAATACACAGAAATGCCACGGTAGATCATTGCGCCTTCATCTATCGATGCACAGCCCGAAAGAACCTCTGCAAGCGCAGTCTTTTCCGACGCCTTTTTACCCAAGATAGAGTAAATTCCCTTTTCTTCTATATCGAGATATATACCGTCAAGAACGTTTCCATCCTCACCGATTTTGATTATATTATTCAACTCTAAAATACTCACTTTTTCCTCCTAAAGTGCAATCTCTATTTCTTCTCTTTGATGTTTTAAATACTTTTTCGTGGTTATAACTATAAACACCAGGTGCACAAGGCTCGATACAATCCAGCTCACAGGATAAGAGATAAAAAGACTCGTTCCCGTTCCAAAATATGCAAAAACGGTATTTATCCACAAAATTCTAAGTCCGCACGTAAACGTAAGAGACAGTACCATAGAAGTCACGGAGCGGTTCAGCGACCTCAACGTAGCACAAAGAACGTCCATGATTCCGCAGAAGAAATACGTGGGCATTATAATATACATTCTCATGAGCGCCGCATCCATTGATACACTGCTACCGGTATAAAGTCCTATGAGCTGTGTTCTGAATATCAACATAAATCCGCCCATTAAAATACCCAAGGCTGCCGCGACACCCACAGAATAGAATGTCAATTTTTTAATATTTTTATATTTCTTTGCTCCCACGCTCTGTCCTACAAAGGTGAGCGCAACCGAATATACGGCGTGCATCGCAATATACACAAATCCTTCAAGATTCGAGGTTGCAGAATATCCCTCTATAATTCTTCCGCCTGCGCCTGCCGATATATCTATCGAGTTCATCGATGCCTGTATCAATGTATTTGAGAGTGAGAAAAGCGAGGTCTGAATTCCCGAGGGAATGCCTATATGCAAAAGCCGCTTAAGCTTCTTCGAATCTATCCTCAAACGCTTAAACGAAAAATGCAAAAAACCCTTGGTTCGCATAAGATACACAATCGCCATAGCTGCCGAAAGATACTGTGAAATAATCGTTGCCAGCGCCACGCCATCAACGTCCATGCCGAAAACCATCACAAAGAATATGTTAAAAAGAACGTTTGCAAGTCCGGAAAGCGCCAAGAATACAAGCGGACTTTTTGAGTCTCCTGCAGAGCGCAAGATCGAAGCTATATAGTTATATACGAGTGACCCGGGCGCGCCAAGGAAAATTATTTTCAAATACAAGGTTGCATACGGAAGCAACTCCTCTGAGGTTCCCATCGCCTTCAGCATAGGCTCCGCCAAGAAAAATCCCGCAACCGCTATCACTGCACCACTGATCAAGGAAAGCAGAACCGACGTATGTAAAACTGCGTTTACGTCCTTTTCCCTCTTTGCACCTATATAATGAGCGGCTACAACTCCGGCACCAATGGAAAGTCCCAAAAACATTCCGAGCACCAAATTTGTGAGTGCCGACGTGCATCCGATAGCTCCCACCAACGGAGCATCAGTATTTGAAAAGAGATTGACAACTATAAGATCCGCCGCATTATAAAAGCTCTGCAAAAAGCCTGTGAGAATTATAGGTATAGCAAAAAGGATCATCTTTTTTAAGAACGGGCCTTCAGTCATATCTACAGCTTCTTTGGGCTGTTTTTCTTTCTTTTTTCTATTTTTTCGCGCTGATAAGCTCTCGTCTATCGACTCAAGCATCTCAGAACTGTTCGTACTATCTTCTTGCATAAAAAGTGCCTCCAAAACAACAAGGCTATTACATAAAAATCCTCGCCACTATAAATTATACCATAAAAACCTTTAAAGTCAATATACAAGATATTAAAATTATTATATTAATATTTTAAATATTCTATAAAGACGTGCTTATGTAATTGACAAAAATTTCTGTGTGTGATATAATATATGGGAATGTATATTTTTTCTTGAAAGGATTTTCATATGTGCGCACAGCTTTTATCAACTCAACCCTACAAAGGAACACGTGACTTTTATCCCGAGGATATGCAGCTCAGAAATTGGTTCTTCGGACGTATAAGCGATACCCTTCGTCTCGCTTCATTCGAGGAATACAATGCTCCTATGCTTGAATCTCTCGATATTTACATTGCGAAAAGCGGCGAAGAAATAGCTAAAGAGCAGACCTATAATTTCACCGACAGAGGTGGAAGAACCCTTGCTATCCGTCCCGAGATGACGCCTTCGGTAGCCCGTATGGTTGCATCAAAAATGGGAGAGCTTAACTTCCCTCTCAAATGGTTCTCTATTCCCAATATGTATCGCTACGAGCGTCCCCAGCGTGGACGTTTGCGTGAGTTCTGGCAGCTCAACGTAGATATCTTCGGATGCGACACCTACGAGGCTGATCTTGACGTAATCGAGAGTGCAATCCTCGTACTTAAGGGATTTGGCGCAGACGAGAGTATGTTCAAAGTTCACATAAACAACAGAAGATTCTTCAACGACGTTATTGCGGCTATCTGCAAGACCGATGCAGATACCTCCAAAAAGGTTTCAAAGATTGTGGACAAGCGCAATAAAATAAGCCGTGAAGCCTACGAAAAAGAGCTTGGAGAGCTTGGAATCACTGCAGAACAAGTTCAGAGCATTGATGCGCTCTACACGATGAGCGTTAAGGAGGCTTGCGCTCTTTGCCCCGACTCTCAGGGCTCGGGCGAGCTTCTCGGACTCTTTGATATGCTCGAGAAAACTGATCTCTTAAAATACTGCGTATTCGATTTCGGTATAATCCGCGGTCTTGATTACTACACCGGAACCGTATTCGAGGTGTTCGATGAATCTCCCGAAAACAACCGAGCTATGTTCGGCGGAGGAAGATACGATAACCTCGTTGGAATGTTTGCAAAGAACGCAAAGATCTCCGGTGTTGGCTACGGAATGGGTGACGTTACACTTGAGAATTTCTTGGTAACGCACAATCTCGTTCCCGATCTTTACGAATCCAAGGTTCGTGTGCTCGTTACAAGATTTGACGACGTTCCTTATGAAAACTATATTTCCATAGTTTCCGCTCTTCGTGAAGCAGGAATCACCGCAACCATCTATCTCGGCTCCAAAAAATTTGGAAAGCAGATAGACTTTGCAGTCAAAGGACACTATAGCCACGTACTCATTATGGGCGGCAGTGAGCTTGAGGCAGGAATCGCAAAGATAAAGAACTTGAAAACTCGCGAGGAATCGACAGTTGCGCTTGCCGACGTCGCTTCAGCATTAAAATAAAGCTTGGAGATAACCTATGGTATACGTTTTTCTTGCCGACGGATTTGAAGAAATAGAAGCGCTCTGCCCCGTTGATATAATGAGGCGCGCTGGACTTTCGGTTATAACTGTCGGAATTTCAAAAAAAGAGATCATAGGCTCACACGGAATAACGGTTATTGCCGATATTACCGATGCAGAGCTTTCCTTTGACGAGAACATAGATCTTATATTCTTACCCGGCGGAATGCCCGGAACAAAGAATCTCGACGCAAGCTCTGCCGTACACAAAATGCTCGATCTTGCGCTTGAGCAGAATGCCTATATTGCGGCTATCTGCGCGGCTCCGATGATTCTCGGGAAACGAGGACTTCTTATCGAAAAAGAAGCTGTATGCTATCCGGGATTTGAAGAATATTTGATAGGAACAAACGTTCCTACAGATAAGAACATCGTTTTTGACGGAAAGATACTTACCGCAAAAGGAATGGGCGTAGCAACCGATTTTGGCCTTGCTCTTACAACGATTCTCTGCGGAAAAGAAAAAGCCGATTCTCTCCGTCATGCAATAATTGCCGACTAAAAGCCATGAGATTTTGCGACAAAGCATCTGCAAGAGCATATTTCTCTTCTCTCCGAGCTTCTCTTACAGAAGAACAAAGACTTGAAAAAAGCGAGAAAATATGCAAAAAAGTTTTAGATATGAAAGAGTTTTCGGAGTGTGACACTCTTTTGCTCTACTATCCAATAAAATCGGAGCCATCCGCTCTATCATTACTTACCGAAGCCTTTGCAAGAGGAATGTCTGTGGCTTTCCCAATTTCCATAAAAGATAATTTCACTCTTGATTTCAGAGAAATAAAATCTCTTGACGAGCTCTCAGTTGGAGCCTATGGAATCTGCGAGCCTAAAAATGACGCCCCCTTTGCAGAAATGACCGAAAAAACGATCTGCATCGTTCCGGCGCTCTCATTTGACAAGAGCTTTCACAGACTTGGCTACGGCAAGGGATTCTATGACAGATTTTTAAAGGATTTCAAAGGAACGGCTATTGGAATCACATACTCGGAGCTTATCTGTGAAAAGCTTCCTACGGATGATAACGATATCCCCGTAAATTATATCATTACCGATTAAGAAAAGAGTAAAAACGTATAATGAAGCATCGTTTAAAACCACTAAAGGATCAAAAAGCGAGATCCCCTGAATCGGAAAGAAAAAAGAAGCTGAAAATAATAACCCCTGCTCTCTTAGTTCTTGTTACCTACGTCTTGCTTTTGGTTTCAAAGATAATTGATCTTACACTCCTTACCAGAGAAAACGAATATTATACGGTCGTTATTTTACAGCTTTTGATATTTCTTCTTCCCGCCGCAATCTGGTGCAAAATCCGTGGCGAAGGATATACAAAGCGTCTCAGAATGAGACTTCCCCGACCGAGCTCATATCTGCTGATAATCAGCGCAACTTTTTTGATGATTTCAGGCGGACTTTTCTTGAGCTTTATTTTTGGAGGGCTTGATTCCCTTTCAAAGAACTTTTCGCTTTACGATACATTTATTTCAAAATCCGACTCTTCCGTTCAATCAAACGTATATCTGCTTTTAGCGTATGCGTTTTTGCCCGCAATCTGCGAGGAGGTTGTCTACAGAGGAATTCTCTGCGCAGAATACGAACAAGGCGGAGTCGCTCGATCCATTGTTTTCTCGTCGGTATTTTTTGCGCTCCTGCATTTCAATCCGATAAATATACTCACGTATTTGTTCTCGGGTGCAATACTTGCACTGGTTCTCTATGCAACGCGTTCGCTCTTTGCATCGATGATAGCGCATCTGCTCTACAACATATTCGGACTTTTCGGTCAGAAATATATGAACGCTCTCTATAAAGTGACCGGAAGCGAGGTGTTCTTCGTATTCATTATCACATTTGTGCTTTTGCTTTCTGCGGCTGTTTTCTGCCGTCAAGCATCAAAGCTTTACAAAAAGCATCTTTACGAAGGATACTCCTCAAACTACCGCAAGCCCGTGGCAAAAACTCCCGAGGAAATACGCGCATCCTTCCTTTCGGTTCTACTTGAGCCTGCAACCATCGTTTGCGTAATATTCTATATAGGCGTATCAACTTTCTATCTTTTAAGATGAATAAAAAGCTCCTTTTTGTCAAATGATTATTATAATGACAAAAAGGAGCTACTTTTTTATGAAAAAAAGAATTTTTATTTTACTCTTAGTACTATCTCTTCTCATCGGAATACTTACAATTCTTCCCGTACACAGCGAGACCTTGATTTATGATCAAGTAGTACGCCTTCACGTAATTGCAAACTCGGATTCCGAGGAAGATCAATCGCTGAAGCTTTTAGTACGTGATGCAATCCTTGAAAAGACAAATCTTTTACTTGCCGGCACCGCATCTAAAGATGAAGCGAGAAGCATAATTGAGGGAAATATGCACGAGCTTCAACAGATTGCAAAATCTGTGATAGCAAAAAACGGTTATTCCTATCCCGTATCTATTGAGTTTGGCGAAGAAGAATACCCCACAAAAACCTATGAGTCCTGCGCTTTTCCTGCGGGAGAATACCTCTCATTAAGAATAAACATCGGCGCTGCAGAGGGTAAAAATTGGTGGTGCGTTCTCTTCCCTCCGCTCTGTCTTTCCGCCGCAACGCAAAAGGAGACCTTCACCTCTGTCGGAATCACCGATACGCAGTATCAGATAATCACCGAAACGGACAAGGCAAAATACAAGATTCGATTTAAATTTCTCGAATCTCTTAGTGAAATTATAAATTAAACTGCATTTTTTACAAGTAAACCGAAACGCAAAAATACCGCTTCATTATCAAAAGATTGATATAAAGCGGTATTTTTATATTATTTTCAGAAAGAATCATTCTTCCTTCTTTTTCTCTTTTTCTTTTTCGTTAACCTTTGCAACCTTTGCCTCAAACTTAGCCTCTGTCTTGGCAACCTTAGCCTCTCGCTTAGCTATCTTTACCTCGCTCTTTGCCGCAAGCTTTTCTCTCTTGCGATCATACTTATTATCGTTCTTATCGTCTTCCTCGTTATCATCATTTTGATCGATTCTTATAGGAAATCTCTCGTCTATCATAGCCTGAGCTACGTTTTTCAAATGTGCGCTAAAAGCCGTTAAAGCAAAAATCAAGCTGATATAATCAAGATCATCGGACACGTCAAGATCATTCTGCTCAATTATTCCGTCAACCACATCGCAAACCTTCTCTCTGTCGGCATTCTTTATCGCAAGATAACGGTCGTACATCTGCGTAAGACCATTTACGTCAAAATCCTCAGTGGCATACATAGCATCTATAAGTCTTTTTATCTCGCCGATAGATATTGTGCTTTTCAAGGTATATATCGTGAGTATCTGCAATATCTGCTCTTTGTCGTATTTTTTACCCTTGATCGGTGTAATAAGACCTTCCTTTGAGTAATTATTTACCATAGTCTTTGTGAGCTGCCTATCATAATAACGCTCTGAGCCGTTTTTGAGAGACTCTGACACAAGATTTAAAATTTGATCAACGTAAAGATCTATCGCAGGAATCTCTTCACTCTTAAGGTCTACGTCATTTATAGCATCATTTACCGTTTTTTGCAATTCTTCTCTATTCATAGTGGTTTTCAACACCTCATTTAGTGATATTTATTCTATCATACACCATATTTGAAAATATGTCAACTAAAAATCAAAATCTTTTTACAAACACCTTGAAATGACGTTTTATTTTTGATATAATGATTTTACAAAGAAATTAGGAAAGAGACGTTTTATGGCAAACACTCAACTTTACGAAAAAATAGTTAAGCAAAAAAACCGTAAACAACCATTAAAAATAATCTTCGCAATTATGCTTTACGTGATATTTTTCATCACTTGGCTTCTTTTTGGATTGCTGAATCTAAATGTTGCGACCTTTATTTGGGTACTTGGAGCTCTGTTTACACTGATATTGATTCTGCTTACTTGGAAATATCTTTTTGTTGAATTCGAATATAACTTTTGTATGTCAACGCTGACTGTTTCAAAAATATACGGCAAACGCAAAAGAAAGGTGCTCATCGAATTTGACGTATCAAAATGTGTAATTATCGCCCCCGCAACCGAAGAAAGCATTGACAAGGCAGAAAGATTTGAACCAAGAAAGCGTATAATCGCAGTTTCAAACGAGGATGCCCCCGACATTTGGCTTTTGCTCACTAACGACGAGGACGCGGATCAGTATATGGTATTTATAGAATCGGATATGCGCATCTCTACAATCTTAAAAACCGTTGCGCCGCATATAATTTCAAAAAGAACTTAATATTATAACCTCCTGCAACATAAGATTTATTACTCTTTTGCAGGAGGTTTTTTATGAAAAAAAGATCCCTTAAAATACGCCTTTCCATCTCCGGTGCATTTATGATATTAGCACTTTTCCTCACGCACTCGTACATTTCCATTGCGGCTCTTCTTGCCGCAGCAATACACGAGCTTGGGCACATTCTTGCCGCAAAGCTTTCAAAAGTTTCTCTCCATGAGATGAAGCTTGGCATTTTTGGTGCATCTCTATCCCTCTCGGATACAACTCTCTCATACAAAAAAGAAAGCTTTATCGCCCTATCAGGACCTCTTGCAAACATTGCGTGTGTCGTCCTTTCGCTTTTATTTTTTGAGACAGAAAATGCTTTTTTAGAGCTTTTTATCTCTGCCTCTCTCTTTCTTGGAACATTAAACCTATTACCCATCCTTGACTTTGACGGCGGAAGAATTCTCTTCTGCCTTCTCTCATATAAATTTTCGCTTTACACTGCCCAATTAGTGCTCAAAATTTTATCGTTTATTTTAATATTTACCCTATGGATGTTATCCGTATATTTGTTGCTAAAGCTCTCCTCCACATTATCACTGTTTATCTTCTCTCTATCCTTGTTTGCAAAGCTCTTTATTTCTAAATAAATTTACTATTTTTAAAAGAAATATCAAGAAATTTCAATGATTTTTCGTATTTTTTAAAATTTTTGGCGATTTTTCGGGTTTTATTTTAAATAATGTCATTTTTTTTGCAAAAATATATTGCAATTTTATTGATTTTCTGTTAGAATAGTGTTTACTGGATTTTAAATTGGGGAAGACTGTCTTTCCTCTTTTTATATCAGGTTCATTACTTTTTTTAAAGGAGTTTTTATGTGGAATGAACAAGCTTGTAGAATTAAAAAACATCTCGAAATCGTTTGACGGAGAAACGGTACTTTCAAACCTTAATCTCTACATAAGAGATAAGGAATTTATTACTCTATTAGGTCCGTCCGGTTGCGGAAAAACAACAACACTCAGAATGATCGGAGGCTTTGAGACCCCCGACGAAGGCGACGTATTTTTTGACGGAGTTCGTATAAACGATCTGCCTCCTTATAAGCGCAACGTTAATACGGTATTCCAGAAATACGCTCTTTTCCCGCACCTTAACGTATACGACAACATTGCATTCGGTCTTCGTATAGCTAAGGTAAAGGAGCCCGAAATTCGTGAACGCGTATCCGAAATGCTCGCTCTCGTAAATATGCGCGGATTTGAAAAGCGAAACGTTGCACAGCTCTCAGGTGGACAGCAGCAGCGTGTTGCTATTGCAAGAGCGCTTATCAACAAGCCCAAGGTTCTCCTTTTGGACGAGCCTCTCGGAGCGCTTGATCTCAAGCTCCGCAAGGATATGCAGATCGAGCTCAAAAACATACAAAAGAAAACCGGCATAACCTTTATTTACGTTACTCACGACCAGGAAGAGGCTCTTTCGATGTCAGATACTATAGTGGTTATGGCAAACGGAAAGATCCAGCAGATAGGTACCCCCACCGATATCTACAACGAGCCCGAAAATGCTTTTGTTGCCGACTTTATCGGAGAATCAAATATTATTGACGGTATCATGCTCAAGGATTTCTCGGTAAAATTTACAGGACACGTATTTGAATGTCTCGACAAAGGCTTTGATACAAACGAGCCTATCGACGTGGTAATTCGTCCCGAGGACGTTGACGTTGTTTCCGTTGACAAGGGAATGCTTGTTGGAACAGTTACAAACGTTACCTTCAAGGGTGATTACTATGAGATCATAGTTGACGTACAAGGCTTTAAGTGGATGCTTGAGACCTCTGATTTCGTTGGTGTTGACGAGGTTATCGGTCTTTATATCGAGCCCGATGCAATCCACATAATGAAAAAATCCGAATATTCAAATATGTTTGGTGATTACTCGACCTTCTCCGATGAAATGGAGCATCTTTCCGATATTACCGAGGAGGAAGAAGAGTGATGAAGAAAAAACGCTCTTTATTTCACCGCTTTGCAGCATCTCCCTACCTCGTATGGTCTGCAATATTCATTATTGCGCCTCTTCTCTTCGTTCTCTACTTTGCATTCACCGATTCAGAGGGTTCGTTTACGTTTGATAACATCGCCTCGCTCTCGTCTTATTCCGAAACCTTTGCGATGTCTCTCTCGTTCTCTTTGATTGCAACAACGGTATGCTTGATTATAGGCTACCCTCTTGCATACTGCATGTCGAGAATGTCGGAAAGATCAAGAAATATTCTTGTCGTTCTTCTGATGCTCCCTATGTGGATAAGCTTGCTTATCAGAACATACTCGCTTATGACGCTTCTTGATAACGGAGGACTTATAAGCTCATTCTTTGAGAGCATCGGACTTCCCAGACTTGAATTTATAGGTACAGACGCAGCGGTTATACTTGGTATGATCTACGATTTCCTTCCCTATATGGTATTACCTATCTACACGTCTCTCGTTAAGATAGATAAACGCTATATCGAAGCATCTGCAGATCTTGGAGGAAACAGCTTTACCACCCTCAGACGTGTAATATTCCCTCTGACAAGACCCGGAATCATCTCCGGCGTCACTATGGTGTTTGTTCCCTCTATCAGTACGTTCTATATTTCTCAAAAGCTCGGTGGCGGATCATTTGACCTTATCGGTGATACGATTGAACGTCAGTTCCAAAATCAGGTTACATATCACACCGGAGCAGCAATATCCCTCGTTATGATGATACTTATTTTAGTATCTCTTGCTATAATGAATAAATTTACAGATGATGATGAGGAGGAGATCGTAGTATGAAATTCCTCTCAAAATTCTATATTTTTATCATTTTCGCAATACTCTACGCACCAATACTCGTTGTAGTTCTCTTTTCTTTCAATGAATCCGGAAACCTCAGCGAATTCACCGGATTTACATTCCACTGGTACGAAGAGCTCTTTAAAGATGGAGAAGCACTTGAAGCATTGATAAACTCTTTGATTCTTGCTGTATCGTCCTCAATCTTAGCTACAATCATAGGCACATTTGCCGCATTCAGCATCGCACATTCCAAAAACAGATACTACAAAAAGACAATGAAAAGCATCACCAATATTCCTATGATGAACCCCGATATCGTAACCGGTGTTTCAATGATGTTGCTCTTTGTTGGTATAGGTCTTGCTCTCGGATTTGGCAGTGTATTGGGCTTTTGGACTATGCTTATTGCGCACACGACCTTTAACCTTCCCTATGTTATCCTCTCTGTTCTGCCAAAATTCAGACAGATGGATAGAAACACGGTTGAAGCCGCGCTCGACCTTGGATGCACGCCAAGACAAACCTTTTTCAAGGTTGAATTTCCTGCAATTCTCCCCGGAATAATTTCGGGACTTATGATGAGCTTTACACTCTCTCTTGACGATTTCGTCATCAGCCATTTCGTGAGCTCACCCGACTTCAAAACACTTCCGTTATATATCTACAACCAAACGGCACACGAAGTTAAATTCAGCATGTACGCTTTGTGCACGCTTATAATTTTAACCATTCTCGTACTTTTGATTGCAGTAAATCTTGCAGGATCCAAAAAGAAAAAAACTCCTGCTGATAAAAAGAAATCGAAGAAAAAAGCGATTCAGGAGGTGGCACAATGAAAATAACTAAAATTATTTCTCTGCTCCTTATCTCCGCATTGCTTCTTTCCTTCTCGATATTTCTTTCCTCCTGTGAATCTCAAGAGTCTGATACTCTATACGTCTACAACTGGGGTGAATACATCTCCGACGGTACGGAAGATACATTAGATACAAACGAAGCATTTGAAGAATATTACTATGAAAAAACCGGAAAAAAGATTAAAGTAAACTATTCCACATTTTCAAGTAATGAAAGTATGTATGCAAAGATCGAAAGTGGCGCTGCAGCATACGACGTTATCATTCCCTCCGACTATATGATTCAACGTATGGTAAAAGAGGATATGCTCCTTGAGCTTAACGTAGAAAAGATCCCAAACTATCAGTACATCGATGAAAAATTCAAGGGCGACAACGTATATTACGAGGAAGATAGAAATCCCGATGTTGAGGACAAAATCTACTCCATCCCTTATTTTTACGGAATGATCGGTATTATATACAATACCGAGATGGTCGATGAAGAGGATGCTCAAAAGCAGAGTTGGAATCTTATGTGGGACGAAAAATATGCTAACAATATTCTTCAGTTCAACAACAGCCGCGATGCATTTGGTACCGCCCTCTACAAGCTCGGCTATGACGTAAACAACGCTACCGAAGAACAGTGGCGTGAGGCATTGAATGAATTGATCAAGCAAAAGGACGTTATTCAAGGCTACGTTATGGATGAGATCTTCAACAAGATGTCAAGCGGATCTGCTGCTGTTGCGGCATACTACGCAGGAGATTTCTTCGCTATGTACGAGGATAACGACTCACTTGCATTCTACTATCCCAAGGAAGGAACCAACTCCTACATTGATGCTATGTGTATCCCAAAGAACGCAAAGAACCCCGATATTGCTCACGAGTACATAAACTTTATGTGTAGTCAGGAAATCGGAATTGCTAACGCAGAATACACCTACTATGCATCTCCCTTGACTACGGTTATCAACGACCCCGGTTACATTGAAACTATAGGAGAGGTTCATGAAGACGCATGGGAAATTCTCTACGGAGAGACCGCTTCTGACGTAAAGACCCAAGCATATCTCAACCTTGACGAGGATTCACTTATTCTTCTCAACAATCTCTGGGAAGAATTGAAGGGTAAAAACAACTTAGGCCCGGGTATTTATATCTGTTGCGGAGTAATTCTTGCGGCACTTGCCGTAACACTTACTGTTACTACTGTAAAGAAACGCAAGAGAGCAAAATACTATATTGAGCCCGAGAAAACCGAAAAATAAAAACACAAAAGGATAACGAAATTTCGTTATCCTTTTATTTTTAAACGCTCAAAAGAAACAAACGAGTAATTAAAATACTCGTTTGTTTCTTTTACTATCAAAAAATTTCGTGAGCAACTCCCTGCACTCTTTTTCCATTACACCGCCAACTATCTCAAAAGAATGATTAAATGGATACGCATTAAAATTAGCAACGCTTCCACAACATCCTGCCTGCATATCGTATGCGCCAAAGACAACTCTATCTATTCTTGAGTTAACTATAGCTCCTGCGCACATCGGGCACGGCTCCAAGGTAACGTACAGTGTGCATCCGCTCAATCTCCAACCACCCAACGAATTACACGCATCTTGAATGGCAATAAGCTCAGCATGCGCCACAGCGCTCTTTTGAGTCTCTCTGAGATTATATGCGCTCGACAGTATATTCCCATCCTTATCGACCACAATAGCCCCAACGGGAACCTCTCCGCTCTTCTCAGCGCACGTCGCGAGCTCAAACGCCTTTTCCATAAAATACAAATCTTTATTTTCCATAGCTTAAAAGGTCGCTCCAAAGAATTTTAGCAATGCTCTGCCAATATTATAAAAACAAATAATTATGAAGATTATAACAGTAGAGGAAAAAAATCTCTTTAATTTCTGACCGCGAGGAAGATCCAAAACCAACTCCTCGTGATCCATTCCTCTATCATACAATCTGCCAAATGTTCCATCTTCCTCAGGCAAAGGCTCTTTGTTTTTATGAATCAAGATAACCACCAAAGCAATTGCTCCGCATATGAATATCACAAGATCAACAAGAACTGCAATCCACGACACTCCCGTTAACACAGGTAAAAATTCCTCAATTACGGTAACTAAATTATTCATCGCATGCAAAAGCACACAAGCCCATATAGATCTCGTTTTTACATATACACAACCGATAACTACTCCCATCAAAACGGTATAAAGCATCTGCAATGGATTTTGATGCATAAGTCCAAACAAAAACGCGCTTGCAAATATTGCCGTAGATTTTCCGAATGGTAAAAGATCGGTGAGTATTGCGCCTCTAAAAAGATATTCCTCGCATAATGCAGGAACTATTGCCGTTGCAAATATCTCCACAAAAAAGAGCGTCAAGAGCTCGGATTTTGTTCTTCCATACGTATTTACCACTGAACCGACCACTGCCGTCGAGTTGTTTGGAAAAAACGATGTAACCGCAACGTTATTAAGATACGAAACGGTAAAATTAAGTGCAACTACCGCAATAATGGCAAAAAATATCCATTTGTTAATTCTGAACGCCTTATATATCGGTCTATGATTTGGAAAAGCTTTACACATTTTGCGCAATATAAACGCAGGTGCAGCGAATGAAAGAAAATACGCTATTGCATATAAAATATTTACGAGTACTTCTGTACTAAATGTCGGTACTATATACCCATAGAAAGAAGCGAAGACCGACACAGCAAAGGTGCTGAGTGTAAAAAATGCGTAAAAAAGCAACATCGCAAGTCCAATATTTCTACAAGTCATTGAATAGCTCTTTGCGTTTTCCACCATTTTTCCTCCTCTCTACTCTTTACTTCCTATAATATACGTAATGCGCTATAATTGTTCGTTCGGAATTACTTTCTTTGTCATATCCCGTGATAACCACGCCATCCTTGGACATAAGCTCCCATATCTCAAGACCCGATATATCGGCACGGAAAACAACGTTTGCCGATGCAAAAACTATAAGCTCCTCATCGCGAATGTTAAATCCACCGGATTTTCCTATTACAACGTCGATATCATTCTGTTTCTCAGTAACGTACTTTATCTGCTTTCCGCTTATTCTTTCAGCCATTTCCCAACAAGCTTTCTTATTGCTGCCGGAATCCTTACCTTTACCTATCTTTTTGAAAAAGTTTCCGATTCCCATAATTTTACACCCTTTTTAAAACGAGTGCGCCATATGCGGGCACCGTACCCTTATATATCTGTCCGTCAAGCAAATTTTTCCACTCGCCAAACATACCGTATACCATAGGAGCATCGGTTGCGTTTGCCAAAACACAAACAACCTCATCGTCTATCATTCTTGTATAAGAAATGAATCCATCAGCTATGCTAACGACCTTAAATTCACCCTCGCCAAAGAGCTTTTTCTCGTTCGCTCTTATCTCGCCAAGCTTACGATAGAGAGAAACGAGCTGAGCATCTTCTCTTCCCCAAGGATAAGGCATACGGCAGAAGGGATCACGATAGCCCTCAAGGCCTGCCTCATCACCGTAATAAACGGACGGAACTCCGTATACTGTATACTGAAGCACAGTAGCTACCATCATCTTCTTTATCGCCAAAGCTCTATCCTCATCCGAGAGTCTCTTTTGAGCAAGCTCAGAACCGGAATCATCGCAGGTCTCGTCATCACCCTTACCGAAAACGGTGAGCGCTCTCTCAGTATCGTGAGTACCAAGAATATTCATAAGCGAGTCACAAACAGTTTTAGGATACGTTGAATAAATCGACTGAAGCACGTCAGACAAGAACTCTGCATCTCCGTCAAGCACAAAACGCATAATACCCTTTCTCAAGGGATAATTCATTACACTATCAAGCTGTGAGCCGCGCAAATAACGTCTTCTCTTACCGTACGCTATCTTCTCGGTCGCATTCTCCCATACCTCACCGATAACTATTGCCTCTCCATTGCTTTCCTCCTTAACTGTTTTGCAAAACTCGTCAAGGAATCTATCAGAGAGCTCATCGGCAACGTCAAGACGCCATCCTGCAACGCCCTGTCTTATATATTCTGCACCAACGCCGTCCTTTGCGGTAAAGTAGCGTCGGCACTCGTCATTTTCGTGGTTAAGTCTCGGAAGAATCTCTATTCCCCACCAAGAATCGTATTTATTACGGCTTCCTCTGAATGAATACCAGCCTCTGTACTTTGAATCCGCATCAGAATATGCACCTACGTTGCCATATTCACCGTAGCGATCAAAATAAAGGCTATTATCTCCCGTATGATTAAATACTCCATCGAGAATTATCTTTATATCAAGCTCGTTCGCCTTCTTGATAAGATTATCGAATGCAGGCTTGCCACCAAACATTGAGTCTATCTCAAAATAATTTCCGGTATCGTATTTATGATTAGAGTACGCCTTAAATATGGGGTTAAGGTAGATAACGCCCACGCCCAATGATTTAAGGTAATCAAGCTTTTCGGCAACTCCCCAAAGGTTTCCGCCAAAAAACATATTGTTTTTTACAGGCTCTCCTTGATGCTCAACGTACTGCGGAATTCCATTCTCCCAATCCTCGTTCATTATAACGTCATCGCGTGTACCAACCTCGCCTTCTCCGCAATAGAAACGGTCAACGAATATCTGATACATAACTCTGCCGTGGAACCACGAGGGAGTTGCGAAATCCTTTTGATACACAAGCATCAAAAATCTTCGCTCGGAATATTTTTGTAACGAAAAGCTTACGTTATTCTCGGTAGATGTGAAGAGAGTATCTGCGCCTCGCAAAAATAAAATTTCATAAAAGAAAAGTCCATCCTGCTTTCCGCCGCAAAGCTCCTCTGTATCAATAACGAGCTCGTAAACATCGTTCACCATATCGGTATTAACGAAGGAAAAAGGATAATCTACATCCCCTTCTCCGTCTCGGCAGATTCGCATAACAACAGCCGAAGCACCAAGTTTTCTTGGTGCTTCGACGGTAAATTTAGGACATTCTCCAATAGCAAAGCATCCTCTCGCAGAGACATCCCTTCCGCCGATTTCTTTTTTAATTGAAGGAAGGATATCATCCGACCAAAAGGCGTTTTTTATTAACATTGAAAATTCCCTATTCTTTAATTTTTAATTTAATTATTTTATAAGCGGTTTGATATTCCAGATGTTCTCTGCATACTCCTTGATCGAGCGGTCAGCAGCAAAGAAGCCGGATGCTGCGATGTTCATAAGAGACATACGATTCCACTTAGCCTTATCTGCATAGTCCTCAACAGCTTTTGCGTGAGTCATACGGTAGGACTCGAAGTCTGCAAGGCAGAGATACGGGTCTGCAATACCGGGGCCTGTGGTGAGGTAGTTTGCAATATCAGCAAAGGACTCGCCTGCAAAGCCTACGGTGAGAGCATTAATAATGCGCTGAAGTTTTATGTTAGTAATGTAGAACTCCTGTGCATTGTAGCCACGCAACCAAAGATCGTCAACCTCTGCGCTGGTAAGACCGAAGATATACATATTATCCTTACCTGCCTCAGCAAGCATCTCGATGTTAGCTCCGTCAAGTGTTCCGATAGTCATAGCACCGTTCATCATAAGCTTCATACAACCGGTGCCGCTTGCTTCCTTACCTGCCATAGAAATCTGCTCACTGATCTCGGCTGCAGGAACCAATGCCTCTGCAAGGCTTACGTTGTAATCCTCAAGGAATACAACTGCAAGCTTCTGACGAGCGATAGGATCGTTTTCGATCTCCTTGCCCAAGCAGTAGATAAGGTTGATTATTCTCTTTGCGTGGTAATAACCGGATGCTGCCTTTGCACCAAAGAAGAAGGTGATAGGCTGGAAGTCTGCGTTAGGATTATCCTTAATATCAATGTAAAGACCAATGATGTTAAGAACGTTAAGAAGCTGACGCTTGTACTCATGCAAACGCTTGATCTGAACGTCAAACATAGAGTGAGTATCGATAAGCTTACCGGTCTTGTTATGAACCATATTAGCAAATCTGATCTTATTATCGTGCTTGATAGCTCTTACGCGCTCAAGAACAGCCTTGTCATCAGCAAACTTTGCAAAGTTATTAAGCTCGATGGGATTGTGGCGGTAGCCCTTACCAATCGTTTCATCAAGCAAGCCTGCAAGCTCAGGGTTAGAGTAGCAGAGCCAACGACGATGTGCAATACCGTTCGTTACGTTGCAGAAACGCTCAGGATACATTGCATAGAAATCGTGGAAAATAGACTTAACGAGAATATCGGAGTGAAGCTTAGATACACCGTTTATAGAGTGAGAACCGATTACGCAGAGGTTAGCCATACGAACCTGACCGTAGCCGATAACGCTCATCTTGGATATCTTGTTCCAGTTTCCGGGGAATACAGACCAAGCCTCACGGCAGAAGCGCTCGTTGATTTCCTTAACTATATTGTAAATTCTGGGGAGCTTCAAGCGGAAGATATCCTCGTTCCAAGTCTCGAGAGCCTCAGGCATTACAGTGTGGTTGGTGTAGGAGCATACCTCGGTTACTATCTTCCAAGCAGCATCCCACTCGAGGAAATACTCATCGATAAGTATTCTCATAAGCTCGGGAATACAAAGTGCGGGGTGAGTATCATTGATGTGAATAGCAACCTTTTCAGCGAGGTTGTCGATTCTTCCGTATACTGCCATATGGTCACGAATGATGCTCTGGCAGGAAGCAGATACCATAAAGTACTGCTGTGAAAGTCTGAGAAGCTTTCCTTCGATGTGATTATCCGAAGGATAAAGAACCTTAGAGATAGTCTCTGCATTTGTGCTCTCCTCAACTGCTCTTGCATACTGACCCTGTGTGAACAAGCTCATATTAAAGTTCTTAATATCTCTTGCCTTCCACAAACGGAGCTGGCTAACTGCAGTGCTGTCTCCACCGGAGATCATCATATCGTAAGGAATTGCCTCGATGCACTCAGCATCCTCATAAATTACCTGCATGTGACCGTCGCGCCACTCCTCGCGAACGCGTCCGCCCATTTTTACCTGGTATACACGGTCGGTTCTGGGAACGAGCCATACCTCTCCACCGGGGAGCCAAATATCGGGAAGCTCTACCTGCATACCGTCAACGATCATCTGCTTAAAGAAGCCGTATTCGTAACAAATCGAGAATCCTGTTGCGGGATAGTCAAGAGATGCTAAAGAGTCCATAAAGCAGGCAGCAAGTCTTCCAAGACCGCCGTTTCCAAGTCCTGCATCGGGCTCGCAGTTGTAAAGATCCTCAAGATCTACGCCATACTCCTTAAGAGCATCGCTGTACACATCGGCAAGATCAAGGTTGCCAAGGTTGGTCTTAAGAGAACGTCCAAGCAAGAACTCCATGCACATGTAGTAAACACGCTTTGCGCCTACTGCATTTACATCATGCTTAAAATCGTTTCTCTTTGACGAAAGCATATCTCTTATCGTCATCGCTACGGCTTTATACATCTGATCTCTTGATGCTTCATTGGGTCTGCAGCCAAAGTATCTTGAAAGCTTTGTTTCAATATTTTCCTTTACCTGCACTTTTGTGAGTTTTTGGTTTTCCATTGGTTTATCCTTTCTACGTTAAAGCTTGATAGTATTATTTAAATTGAATTTATACTCAAGCTAATATTATTTCTTTTTCCAAAGCGGAGCATACATTTCAAGATACTTTTCCGCTGAGTTTTTCCACGAAAAATCTACGTTCATTATCTTCTGAACAAAACGTCCGCGAAGCTCTTCATTTCTCCAAAGAGCGATTGCAGCGCAGGTGCGCTCCTCAAGCTCATAGGGGCTGTAGTTTGCAAAGGTAAATCCGTTTCCGTAAATAGTACCGTTGCTATCCCAGTAAGGCTTTATCGAATCGTAAAGTCCACCGGTCTCACGAACTACGGGAATTGCTCCGTATCTTGACGCTATCATCTGAGAGAGTCCGCAGGGCTCGCTCTTTGAAGGCATAAGGAAGATATCACTTGCCGCATATATACGTTTAGAGAGATCTCTGTCATAGGTTATAAGCGCTCTTACCTTATCCTTATAAGCACTCTCAAGTCCCTGGAAGAAGCCCTCATACTGCTGCTCTCCCTTTCCAAGAAGAACAAGCTGTATATCGTTCTTTCCAACGAGATTATAGATCATATGGCTTATTATATCAAAGCCCTTATGAGACGCAAGTCTTGATATGATCGAAATCATCGGTACGTCGGTTCTCTCGGGAAGTCCAAGCTCTCTCTGAAGTGCGAGCTTGTTCTCATACTTCTTGTTAAGATCCTCAGAGGTATAATTTACCGCAATAGCGTTATCTGCCTCAGGCGCATAGTAGGTATAATCTATTCCGTTGAGAATACCTAAAAGCTTATAGCGTGATTCTCTGAGTATTCTGTCAAGTCCGTGAGCATACTCGGGCGAGCATATCTCGTCTGCATATCTCGGGCTTACCGTAGTAACGATATCCGCAGAAGCAATAGCTCCCTTCATAAGATTTATACATCCGTCATACTCGATAATATTTCTTGCCTTCCAATCAAGCTCAAATACGTCCTCAAGCAACGAGAAATCGTACTGACCCTGATACTCTATATTATGAATGGTATAAACGAGCTTCATATCATAGTAGCCCGGAAGGTATCTGTATTTCTGATTGATATAAATGAGCGAAAGTGCACTCGACCAATCGTGCGCGTGAACAATATCGGGATAGAATCCAACGAGTCTTGGCAACGTTGCCGCCACCTTTGAGAAATATGCAAATCTCTCTGCCTCGTCAAGATATCCGTACAAAGCGCCTCTCTTAAAGTAGAACTCGTTATCTACGAAATAGTAGGTTACGCCGTCCTTAACAAGGCTGTATATTCCACAGTAAAGCTGACGCCATGCGAGCGAGATCTCACCCTCATAAATCTTCGTCATCTTCTCTCTCCACTGCGAAGAAACCGAACCGTACAAAGGCATTACAACTCTTACGTCGACCTTTCCGCCCGATGCCTCGGTGATTGCTGAGGGCAAGGAGCCCATAACGTCACCAAGTCCACCCGTAGCGGCAAAGGGCATTACCTCTGCACCTACGAAAAGTATTTTTTTCATAATGCGTTCTCCTTATTTTATCATATCAAGCTTCCCTTGGAAAGGAAGAAAGGAACGCTCTCGTGACCCGAAAGAGTTCTGCCGTCACGAATAACGACGTTCTTATCGGTAATCACGCAATTAAGCGACGTATCAGCGCCTACGTAAGTATCCTGAAGCAAGATAGAATTCTTAACTACTGCTCCGCGGCTTACGTGTACGCCTCTGAATATTATCGAATTCTCAACGGTACCCTCGATGCAGCATCCGTCTGCAACAAAGGAGTTTTTAACGGACGAGCCGCTCTGGTAAACCGTAGGCGAGGAGTTACGAAGCTTTGTGTAAACCATTCTCTCGGGAGAATTGAAGAGCTCGTCTCTTACCTCAGATCCGAGAAGCGCCATAGAAGCCTTGTAATAGCTTACTATAGAGCCTATCTGCAAAAATACGCCATCGAAATGATAGGACATTATTCTTGCGTGCTCAAGTCTGTTTGCAAGCGCCTCAAGATAGAAGCGAGTGTATCCGTGAGATGCAGCGTCATTTATAATATCAAGCAAGAAGGTTCTCTTTGCAACAATGATATTCGTGCTGATCTCCGCCTCATCAAATTTATTGGTGCAAGCGGAAAGATCGATGATTCTTCCATTTACGTCGCAAGAAACACTTGTTGCATCCTCAGAGGGCAAAACGTCTCCGTTCTTTACCGATCTTGTAAGGATGGTCATATCTGCTCCGCTCTTCTCATGAGAACGGATCATATCCTTAAGATCTATCGTGCAAACGTTATCACAGTCGGAAAGAACGATGTGATCCTCATTGCACTTTGCAATAAAGTGGGTAACACCCATAAGCGCCTCAAGACGGGTTGTATAAAGCTTTCCGCCGTTTGCGCTATTATATGCTGTGATGTAGGGAGGCAAAATTCTGATACCGCCCGAACGACGAGCGAGATCCCAGTCCTTTCCTGTTCCAATGTGGTCCATAAGAGACTGATAGTTGTTGTGCGCAATAACGCCAACCTTAGTGATGCCCGAATTTACCATCGCAGAAAGCGGAAAATCTATAAGACGGTAACGGCAACCAAACGGGATAGATGCAATGGTACGCACGCTTGTGAGCTCCGGTACCGAAGAATTATGAATATTAGAAAAGATCAATCCTGCTACTGCCATTTTCTTATACCTCCTCGTTTAAATCTTTTGCGCTGTATATCATTTTTCCCTCGCCAATCTCAGTGCCTACGGGAATATCGATATTCGTGCCTATAACTGTGATACCCTTTGATTGAGCGCAGGGTGCGCCAACAGAAGCCGAAGCTCCAACGGTTACGTCAGAATCTATAATAGCGTAAGAAACCTTTGCATTCTCACCGATTACTACGTCATCAAAGATTACCGAATCCTCAACAACTGCACCTGCAAGAACCTTAACGCCCGAGCCGAGCACGGAATTTCTTACAACTCCGTAAATCTCACATCCCTCGGTTATGCTGCTGTTTTCAACAACTGCATCCTTACCAACGTACTGCGGTGCGCTGGTGCGGTGGCGGGAGTAAATTCTCCAAGACTCATCGGAAAGATTGAGTGTCGGATGCTCGCCAAGCAAGTCCATATTAGCCTCCCACAAAGAAGCTATCGTTCCAACGTCCTTCCAATAACCGCTAAAGGAGTATGCATACATAAGCTCTCCGTTTGCAAGCATTGCGGGAATAATATTTTTACCAAAGTCATTTGAGCTTTCAGGATCAGCCGCATCCTGAATCAAATATTTTGCCAAGCACTCCTTTGAGAATATGTATATTCCCATAGATGCCTTGGTGCTATCGGGATTCTTGGGCTTCTCTGCGAACTTGTAGATTCTGCCCTCATCATCAACGCTCATAATTCCAAAGCGGCTTGCTTCCTCAAGGGTTACGTCGATAACCGCTATCGTACAATCTGCGCCCTTCTCCTTGTGAGCCTTGAGCATCTTATCATAGTCCATCTTATAGATGTGGTCACCCGAAAGTATCAAAACGTAATCGGGATCGTAATTATCTATGAACTGAAGGTTCTGGTATATTGCATTTGCGGTACCCTTATACCAATCCGCTCCGTTCTTGCCCTGATAAGGAGGCAATATTTTTACACCACCCTGAGCTCTATCAAGATCCCAAGGAAGTCCGTTTCCAATATAATCATTGAGAACCAACGGCTGATACTGAGTAAGTACACCCACTGTATCAACTCCTGAATTTATACAGTTAGACAAGGGAAAGTCGATTATACGATATTTTCCTCCGAAAGAAACTGCCGGCTTTGCAGTTTTCTCGGTAAGAGCATAAAGTCTGCTTCCCTGACCTCCCGCAAGTAACATAGCAACGCATTCTTTTTTCTTGAACATAGCATCCTCCGTCAAATACGATTTTTATTCGTTCTTTTTTTATATTATTTTTAAGATAAATTGTTTTGGTGCCGGTTTATTATTGCTGTTTTGCCTGTCTTTTTGCTTTTCCCTTAAAGGATAAAATTGATATCCCCAAAGGAGGAACTCTTAATTTAAAAGAGTGTTTATATCCGTGCGAGGGTTCTCTCACGGTTTTTATAATACTTGGATTTATCACTCCGCTTCCGTAGAATCTTATATCATCGGAATTAAACAACTCCTCGTACGTCCCCTCGGAATGCGAACCCACCGAAAAGCCCTCGTGAACCTCAGGTGTCAAATTTGCAACCACCACAAGCTCCTCTGTTTTCGAGCTTCTTCTAAAGATTATAATGCTTTCATCACGGTTATCCCGATCTATCCAAGCAAATCCCTCATCGGTCTTATCTCTTTGCCAGAGCGCCGAATGTGAGATATAAAAGTTATTAAGCTCTGCCACGTACCTTTGAAACTTTGCGTGGCTTTCATATTCAAGCAAGAACCATTCGGTCTCGCGATCATAGCCCCATTCATCAAACTGTGCGAATTCGCTACCCATAAACAGAAGCTTCTTGCCGTGCATCGTCATCATAAGTCCGACCATTGCTCTTCCGCCTGCAAACTTCTGCCAATAGTCACCGAACATCTTATCTATGCAAGAGCGTTTTCCGTAGCACATATTTCGGTATGACACCGGAAATACGGTACGTCCGCTTGCAGGAGCGTTAATATCCTCAACTATTCTATCGTGGAAATCATGTCGCTTATTATATTCAAGCGATGCATATTCGAGCATCTTATCCGCCCAATCGGGATTGAAGGAAATATCTGCGCCAAATTTCTTTGGATCCTCTCTCGTTCCTCTCAACGCAACGATTACGTCGGGAAAATCCTTCTTGAGGACAGATATCATTCTTTTTAAGAACGTCTGCTCCTCGTCCCCCATAAACGAATTCAAAAGCTCGTCTACGTTGGAGATACACAAAGAGTCGATATGGTATTCTCTCAACCAATATTCTGCGCTTGATATCAAGAAGCTCTGAACTTCTTTTTTATCAACGGCAAAGCTGTATTTTGTACTTTGCTCGTTCTCTACAAGCTCTCGCTCGTAAAGCTCTCCACCGTCAAACTCAAACAAGGAGTGACGCTCCTTTGGAAATTCAGAGATATGCCATCCGAGCATAACTCCGATTCCCGCCTCGTGCATCTTATCAACGAACGCCTTGAAATCCTCCGGAGAACCAAATCTCGACGTTGGCGCAAAGAACGACGTTGGTGCGCATCCCATTGATGCATCATCGGAATACTCAGCTATCGGCATAAGGCATATATGCGTATAACCCATCTGCTTTACGTACGGAGCAATCTCTCTTGCGCAATCTCTATAATTTAGGTACTCACCTCGACTGTTTTTTCTTTTCCAAGTACTAAGATGAACCTCATATATATTAAGCGGCTTTGACTCGATATCCTTTTGATATTTTTTCCTATATCCTAACCATCCGCCATCCTTCCACGCATACTCACTTTGAAGTGTGAGGAGCGAAGAATTGTCGGGGTCGGCTTCTTGAAACACGGAATACGGATCAGCCTTGTAATGAACTTGTCCGCAACCGTAAATTCTGTATTTATAACGTGTTCCTTCCGTAATCTTTCCAAACGGAAGCTTTATCTCCCAGACTCCGCTATCGCCAACCTTTTTAAGGGCAACGTCGTCATTCCAGTTATTAAAGTCACCTGTGAGCATAACTCTTGAAGCCTTTGGCGCCCACGTGCGAAACACGAATCCGTTTTCACACTCATGTGCTCCAAAATAATTTTGAGCTTCAAAATTAGTACCGTTCAAAAAGCTTTGAAGCTGTTGATTCGCGTCCACTCATTCACCTCCGTAAAAGTTAAGATATAAAATGCAAGCATTATTCGTAATCGCTGTAAAAAATAATTTCATCGGGAAAACACATTCCCAGCTTTTCTCTTGCAATTCTTATCTTAAACTCATCATCAAGAGGCGCTTCCAGCATATACTCAAGCTTTTGTATCTCGTTTTTTAATTCAATTACGTATGCTTCCTTTTCCTGCTTTTTCTCATCCGCGTCATTATACTGCATAAGACTCCACAGAAAATATACTACAGAAAATACCAGAAAAAACACCAAGAAGGCGAACACGGCTATATGGACTCTGCTTTTCTTCTTAGAAAAATATCCGATTCCCTTCATTTTTTCCGCATCCTTACCTTTCCATCCGACTTCGGGTGTACTTTGATCTTTACCCTTTTTTTGCCAATATTTTCACTTTCGCATACTAACTCGTATACATTATACACCATCTTGCGCTTTTTTTCAAGACGTAACTGAAATTTTCCATATATTTTTTTGATTTTTTTTACTAAATTATTATATAAAATCAAAAAAGGCTTACCTACGACCGCACAAATAACACCAACAAGTTCTTTCGTCAAAAAAATCAAAAACTCAAGCAAAAGTAAAACAAGCTTGGAAAATGTAAAATAATACAGCAAAAATCCAACCGTAAAAGCTATCAAAGTAAGGAATCTGAAGTCGCCGTCATTGTAGGAAAAATTGATTTTAGCAAGTCCGAATCCTGAATAAAAAACGAAAAATATATCCCCAAAAAACAGCAAAATATTCTCGAAAATTCGATTTATTTTTCGTTTCGAATTTTGATTTAAAGACCTCTTTGAAAATGGTATTTTGAGACTAAATAAAGGCGCTATTTTTCGACTTTTAGCCTGACAAGAAAAGTATAACCTAGCTGCTCTTCCGATATCAAAGACCACTCCCGCCTGAACACTGAAAAGGAAAGAAATCAACAGCATTTTTGCTAAAATTATAGGTGATATTTCCATATATCAACCCCCATTTTTTACCGTGAAAATCTCGAAAAAAATCCTCGTTTTTCGTTTTTTTCATCGCTGACGTAAAAAAATCCGTCTATCTTTCCACTCAAAGTAACAACTCCTCTATCCGTATCCAAAGCGCCTATTTTTATCCCCTCTCCCTCGACCACAAGCTCGCCCTCAACACTTATTAAAGTCACGCTGCTTTCATCAAAGCTGACTACCTCTTCAACACCCGAAACGCTCATAAATACTCGCTTTATTATATGTATTTCATGCTCTCTTTTATCGATTGCCATAAACAAAAAACCTCCGCATCATATTGATCCTTCATATCAATACATACTATGCGAAGATTTTTATAATTATTCTGCTCGATTCAGTTCTCTATGATCTCATACATTGCCGCCGCATCTGCCTTTGCAACGTTATCTTTAACGGTGAGAACCTTTATTTTAAGAACTCTCTGTCCAAAGGTTATCTCAAGAATATCGCCCTCTTTTACGTCATACGATGCCTTTGCTCTTCTGCCGTTAACAGTAACGTGATCAGCATCGCACGCATCGTTTGCAACGGTTCTGCGCTTTATTATTCTTGAAACCTTTAAATATTTATCCAGTCTCATACACCCTCCGGATCTTGAAAAAATATAGGCGACGAAACCCGTCGCCTATATGTAAAATTACTTATTGATAGCGTCCTTAAGAGCCTTACCAGCAGTGAATGCGGGAGTCTTGGATGCTGCGATAGTCATCTTCTCACCGGTCTTGGGGTTACGTCCCTCTCTTGCTGCTCTGGTCTTTACAGAGTAGGTACCGAAGCCGATAAGCTGTACCTTATCTCCTGCTGCAAGTGCTTCTGCGATAGCTTCGTTAACAGCGTTAACCATAGCCTCTGCTTCCTTCTTTGTCTTGCCCGTCTTAAGAGCAACTACTTCTACGAGATCTGTCTTATTCATGTTAATCACCTTTCCTATCTTTAAACTTATTGGAACTTTGTTCCTTACGCATTTATTATATCATAAAATTCCCATAAATACAATAGTTTTTTTGCATTTTTTCGCCATTCTGAGCGCTTTTTTTAACATTTTTACAGTGTTTTCCCACTGTTTATTTTATTTTGATCCCATATAGCATCAAGCTCTGCCATATCAAGCTTTGTTATATCCTTTCCCTGCGCTATTACGGCGCTCTCGAGACTTGCAAATCTTGATATAAATTTATCTGTTGATTTGTTAAGAGCAACCTCGGGCTCGACCCCAAGCTTTCTGCAAAGAGAGACGATAGAAAAGATCAAATCTCCCGCCTCTTCCTCTATATTCTCGGCATCGTTTTTCTCGATTGCCGCCTTAAGCTCTGCAAGCTCCTCCTCTACCTTCAGCATCACCGAATCGGCATCGGGAAAATCAAAGCAAGATGCCTTTTTTCCAACCTTCTCAGCTCTCATAAGTGCAGGAAGCATCGGAGGGATAGAGCGAAGCTTATCGGTCACGGTTTTTCTTTCCTTTTCCTCACTCTTTATTACCTCCCAGTTTGCAAGAACCTTATCCGAGGTCTCCGCAATTACGTCACCGAAAACGTGAGGATGTCTATGTATCAGCTTTGCGCAAACGTCATTAGCAACGTCAGAAAGCGTAAAGCCGCCCTGCTCTCTTTCTATCTGAGTATGGAATGCAACCTGAAGCAAAACGTCACCAAGCTCCTCACGCAAAAGCACGGGATCTTCGGTATCTATCGCCTCAATAACCTCATAAGTCTCCTCTATAAAGTCCTTTCGTATGCTCTTATGCGTCTGCTCTCTATCCCAAGGACAGCCCTCCTCCGAGCGCAATACCTCAACTACACAAACGAGGTCGTCTATATCGTATGATTCCTTCTCCAAAAGGTATTTTTTCTTTTCCGCAACGGTCATTTTATTTCTCCTTAGCTTAAAATTATTTATCTATTTATCCTTTATCAATCTTCCCACAAGGGGTAACATTCTCAAATCTTCTCTTTCCATAAGCCCGAACAAAAACACAAAAATACAATACAAAATCACTGCCAAAAGCGCAGAAATGGCAAAAGATAAGCTCTCACTCAGATTTCTTGACTCAAGCAACAAAAACAGCGCATAGGCAGATCCTACCGACAGAATCGACGACAAAAAAGGCTTTATAAATGTCTTTCCCAGCTTAAGTGCATTCTCGGTATTCTTAGTATATTTTATTATAAAAGCAAAATTCAAAAGCACTACGGTCACGTTACACGCAAGGCTTCCTATCGGCGCGCCAATAGCATAAACGTCATCTACCCCTAACAAAAAATACGTTGTCGCCGCCTTTACTACCACGCCTACCGCCATAGAAAATATAGGCAATCTCACACATCTGTAGGATTGAAGTATCGCATTTGTCGTAGTTATAAGGCAAGAAAAAAGTATCGATGCTCCAAGCACGGAAAGAAGCGGAGCGGCAATATCGACAGCCTCCGTCTGTCCCGAAAAAAGCAACGAAAGTATCTGTCGGGAAAAAAGCATTATCGCAACCGATGCAGGCATTGCAAGTATCGACGTAAGTCTCAGCGACTTTTCCACAGAGCGCATCTGTCCCACGCTGTTTTTGCGTTCTATTGCTCCCGCAAGCTCGGGGATAAGCGCCATAGATATTGGAGTTATCAAGGAGGGAATAAGGCTAAATACTGGCAACGCAAGCGTTGTATATGCTCCGTATATTTCATTAGCTCTCATCTGCGAAACGCCTACGTCTTGCAACCGACGCATAATAAGCCCCATATCAAGCACTCGTGTGAGGCTGAGCACGGCAGAGCCAAGTGTTATCGGCAATGCAATCTTTAAAAGCGTGGATCTGTGCCTTTTTTTTGAGGATACCTCAGGCTCGGAAAGCTCAACTCTATGCCGTCTTCCGACAATCGACAAATAGCACGCAGATAACAGCGTTCCCACCGTTATTCCAAGAACCGCAAGCGCCGCTATTATGGGGATAGTAAATCCCATTTTTATTCCAACAATAGCAAACGCAACTCCGAGAACAAGCTTAGATATAGCCTCGATAAGCTGAGAAATTGCCGTTGGACGCATATCCTCAAAGCCTTGACAATAGCCTCTTATTGCACTTGCAAGGCAGATAAACAAAAGCGCGGGCGCTATTGCCAAAATGCAAAAATACGCATCGGAATTTCCTATCAAATCAGCAAGTTTTCTTGCAAAGAAAAGCATAAGAGCGGTTCCGAGAATTCCGAATATCAAAAATATTTTAATTGCCGATCTATAAATCTCTTTTACTCTCGGCAAATCATTATTTGCGCGTGCAGATGAAATAAGTAAGGACAGCGCAACCGGAAGTCCTGCCGTGGCGATTACGCAAAGAACTGCGTATATCTCATAGGCAGAATTAAAATACCCCATACCCTCCATACCAAGAAGTGAGAGCATAGGTATCTTAAATGCCAATCCTATTATCTTTACTATTAAGGTGGAAAACGACAAAACGAAAACTCCCGATACAAAGCTGTTTTTGTTTTCCGCCGATATATTCTTTTTCAAAGCATACACCGCCTTTGCGTTTTTTATAGTTTATTCCACTATTAAAAACGATATACCGAGGCGGTGTATAATTATTTAATTTTAAATGAAAATCAAACAAATTCGCGATAAAGATAGCCGTCAAGAATAAGATCACTCGGGATCGACTCTGCCAAGGCTACTCTCTTTATAATATTCTGCGCAACCTCATAGTGCGGGTCATTCTCATTAAAATCCGACAAAAGCGCTACAAGATACGACTTAAGAACGCCTATCTCATACGGCATCGAGGAATTAACCACGTAATCTGCATCCCCTACGTATGGGAAAATATTTTTCTCCTCATTATCTCTCACGCTATCCCAATTGGCAAAGGTAATATCCGGGGTGGTATTACGGAAATTATAATCTCTCACAAGTCGTCTCATAAGGCGTATTTCGTTAGATTCAAAGCATACGCCTGCCGCAAGAATATCGCTCTGCGGAAGAATATATATGCTTGCCGACGCATGATTTTTAAACATCTCCACTACCTTTGGGTATACCGCTTGTATGCCCTCAAATATAAAGATGTCATCGTCGTCTATGTTCATAGTCTTATAGCCCGATCTCATTCCGGTTTTAAAATCAAACACGGGGCAAACCACCTTATCATCGGTAAATATCTCCTCAACGAATTTACCAAGCTCCTCGCAATCTATCGTGTCGGGAGAATCATAGTCTATATCGGAGAGTCCCTTTTTCTCGGAGAGATCCTTTAAATAATCTCTATCATAGAAAAAATCGTCTATAGATATAACGTGAGCTCTTTTTCCGAATTTCTTCAAAAAAGATATAAGATGCCTTGCAGTAGTGGTTTTTCCCGAACAGCTCGGTCCAAACAAACGTATTACTCTGGTATTCTTTTTGTTGCAGATATCATCGGTTATATCGTATATCTGCTTAGCAAAGCTTTCCTCACAGCTCTTTATCCACTGCGAGTTTTTATAATCCTTCATTAAAACATTCCTTTGATCCATAAAAGCCTCCTCAATCAAAAGAATTAAAATCAATCAAGCATTCCGTGCTCCTCGTAAAATTTAAGTGCAGCCTCTCTGAACGCTTCATTTTTCTCCTCACAAAGATATTCATAAGGATATTTCTGGTGAAAAAGTCTCTCGATCTCACGCTTGTTGCAGTTATCAGTCGTATTATCAACGAGCTTTCCAACAGCTCCTGCGCCTGCCGCAAAAATCGAGTGGATCTCCTCCATCATATAAATATTGTAGATTCCCTCGTGTCCGGGAAGCGAGAAGCCTACGTTTTCATAGTTTCCCACTGTGTTTTTCTGTCTATACATATAATACGGAATGTACCCTGCCTGATCCGACTTTATCTGCGAATAATCAACGCATTTACCTGCCGATCCGCCACGAAGAGAATATACGGTTGAATCACGGCGCAAAAGCTCCGAAGATTTTTTTACACAAAACGTATGCACGGTAATATTTTCCGGACGTAATTTCAACACCTCATCAAAAGTATATGCAAAGGTCTTGAAATCATCCCCGGGAAGTCCTGCGATGAGATCTACGTTTACAGTTTTTATCTCTGCTCTTCTTGCGTCCTCGAAGGCCCTGTAGAACTCCTCGCTCGTATGATTTCTTCCAACACTTTCAAGCAAGCGATCGCAAAGGCTCTGCGGATTCACGCTAACACGAGTAACTCCATATTTCTTTGCTATCGCAAATTTCTCATAGGTTATAGTATCGGGACGTCCTGCCTCAAGCGTGAATTCCTCAAGTGCAGATACGTCTGTCTCGTTAGAAATGAACGCAAGCAGATCCTCAAGTTGAGTCTCATCGAGAATGGTAGGCGTTCCGCCGCCTATATATACGGTACGAACCCTAAGTCCTAAGGTACGAATAGTCTCAAAATTAAAATGTATATCCTTTTTTAGCTTTTCAAGATACTCGGGAATCAAGGACAAAAGTCTTTTTGAAGTATATGAAACAAAAGAACAATAAGAGCATCTCGTGGGACAGAACGGAATAGATATATACACACTGCAATCCTTTGGCGAGGGCTTTCCGATAATATTTCTCTCCGTTAAAGCGATGCTCGTTGCAAGCGCCGCTTTTTTAGGTATAACAAGATAATCGGAATTGAGTATTCTCTTAACCTTCGTTTTACTGTATCCTGCATCAAGCATCTCGCTTGCTATCTTAGAGGGTCTCACGCCTATCATCATTCCCCATGCAGGACGGTATCCTATAAGCGCATTAGCGGCTGCAAGAACAGCTCCACCTATTGCAAGCTTCAAAACTCTCTCACTCGTTCTGTCTGCACAGAACTCAGCAAAATACTCCGCGCTCTCGCTTTTATCATCAACAGATACGGTGGCAAAAGCACGAATTCCCCTCTCCTCCTCCTGCGTTCTTACAGAAAGGATGGGCTCTCCCGGCATTACTTCCTCATTCTCCGCAAAATGCTCGCCAGGAAAAAATATCATTCCCAGAGTCTGAACGTAATATTTATTTATCGGCGAATCCAAAATAACCTTCATTTTTAAGCTCTCCGCATACTATTTTTATACGTTTGTTGGGGTCTTTTTTAAAAGCACGTTGCTGTCCATAACTATCGTAACAGGCCCGTCGTTTACGATCGTGAGCTCCATTTCAGCTCCAAAAATCCCCTTTTCAACACTTGCAACGTCGGTCTTGCAAAGCTCGCAAAAATACTCGTAAAGTCTGTTTGCCTCATCGGGAGGCGCCGCTCCGAAGAAATCAGGACGTCTGCCCTTTCTGTACGCAGCGAGAAGTGTAAAATTAGAGACCACCAAAAGCTCGCCCGAAATATCCTTCAACGAGAGATTCATCTTATCGTTTTCATCACAGAATATTCTGAGCTCGATCATCTTTTGTACGAGCGCCTGAGCATCCTCCTCGGTATCTCCACGAGCAACACCTAAAAGCACACACAATCCGTGTCCGCATTTTCCAACGGTCTCTCCGTCAACAACAACGGACGCGCGCTTTACTCTTTGCAATACAGCAATCATTTTTATCTCCTATATCAGAGCATTCCTCTGCTTATATCGTAAACGCCCTCTATCGAGCGAAGTCTTGATACTATAGAATAGTAATGCTCCATATTTTTACAACTTATTTTTATACTTATCGTAGCATTCTCGGAATCGTTATCACCCACAGGACCTGCATAAACCTGAAGAAGCTGAACCTTCATCTCGCTCAAAGCTATTGCAACGTCCGCAAGGATACCCATTCTGTTGGATGCAAATATATTTACGTTTGCCTCATACAAATCATTTGCCGAGGACTTATTGGCATCCGCCCAATGAGCGCTGACCCATCTGCCGTCATACTCGGGATTCGCACGATTAAGCTCTATATTCTTACAGTTTTCACTGTGAACCGATACACCGTGTCCACGGGTTATAAATCCAATAATACTATCACCGGGAAGCGGATTACAGCACTTAGCAAACTTAACAAGGCATCCATCGAGACCATCGACGATGACTCCGCCATTCGCCTTTATGTTCTTCGCGGAAACTGTCTTAATCTGCTCTACTGCATCCTTTATCTGATCTGCCTCGGTCTTCTGCGCAAAGGAACGCTCATATTCATCACGTATCTTTGCCTCAATCTTGGAATATGCGAGTCCGCCGTATCCTATATCGTTATACATATCGTCAGCGGTCATGTAGCCCATTCGCTGACTTACAGCGGCAACCGTCTCAGCTCTCTGCGCATCTGTTGAATAAGGCGCAAAGCGCTTTATCTCGGCATCCACAGTGCTCTTACCCGCCGCTATATTCTCAGGACGCTTTTCCTTCTTGAAATAGCTTCTTATCTTCGATCTTGCCGAGCTCGTCTTTACTATCTTGAGCCAATCTCTGCTTGGGCCCTTAGAGGTCGATGACGTAAGAATCTCAAGAATGTCTCCCGTCTTGGGAACACGGTCAATAGGAACTATCATTCCATTTATCTTCGCTCCCACCATAGAGTTACCAACACCCGAATGTATAGCATAAGCAAAGTCTATAACAGTAGATCCCTGCGCCAGGTTTATGACGTCACCCTTAGGTGTAAATACAAAGGTGTCATCTTGGAACATATCGGTCTTGAGCGCATTAAAGAACTCGTCAGGATCTGTCGTATCGGTCTCGGTCTCAATAAGCTTTGAGATCCACTCAAGCTTTTGATCGACCTCAGAGCTTGACTTATCACCCGACTTATATTTCCAGTGCGCACAGATACCGTACTCTGCGACCTGATGCATCTCCCACGTTCTTATCTGAACCTCAAACGGTATTCCCGCGCTTCCTATAACCGTGGTATGTACTGAACGGTACATATTCGGCTTCGGCGTGGATATATAATCCTTAAAGCGTCCGGGGATCGACTTAAACATTTCGTGAATTATACCGAGTGCGGTATAGCACTCAAGCTCGGTATCCACGATTATACGCATTGCGTAAAAATCATATATCTCGTCAAAGCTCTTGCCTTGATTATACATCTTGTTGTAGATACTGTACGCCGACTTAATTCGTCCCGAAAGCTCAAACTTTATACCGTTTTCAGCTATCTTCTTGCGTATCTGATCCTGCACCTTGTTGAATGCGTCCTCGTGCTCTCCGTACTTTTCGGAAATATAACGCTGAATCTCCTCGTAACCTATCGGGTCAAGGAAGGAAATGCACAGATTTTCAAGCTCGTGCTTAAGCTTACGCATACCAAGTCTATGCGCAAGAGGCGCATAAACGTACATAGTCTCAAGCGCAGTTGCTCGTCTTTTAGGATCGGGCTTTACCGCAAGTGTACGCATGTTATGTAATCTGTCACAAAGCTTTATGAATATTACTCTAACGTCTTTTGACATAGCAAGAAGCATTTTACGGATATTCTCAATATGTGCCTCTTCTTTATCTTCTATGTTCAAAACAGGCATCTTGGTAAGACCGTCAACAAGCAGAGCTACCTCGTCGCCAAAAAGACGCTCAAGCTCACGAAGATCAGTCTTATCAGAACAATCCTCCACCGTATCGTGAAGCAGAGCCGCGCATATAGAGTTAGTATCAAGTCCAAGATCCACAACTATTTCCGCCACCGCAACGGGGTGAGAAATATAAGGCTCTCCGCTAACGCGGAACTGACCCTCATGCAAACGCTCGGCATACTCCCCCGCATTTCTTATCTTTTCTATATCGTACTTTTTACCCGTTTCAACAAGCTTTTCCAAAAGCTCGGAAACAGTACTGCAACTGTTTTTTACCATAGAAAATCCTTTCTTGCCAATTCAAGGAAAACTCAGTTTAAATTATCTCTATCCGTACACTGCGATTTCAATTTCCTCAATATCGAAGACTTGTCTATGCTCGTCTTATTCGCTTGGAAATTAACCTCGTATACGTATTCGTCCTTCCTACGTTCGATAATGTCACATATCTTAAGCTCGTTAAGTATCTCAAAAATATATTTGAGCTTTACGTAATTTATATTACAGTTATTCTCATGATTAAGCACCTTCAAAGTGAAATCGGTATCACAAGTACACTGTCCGTTTCTATACTCTCTGCGAAGATAGGTATATACCGCTGCGCAATCATCACGTGTCGGCAAAAAGTTCTCGGCTACCGTATACGAGCCTCCGCCCCTTACCTCATCATAACGTCTGTGCATACTCTCAACAGCGTCAACCAAAGACTTAGCGATTCTCGCATCTCTGACGTTAAGCTGCTCAGACTGAATGTTTTTATAATCGTTGATCTCAAGATTGAACAAAATATCTATAGTATCACCGATATAAAAGCTCAGCTCAGCAGGCGCCATACCAAAGTACATAGCGTTTATTATTTTTCCGTCCTTCTCAAGAGTCAAGCGGGTATGATCTCCGCCCTTTGTTGCACTTATCTTTCTAACCAACGCATCCTTCAAAACGAACACGGGAATTGCATTTCCTGCGCCGTACGGCTCAAGAAGCTGTATCTCCTTTGCAAGATCGATATTTATCGATTGAGCATCAAGCTCGCAATCCGCATCAAGAGTTATCTTAAAGGAATCCTCGCTCATTGTATTTCTTGCATATTCGTTTATTCTGTCTCTGAAGTCTTCAAGATCGGAACGTCTAACTGTGAGTCCTGCCGCAAGCTCGTGTCCGCCGTATTTTACAAGCAGATCCGAGCAATAATTCAAAGCTTCAACAAGATTCAATCCCTTTATGCTTCGTCCCGAGCCTCTTCCCTCATCAAACGGAGTAGGATAAAGCCCACGTGTTCCGTCAAACGAAACCAAGATTGAAGGCAAACCATATTTTTCGGTTATTTTGGATGCAACTATTCCGATAATACCCTGCTGCCACTCATCGCTATCAAGAACGATAACTGGATTTTGATCCATATCCGCAAGATCCTCGATCATACGGTACGCCTCTTCCGCGATGCGGTTCTCCTCTACCTGACGACGCTTATTTATCTCACAGAGCTCATCTGCAAGCATCTCTGCCTCATCTCCATCAGCAAGAAGCGCTCTCACGGCAATTGATGCGTCAGAAATTCTTCCCGCAGCGTTTATTCTCGGAGCAATTCCAAAGCCTATAAAGCTTGATGTGATCTTTCTCTTTTTACTATCGTCTCCCGACTTTCTCGACGATGCGGCATCTATAAGCGCACGCAATCCCGGACGTGATGAGTTTTGCATAAGACTCAGTCCCATACTAACGATAAGTCGATTCTCGTCAACGATAGGCATAACGTCAGCTATCGTTCCAAGCGCAACAAGATCAACGTATTTTGCGCAGATATCACGAAGAGCCGCATCCACAGATGCGCCACTTTCTCTGCACTTTTTAATCTCAAGAGCGCAAACGAGCTTAAATACCACACCAACTCCCGCAAGTTCCTTGAAAGGATACGGACAATCGTGTCTATGTGGATTGACTACAGCATACGCCTCGGGCAATGATTCTCTACACTCATGGTGATCTGTAATAACGAAATCAACTCCAAGCTCTTTTCCGTAAAGCACCTCGTCGTATGCAGTTATGCCCGTATCAACGGTTATAATAAGACCAACGCCACTCTCCGCAAGAGTCTTTACAGCCGTGCAAGAAACGCCGTATCCCTCTCCGTCTCTCTTAGGGATCTTTATTACGACGTCTGCGCCTATCGACGTGAGATAAAGATATAAAGTGCTCACCGCTGTAACACCGTCTACGTCATAGTCTCCGTACACACATATTTTTTCCTTGTTCTTAATTGCTTCAAAAATTCTGTCTGTTGCCTTATCCATATCACACAACTGATATGGATCATGTAAATTTTCCTCCTCCAGGTGCAAAAAACGCATCGCATCCTCGGCATTTTCGTATCCTCGGTTATAAAGCAGCACGGCAAAATATCGGCTCCTACCCATTTTTGCTGCCATATTGCTTATCACCGCATCATTTTTCGGATCACCAAAGATATAGCGCTCGTTCCACACCCTTTCTTTAACGTTATTTCTCATTAGTACCTCTATATAAATTTTTTAAAAAACAATTAAACGAGAGGCGAGAATCTTTCCATTATCTTCTGCGCAACGCGTATTCCGTCAACCGCTGCGCTCGTAATTCCCCCTGCATAGCCTGCACCCTCGCCGCACGGATATACCGAGCTTTTGCCTATAGCAACAAGCTCGTCGTTTCGCATAATGCGAACCGGCGCAGAGGTTCTCGTCTCGGCTCCCGTAAGTATTGCATCGGGCGAAGAAAAGCCCTCAATCTTACGCTCAAAGGATAAAATTCCCCTCTTCAAATCCCGACAAACAAATTCGGGCAAAACATTATTCATGTCAGCTGTGCGAACTGCACCGCCACGGTATGTGGGAAATATACGAGAAGGCTCGCTCCCACTCTTTCCACCAAGAAAATCTCCAACGGTTTGAATAGGCGCACAATAATCCTCTCCGCCTGCCAAAAACGCCTTTCTCTCAATACGTCTCTGAAATTCAATAGCGCCCATAGGCGTTCCGTCGTAATCGGTACGCCACACGTTTACCGCTACTGCGGAATTTGAATTTTTTCCGTTTCGTGCGTTTTTACTCATTCCGTTTACAACGACACCGCCCTCCTCGGACGCCGCCGCAACTATCTCTCCACCCGGGCACATACAAAAAGTATACACCCCACGCTCACCGGTCGTATCTGAAAGATGATACTCACCTGCTCCGATAGCAGGATGTCCGGCAAACGAGCCATAAAGAGCTCTATCTATATCCTCGCGCAGATGCTCTATACGAACACCTACCGAAAAGGTTTTTGCTTCAATTAAATAGCCTTTTTTCAAAAGCATTTCATAAGTATCTCTTGCGCTGTGTCCTGTTGCCATAACCACGGACGAGCAAAGAAATTCCCCACGTGAGGTATACGCTCTGACGGTTCCGTCAAGGTTTTCCTCAAGTGAATCAAGTCTTGTTCGATAGAGAACTTTTCCACCAAGCTCCTCTATTCTCGCAAGCATATTTTCAACGATTCCAACGAGAAGATCGGTGCCAACGTGCGGCTTTGCAGCTGTCAATATCTCCTCGGGCGCGCCAAAATCACAAAATCTTTTCAAAACGTATCCCGTACGGGGATCGTTTATTCTTGTGAGCAGCTTTCCGTCGGAAAATGTTCCCGCTCCGCCTGCTCCAAACTGTATATTAGATTCGGTATCAAGAATTCCACACTTGCAAAACTCCTCATGCTTTTGAGTTCGCTTGGCAACCGAGTCTCCTCTGTCAATAATTATCGGCTCATATCCGTTCTCGGCAAGAAGCAATGCGCAAAAAAGCCCTGCAGGGCCCATTCCGACAACAAGAGGCGGATTCTGCATCATCTGCGCGCCAAAGCTTATCTCAAGCTCATCGCAAACAAGCTCGGAAATTTTATATTTCTTGCCAATGGGCGTCTTGATATTTTTCGGCTCATTGAAACGAGCGGCAACCGAATAAACGATTTTCAAGTCACTCTTTCGTCTCGCATCCACCGATTTTTTATAAATACTAAAACGAATTCGTGCAGGGTTTATCCCTGCACGTTTCAATTCATCTGCGGCAACGGAGCACGCATCATTGGCATCGGCATCCGGGGACAAGCTTATTCCACTTACAACAAATCCACATACCGTTTTGTTTTCCATGCCGTGCTACCTCCGTTTTTTAATCTATTTCGAGCTCCTTATCACCCTTATTTGAAGCAAGCTCTGATTCCGATTCATCGGATGAATTATCCTCCGTTAAAGACTCGGACGACTCCTCCTTTGAATCAAGAGAACTCTCCTCACTATCCTCAGTGGATTCGGTAGTTTTACTGATTCCGCTTTGAACTCCGCTCTGAACGGCATCCTCTATAAGCTCTTTGTTTATTTCGTTATCCGCTGCGGTTTTCTCCAAATTGGAAGCATACATCCAAATACACACGGAAACCGCCAAACATATTGCAAAAACAAGTATATCTGATTTTTTAAAACGTTTTCTTCTAACCACAACCCTGCTTGAAACATTTTCCGCATTGGGAGTAGCTTCATTTACAGTGTCTTCGTTGCATAATATATCATTCTTTTCCGACATTACTACCTCCATCAGGAACGAGTATCGTTGTTTGTTGCACTCTTCGATGCCTTTGACTTGCTACCGGAAGAATCTTTTTTTCTTCGTCCCGATTTTTTCAAAGCAGACTTTTCTGCCGCCTGCGAAGAAACCTCAAGTATCTCTACAAGACGAGCCTTAAGGGTATCGTAATTAAAGCCTCTTTCAAGCTCGCCTCTCATCGAAAGCGAGATAAGTCCCGTCTCTTCCGAAACGATTATAACTATCGAATCAAAGAGCTCCGTGGTACCGATAGCCGCGCGGTGACGGGTTCCAAGTTCCTGCGGAATATCTACCCTTGCAGTCATAGGAAGAACGCATCCTGCCACGTCGATTCTTCCGTTATGAATAATAACCGCTCCATCATGCAAAGCTCCGCCCTTATAGAAAATAGAGCTAAGCGTATTTGCGTTTACTATAGCATCAAGAGCCGTTCCGCTCTTCTTATATTCCGATATCGAATCATTACGCTCGATAACTATCAACGCACCGTACTTTATATTTGCAAGATCCTGAGCAGAACGTGACACCGCCTCTATAACCTCGTGAGAATTCACGATCTCAGAATCTTTATCGCCAAGATGATTCAAGTTTATATTCTGAATACCCTCGAACGTAGAGCCACCTATTTTTTCAAGTGCAGAACGAAGCTCGGGCTGGAAAATTATAAGGATTGCAATAACTCCAAGCTGTCTGAAATCTCCAAACACGAATCCGAGTGCCGTCAAATTCGCCGCATCTACTATAAGCAAAACCAAGAAAAACAGTCCCACTCCGATAGCCAACTTAAAAGCTCTTCTCTTTATTGCAAAACGGTATATCAAAAATAAAATAAGCGCCAAAGACAAAATGTCAAACACGGCTTTCATAATGCTTCCAAAATTTTCAGGCAACGTAAAAATCCTCCTAGAAAACAATAAATCAATACATACACACTGTACCATACACTATATTTATATAATTATATCATAGAATATAAGTAAATTCAATATTTATTTAAAAAATATTTTGAAATCTACGCAAAAAAATAAGCCTCGGTTTTGCGCCAAAAACGCACCTACCAAGGCTTATTTTAACTCTATTTTTAACTCAAATTTTACTGCAACGGCTTACAAGTACCGCACCCCGTATATCCTTGCGCAACAAGCTCGTCAAGTGAGCCCTCATGCTCTTTTCTGTTAGCTTCTTTTATGTCCTGAGCATTAACGCAGGTGGACTTATGTATCTTCTTTCTGTTCACGTTTAAAACGTACTTTCCGTCCCACGCCTCGGTTTGAGACTCGGTTTCGGGAACTGCCTCACCCGAAAGCCAGTTGTCTCCCGTTGCGTAGTTTATGGTAATTCCCGGCTGTACGTTATATACGTAAACGTTGAAACAGATATCCTCTCCATCGTCCTCAACCGAATACGCCTCCATCTGAACGCCGCTTGCAACAAGGTTATTGCCAACGTATATCGGCGTTACTCTGTACATAACGTGATTGCCCGTTTCCTTTACGTAGTCGGCAACCATATTCTCGAACGGAAGCATTCCGTCAACGTTCATATATCTCGTTCCGGTTATAAGATTCTGCTTGTTTGCATTTTCGCCCGTAAGCTGAAATCCTATAAGATGGCAACGGTTATAGATGTATCTTCCGTCAACGAGCTTAGAATCATACTCCTTGTTTATCCAACCCGAAGGCTTAACAGAGGAAATACTTTCTCTATCCTCTGTCGGCATAATATCCTTGCCCACGCAAGCAATCGTATATCCGCATCTTCCCAAAGAATCAAGCTCGCTGTAAAACTCATAGGATACGTTGGTTATATCAGCCTCAGCAAAGTTTGGCTTATCATCGTTAAGTACAACATAAGGCGTTCCGGAATAAGGTGCAATTCCCTCGGGATCTGCCGAATATTCGCTGTCGATAATCGGCTTATCCGTGCTTGTTGTATTATTTCCTGTGCTTGTATTATTTCCTGTACTTGCGTTATTGCCCGCGTTTCCACTCTGCGTGATATTCGAAACTCCACCGTTTGATACGGAAGAATTATCCTTTGCCTCACAACCCGACAGCACAAGGCATATTGCCATTATCAGGACTAAAAGTGCCGCAATACCTCTTTTAAATTTTAAAATCATCTCTCAAAGATCTCCCTTGTAATTTTGTCGTGTGAATAACCCTCAAACTCATAAGTAGACGTCAGCTCAAAACCCTCTTTTACAAGATCAACAGAGAAGAAAAGATCTCCCGGATAGCTTCTGTTCCAATGGTAAACGGTTATTCTGTTTATTTTGTCAACGTATGGCAAAAGATTAATGTTTTCAACAAAGCAAACATCCGACTCGGAAGCATTCTCCAAAAACGCCTCGTCGATCACGTATCTGTCCTCAAAGCCCTCAAATAAAAGCTTTGAAAAGCTTGATATATGAATCTTTTTATCACCAAGCTCCGACAATACGTCGGCTATAAGCACTCGATCTCTGCTCTGACGGCGCTTATTAAAAAGCATCCCGCCTCTATCGTCAACACAAACGATTATCTGCATAAATATTAAGCCTTTCTATGCTTTGAGAGCATCTCATTTTTAAGAGTCCATAATTTCTCAGAAAGGTCAACGTAATAATTGTGAGGATTGCTAAAGCGTCTTACCTCTTCCCACATACCCTCGATCTCCTGCGCGCAATGCTCTCTTATCTGCGCAAGTGTCGGCATATCGTACACCATCTCACCGTTCTTGAATATAGGAACCAAAAGCTCGGTTGCCGTATAATCGGTAAAGGTCTTTCTCTTCCAAGTAGCCACGGGATCAAATATCTCAAGAGGCTTGCTCTCGTCAATAACCTCATCGTAAAGGCAGATAAGATCCGCCTCCGCCTTGCCCGTTTCCTTTCCACGGATACGGTAGATCTTTTTGAAATGAGGCGTAGTTATCTTGCCTACGTTCTCGCTTATCTTTATCTTCGGTATAACCGTTCCGTTTTCATCCTCTACCGCGCAAACCTTATAAACTCCACCGAACACGGGGTCACTCTTAGCGGTTATCAAGCGCTCACCAACGCCAAAGGCATCGATCTCCGCGCCCTGACGTATAAGCTCTCGAATAATATACTCATCCAACGCATTGGATATAACTATCCTACAGTCAAAAAGCCCCTCTTCGTTAAGCTTTTTGCGTATTTTCTTAGAAAGATACGTAACGTCACCCGAATCGAGTCTTACCGCGCACTTAGTGATTCCAAGCTCCTTAAACACGCGAATAGCGTTCACAAGTCCGCTGTCAAGCGCGTTATATGTATCTATGAGCAACGTAGGAGAATTGGGGTAAATCTTACAATAGGTCAAAAATGCCTCGTACTCACTATCAAAAAGCTGAACCCAAGAGTGCGCCATCGTACCGCCTGCGGGAACGCCGAAAACCTCATCGGATATCGTGCACGCAGTCGAATTACAGCCTCCTATATAAGCAGCTCTTGCGCCCAAAACCGCTGCATCCGCTCCGTGCGCTCTGCGCGAGCCGAATTCACTGACAGGTCTGCACTTAGCAGCTCTCGTGATTCTTGCCGCCTTGGTAGCAATAAGCGACTGATGATTTATCACCATCAAAACGTAGGTTTCTATAAACTGCGCCTCGATAATCGGAGCGCGAACAGTCATAAGAGGCTCACCGGGAAAGACAACGGTTCCCTCAGGAATAGCCCAAATATCTCCGGAAAAACGGAAGCCCTTCAAATAATCTAGAAATTCCTCGGAGAAGCATCCTCTTTTTCTCAAATAAGCAATATCGTCCTCATCAAAATGAAGATCCTTTATATATTCGATTATCTGCTCAAGTCCCGCAAATATAGCATAGCCTCCCTTATCGGGATTCTCACGGTAAAACACGTCGAAATAAACGATCTTATCCTTCATTCCGTTTGCGAAATATCCGTGACTCATAGTGAGCTCGTAATAATCGCAAAGCATCGTCAAATTTCTCTTTATGTCCTTCACGATAACCTCCAAAAAAATTTTAAGATTATTTTAAAATTACTTTGTTACAACTCTGCGGAAAGCCTTTTTACCTCTGCGCAAAAGCTTACCATCCTTAAGATCGTCATATTTCAAGGTAGCTCTTACGTTAGTTACCTTTTCATCGTCTACGGCAACACCGCCCTGCTCAACGGCTCTGCGCGCCTCGGACTTAGTTGCAACAAGTCCCGAGAGAACGAGCAAAGAGCAGATATCTATCTCACCGTCAACAAAATCAGCCTCGGAAAGCTCGGTCTGAGGAACCTCAGCGCTAGCACCGTTTCCAAAGAGAGCCTTAGCGCTTGCCTCTGCCTTCTTTGCCTCTTCCTCACCGTGAACGAGCTTTGTAAGCTCATACGCCAATATCTCCTTAGCCTTGTTGAGCTGTGCACCCTCCCAAGAATCCATAGCGTCGATCTCCTCAAGAGGAAGGAAGGTGAGCATTCTTATGCACTTGAGAACGTCTGCATCCGCAACGTTTCTCCAATACTGATAGAAATCGTAAGGACTTGTCTTGTTAGGATCAAGCCAAACTGCACCCGACTGAGTTTTACCCATCTTCTTACCCTCGGAATTGAGGAGAAGATTTATAGTCATAGCATAAGCGTCCTTACCAAGCTTTCTACGGATAAGCTCGGTACCGCCAAGCATATTCGACCACTGATCGTCACCGCCAAACTGCATATTGCAGCCATAGTTCTGATAGAGGTAATAGAAGTCGTAGGACTGCATTATCATGTAGTTAAACTCAAGGAAGGAGAGACCCTTCTCCATTCTCTGCTTGTAGCACTCTGCCGAGAGCATACGGTTCACAGAGAAGCAAGCTCCAACGTCACGGAGCACCTCAACGTAGTTGAGTCCCAAGAGCCAATCTGCGTTATTTATCATCATAGCCTTTCCTTCGGAAAAGTCGATAAATCTGCTCATCTGCTGCTTAAAGCAATCGCAGTTGTGCTGAATCGTCTCGGGAGTCATCATCTGACGCATATCGGTTCTTCCCGAGGGATCACCTATCATAGCAGTTCCGCCGCCAATAAGAGCTATCGGCTTATTTCCTGCCATCTGCAAGCGCTTCATAAGACAAAGCGCCATAAAATGTCCAACGTGTAAGGAGTCTGCCGTGGGGTCAAAGCCGATATAGAAAACAGCTTTACCGTTATTTACCATCTCCTTTATTTCAGCCTCATCCGTTACCTGAGCGATAAGACCTCTGGCAACAAGTTCGTCATAAATAGTCATAAAAACCTCCGTTTTTTCTAAAACAAAATAATTATATATATTATATAACAAATATCGTATTTTGTCAACAAAGAAACGTCCAAAAAACCGCTTTACTATCAAATAATCGATAATAAAGCGGTATTTTCGCTATTTTTTTGCAACAGATACGTATATCAGCCGTTTTTAAGCTTTCCAAGCTCTTTGAGGAAGGTGTCAATATCCTTAAACTCACGGTACACAGACGCAAATCTTACGTATGCAACCTCATCATTCTCCTTAAGCTTTATCATAACAATCTCGCCGAGCTCCTTGGTAGTTATCTCATTTCTCAAGGAATTCTGAAGCTCGGATTCGATCTCATTCACGATCTCCTCGGGATTTACGGGACGCTTATAGCACGCCTTAGCCACGCCACCCAAAAGCTTGTTGCGATCAAAAAGCTCTTTTGTGCCGTTCTTCTTTACAACGAATATCTGAACGGTCTCTATAACCTCAAACGTCGTATATCTCTTCTGGCACGCAAGGCACTCTCTTCGTCTCTTTATACTGTTTCCCTCTTCAATATGACGGGAATCTATAACCTTACTTTCTGCATATCCGCAGGCGGGACACTTCATAACGTTTTACTCCTTAAAACATAGACTTGCCTAAATATTATACCACAAAATAGCACTCGTGTAAATACTTAACAATAAATTTCCATTCGAAGATCATACAATATTTCGGAAAGATGCTCGGGGCTCACTCCGTTTGAAGATACGCTATCAAATATTTCCAAGGCTTTGGGCAAACAATTTCCCACGCCCTCACATACGAGCGCATCACCGTCTATGTAGATACAAAACGTCTCTTTCCCCTTTATGGAAAGCCTTATCAAGCTATATTCAACCCCCTCGTTTTGTAATTCTTTTACTGCATCAACAGCTATACTTTTCATAAAAAGCTCCTTTCAGTTTTGCGCAGGTTTTGCGCTGTATCTATTGTACACCATAAATTTTCCGACTTTCGATTAAGATTTTTGACCACTTAAGGAGCAAAAGCACAACCACTTGTTTTGCGTTTTTGAAAAATTAATATTTTGCGAATAAAATATCATATTTTTAGAATAAATATGCATTTTAAAACAAATAGGTTAATATCTATGTCAAAATCAATTTCCATTATTTTCCATAGAAAAATTTACACCTTGAAATTAACGCATATTTTTGCTATAATCAAAGGAGAATTAAAGCCTTTCAAGCTTTTTTATATAATTTTTGATTTCTTTATAAAAATCCACCGAAAAAGGAGAAAAAATGCATAAACTCAAGATTTCCACTCTTCCGAGCCTAATTCTTTGCTACGGAATTTTTGCATCTTTATGCCATGCAGTAATGCTTCTTCTCTATTTTCGCATTAGTCCGAATGAGAGCTATTTTCTAAGCTTCACTCAATTTTTTCCTCTGCTGGAGCATTCTTTAGTGAGTTTTGTCTGCGTTCTTTTTGGAGCGCTGCTATGCTTTTACATAGTGAAAAAAGAAGGATGGGAAGATTAAATTACTGAAAAAGCAATTAAGAAAGCGGAGCTGCCTCAAATGTAAATTTGAGACAGCTCCGCTTTTAAAATAACTACTTTAAATTACGAAATTTTTATTCTTTTATTAAAGGTCTTCTGTTCAAGATCGAAACGCAATCATTTTCAGCTATGATAAAATGATCCATCAGCACAACACCCATGCTTTCAAGCATTATTCTTATGCGATTGGTTGCTTGGATATCCTCACCCGAAGGCAAAGCTCTTCCGTTTGGATGATTATGCGCCATAATTGCAAACGATGCATTAGTTGACAAAGCGCAGGATGCAATTTTTCGAAGGGAGAGAGTATGCTCCATAGAAAAGCCCTCTCCAATCTTTTCGCAAGTGATAAGCCTACGTGAATTATCGAACATAAGAACGTAGGATATCTCATTATCCGTTCCTATAAACAAATTCTTTAAAAAGGTATGCAAAGTCTCCGGATTCTTGAGAATCCCATCGCCCCTCGTATCCACGTATTCATATTTTGACACAAGCATTGCTACCACTTTTATATAAATAGCGGCATTCTGTCCGATTCCGTCAACCTCAGACAACGCCTCGATATTTGCATCAAGGATACCCTTTATCGAGCCAAATCTCTCAAGCAACTTGTGCGCAGTTTCGTTGGTATTCTTTCTCGGAATTGCGTAAAACAATAAAAGCTCAAGCAACTCGTGATCCTCAAAGCTCTCGGGAGAATTCAAAAATCTCTTTTTAAGCCGTTCTCTGTGTCCGTCATGTGTCATACTGTGTAAAATCCTCTTGATAAAAATTCATCTTGCAAAAGCAAGTTTTTATAAATATTTAAGTACAAAAACAAAAATCCCTCAATTTAAATAAGGGATTTTTATTTTACTCTGCCTGTAAGCCGGGTTCTGTCGTGAACGGTCATCTATCTTTGCTTTGCGTCACCGCAAAGCTCCAAGACATACGTCTTGTGCCACCCGCGGATATGTGTCGGGCAAACTAATCCGCATACGGTGTTGCTTCGGATAAGGTTTACAGCAAATCTACGTTACCGTAGAAGTGGGTGAGCTCTTACCTCGCCTTTCCATCCTTACCTGACACAAGGTCAGGCGGTTTATTTCTGTTGCACTTTCTCGGGAGTCGCCTCCGACTGACGTTATCAGTTATCCTGCCCTATGAAGCCCGGACTTTCCTCACGGTAATACCTTTCGGCAACATACCGCGCGACCGTCTGGCAAAGTTCTTAAATATTATAGCATAAGTAGATTATTATGTCAAGGAATCTTTGCCTTGAATTTTTATAAACGGCAATCGGCTTATTGCATTCGCCGCTACGGTGGTTATTATTATCTCGGGAATCATATACAAACCGTTATAAAAAACAGAATAAGCAAGTGCCAACCATTTTCCGCTAAAGCTATTAAGCACCCATCCGCCTATAGAATAAAAATTCTCCTGAGAGAAGAACCATTCAGCCCAAGCTCCGTAGAAAATAAAGCCCGAAACGATGTGTGCCAAATATCTCAAAGAGAGCGCAAAAACTACGCCGAGAGACAACGCAAGAGCCCTGTTTTTTATCTTGTTTCTAAATATTCCGCCAAAGCCTAACACAGAATAAGCTACCAAATAATCGATTATTAAGATAGCTACCGCCGCACCATATCCCATAAATTCGTCAC
>JAZQZG010000052.1:0-14194 GCA_045633925.1 Eubacteriales bacterium
AAATAATTTTAATACATTAAAGTTTTGTTGCCGTTCCCAACCATTCGTAGTTAACAGAAATGTTTGAAATTCCTCTGCAACCGAGCAAAGTTACAGTTTCTTCGTGTGATCCATCACCGTTCGCATTTAAATTTAAAGTAACGGAGATAGTTTTTTCTGCACCGGTAGGATTCTCATCACTGATTTCCGTATAGGTCCATGTTGCAACTAACACGCAGTCAAAATATGTGTAATCTGCATCATATCCTTTTACATCGATAGATATTTTAGCGTTAGGAATATAGCCGTCTTTCTTGTCTGCGGGTGTCATAGACTGTTTAATGTTAAACAAAGCGGTTTGTGCGGGGAGCGATTGACCGGAGATATGCTCTTTTTTAATTTCTTCGGGTGCATCTTCTAACGTATCAGTACAAGAAAATAATGCAGATACGCACAATGTTAAGCTAAGTAATACAACTAAAAATTTTACAAATTTTTTCATAAAAACCTCCATAAATACAAAATTCACATATATTTTATCATAATGTAATGATAAAGTCAATACAAAATAAATTTTTTTATATTTTTAGAGTATCTGACAAAGCTCACGCAAGGTCTTTGCAAGCTCAAAAGCAAGCACGCGTATCTCGTCAAGCGGAGGATTTTCCATAGATCTGTAACGGTTAATTTTTGCTGTTGGAGGATAAGCCATAGGAATCATATCACAGCACTCAAGCAGGTTTGCAGCTTTCTCGCAAACGTCGAGGAGCTCGTCTGCGTTTGAACGGCGATAGTCAAAGCAGTCCTCGGTGTACTCGGAAAGTGCTCTCTTAATTGCGTTGATGCAGTTGTTAGCAGCGCCCTCTCTGTTGGGGAGGGGAACGATTATAGATTCACCTCTGTTGCGGTAGCAGCCGAACATTGCGGCAATGGTCGCAGGGTCGCGAACTGTTCCGTCGGGATAGAAGATTCCGTGTTCGGTGTCGCATCTGTCGTGTATCATAAGCTCAAAGAGCATCCAACCCATATTAAAGTGATTGCATACCTCAAGAGCCATATCGTAGGGGTTGCAGCGAGCAAGACATCCGGTTTCGGTCTGAATTACAGGCTTTCCGTATTTTTTGGAAAGAGCATCGGCAGTAGCATAATTCTTCATACACTTTGCCTTGGTTGAGCTGTAATCGTGGAAGGAGAATACGTCAACGTCGTCGGCGGTGTATTCTATTTCATAACCGCGAGTATGACCAACGGTAGTTGCAGTTTTGGGATCAAGATCCTTAACAAGTTTGCAGTAGTGACGAACGAAGTCCCAGATGCGCTCGGTTCTATAGTTCAATTCTTCATCGGAAATTCCTTTTTCGAGAAGCCAAGGATTGTAGGAGGGCTCGTTCATAATATCCCACATCAAAAGACCCTCTTCGTCCTTGATCTCGTTTACAACGTAGGTTACGTATTTGTCAAGGAATTTCATGTTTTCTTCCTGAACGTACTCGGTCTTAAAGCGGTTTCCGTTGAGCAAAATAGGCATTACGGTGTAGCCGCAATCATAGCAGATGCGGATGTAATTGCGAAGCTCGTCACAAAAGCCCTTGGGGTCCTCAGCCCATTCCTCAGCAACGAGCCAAATTCGGATAGAGTTGAGATTTACACGCTTTCCGTAGCTTAATTGCTGACGTGTGGTAGCTTCGTCACAGATGTAGTGATTTACCCCGCGAAGCCAAGAATAATCCTTTAAAACTTCCATTTTTAATTCTCCTTTGTGTTTTTATTGATCTTTATTTTCAGTCTTTAAAAATTTTAAAACGTCGTATACCGATTTTATGGGGTATACCGTTATATCTTTAATCTTAGGACAGTTGCTCGCATTCGTAATGGGGATGAGAGCCTTGGTAAAGCCAAGACGCGCAGCTTCTTTAACTCTTTGCTCGATGCTCGATATCGCGCGGCATTCACCTGCAAGTCCTATCTCTCCGATGGCAATAAGATCATCGGGAATTTTTTTATCTGTGAGGGATGATATGAGAGCCATAGCGATAGCCAAATCGGATGCAGGCTCGTCTATTTCAAGTCCTCCGATTACGTTAAGATATACGTCGTTGCTTGAGAATTTAAGACCAAGTCTCTTTTCAAGCACTGCTAAGATAAGGCAAAGACGGTTGTAGTCGATTCCGTTTGAGGTTCGTCTTGGAGCGGGGAAGGGGCTTTGCGTTACAAGAGCCTGGATCTCGGCTACGATAGGACGAGTTCCTTCAATGGTGCATACGGCGCAGTTGCCCGAAATGTCGGTAGGACGGTCGGAGAGAAGCATCTCCGAGGGGTTGGGTACCTGTCTGAGTCCGATATCCGTCATCTCAAATACACCGATTTCGTTAGTTGAACCGAAGCGGTTTTTCTGCGCGCGGATAATGCGGTAGCTCTGGCGCTTGTCGCCCTCAAAATTGAGAACGGCATCGACCATGTGCTCGAGCACCTTGGGACCAGCAATTCCACCTTCTTTGTTTACGTGACCGACCAAAATTACCGATACGCCCTCGCTCTTTGCTTTGCTAATAAAGGAAAGGGCAACCTCCTTGACGTTTGAAACACTTCCGGGAGATGAAGAGATCGCATCCGAGTACATAGTTTGCACCGAGTCGGCAATTATCACGTCGGGGGCAATTCGTTTAGCCTCCGCAAGTATCTTTTCGATGTTAGTCTCGGTGAGAATGTAGAGATTTTTACCGCCTACGTTCAGTCTTTGAGCGCGAAGCTTTATCTGACCTGAGGATTCCTCGCCCGAAACGTAGAGAACCTTTTTCTCAGCGCCAAGAGTGTCGCAGATCTGCAATAAAAGCGTGGATTTTCCAATGCCGGGCTCGCCCGAGATAAGCACGGCAGAGCCGAGAACAAGTCCGCCACCTAAAACTCTGTCAAGCTCGGAAAGCCCGGTCTCGGAGCGTATGTAATCGGACGAAGAGAGCTCGGAAAAGGCTTGAGCCTTGCTATCGCCCGAGAAGATAGACGAGGTGCGCTGCTTTGCGGGAGATGCGGCAGGGGAGAGTTGCTCAACGTCCTCAACAAAGGTGTTCCAGGAGTTGCACTTGGGACATTTTCCAAGCCATTTTGGGCTCACAAACTCGCAGCTTGAGCATATATATACGGTTTTAAGGCCTTTCATAAAACGCCTCCTAAAATTTTTGATTTATTATTATAATTATACAATAATAATATCAAAAAATCAAGGGCGAGCAGTAATATTATTTGCCAAAAAGGTTTACAAGAAGGATAAAATGTGATATAATGCGGTGTAAAGATTTTTATGGAGGAATCAACGGAATGAAAAAGATTGTAGCGCTTATTCTTGTGATGTTGATGATTTTTTCTACTTTCGTATCATGCGGAGATATTCTTGATCCCGTAAAGGGAACGGAGACGGAAGAACCAACTGAAAGCGAGACAGAAACCGAAACAAATACAGAAACAGAGACCGAGACCGAAACTGAGACTGAAACTGAGACAGAAACAGAGACCGAGACCGAAACTGAGACTGAAACAGAGACAGCAACAGAGACCGAGACCGAAACTGAGACTGAAACAGAGACTGAAACAGAGACTGAAACAGAGACTGAAACAGAGACTGAAACAGAAACAGAAACAGAACCGAGTATAGGTGGGAACGAATCAAACGAAATATATATTCGTCAAGGAAAAAAGATAATCTTTGGTTCGTATCCTCAGTCTGAGGTGACAGAGGAGAGCTTGGTATCTACTCTTAACAGCAAGGCGGGAGAGCTTCCTACAAGTGATAATGCACAGGCTTGGATATCATACGGATATTACATAAACGGTAGTGCAAGCAACTTTATGTGGTATATTGACGTAGAGGAAGACGGAGAGCGATACAGAGGTGTATATTTTACTTCTTTCCGTCCAATTGTTACAATATATGATTCTTCCGCGAACAATTCTTATCAGGATGAGCACGGATATACTACGAGTACTGTATATTGGTTTAAATATGAGCCTATTTCATGGACTATATTGAGCGAAAATACTTCTGACGGTAGCGCATTCATTCTTTGTGATATGATAATAGATAACCAGTACTTTAGTACAGCAAGTGATAGCGTTGAGTTGAACGGCAAAACGGTACATCCGAACAATTATGAGCATAGTATAATAAGACAATGGCTTAATGAAACCTTCTACAGCGTAGCGTTTAGTGATCTCCAAAGACGAATAATAATTGAGAGTCAGGTGGATAATAGCGCTGCTACTATAGGAAAAGCTCCCGAATCTTATGCTTGTGGAAATACTATCGATAAGATTTTCTTGATTTCTTATTCTGATGCAACAAATGCTGAATATGGATTTCCAAGCTCGGATAGCTCAGAAAATAATGCTCTTCGTATGAAGAGTGCCACAGATTATGCAAAGGTAAACGGAGCTTTTTTGGATCCGGATAGTCCCGATACAGGAAGGGGCTGGTGGTGGCTCCGATCTCCGAGCGACTATATAGAGTTAGCCAATGCGTGTGTTGTTGATGAGGGATATATTTATGGTTCCGGAAACGCATCTTTTGCCACTCAAGGAATAGTACCCGCTATGCAGATAAAGCTTTAAAAAATTAAAAATAAAATCGGACGGATATTCCGTCCGATTTTTTATTGATTACAAAAATTAAAGATCGAATCTGCGAGTATATCACATATCGTATTTTGATAGCTCTCGTCGCAAAGCCTTTCGCATTCGGCTTGGTTTGAGAGAAATCCGCATTCCACAAGCACGGCAGGGCAGGTAAGCTCATCAAGCAGATATATGCTTGACGAGGGCTTTATTGCTCGTTTGTTGTTCGGCTGAAGTCCTTTTTTGATATCGGCTTGAATTTTTGATGCAAGTATGCGCGAGGCGGGATCGTTCGTTGAATAATATACTTGAAGCCCGCTGTATTGCGATTTTGAAAAGGAATTCTGGTGTATGCTTATAAATATCGCATTCTCGTATCGCTCTGCAAATTCCTTTCTTGCCAAGAGATCGAGCTTTTTCTTCTTACCCTCGTAATCGGCATTTTTATCATAAAGGAGAATATCGCTCTCTCTTGTCAGCTCGCAGGTAATGTCAAGGGAGGCAAGGCGTTCCTTGAGCTTTTTTGCAAGCATCAGATTTATATCCTTTTCATAGGCTCCGTTCTTTCCGATAGCGCCACCGTCCTCGCCTCCGTGTCCTGCATCGATTATCACGACGTAGTTTTTTAAGGACTCGTTGCTTTCACTTTCCAGAGCTCCGTGCGGAGCTTTATTTTCTTTGCTTGAATTAAACAGTATAAAGATAGAAAATGCAAAAAAAGCTACGGCAAGTAAGAAAATACAAAAAAACAGTTTTAGAGACTTCACTAAAATCACCTCGCGTAATTTATATGACGGTGCCAAAAATTTCCTTCATCGAAAAACGAAAAAACAAGATAAATTTGCGAAAAAAATGTCATAAAATCCTTGACATTTTTGATTAGGTTTGTTATAATAGTTTAAATAGTTAATTCACAAAAAATATCGGAGGCTTTTATGGATTACAGTAAAAAATTTCAAAAGGAAGGTCTTACCTTTGACGACGTGCTTCTCATCCCTGCAAAAAGTGATGTTCTTCCTGCAGACGTTTCACTGAAGACCCGTCTTACAAACAAGATATCTCTTAACATTCCCGTGCTCAGCGCAGCTATGGATACAGTTACCGAGGCTAATCTTGCTATTGCTATTGCTCGTGAGGGCGGCGCCGGAACTATTCACAAGAATATGTCCATCGAAGCGCAGGTTGACCACGTTGACCGCGTTAAGAGAAGTGAAAACGGTGTAATAACCAATCCTATATTCTTAGGCCCGGAGAATTACGTGTATGAGGCTGAGGCTCTTATGCACAAGTTTAAGATCTCGGGTGTTCCGATATGTGATGAAAATAAGCGCGTGGTTGGAATTATCACCAACCGTGATATGCGCTTCTTGGTTGATTTCAACGTAAAAATATCCGAGGTTATGACAAGAGAAAATCTTGTGCTTGCTCCCGAGGGAACAACTCTTTCGGAGGCTCAGGAGATTCTTCGTCATCATAAGATTGAGAAGCTTCCTCTTGTTAATGCAAGCAACGAGCTCAAGGGTCTTATTACTATAAAGGATATTGAAAAGGCATATAAGTATCCTCATTCCGCAAAGGATTCCAGAGGCAGACTTATCTGTGGTGCAGCCATCGGTGTTACCGCAGACTGTCTTGATCGTGCAGGCGCACTTTTGGCAGCAGGAGCAGATTTCTTGGTTCTTGACTCTGCACACGGTCACTCTCAGGGTATCATAAACAAGGTATTTGAGGTTAAGAATGCTTACCCAGAGGCTCAGATAATCGCAGGAAACATCGCAACAGGCGAGGCTGCTCGTGAGCTTATCGAGGCAGGTGCTGACGCTGTTAAGGTAGGTATCGGCCCCGGTTCCATTTGTACGACTCGTGTAGTTGCAGGTATAGGCGTTCCTCAGGTAACAGCTATCTGCGATGCAGCAGAGGTTGCTGATAAGTACGGAATTCCCGTTATTGCAGACGGCGGTCTTAAGTACAGCGGTGATATCGTTAAGGCTATTGCCGCAGGTGCTAGCACAGTTATGATCGGTTCTATGTTTGCAGGTTGTGAGGAAAGCCCCGGAGCAGAGGAGCTTTACCAGGGCAGACGTTTCAAGGTTTACCGTGGAATGGGTTCTATTGCGGCAATGCAGAACGGTTCTAAGGATAGATACTTCCAGCAGGGCAACAAGAAGCTTGTTCCCGAGGGAGTTGAGGGTCGTGTTCCTTACAAGGGAGCTCTTGCAGATACCATCTACCAGCTTATGGGCGGTCTCCGTTCCGGTATGGGTTATTGCGGAGCTGCAACCATCGATGCTCTTCGTGAGAACGGACAGTTTGTTCGCATCACCGGAGCAGGTCTCCGTGAGTCTCATCCTCACGATATCAATATTACAAAGGAAGCTCCCAACTATTCTTCTATGGGTTAATTTGCGGAGCAGAATATCAAGAGCGAGGGCTTTTATCCTCGCTCTTGTTTTTTAAAAAAAGTTGAAAGCCTTTATAAAAAAACTATGTACAAAAAAGGCTTTTTATGATATAATTATTATGTAAAATTATATTTAGATGTAATAATTGATACATCAGGAGCAACAAATGGGTAATAATAAGTTTAACGGAAACGCACAGTATTCAAAAAAGAATTTTAAGAAAAATGATTCGCATAAAAAATACGATTCAAACAAAGGCGCATCACAGCGTAACGAGCCCGAGGAGATGAACGAGGGGCTTGTGATAGGCAGAAATGCTGTCAGAGAGCTTTTGAAATCCGGAAGAGCAATAGACAAGATACTTGTTCAAAAGGGAGAGAGAGAAGGCTCTATCGTAGTATTGGTTGCAGAGGCTATCGAGAGACATATTCCGATAGTTGAGAGCGATAAGGCAAAGCTTGATAAGCTCACGAATTTTTCCGCTCATCAAGGAATCGTTGCTATGGCTGCAGAAAAGGAATATTGCTCGGTTGAGGATATATTGGAAATTGCCAACGAGCGTGGAGAAAAGCCGTTTATAGTTATTGCAGACGGTATTGCCGATCCTCATAATCTCGGCGCTATAATAAGATGCGCTGAGGGTATGGGCGCTCACGGACTTATCATTCCTAAGCGTCGCGCGGTAGGACTTACCTCAACGGTAAGCAAGGCGTCCTGCGGAGCTATTGAGCATCTTGCAATTGCAAAGGTTACAAATATCGCCTCGACGGTTGAAGAGCTGAAGGAAAAGGGGATTTGGATATTCGCAGCAGAGGCTGGCGGAGAGAGTTATTATGATACCGATTTTAACTGTCCTTGCGCAATAGTTCTCGGTAGCGAGGGTGACGGTGTATCAAAGCTCGTTAAGGACAGAGCGGATTATATCGTTTCGATCCCGATGTACGGAAAGATTAATTCCTTTAACGTTTCAACTGCTGCTGCGGTTATTTTAGCAGAGGTTTCAAAGCAGCATAGAGCTTAAAACTACGGTGTGGAGGTGCTAAGACGATGAATGAAAATAAAAATACGTCAAACGGCGCACAGAATATAGATGGTGTCCTTGAGGAGCTTAAAAGATCCTATTCTGCGGATGCTCAAACTCAAAAAGATGACGTTGCAGAGCAGGAGATAACTGATTTTTCACATGATGAGCTTCAGGAGAAGCTGAGAGAGCAGTTCCTTTATGGAGATGCTCGTGCTACCGATAGTTCGGACGAGGATGATTATGCTATTGATGAAGATTTTTTGAGCGATGCATATGATGAATCCAAGGACGAAATTGAGAATGACGATGCCAACGAAGTTGATCTTTTTGATAAAGCTGATGATGCGTTTTCCGAAGAAATAGAGGAGAATGAATATGAGTTTTATGATGGATCCGATGAGGGCGATTCGCAAATCGAAGATGAAGAAACGTTTGAAGAAGAAGTTGAAACGTTTGAAGAAACACCCGATTATGAAGGATTTGAAGCGTTGCAAGAAGAAAATGAAGAAGATTATCAAGAGGATGAGGAAATCTCGCTTTATGAAGGATTGGAAGAAATTCAAGAAGAAGCAGATAGTGAAACCCTTGAGGAGATATATGCGGCGCAGGAAGATCAAGAAATTCAAGAAGAGATTGATACGGATATTCAGTTAGATCCGGAAGAGATTTATTTTGATGAGGATTTCTTTGGAGATGAAGAGGATTCTGATTGGGTGCAGGAAATAGAGGAGGGGGCGTACGGATTTTCCGTTGCCGTTGCGATTGAGACCGAGGAGCTTGACGAGCCTGTTCTTGAGGAGTCCTCTCAGAAAATTGCAGAGGATAATTATATAAACGTTTTCTACCGTTCAAATGATGAGGGCCCGTTTGGAAACAGATCGTTTAAGGAGATAATTGCCGAGACCACGATGTCTGTCGATTCTCTTGAGGCGGCGTTGAATGCTGATGAGAATGATTCGGATTTCGAGCCTGAAAGCTTTGATGAGGTCGAGAGCGTTCCGTTGGTTATGGATCAGGAGGCAGATCCTGCTAATCGAGAGCTTGACAGTGCCGATCTTGCGTTGCTGTTTGAGTTCGGATACAGAGATGATCTTCTAAAAAACGTATCGAGTGAAAATATCGAGAAATTGTCAAACGAGGAGTTTGAAAATAACGTAGAGGAAGAGGTTGTTGTTGACGAGGTTGAGGATAATACCAAGGAATCGGCGGAGCCTGTGATCGAAAACAACGATACGCCTGAGAATCATTCTGTGCGTGATACAAGTGAGATTCGTAAGGCGAAGACTAAAGAGCGTATTAACAGTCAGTATCTTGAATACAGAAAAAGACGGGGAGGAGCGCTTCTTGAGTTGTTGCTTTCCTCTTTGCTTGCAGTAGTGCTGATGTTATATGAGCTTTTGCCTATTTTTGGCGTTGAATTTCCGAGCATTATTCAGCGCGAGAGCAATATTGAGCTTTACGTCTTTTTCGGTGTGCTTTTGACCTTTATTGCGGTGCTTCCTGCTTCAAAGCATATAATAGAAAGCTTCAAGAACTTTTTTGTGAATGGAATCGATGCGTACATAATTGCCGGAACGGCTGCGTGTGTTACGGTTTTATATGATTTTATAATAATTTTCGCCGCGCCTGAAAACACGGCAGTACCTACGTTCCATCTCTGCGTTGTGATCGTGCTTGTATTGGCAGAGCTTTCTGCATTTTTGCACGCAATGGCGGAAATAAAAAATTACGAGTATTATTTTTCTGAATTTATTTTTGGAACAGAGGATGAGGACGACGTTACGACTTATAAGTATACCTTGCAAAAGAGCGAGGGTAAAGGCTCTGTCGCAGAGAAGATGTACGCAGGCGGTGTGAGCCCGAAGAAGGTTATTTGTGCTCCGCAGAACGTTGATTCTGCAACCGGATTCTTTGAGGCGAACAAGATCAAATCAACGAGAAATAAAAGCGCATTTTCCTTGCTCATAGTTTCTGCGGTTCTTGCGTTTGTATTTACCATTGTTTCAGCAATCGTTTCATCGTCGTTCTGGGTAGCGATGGTAGCTTTTATGGCGACGTTTGGTTTCTCCTTGCCAATAGCGGCAATTATTGCCGAGCGTTTACCGTTTGAGATGCTTAGCGCTAACAATTATTCTTACGGTGCAGCGTTTGCATCTGAGGCATCACTTGAAAAAATTGCCGATTGTGATATGTTCGTATTTTATGATTCGCATCTGTTTGAGAAATGTGATACTAAGAGTGTAAATCTTGCAATATATGATTCTACGCCTAAATCGGTTTTGCTTTCATGCTTGAATTCGGTATATTCTGAGATTGGTGGACCTTTGCAGGCAACCTTTGCGTCACTTAAGACTCAGTCCTTTGGAGAGTGCAAGGTAAAGCGTGTGGCAAGAAACGGTGTTGAGGCTGTTGTTGGATCAAATTATTCCGTGATTATTGGTGATGAGCAGTTTATGTCACGTTACGGAATAACCTTCCCAACGGCATCTCTTGGAAAGGAAGAGGATAAGATATATACTCTTTGCGTATCGATAAACAGCAGACCTACTGCGCGAATTGCGGTAAAATATAAGCTTAACGAGGTGTTCTTGAACCTCGTTCAGAAAATTGCCGAGGATGATATCTTGTGTGTTGTTGAAACCTATGATCCTATGATAAGCACAGCGCTCATTTCAAGATTGAGAACGCAGACGGGATTCCAGATAAATATTGTACATAAGAATGCGGCAGATCTTGCAATAGAAAAGTACCGCGCAGGTAAAGAGGGCGCATTGTTCTCGGCTGTGGGAAAGAATCTTCCCTTGCTTGCAAGAGGATCAAGACTTAATCTTGCGGTTGCGGCATCAAATGCGAAAAAACTGAAAAATCTTAGATTTATTCTCAATATGCTTTCGTATGCCTCGGCATTCGTGGGCGTTTTGATCTCACTTGTACTTATTTTGGGAGATAAGATAAAGACGTTTAGCGGACTTGAGCTTGTTATTGTCTTGTATTGGCTTGCGGCAGGCGCTGCTTTTGCAGGATTTATGGCATGGAAGTTCCCAAGAAAAGATAGATTTGTATTTAGTAGAAAAGGGAAGGATTGAGACGGATTTTTGATCCTTCGGAAAGAAACAGAAAATGGATAGACAGATAAGTAGTGTTTTAAAGTCGGTATCAAAGCCCGGAAGATACTCGGGCGGAGAATACGGACAGATAATAAAGGATAAGGATAAAGTAAAGGCAAGATTTGCTTTTTGCTTTCCCGATACCTATGAGATTGGAATGTCAAATCTTGGCGTTAGAATTCTTTACGGCGTTCTTAACGAGCAAGAGGATATTTGGTGTGAGCGTGTGTATGATCCGTGGATCGATATGCAGGAAAAGATGCGTGAGCATAATATTCCGCTCACAGCGTGTGAGAGCGGAGATCCGCTCACAGCCTTTGACATGGTAGGATTTACGCTTCAGTATGAGATGAGCTACACAAACGTTCTCAATATGCTCGACCTCGCGAAAATCCCGCTTAGAGCATCCGATAGAGGCGATGATATGCCCATCATTATTGGAGGCGGACCTTGCGCGTATAATCCCGAGCCTGTGGCAGATTTCTTTGATCTTTTCAATATTGGAGAGGGCGAGGAAATGCTCGTTGAGCTTTGTCAGCTCTACATAAAGATGAAGGAAGAAGGTCGCTATACAAAGGAGGCGTATCTTCATGAGGCGGCAAGGAGCATCGTAGGAATCTACGTTCCCTCGCTTTATGAGGTGACGTACAACGAGGATGGAACTATAAAGGCGTATACTCCTAAGTATGATGATATCCCCACAACCGTTCAAAAGCGTATAATTTCCGATATGGATAAGGCGTATTTCCCCAAGAAGGTGGTTATGCCTTATATAGAAACGGTTCACGACCGTATAATGCTTGAGGTGTTCCGAGGATGCATCAGAGGATGCCGATTCTGTCAGGCGGGAATTATTTACCGTCCTGTAAGAGAAAAGAGCGCAGAGACCTTGAACGAGCAGGCAAAGTGCTTGTTTGAGAGCACAGGCTATGACGAGATTTCTTTGACGTCGCTTTCGATAAGTGATTATACTCAGCTTGAAAAGCTTACAACCGATCTTCTTGAATGGACGGACGAGAATATGGTGAGTCTCTCCTTGCCGTCGCTGAGAGTTGATAGCTTTACTAAAGAGCTTATGGATAAGATAGCAACGGTTAGATCATCGTCTTTGACGTTTGCGCCCGAGGCAGGAACGCAAAGACTTCGTGACGTTATCAATAAGAACGTAAGGGAAGAGGACCTTCTTCGCGCAGTTGGCGTTGCGTTTGAGGCGGGAAAGAATACCGTAAAGCTTTACTTTATGAACGGCTTGCCGACAGAGACCTACGAGGACATAGAGGGTATTGCGATGCTTGCATCGCACGTTATAGATGCGTATTATCAGTGTCCGGGTAGAAACAAGGCAAAGAAACCGCAGGTAACGATAAGCGTTTCTTGCTTTATTCCCAAGCCCTTTACGCCTTTCCAATGGGAGGCTCAGGATACGCTTGAATCCTTGGCCGAAAAGCAGGAATTCCTTGCATCCAAAATAACCGACAGAAAGATAAGATATACCTATCACGATGCAAAGGTCAGCCGAATTGAGGCTGTTCTTGCGAGAGGTGACAGACGTCTTGCCGATGCGCTTGAGCTTGCCTGTAAGGAAGGCTTTGCATTTGATGCGTGGGATGAGTGTTTTGATTATGATAAGTGGATATCTGTTCTTGAGAGAAGTGGAATCGATCCTGCGTTCTATGCAAACAGAGCATTCGGTCTTGACGAGGTGCTTCCTTGGGATGTGATCGATTGCGGAGTTACAAAGTCGTTTTTGCGCAGAGAGAGAGATAAGGCATATGCTGAGAACACTACACCGCATTGCCGTCAGCAATGTAGCGGATGCGGCGCAAACAGACTGGGAGGTGAGGGAACGTGTTGTCCAAAAGCAAACTCGAATTAAAGAAGGAAATGCAAGCCCTGCCGCTGCTTGATCCGCCAAGACACGTGCGTCTTAAGTTTTGTAAGGTAGGAACGCTTCAGTACATTTCTCACCTTGATCTTCAGAGAACGTTCAACAGAATACTCGTCAGATCTTGTATACCCGTGTGGTATACGCAGGGATTCAACCCTCATATAAAGCTCGTATTTTCAACGCCATTGAGCGTTGGAAGCCAGAGCGTGTGCGAGTACCTTGATATAAGACTTTCAAGAGAGATGTCCTACGACGAGATAAAGGAAAGACTTAATGCCGAGATGACGAAGGAGTTCTACATAACCGACGTGTACGAGGCAAAAACAGATTTTTCCGAGATAGCATACGCATTCTATGAGATCGTTTTGCATACGCCAAAGAGTTCTTGTGAGGTTGCGAATTCTCTTGCTACCGATTTTCTTGCAACACCTATATATATGGTGAAGAAGGGAAAGGCAGGAGAGCGTGAGATAGATATTGTTCCCTTGATAAAGGAGCTAAGCGCGGAGTATGATGCTCAAAGCGGGGATATTAAGGTTAAAACCATACTTAGTGCATCCTCGTCTCAATACCTTAATCCGGAGATGCTGATAAAGGCTATTGACGATAGATACGAGCTCTTTTCCGAGGCTTTGACAGAGGAATATTATACTATTTTGAGAACCTCGCTTAAAAAAGCTGATTTGTCTGAATTTTTTTAATAAAAGTGTAAAAAAACTATTGACAATCGCTTAAGAAATATGTTATAATATGATGCCGCATAATTGGCGGGCTTTAAAGTGCGTGTTAAACGCCGCCCGAATTAGCGAGTCTATAAAGAAAGAGAGGTGCTTTTCATGTACGCAATCATTGAAACGGGTGGAAAGCAGTACAAGGTTAACGAGGGCGATATCATTTATATCGAGAAGCTCGATGTTAACGAGGAGGAGACAGTTGAATTCAACTGTGTCAAGGCAGTATCCGAGGGAGATAACTTTAAGGTTGGAGCTCCCAACGTAGAAGGCGCTGTTGTTAGCGGTAAGGTTCTTGCTAACGGCAAAGCAAAGAAGATCTATGTAATGAAGTACAAGTCCAAGAAGAACGAGAAGAAGAAGATTGGACACAGACAGCCTTATACTAAGGTTCAGATTTTGTCCATCAAGGCTTAATTTGAGATGACAAAAGTCGTTTTTTACAGAAGCGGAGGCGT
>JAZQZG010000053.1:0-2977 GCA_045633925.1 Eubacteriales bacterium
TCAACGGTAATACCGGTGCAGCCGATGTGGAAGGAAAGGACCGACCTTGTAGGATACTATAACGAGTTTACCAAGAGATTCAACGAGACGTTGTTGCTCGAGAAGATGTACGAGGCAAATTACAGCAAGGATATGTATATAACAGTTCTTGACGAGATGAACATCGCGAGAGTGGAATATTATTTTGCTGAATTCTTGTCTTTATTGGAGCTTCCCGATCCCAACGAGAGATATATAGACGTAGTATCGGACAAATGGGATACCGACCCCAAGCAGTTCAAGGACGGAAGGATCAAGCTTCCCGAGAACATGTGGTTTATAGGAACCGCAAATAACGACGACTCAACGTTTGCGATATCGGATAAGGTATACGACAGAGCGATGATACTCAACCTTGATACGAAGAGCGAGAGATTTGCGGCACCGCACGTAGATAAGAAACCGATATCATCCAAGCAGTTTGTAGAGCTTGTGGATAAGGCGATAAAGGAATATGATGCGAGCAGAAGAAATATCAAGCGTCTTGAGGAGCTTGACAAATATCTGATAGATCATTTCCATATAACGTTTGGAAACCGAATAATGAAGCAGATAAGGACGTACATACCCGTATACGTTGCATGCGGAGGAGACGAGCTGTGCGCGCTTGACGATATACTTTCAAAGAAGGTCATCAGAAAGCTTGAGACACAGAACCCCATATATCTGCGCAACTCTGCCGAGGGACTCTTGAATTATATGGACGAACTTTTCGGAGTTGACAAAATGCCTCTTTGCAAGGAGCATATCCACAGATTGCAGAGAAATGCGTAAAAGCAAACGGTTTTGTTTGCATAGAATTTTGGCTGTAAGTCAAAATCCATCGATCATGTTTGTGCCACCGCGGTGGCGAAATGGAGATTATTATGAATCATTTGGACGTTTATTATCGCGCGTTGCGCATATACAGAACGCATACGGCAGAGAACAGAGATTGCTCGGCTTTGCGCAGGGCGTTATCTCAATGTGACGTAGAGAATGACGAGATAACTATAACCAGAACGACGTGTCTTGTGGACGAGGATTGGATCGTTGCTATTGAAACGGGACTTGTTTTTATAGAAAAGGCAATAAAGGAAGAAAGACAGTTCATATATTCAAACGGCGAGGTAGTTCCGATCGAGAAGGTCAAGCACGTTTCCAAGGACTCTGTGCAGCATCTCGCAAAGCATAGCAATCTCATCACAAAAGAGCAAACGGGAAAGGATTTTATCCCCGATCAGCTCTACAGTGTTGAGAGATTAAACGATTATGCGGTATACGAAAACAGATTTCTGTATATGCTTTTGTGTTATCTCAGAGATTTCATTTCAATACGCTACGACAAGATACTTGATATCTCCAACAGATACGACGGTGTTTTAAAGCTCAATAAAGAGATAACAACGGCAGGCAGAAAAATATCCTATCAGGTGGCTCTTCATGAGGAGATAGCCGATGATAAATATCTTCGCGAGAGCAATCCTGCCAAGGACGTTATAGACAGAATAGACCTTATTTTAAAGACCGTAATGGCATTTCTTGCTACGCCTCTGATGGAGATTGCGGGAAAGGCAGCTAAGCTGAAGCCACCCATCACAAAGACAAACGTTTTAAAGATGGATAACAACTTCAAGGGAGCGGTCGCGCTTTACGATTTTATCATAGCATACGACAAGCCGGGATATACGTACGAGACTCAAAAAATAGAATTGGCACCGTTTGCGGATGTGTTGGCTGATGAACTCTCCGAGGCGGGCGCGCTGCTGTCCTTTTTGACGTATGAATACGGTCTTGGATTAAATGAAACGCTGAAGAATAATTATATCGCCGAGGAAGAGCGCCGTAGAGCAGAACAGATCAAACTCAAATCCGAGCAGCTTGAAGTCCTGAAGCGAAGATTGAATAATATGGAGATCTCGCCCGAGGAGTATATTTTCAATCTGGAGAAACACATAAAGCTGCTGGAAAACGACAACCGCCAGATCGAGGGATTGAGAAAACGGGTTACCGATCTCAAAGAAAATGAGGAAAAGCTTAATTCTGAGATCAAGCAGATGAAGGAGACCGAGGCGGAGCTCCGTGAGTTTATCGAAGAAAGTAAGATCCTTCACAAGCAGCAAATGGATGAGCTGAGGGAAGAGTGCAACGAGCGCATACACGAAAACATTCTGAAGCACGAGCAGGAAATTGCAGAGCTTGAAGCGACGTTCAGAGAGCATCTGGAAGAATTAAGAGAAAAGCTGCGTATACAAGAGGCTAAGCTAAGTGAAGAAATAGCCGAGAAGAACGGACAGCTAACCGAGGCGCATTCAGAAATAGAAGACCTTACGAATAATTATGCCGCACTGCTTGAAGAGAAGAGAATTTGTGAAGCAAGGATAAAGGCATTGAGGCTTAAAACGGGCGAAAAATTCGCGGATGATGAATTTTTGGATAAAAAGAGCTTTGACGAGCTTGAAAAAGAGCTCGAAGCGTTTGTTAATTTCTACGATCAACGCTGGGGCAAGGTCAAAAAGAGCATACGCAAGAAGCTTTTAAGTTATCAGTCGCTCAAAGGACTAAAAAAGCAGAAATAACCGTCTTAAAGAAAGAATATGAGTAAAATGAAGAAAAGACTAATAAAATGGATCGCGTTACTGGTCTTAACCTTGTTGATGGGCGTGATTTTGGTTCTGTCCGTTTATGCCTTTTTTCAGCGTGAGGGAGAGATATCGTTTGGCGGTCTGATCCGTGCAGAAACGCTCTATATAATTATAATATTTCTTATCTGCATACCGGTGCTACTGGGTATACTGCTTGCCGTTATGCTGTTTGGAAAGGATAAGCCGTCGAAGGATAATTCTGACGTTTCTCCCGACTTGGTCGTAATCGGAAAAGATGCGACGGTACTCGATTCGCAATCGGGGCAGAACACCGAAGAAAAAGAGCAAGAGAGTGGGGAACGCTTTTGCATGCT
>JAZQZG010000054.1:0-11142 GCA_045633925.1 Eubacteriales bacterium
GAGAATTACAGAGAACTGCTTTTGGGTGTAAATATTGGCGGTACGGGTACACTGATAGCTTCGCTTGCGAGCCTTATCACGTTCCGTGAGTACGTTAAGCATAACCCTAAAAAGATGGGGTATTATGTAGCACTTTTTTCAGCGTTCAACTTTACGTTTTTAATTATTTTGACGGTTTTGATGCTGTTGATTTAAAATCTTGGGGCACTGTTTATCGGTGTCCTTTTGTATTTTTTATAAAGCTATTGACAAAAACAATACTTCGTGATATGATGTATATCGTGAGAGGGGGTATAATATGGATGTTCAATTAAAACGCGGTCTGCTTGACGTTTGTGTTTTGGCGGCTATTAAAAACGAGGATTCATACGGTTATAAAATAATAAAAGATATGAAACCGTATATTGAAATGTCAGAATCAACTTTATATACTATACTTAAACGTTTGGAGCTTGCGGGAATGCTGACTGTTTACACCTCCGAGCACGGCGGACGGTTACGCAAATATTATCATATCACAAAGGCGGGACTAGACCGTATTGAGGATTTTAAGGACGAGTGGCGAGAGGTTATGGCTATATACAGCTTTGTTATTAAGGAGGACGGGGAAGATGTTTAAACAAGAGTTTTTAGATTCTCTTAAATTAAAATTATCGTGCTTACCTGAAAACGATATTGAAGAACGAATAAATTTTTATAGTGAAATGATAGACGATATAATCGAGGAAGGCTCAACAGAGGAAAACGCAGTTTTGTCCGTCGGTTCTATAGATGATATAGCGGCGCAGATAATATCTGATGCTTCTAACTTTAATTCTGGTACCGAGAGCGAGAGCAAAAAGCCCAAAAGACGTCTTAAGGGATGGGTGATAGCGTTACTTATAATCGGCTCGCCGTTATGGCTTACCTTGGGGATAGCGGCAATTTCGGTAATATTTTCACTGTATGTCGTTTTTTGGTCACTGATAGTATCCTGCTGGTCGGTGTTTGCAGCCTTGGTGGGCGGTTTTATTAGCGGTATCGTATCCGGAGTGATTTTTATGTGTACTAACAGTTTGCTTACAGGATTTGCTATGATAGGCGCGGGACTTGCTTGCGCGGGATTTTCGATTTTCGCTTTTGTTGGATGTCTGTACGCAACCAAAGGCGCTGCAAGGCTCAGTAAAATGGTGTTTGTCGGGATTATAAATATTTTTCGTGAAAAGGAGAGCAAGTAATGAGTAAAACGGTAAAAATATGGTTTATCATAGCAGGCGCACTCATTTTGCTTGGCATTGTAATTTTTATAGGGGCGATGTGCGTTATGGGATGGAGCTTTTCAAAAATGTCAACCGACAAATTTGTGGAGAACAAGTATGAAATATCCGATAATTTCAAAAATATATCGGTTAATTCCAATACGGCGGATATTAAGCTTTTGCCTGCGGATGACGGAAAGTGCAGAGTAGAGTGCTATGAGGAGGAAAAAGCAAAGCATTCTGTTTTGGTAAAGGACGGTGTGCTTGATATCAGTTTAGTGAATGAGAAGAAATGGTACGATTATATACATATAAGACTTGATTTTTCCTCTCCTAAAATAACCGTTTATATCCCAAAAGCCGAATATGAAAATTTAAAGGTGAGTTCAAGTACAAGCAAGGTTGAAGTGTCAAAGGAGCTTCGCTTTAGAAATATCGATATAGAGGTGAGCACCGGTTACGTCGATTGCTATGCATCTGTAAATGAAAGCTTGAGTATCAAAACATCTACGGGAAATATCGTAGTGGAGGATATTTCGGTTGACTCGCTTGAGCTTTCCGTTTCGACGGGTAAGATAACGGCATCAAAAATTGATTGTAAGGGCGACCTTAAGGTAAAGGTTTCAACAGGAAAATCAATTTTGTCAGACGTTAAGTGCAAAAATCTTATTACAACGGGAAGCACGGGAGATATAACCCTTATAGACGTTATTGCCGAGGAGAATTTCGACATTGAGAGAAACACGGGTGACGTAAAGCTTGAGAGATGTGACGCGGCTAAAATTCTTATTGTGACTGATACGGGAAAGGTAAGCGGTAGCTTGCTTTCAAACAAAATATTTGTTACTAAAACCGATACGGGCAAAATTGAAGTTCCAAGCTCGGCAGATGGCGGTATATGTGAGATAACTACAGATACGGGTGATATCAAAATAAATATACATTAATTGCTAATAATTATACAGAGTTTGTTAATAAATATACAAAGATTGTTAACTATTCTACAAAGTAGCAGATTCAATATTGAGGAATGATTTGGAATAATTTTTTTGCAAATCTTCCTATTAATATTGGTCTGCTATTTTCTTTTTTGCAATTATGCACCATATACTTGCGTTGATTTGTAAAAAATGACAAAAATTGTATAAATATGTCCAAAATTGTTGACAAGAGGGCTTTGGGGGTGTATAATGAACTTGTAAAGTATTTTCGATGGCTAACAGTCATTGTAAAAAACAGAAAGGAGTTTTTTAATACTATGGGAAAGTTTGCTATTGAATGCCCCAAGTGCGGTTCGCTTAATACCGCTTCAACAGGGCTTTTTGCAAAAAAGAGAATTCCGTGTGTAACTTGCGGAAATGAAATCGATACAAAGCACGGACGCTTTATTTCAAAGATATGTCCTAACTGTGAAAGCACGTTTGTTTTCGATCAAGCAAAGGCTAAGGACCGCAGATGTCCTGCTTGCGGTGAGGCTGTTAACGGTGCGGCTATGGCAACCGTGTCATACAGATTTGCCGCTATAAACTGTCCTCAGTGCTCTTGTAATATCGAGGTAGATAAGGAGCTTGCAACAAGCGAGTGTCCTATTTGCGGTAACGTTATCGACGTTAAGGCTGAAATCGCAAAGCAGTCTATCGTAAAGGATACCGGTGTAAGCGTTATCAAGTATGAGGGCGATAATCAAACCTTTATTTGGAAGCATCCTATCGAGGACTTCAACTATGGCTCACAGCTTATAGTTCACGAGTCTCAAGAGGCTATCTTCTTCGTAAACGGTCAGGCTCTTGATCTCTTCGGGCCGGGTAGACACGAGCTTGAGACCTCTAATATTCCGTTGCTCAAAAAACAGTTGGCGGGTATTACGGGAGGCGAGACACCTTTCCACGCAGAGGTATACTTCATTAATAAGACAGTTCAGATGGGCTGCAGATGGGGTACAAGAAATCGCGTTAATTATCCCGACCCCGAAACCGGATTAAATCTTTCTATCGGCGCATCGGGTGAATTTAACGTTCAGGTTAAGGATTCACGTAAGCTTCTTGTAAAGCTTATAGGAACAGCTAACGGACTTCGCCGTGAGCAATTTGAGGATACTCCCGAGGCAGAGGCTTCGCGCTTTGAATCCTTGATGGATATGTTCGACGCAATGCTTCAAAATGCTCTCAAGATGCAGTTGTCAAATGCGATTAAGGCGCAGAAGATATCTATTTTTGATATCGATTCTCATATCGGAGAAATTTCCGATATGTTAAAGGCGCACGTTTCGGCAGCATTTGAGGAATTCGGTTTGTTTGTTCCTCAGTTCTATATTACCAATTTTGCGCTTCCCGAAAATGATAAGGACTTCCAGAAGTGGAAGGAATTGCATGCTCAGGGACGTATTGCCGAGAAGCAAGCCGCAGAAATGGGCAAGGGAGACCGTGCAAAGATCATAGCTTCGGCAGAAAATGCAAAGCTTGAGCAGGAGTACGGTATCGAGATCGACCGCCTTGCAAACGAGAGAGCAAGAATGGCTGCAGAGCTTGAGGCTCAGAAGAAGAAGCTTGAGGGCTTTGCAGAGGCTGAAATTATGCACGCTAAGGGCTACAGCCATAAGGACGAGATCGAAGCAGAGATCCAAAAGGCTTATGCGGCAGGTATGGGTCAGTTTGGTAGTAATATGGGCTCTGGTTCCGGCGGTGGCGGTGTTGCCAACGATATGGTTGGAATGATGATGGGCGCAAAGATTGCCGATAATATGATGAAGCGCTTTGAAAACGCAACGGGCGAGGGAACTGCATTCGATATGGGTAATGCCGCTCCTAATTCGGCTGCTGCTCCGACTGCGGCAGGCTGGAAGTGTTCTTGCGGACATACCAACACAGGTAAGTTCTGCGCTGAATGCGGAAAGGCTAAGCCTGAAACTTGGGATTGTGCTTGTGGTAACAAGGGTAATACGGGTAAGTTCTGCTCCGAGTGTGGAAAGGCAAAGCCCGAGCCTTGGGATTGCGCTTGCGGTCACAAGGGAAATACCGGTAAGTTCTGTGCCGAGTGTGGACAACCTAAGGCAGAAGCTTGGGATTGCGAATGCGGTCACAAGGGTAATACAGGCAAGTTCTGTGCTGATTGCGGCGCGCGTCGTCCCGAATAATTTAGGAGGTTACTACAATGAAAAAGAATAATAGAACCATACTTCTCGCCGCTATTGGCGGATTGATAGTATTACTTTACAACGTAGTGCTTTTCGTACTTGCAGGCTTTCCGGGTCACGGTGGAGGCTTCTGGTGCTCATACGTATTTATGATGGTAGGATTTGTGGCAGCAGCGGCATCCTTGTATTTCTTCTCAAAGAGTAACAAACAGAAAATCGACGTATTTTTGAGCTTCCCTGTAATAAGACGTACAGCTATATATCTTGTTGCAGAGTTTATAATTTCTACCTTGTTTATAATCCTTGATTGTTGCAAGGCTAAGGTTCCGTGGGCTATCGCACTTGTAGTACAGGTTATAATGCTCGTAGTATATATCGTTCTCGTTGTTACTTGCTTCCTTTCCAAGGAGGTTATAACCGATAACGAGGCTAAGATTAAGCAGAAGACCTTTACCTTTAAGATGCTCAATGCAGATGCGCAGACACTTGTTGAGCTTTGCAACGATGCCGAGGCAAAGAAGGTGTTTGAAAAGTTTGCCGAGGAGATCAGATATAGCGATCCCGTAAGCAGTGAATATCTTGTTCCGCTTGAGAATGAAATTCAAAGCTGCATTATGAATGCAAAGATCGCACTTTCTGAGGGTAATAATGAAGAAGCTCTTAAGATATGCAACAGAGCAACTCTTCTTCTTCGTGAGCGCAATATGAAGTGCAAGGCACTTAAGTAATTTACCAAATAAATTCTATTGGGAGCTTTATATGAATCCTAAAAATAATAATTGCCCGAATTGCGGCAGTGATAAATTCTATCTGCTTGTTGATTTGCAGACATCTCCTTCGTTTTATAGTATTCCGTATTGGTTGAAGAATTTATCCTATAAGGATGAAAGAGAGTGTGTCTGTTTTGATTGCAGACAGCGTGCAATTCCAATAGATCTCTCGGATAACGAAATGCACGAGCAAGCGCGTAAATTTCGTGAGGAGTTTGCTTTTACCGAGGCGGTCGGAGCTTATACCGATATTATCAATGAGGTTGGCACAGATACCGAGGCTTATTGGTTTAGGGCACTTTCACATCATTCTATAGCGGGAGGACATTCAAAAGAGGATGAATTGCAGTTCTTTTCAACTCCGTTAGCTGTTCGCTTGCAGGATGATAACGATTTTAAAAAGGCGTGCGATCTCTCAATAGATACAACTCGCAAGGGTGAATATCAAGCCGCGGCAAGAACGCTCGATGCCGTACGCGAGGAGTATTTTAAAATTAGAAATTCCCGCAAGGAATATCAAGTTTACGTTTGCACCGACGGATATCTCGGTCAAGAGATAAAATCCTTGCTTGCAGAGGACGAGCTTGAGGTGTTCGTACAGTCGGAAAGCAAGAGCCCCGCTGAGATATGCTTTGCACGTAACAGCGCTAAGGTAATGATAGCGATAGGAGCTCTTAACGGAGCTTTGCAGAAGCAAAAGAGCTTTTTTGCAAAGCGTCTTGACGGTCAAAGCGGATTTCGTCTTATCCATCTTACGAGCGATTATGAAAAAGCGTCGGCGGGTGTTACCGCATCGGACCGTTGGTATGATCTCGGTTCGGATTGGAAATCAAAAGTTCTCGATTGCGTAAGGGAGGTCTTCCCCAAAGCAAAGGAGATACATACCACTACGGTAATCGAAAAGGGTGACACATACGTTGTTGAGGATGCGCATACAGCGGAAGCTATGGAGCACGCGTACGATTGCTTTATCAAAAAGGATTTCAAGAGCGCAAAGGAGAGTGCGGAACGAGCTTTGCAAAACGGCGACCGCAATCCTATGTGCGCGTTTATAAAGGCATTTTATCATACCTACGTTGAGAATACGTCAAACCGTGGAGCTATGCAAAATTTCTTTAGCACCTACAAAAACGTAATTATCAACGAGGCGGACGTTCTGAAGATGAAAAACGTATTTCTTGTTGCAATGATGCAGGTCAAGGAGTATGAGGCGCAGATATTAAATATGCTTATAAATTCAGAGGTAGGAACAGAGGGAATGTGCGCATTTGTTGACGCATTCAGCTCAAAGCTTATTCCAAAGCAAAGCGGAATAGAATTCCTTACTCCCGAGTTACTTAGCGCTTATATAAAGCTTGCGCAAACAAATACGATACCGAAGACATGTCTTGCGCTTATGGCGGCGACAAAGACGAATCCCGCTTCGCCGTTAGCTCAAAACGATTTTCATCTTATCACAAAGGCTCAAACCTTCTATCAAAAATATTTCTTACCCATCGGTGACGTAGTAAGAGCTATGAAGGACGAAGGCACAAGAGCAAAATACGTGGCGGTTTACAACAGTGAGCTGTCAAAATACGAGAGCAAAATGCAGTAATGCTTTGCAAATATTTAGCGACCCCTAAATTTTTTTCTTACAAAGGAGAACAAAAAAATGTCCGATTATCAAGTTGATTACACACCGCAACTGAACCAAATTTCGAGACAGGTAGCTGCTGTAGGCGCAGCAGTAACGGCTTTGGCTGTTAACGTTGACCAGGTTGAAAATGAGGTTCAAGTCGTAGACGCAAAGGTTGTTAGAGTTTACAATGACCTCGCGGCTCTTCAAAACCAGTTTAACCTCTGGGTAAAAGAGCAGAGAAATGCGAACAATTTCCAGAGATCTCTCACCGAGATCGTACGTGTTCGTCAGGAACTCGAACAGAAGTTCGGAAAGCACGCAGAGGCAAGAAAGCGCTTGCACGGTATCCTCGATACCGCAGATACGGGCTTGCTTCGTGAGTATACAATCGCAAGCTGCAGCGAGCAGATTATGCTTGATACTCCTAAGTATTGGCTCTCACCTTGTCTTGTTGCTTTGGCAGCATGGATCTCTAACGATAAGGATCTTGCAGACAGAGCTATCAAGGTAGCGCTTGACCGTGACGTAGAAAAGGCAACCCTTCTCTTCGCTCTCGTAAGCAGAAGAACAGTTCCTGCAGGTACTGCAAAGAATGAAGCAGCTGTTCGTGACGCACGTCAGAAGGCTTGCTTTAGTTGGCTTGACGGTTACTTCAAGTGTCAGAATCCTCTCAAGATGGCAGAGAGCGTTATCGTTCTTATCGACTCTTGGGCAAACGACGTATTCGGTCAGGATTCGGGCAACATCTGTGCTCAGACCTTTGATAAATGGATGAAGACCATCACCGAGTCTAATACTAACTTCAAGGAAGAGCAGGTTTCGCACTGGTATACCTATTATACTTATTACAACGAGAGCATTGCAAATCAGTCTCCCAACCTCGCAAAGGCATCGCCCGAATTCGACAGAATCGAGGCTTACGTACAGAGACTTAAAGCCGCTCCCAGAATTCAGCACCACTTCGACAGCATTCTTTCTCAGACAATAGATAAGAACGATCTTATCAACCGTCTTGACGAACAGCTCGAATCTCTTATTTCCGAGTTTGACCCCGAAGAGGAAGGACTCAGACAGGAAGAGCTTCACCATCAGCTCGTTAAGACCTTTGAGGGTGATGCTGACAAGGTTAAGGTAGAGGAATTAAAGCGTGCAAAGAAGAGAAATACAGAAAAGGTTTCTCTTGCTCAGCGTCTTGAGGACGTTGTTCGTTCCAAGGATTCCAAGTACGCAGCGGCTCGTAAGACCGCTCTTAAGGAGAAGTTCCTCGGCCGCTACGTAAAGGACGCTTACGTAGAATATATCGAGGATAAGAAGGAAGCATTCCCCGAGGAGATCACCATTCGTGAGGCTTCCGGTTGGTCTGGTAAGACTAAGGACGGTAGCAACGAAAAGGCGCTTATCGATTCTTACACCGCACACGCAAATGCTCGTCGCAAGAGCGAGCTTGACGCTATCGACAGAAGCAAGGCAAAGAGAAAGACCCCCGGTATCATTATGATGATCGTTGGCGCTATTATGGCAGTTATTGGCTTTGCAGCAGTAGGCGTTTTGATTGCTTTGGGTATTTTGGCTGCTATTATCGGTTTCGTTTTGTTCAGACAGGGCTCGAAGGCTGCTAAGGATGCAGAATTCAAGGAAAATCAGATCAATAAGAAGTATGATGACGATCTCGTATACAAGAAGAAGCTCATCTCTACTTCTCTTGCTGAGTGGAGAGATATCCTTGCGTTCGTTGCTGAATTCTTGAGCAATCCCAAGAACTCGGTTCTTGATCTTACAGAGAAGAAGTTTGCTGCTCCTATCGTAGAAGAGGATGTAATTGAAGTTCCCGCTGATGCTGACGAGCTTAGCCTTGAGTCTCTTGAAAATGAAGAAGAGGCTGAAGAAGAGGATAACGGTGAGCTCGTTAAGGTTGAGGGTGAAGAAGACTATAGCCTTAATAATAACACTGAGTTCCTCAGACAGTTTGCTACTCAGTTCTCTACAGCATTCGTTCTTGATGTTCCTCAGATCAACTTTGCTGAGAAGAAGGCATTCCAGGATAGCAAAAAGAAATAAAATTCAATACTTTGGGGCGGTCGTAATTTAAGCTTTGACTCAAATTAGACTAAACCGCAAAAGGGCTGTCTCGATTTTAACGTTGAGACAGCCCTAAATAAAATTGATTATTCAAGCGAGGTAATAAAATGAATTGTCCAAATTGCGGAGGAACAATGTCTGCCGTTGCAGGCGGTATGAAGTGTAGATATTGTGGATATAGAGAGCAGTCTGCCGCACCCGCACCTGCTCCTGCAGCACCTCAACAGTCTTATGCGGCTAACGCACAAAGAAGCACGGTTACGCAAACCGATCACGGAGTTGACGTTTTTGAATCAAACGTAAACGGCGTTTTGGAGATACAATGGTCTGATTCGAGATACATACACTCGGGTTCGGGACTCCTTATAACTTCCGATGGATATGCTATAACTAATGCTCACGTCGTTACCTTTGAGGACGGAAGATCTTGCGGTACTGTAACCGTTCGTATATGCGGTGAGCAGGTTAACGCTACGGTAGTAAAGCTTGGAGATAATAAGCACGGAAGCGGAAGCGGTGTAGACCTTGCACTTATAAAGCTTAACAGAGTTCCGAGCAGAGCAAAGACCTTGACGTTTGAAAATTTCGCTAACGTTCGTATTGGAGAGCGAGTTTTTGTAATCGGTAACTCTCTCGGTCACGGAACTTGTATTACAAACGGTATCGTTAGTGATAAAATGAGAAATGTTAACGGAAAGATGCTTCTTATGACCGACTGTGCCGTAAACGGAGGAAACTCGGGAGGACCTATATTTAACGATAGAGGTCTTGTTATCGGTGTTATCGTATCGGGAATTACCGATGCAGAGGGTATGAATTTTGCAATTCCCGCAAGCACTGTTCAGGAGTTTTTAGGAAGATAAGTAAAAAAGACCTGCCTGTTTTGTAATAGGAGGTCTTTTTTGATTTGTCATTTTATATGAATATTCAAAATATGTCCTTTGTCGTATGGTGTACCTATAAGCAGATATTGAGGTATGGTCTTTCCGTCCTTTGCCGTTAGTTCACAGTAAAAATCCGAATGCATATGACCGCAAAAGCATCCTTTTATTACGTCGGGACTTGATTTGATAAGATCGATAATCTTCGCCGATGCTTCATCTCGCGCTTCAGTTATTCCGTGCTTGTTAAGGTTGATATTAGCCCAATCACGGTCGCCTATTTTATCTGCGTGCACGTCGGAATATTTTTCATCGTTAGGACAGATATGAACGTGGAAAAAGAGCAGGGCAATATATCCGTTTTGACGTGCCAAATTAAGATCGTTGATAAACGGCTCTATTTGGTCATTACGAAATCCTATGTATTCCGAGCAATTATCCATTTGTATTATCATAACGCGCTCGTCAAGTACGGTTGACGAATAGTGCAGATCACCGTTCCAAAAAGCTTTAAGACGGCTTGATTTTTCTGCGTAGCTCATACTATCGGGGATCTCGCCTTGTACCTTTCGAGCCGCCTCGTGATTGCCGAGAGCCGCTATAACGTTGGGGTAGGGCTTGAAAACGTATTCGATTGCAAGCTCTTCACATCCGTAGGAAAGGTAATCGAGTATATCACCCGTTATAACTATTGCATCGGAGTTTTTTGCGTGTTCAAGACTCCTTTTTGCGTTTTCCACCGATTTGCCGTTTTTGAGCCATTCGCGTTTTTTTAGAGTGCTCATAAGAACGGGGTCGTTTTCCTCTATATCTTTTTGATTGCAATAATTAAAGTGCAGATCGGTTAGCTGTGTTATGCGAAGAGGTCTGCCGTCTTTTTTTGCTTTGATATTTATATTTCGCTCAACTACTCCATCAGAGCAGGTGACGTAGTTCCAAATGTTGGTTGGCATGAGGTATATTCCTTTGCAATTTTATATAAATAAAGCTCTTTGTTTGTGGTGAGAATAGCTAAAATTATTCATTATTCATCAGCGAAGCGACTTCATTATTCATTAAAATCCGCTTTAGTTTAAATGAATAATGAATATTGAATAATGAAAAAATGAATAATACAAAGAAAAATCCGCATTCTTCCGAACGCGGATTTTTCTTTGTATTGTCCTTTCAAAATCGATCCATACCGCAAGTTTTTTCGAAATCGATCCGCGGTTTTCGGTCGATGGGTAGACTTATCCCTTGGCAATGATGGGAGTTGCACTTGACCGCTGTCTTCCGGGGAGCTGCTCCATGCTTGCAAACGAAGCTATGTATTTTCGCCGATTTTTAATTCTTTTTTATATGCATTGAATAGAAAAATATTTTCCAACAAGAAAATCGGTACTAAGAGGCAACCATACAACCCACCGGTTATGATACC
>JAZQZG010000055.1:0-75395 GCA_045633925.1 Eubacteriales bacterium
CATTCTCGGATATCCCAGTGGAAGCTTCTCAAAAAGGACAGATAAACCAAGGCACAACGGCAAAACGAGGCATAAGAATCCAAACGTAGGCGGAATATATCTTTCTGCAGTAAAGTGCAAATACAACATACCACAGCCGAGAAGAGTAAGAATGATATTAGCAAACAATCCCTTAATACCAAATCGGCGTTCTTCTTTAATATAAGTTCCGATAAGAAGTCCGAGAAGGAACACAGGAACACGGTAAATTATATCAAGATGTTTCCACCAATTATCAGAAATAAGGATCATTGTAGCACACATAACGATAAGTATGGCAGAAACGGTGAGAAGTACACGTTTTTTGCTTCTTGAAATAAATGAGTGCCAAGTGGGAGCGATTATGTAAAGAAGCATTATTCCGGTAACGTACCAATTGAATCCACCTGCGGGTTTTACCCAGTAGGAAAGCAATGTGCTGTTCCAGATAAGCACGGACAGAGATGCTCTGGATGCGCCTATAAGATACAGGCTATAGGGAATCATAACTATAAAATAGGCAGGGAGAAGCCTTTTTGCACGGCGGGACATATAGTCAGAAAACTCCTGCTTCCGTGAAGACAGGGACATAGCAATTCCCACAGCAGACAGAAATACGAAAATATCTACGCCGTAATAGCTGTATAGCCTGATATTTGAAAGAATATTTGCGGCAGTTCTTCCGATACCGAAGTCAAGAGAAAGATCCATTGCGTGAAAAAAGATCACGGCAAGCATAGCATATCCCATCAGCTCCGAACGGTATTTGCTGAGTAAAGAAAGTTTCATAACGTACTCCATTAGATTTTTTCTTAATTATACCACATATTTTTAAGAAGTGCAATAGTCGTGTACAGATAAACAACAGTACCGATTTACGGTACTGTTACAAAAGTTTATTTAATTGCTTCTTCAACGGGAACGTAATCAAGGCCAAGGCTCTTTGCAACGTTCTTGTTAGTGCACTTTCCGCAGTAGATATTTACACCGTTTGCAACGCCCTCGTTTTTCTTTGCGGCAGCCTCAAGACCGAGGTTTGCAATGAGCATACCGTAGCGGAGAGTTGCGTTTGCAAGAGCTACCGTGGAGGTGTAGGGAACAGCTCCGGGCATATTTCCTACGCAATAGTGAACAACACCGTCCTCGATAAATACGGGATCGTCGTGGGTCGTGGTGTGAGAGGACTCACAGCATCCGCCCTGGTCGATAGCGATATCAACGATAACTGCACCCTTCTTCATAAGCTTGAGATGCTCACGGCGAACGAGCTTAGGCGTAGCGCCTCCGGGAACGAGTACAGAGCCGATAACGAGGTCTGCCTCGCGAAGGCTCTTTCTGATGTTCGCCTCTGTGCTGTAAAGCGTGGTTACCGATGCGCCGAAAATGTCCTCAAGGTAAGCCAAGCGGTTGGGATCAATGTCAAGAAGAGTTACCTGAGCATCGATACCGACAGCTGCCTTTGCGGCGTAGGTTCCTGCGATACCGCCTCCGATAATAACTATCTTTCCGCGCTCAACTCCGGGAACGCCTCCAAGGAGGATTCCACGTCCGCCGTAGCTACTCTCTATATACTTTGCGCCTTCCTGAATCGAGAGACGTCCTGCAATCTGGCTCATAGGACGCAAGCAGGGGAGATTTCCTCTCTCGTCTGTAATGGTCTCGTATGCAACAGCCTTAACGCCCTTGCTCATAAGCGCCTCTGCAAGCTTGGGGTTAGGCGCCAAGTGGAGGTAGGTGTAGAGGATCTGTCCCTCTCTGAGAAGATCATATTCGCACTCCTCGGGCTCCTTTACCTTTACTATCATATCGCAGGTGTCGAATACTTCTTTAGGCGTGGAAAGAATTTTTGCGCCAACGGAAACATATTCATCGTCGGTAAAGCCTGCGCCAAGACCTGCGCCGGTCTCAACGTAGACGGTGTGGCCTGCGCTGATAAAGCTTGCTGCGCTGTCGGGCGTGAGGCCTACTCTATATTCGTGGTTCTTAAGTTCTTTAGTGGTTCCGATTATCATAAAAAGGCTCCTTTTTCCAATAAATGTATTTATGATTAGATGAAAAAATTATAACACAAAATAAGGCTATTGTCAACAGTAAAGAAAGGTATATTTTGTTTATTTTGACATTAAATTTGAGTGTGGAGATTGTTGATTTTTTTGGGATTTTATGTTATAATATTTTTGTATGTGGCAAACGCAGTTCGTCAAAGTATGCTTTGACAGTCGGGCGGTTATCCGTTCGGGGATAAGGAAATCGCGGTGAGAATCCGTGGCAACAGCCATTACCGTAATTTGTGCGGCGGCACAATAAGTCGGAATGCTTATCGTTCTGTGGTTCGTGGGAGGCTCTTGGGCAGAGGAGAGTGCTTTTGCGTTGTCCTTTATATAAAAAGAAAGGATATAAAAACTAAAATGAAAACAAAATTCAAAAATCTGACAGTTGTGTGCTGCCTTTTGTTGGCAGTCGTAATTTTCCTTGGGTGTACGCAGGAGGCTGAGGAAGTAAAGCCTGTGGACAAAAGATGGGAGGATGCAACTTATCTTGAAAACACCGAGCTTGGCAAGGGCGCTAAGACGGTTGTGGTTAAGGTTGAAGCGGGTGAGCATTCTATCGAGTTTACCATACATACCGACAAGACAAATCTTGGAGATGCGCTTCTTGAGCATAAGCTTATTGAGGGTGATGAGTCACAGTACGGCTTGTATGTAAAAAAGGTAAACGGAATTCTTGCCGATTATGACGTGGATCAGACCTATTGGGGCTTTTACAAGAACGGTGAGATGATGATGGTCGGAGTAAGTTCTGCTGAGTTTTCCAACGGAGAGCATTACGAGCTCGTGCTTGAGAGCTAATGAGACGATCCTCCGAGAGCAGGCAGATTATGAATGCTCAGAAAAGGAAGCAGTGGATTTTTGAATTAGCTGTTTTTCCTATGCTTGGAGCAATAATGTTTTGCTCAAAGCTTCTTATGGAATTTTTGCCGAATATACATATTGTAGGGATGCTTATAATGCTCTATACGGTGGTGTTTCGCTGGAAGGCGCTTATCCCTATATATATATTCGTCTTTTTAACGGGAATATACGCAGGCTTTGGTTTTTGGTGGTTGCCCTATCTTTATATATGGGCGGTTTTGTGGGCTGTAACGATGCTCCTGCCAAAAAATATGCCACGTGCCGCCGCACTCGTGGTTTATCCGATAGTTTGCGGAGCTCACGGTATTTTATACGGTGTGCTTTACGCCCCCGCTCAGGCTTTGATGTTTGGATTTGATTTTGAAATGACGTGCGCGTGGATAGCATCAGGATTTTATTTTGATCTGCTCCACGGAATCGGAAACGTGATTTTTGGCACGTTTGTCTATCCATTGTCCACTTTGTTTAAACGATTGATAAAAAAGCAGTTGAACAGCTAAATTTGAATTGGATTTTCTGTTTCATTCTTGTATATAATAATCTATGAATACACATTCAGGAGGATCTATGAACATTACACTTAAGAATAAGTATTTTGGAACCGACGGCTTCCGTGGTGAAGCAAACGTAAATCTTACCTCTATGCACGCGTACAAAGTAGGAAGGTTTTTGGGCTGGTATTACAGCTCTGCTCTTTCCGGAAATAATAAGCCCGGTTATCGTCCGAGAATCGTTATAGGAAAGGATACCAGACGTTCGAGCTATATGCTTGAGTATTCGATCGTTGCGGGAATTACTGCATCGGGTGCGGATGCTTATATGCTTCACGTAACTACAACTCCCAGCGTTTCCTACGTTACCTCAAGAGATGAGTTTGATTGCGGTATTATGATAACCGCATCTCACAATCCCTTCTACGATAACGGAATTAAGATAATCAACTCTCACGGAGAGAAGCTTGACGATACGACTACTGCGCTTATCGAGGCGTATATTGATGGAGAGCTTGATCTTCTTGGAATCGAGGGTGATGATATTCCTCTTGCAAGCGGAGAGAAGGTTGGAGCTATTATAGACTACGTTTCGGGAAGAAACCGCTACGTGGCTTATCTTATCTCTCTTGCATCCAATTCCTACAGAAAGCTTCGCATCGGTCTTGACTGTGCAAACGGAGCTTCCTGGATGATTGCAAAATCTGTTTTCGGCGCTCTTGGCGCACAGCTCGTTGTAGTAGGTGATGAGCCTAATGGAATGAACATCAATGAGGGATGCGGCTCTATGCACGTAGATAAGCTTGCGGCTCTCGTTCGTGAGAAGCATCTTGATATGGGATTTGCATTCGATGGAGATGCAGACAGATGTCTTGCTGTTGACGAGAATGGAAATATCATAGACGGAGACGCTATTATGTATATTCTTGCAAAGCGTCTTAAGGGCAAGGGTATGCTCAATAAGAATACAGTAGTGCCTACCATAATGTCCAACAGCGGATTCTTCAAGTCTCTTGACAAGCTTGATATCAAGACCGAGCAGACAACGGTTGGCGATAGATTCGTTTATGAGTGTATGCAGGCAAATGATTATTCCTTGGGCGGAGAGCAGTCGGGACATATAATCATTAAGAAGTATGCAACCACAGGTGACGGACTTCTCACGGCTATTATGCTTGCTGAGGAGGTTTGCGACACCAAGAAGTCCTTGGGCGCTCTTACCGAGGGACTCACTCTTTATCCTCAGCTTATGAAGAACGTAAAGGTTACCAACAAGGATGCTGTTTTCAACGATGAGGCTGTAAAGGCTGTGTTCGCTGAGGTTGAGGCGCTTATTGGCGGTGACGGAAGAGCTCTTCTCCGCAAGAGCGGTACCGAGCCTAAGATAAGAGTTATGATAGAGGCTGTGAGCGAGGAGCTCTGTGAGGAGTACGCAACTAAGATAGTAAACGTTATTCTTGAGAGAGGCTACGGTGCATAATATGGAAAAGCTTGAAAAGAAGGTAAAAACGGCAGAGCTTTTTGACTGTCAGACGGAATATCTTAAGGAGCTTTTTGAGGGCGCTGAATATCCCTGGGAGATGCTTCCCAAGATAAAATCCTACATTCTCGCGCTTATCGAGAAGGGAATGGAGGGCTATACTCTCTTAAAGGAGGGTGTGCTTGTGGGAGAGGGCGTAAAAATCGCTCCTACCGCTACTATCGAGGGACCCACGATAATCGGTGCGGGTACTGAGATAAGACCCGGTGCGTATATTCGTGGAAGCGTTATAACCGGAGAGAAGTGCGTTATCGGAAATTCGAGTGAGCTTAAGAACTGTGTTCTTTTGAATACCGTTCAAGTTCCTCACTATAATTACGTGGGCGATTCCGTGCTTGGAAATTATGCTCACATGGGCGCAGGCTCGATCTGCTCAAACCTTAAATCCGACGGAAAAAATATCGTTGTTCACGGTGACGTCGAGTATGAGACCGGACTTCGCAAGATAGGCGGAATACTTGGAGATCACGCTGATATCGGTTGTGGATGCGTTCTCAATCCCGGAACGGTTATCGGCAAGAATACCTCTGTATATCCCTTGAATTCGCTTCGAGGTGTATTTCCTGAGGGATGCATTGTAAAGAAGATCGATGACGTTGTTAAGAGAAGATAATTCTTAAGTGTTAAAAAAATCAGCCGCTTTCGTAAAAGCACGAAAGCGGCTGTTCTTTTTTTGTTTTTTATTCTGTGATTTCACTATCCGATTCGGTAGTGTTTTCTGTTTCTTCTATAGAAGCTTCTACATTTGCATCAGTGGTCTCTGCTTCTGTGTTTTCTGTGTTTTCAGCAACAAAGCTGTCGTCAACCTCACCGTTTTTAACAGCCTCAAAGTCTGCCTCAATCTCGGCGGAGGGCTTAGTTGTAAGAAGTGATACTACAACGATAGCAATACTTGAGAGGATGAATGCGGGGAGAAGCTCGTAGATTTCGAACATACCGCCTAAACGACTGATGCCGAGCTTCCAGATAAATACCATCGAGCCACCGGTGATCATACCTGCAATCGCACCTGTCTTGTTGATTCTCTTCCAGAAGAGAGAGAAGAGCATAAGCGGGCCAAAGGTTGCTCCAAAGCCTGCCCAGGCAAAGGAAACGAGCTCAAAGATGATGCTTTCCTCGTCAAGAGCAAGCAATATAGCGATAAGAGCAATAGCGCCGAGGGTAATTCTCGTTGTCCACATAACCGCACGGTCGGATGCCTTCTTGCGAACAACACCCTTGTAGATGTTCTTTGAGAAAGCCGAAGCGGCAATAAGGAGATAGGAGTCGGAGGAGCTTATCGTTGCGGCAAGAATTCCTGCCATAATAAGTCCTGCAAGGATGGGAAGCATACCCGAATTGAATACCGAGGTGGTTATTGTTATAAAGATGTTTTCCGATGCGGAAGCGGTAAGATGCTCTGAGGGGAAAAGAGTTTTTCCCATAATACCTATAAATACCGCAGCGGCAAGAGAAACTACAACCCAGATGATAGCGATTCTTCTAGACGCTTTAAGCTCCTTCTCTTTTCTGATAGCCATAAAGCGGAGGAGTACCTGGGGCATACCAAAGTATCCAAGACCCCAAGCAAGCGCAGAACAAACGGAAAGAAATCCATAAGGAGTAGCGCTGCCGAATACGGGTGAACCGTTGATGGTTTCTTGTATAAAAACTTCTTTGCCCTCGATTATGTGTTTTGTAGTTGTGGGAGTTGCTTTGTTGAAGAAATCAAAGAATCCGGGGATGCTTTGAGAGTTTTCAACTACCGCGCCGATACCGCCTGCAGCGACTGTACCAACGATAAGAACGGTTACAAGTGCAACAACCATCACTATTGCCTGCATAAAGTCGGATGCGCTCTCTGCCAAAAATCCGCCGAGTATCGTATATACAAGAACGAATACCGCGCCGATTATCATCATCGGAACGTAGGGGAGTCCAAAGAGGGTGGAGAAGAGCTTTCCGCAGGTAACGAAGCAGCTTGCCGCATATACCGTAAAGAATATGAGGATAAATACTGCCGATATAGTCATAATTGTCTTCTTCTTTTCTCTGAAACGGTTGGAGAAGAAGTCGGGGAGCGTTACCGAGTTGTTTGCTCGTACGCTGTAACGGCGAAGTCTCTTTGAGACGATAAGCCAGTTAAGATACGTACCGATTGCAAGACCGATTGCGGTCCACGTAGCGTCGGCAATACCGCACCAATAGGCAACTCCGGGAAGACCCATCAAAAGCCAGCCCGACATATCCGATGCCGATGCGCTGAATGCGGCTACCCAGGGTCCGAGAGAGCGTCCGCCGAGGAAATATTCGTCGGAGTTCTTGTTTGCTCTTTTTGCAAAGAATATTCCAATGGCAACGACTATTCCCATATAGAATACCATAGCAATGAGCTGCATTACTTGATTACTTGTCATAAAACACCTCTATTTTTGATTTTTAATCATCATATTAAATAAATTATAACATATTGTACATATTTTGTCAATGTTTTATGTTTATAAGTAAAACGTATTGAAAAATTTTATTAAATGATGTATAATACTGTTTGTAAGAAAAAGGGGTGATCCAATGGAAGCGTGGCATATGAGCGGTGCGGGAAATGATTTTATGGTCGTAGATGCGCGTAAAGAGTGTATGGATATGCCAAAGACGGCTGTTAAGCTTTGTTCAGAATACAGAGCGGATGGTTTTATGGCGCTTGATAATTCGGATATTGCCGATATAAAGCTGCATTTTTATAATAGCGACGGCTCAAGAGCCGAGATGTGCGGAAACGGCGCAAGATGCATCTGCCGTTTTGCGTATGATAACGGAATTACCGGTGAGAAGATGCGCATCGAGACCGATGCTGGAATCGTGCTTGGCAAGAGAATAAGCGAGAATACATATCGTATAAGACTTAATGATCCTGCTGCCGTCATGCTTGATAAAAAGAGCGGCGTCGATTATGCAAGGGTCGGTGTTCCGCACGCGACCGTTCGGGTCGATTCGCTTGATTGGAATAAGAGAGCAGAGCTTTTTGAGCGCGCGAGAGAACTGAGGAACGATTCGGTCTTTGAGGATGGTGCAAATGTGAATTTTTACTGTAAGATAGACGAAAAGAGCGTTAAAATACTGACCTATGAGCGCGGCGTTGAGGATTTCACTCTTGCCTGCGGAACGGGAAGCGGAGCCGTTGCAACTATCCTTTGTAAAAGAGGAGAGCTTTGCGGAGATTGCGTTACAGTGCGCAACAGAGGCGGAGATCTCACGGTTACGGTGGACATGAACGGAGACGAGATTGCGGCGGTATATCTCGAAGGTGACGCCACGGTTTTAAATAAAGTTGAATATTAAAAAATAAAATATAAAAAACAAAAAGGAGAAATTTTTCATGTTGAAAAAAAGAATTTTAAGCGCGCTTTTGTGTTTGGTTATGCTTTTGTCTGTTTTGATGACCGCTGCTTGCTCGGATGAGACAGACAGCTCGTCCTCAAGCGGATCTGAAAGTGTGACCGAATCCGAGAGTGAATCAGGATCCGAGAGTGCATCCGAGTCCGAGAGTGCATCCGAGTCCGAGAGCGACAAGCCCGCAGAGGACGATGAAGAGGATAGCGTTGTTATTCTTTTTGAGAATGACGTACACTGTGAGGTTAATGGATATGCAAAGATTGCCGCAATGAAAAAGGAGCTCGCAGCAAGCTTTGATCACGCAGGCGTTGTATCGAGCGGAGATTTTGTTCAGGGTGGAACCCTTGGCGCAATCTCTCAGGGGGAGTATATCGTTGAGATTATCAATAAGGTAGGCTATGATGCAATAGCTCTTGGAAACCACGAGTTCGATTATAAGATGGATAGACTTAACGAGCTTCGTACAAAGCTTAATACAAAGGTTCTTTCCTGCAATTTGTATAAGATAGGCGAGGAAAAGCCGTACTTTGATTCTTACAGCATCGTAACCTATGGCGACGTAAAGATCGCTTATATAGGAATTACTACACCCGAGACGATTACAAGCTCTGCTCCCTCTCAGTTTATGAATGATAAGGGTGAGGTGATCTTTACCTTTAGCGAGGCAAACTTGAGCGAGGTAGTGCAGAAGAATATCGATGCGGCAAGAGCTGAGGGCGCAGATTACGTTATAGCTCTTTCGCATATAGGTTACAGCGAGACCGGAGAGTATACCGATATTACCGATATAATAGAGACCACTGATGGACTTGATGCGGTTCTTGACGGACACAGCCATTCGGTTATTCCTGAAATGATAGTTAAGGATAAGAGCGGAGATGACGTTGTTCTCAGCTCCACGGGAACTAAATTTGAGCATATAGGAAAGCTCACGCTCGTTGACGGAAAGATCGATACCGAGCTTGTAAAGGTAGAGGAATATACTAAGACCGATGACGAGGTAAAGGCTTGCATCGATCAGATTATTGCAAATTACGCAGTGCTTGGCGAGCGCAAGATAGCAACCAGTAGCGTTGATCTTATTACCCACGATGCGAACGGTAACCGTCTTGTTAGAAGCGGTGAGACCAACCTCGGAAACCTTTGTGCAGACTCTTTCCGTGAAATTTACGGAACCGATATATCCTTTGTTAACGGAGGCGGAATTCGTGCAGCCATTGAAAAGGGAGACGTTACCTTTAATGATATTTATTCGGTATTCCCGTTCAACAATAATATGGTGACGGCAGAAATATCCGGACAGGCGCTTCTCGATATGCTTGAATTGGCAGTGGCGTATTATCCTGCAGAGGACGGAAGCTTCCCTCATATGTCGGGAATAACCTTCTCTGTTAATAAGTCTATACAGTCTTCCGTAAAGCTTGATGACAACGGATTGTTCGTTGGCGTTGAGGGCGATTACAGAGTTTACAACGTTATGATTTTGGATAAGGCAACGGGAACCTATAAGGCTCTTGATTGTAATGCAAAGTATACGATAGCGTCAACCAATTACTTTTTGTTGGATTTCGGCGGCGGAATGACTATGCTCAAGGATGCAAAGATTCTTCAGAATGAGGGCACGCTTGACGTTGAGGTTCTTGAGAAATATATAGTTGAAAATCTTGGCGGAGTTATTGGCGATAAGTATGCCGAGGTTGATAACAGAATAACCTTTACCGAGGGCTACGTTAATGCCGAGGCAGAGGAATTAATGGCAGCATAAATGCAAACAAAAAAGGCGACTCAGTCGCCTTTTTTGTTTGCATTTTATTGTATATAGAAAACCACCAGCACTGCTAGGGGTTCCAAAAAGCTTTAGCTTTGCACAGTTTCCGCTGCAGCGGAAGGCTCCCCTGTGTAAGGGGAGCTGTCAGCGCAGCTGACTGAGGGGTTGTACTCGTGAAAAATCAGAAAAAACAATCCCTCCGTCACGGGAAGCCGGGCCACCTCCCTTTACACAAGGGAGGCTAAAGGATAGTTGTCACATCTGTGGCAGTGGGGCAACTTCCGCAAGTGGCGGATCATTCGACGAGCCTATAGGGGGCTTGTGCAAGCCACCAGCACGGCTGGTGGTCATGACTCTTCTGTGATCTCTGCAGATTCGGTGCTTTCTGCAGATTCGAGAGAAGCTTTTTTCTTGCGCTTTTCGCTGACTATCCAAAGTGTGGCTACAAGAACGATGATTCCGATGCTTATCCATTGTGACGTGGAGAAGAGCGCAACGCCTCTTTCTTTGTCACCTCTGAAGAACTCCAGGGTGAAGCGTATAGTTGCATAGCTGATAGCGTAAATCTTGGCGCAGAGGAACGGACGGTTTTTACCCTTGAAAAAGGCTATCATCAAAGCGCCAAAGAGTATCAAGAGGCAGGTCGTTTCAATGAGCTGAATGGGAAGAAGCGGAACGCCAAGAGGCGTAGATCCTGCCGTTACCGTGTAGGTGTGGCTGAGAGGTCCGTCATATTCCATTCCATAGCAGCATCCTGCAAAGAAGCACCCAACACGTCCGAATGCATGTCCTAAGGGAACAACGACTGCGAATACTTCGACAAAGGGCTCAAGCTTAAGCTTGAATTGCTTTATGTAAATAAGGAGACCGAGAGCTCCTCCGATGAGTCCTCCGTAGAATACGAATCCCCCTTTGATTATGGAGAAGAGTACGTCCTCGGCAGGATATATGCGGAACATTTCGATTATGTCGGGGAGAGAAACTACCAAGAAGAGAAGCTTTGCTCCGACGATTGCTCCTATCATTGTGTAGATTGCGGAGCAGACCATGTCAAAAATGACGATTTGCTTTTTTTTGCAGATGAGAACCGCAACCGCCGCCGCAAAGGCAACACCTATGTAAAATAAAAGTCCGTAAAGCGGAATATCTAAATTAAATATTTTAATACTCATGAAAATTATCCTTGAATGTGAACTTTAATACAAAACAGACCCATTTAAAACGAAAACGTTCAATAGGTCTGTTTGTAAGTACTTGTGCATTATTTAGCAAGGCTCTTTGCTGCATCCTCAAGAGCATCTCCGGCGCTAGCAACACAGATAACGCAAAGACCACAAGTAAAGAAGGAGATAGCAGCGAATACTACGGCAATAATACCGATAACAAGACCAGCGGTAGCAATACCAGCGGGCTGTCCGTTTGCCTTAAGCTTCTTTCCACCAACTACAGAGAGAACCAATCCAACGATAGCAACAGGGAGAGCGATTACGCAAAGCCATGCACTAATAGGACCAAATGCGAAAACGATACCCACGATACCGAGGACCAATCCTGCGATAGACTGTCCCTTTCCCATGTTCGTAACTCCTTTCGTAGATTTTCCGCAAAAACGGAAATTTATTCACATTAAATGAATATTTCATTTATGCATTACAATTATATCACAATTTATTCATAATGTCAATGCGGTTTTGTATAAAATTTTACAAATGAGTAAAATTTGTAGAAATTCGACGAATATTCTTTTCAATATTTATTTACGTTAAAGTATATGACGAAAAATATAGAATAGAACTGATAGGTGTTAGATTAAAAGGGAAAGGGACAGCTAAAATTTAAATCTTATTTGTTACAGTTGTTTTTCTTGTAATCGAAGCTTGGATTTATTGCATAGAAATTTTTTGAGTCGAGATTATCCTGCGCTATGCGAATAGCATCGGCGAAGCGCTGATAGTGAACTATCTCTCGCGCGCGGAGGAATTTTATTACGTCGTTTACGTCGGGGTCGTCGGAAAGACGAAGAATGTTGTCGTAGGTCGTGCGAGCTTTTTGTTCTGCCGCCAGGTCCTCGTTGAGGTCGGTGAGGATATCGCCCTTGACTCCGACGTATTTCATATCAAAGGGAACACCCGATGCCGCTACGGGATAGGCTCCCGTCGTGTGATCCACGAAATATGCGGCAAACGGTGTGCCGTCGATCTGCTCAAGTGTGAGATTCTTTGTGAGCTGATGGATGATGGCGGCTACCATCTCAAGATGCCCGAGCTCCTCGCTTCCCACGTCCGTAAGGATTCCCGTTACCTTGTCGTAGGGGCAGGAATATCTCTGATGCAGGTATCTCATCGATGCTCCGAGTTCACCATCGGGTCCACCGAGCTGTGAGATAATGATGCTTGCGAGCTTAGGGCTCGGATTTTTTATTTTTACGGGGTACTGTAATTGCTTTTCATAAAACCACATATAAGCTCCTCCTTAAACGTTTGCTTCGTATTCCCACGGCCACGGGCCGTTAGTCCACACCCACTCGCCGTTGTGAACGTTCATAGCGGACATCGGGAATCCTGCGCTTGAAAGAGCCTGAATGAGAGCATCTCTCTCCGCAAGAAGCTCTTTGTAATATTTCTTTGCCTTCTCGCAATTTGGATAAGCATCGAGGTAGAGCACAAGCTCTACGAGCGCAAAGCTTACCTTTTGCAGCTTTTTTTGCATAGCCTTTACGTTGTTGTTAGGCTTTATGGGATTTTGAGGCATCTGACCCATATTTCCGCCCTCGGGATTATAGAGCGTCTGACGCATTCTTGACATACGGTTATTTATCATAGCATCCTCCCGTCGATTTGTTATATTTCAAGGATCTTCCCATAAACGGAAGGTCGAGCTCCGAGAATATCGTGCCTGCAACGAAGCCCTTATCAAGATCGTAGAGCTTGTCGAATTCTTGAATCGGAGCATAGACCGAGGCTAAGGGATATCCCATAATGCCCCAATTGCCTTGCTTGTTTTCGCAGGTTGGAAGGTCGAGGTTTGCGGCAGGGCGGTTGCCGCATCCGCTGAGGATCCTTTGCAGCTCGGACGCGCTGCACGAGTCTTTTATCATATTGTCGTTATTTAACATCAGCATATAACCTTTCTTCGTATTCGCAGACTAAGGTCTGCTATTTTTAGTTTATGCTATGAGGGGTAGGTGTGTTAGCGTTTTATGAATTAAAAAAAGAACCGCTTCGATGTGAAGCGGTTCTTTTTGAACGTACATTATTCTTGCTTGTTATAATACCAACGCATTGGATTTTCATATATGTATTTTTTTCGCGTTTTATAATCTGTTTTATCACGAATAATATGTTCGAAAAAAGAGCGTTGAAATATTTTTTCTATTCCAAATTGTTGCTTACAGATTCGTGTTGTCAAAGATTTGAACGCACAAATTATGTTATTTAGGGTAGGGGAGGGGCTTGCTCCTCCCGCCTGTTCATTTAAAAATATAATTATATGAATATGATCCGGCATTATAATGAAATCATCAACGCTTATATTTGGAAACCGTTTTTCAAGCAATTGCAATTGTTCTTTTGCAACCTTGCCACAAGATGTTAGAGTAACTGTGATTTCGGGAGGAGCAAGCCCCTCCCCTACCGTCAATTCGGGTGCGCAGTATGGTAAGTCTGCCTTTTTTATTTCAGATAATATATGCATTCTATCTTGTACACATATTGTTACAAAATACGTACCTGCGGAGCTATAATCGAAATTCTTTAATCTTGTAGATTTCCTTTTCGGTAATTCTTTATCCATCTTACTTAACGTAATCGAATTCAAATCCGTAGATCGATACGGTCATACCGTCGGTGCAGCCTTTTTCCTCAAGGAGTGCGAACACGCCGCTGTTTTTGAGAACTCGCTGGAAGAAATTGAGCGATTCGTAATTCTCAAAATTAACCTGTCCCACGAGGTTGTAGAGCCATTCTCCCTCAACGTAGAATATATCGTTCTCGCGAGTGATAGTCGTATCACGGGATGCTCCGACGTATTCGTCCTCGGGTGCGTATTCAGCCTCGTATACGAGCATCGGAGGAAGCTCTGCGAGCATCTTGTCGGCAAGCTTTATCATCTCGGGAAGACCTTTTCCCGTAGCTGCTGAAACGTAGATAAGCTCCCAGCCGTTTTCCTTTACGAATTCCTCAAAGGTGTTAATATCAACTCTCTCTGTATCGAGAATATCTGCCTTGTTAGCCACGATTATCTGATCTCTCATAGCAAGAGCAGGGCTGTATCTCTCAAGCTCGCTGTTTATGGTTTTTATATCCTCGATGGGATCTCTGTACTCCGAGCAGGATATGTCAACAACGTGCAAAAGAAGTCTGCATCTGTCAACGTGGCGCAAAAATGCGTGTCCGAGTCCTGCGCCGTCTGCCGCTCCCTCGATAAGTCCGGGAATATCTGCGGCAACGAATCCTCTCTCCTCACCGGTTGAAACAACACCGAGGTTTGGCGAGAGGGTGGTGAAATGATAGTCGGCAATTTTTGGCTTTGCCGAGCTTATGCGAGCGAGAATAGAGGATTTTCCAACGCTTGGGAAGCCTATAAGTCCTACGTCGGCAAGCATCTTAAGCTCAAGAATAAGCTCCTTTTCCTCGCCCTTTCTTCCGCTCTTTGCAAACATAGGAATTTGACGTGTAGGCGTTGCAAAGCGACGGTTTCCAAATCCGCCCTTTCCGCCCTTGCAGCAGATAAAGTCTGCGCCGTCATTCTCGGTCATATCGTGAATGATCTTCTGCGTTTTTGCATCACGGAGAATCGTTCCGGGGGGAACTAATATTACCATATCGTCGGCGGTCGCTCCGTGGAATTTTCCGCCCTTGCCGTTCTCACCGTTCTGCGCTATGAATTTGTGCTTATAGCGAAAGGCGAGCAGAGTGTTCGTTCCTTGGTCTACACGGAATACGATGCTTCCGCCATTACCGCCGTCTCCGCCGTCGGGGCCACCGTGAGAAACGTATTTCTCTCGTCTGAAGGATACGGCACCGTTTCCGCCGTCTCCGGCTTTTACGTATATTTTTACGTTATCTACAAACATATTTTAATACCTCCTTAAAAAAGAGATTAAAGTCCGAACTTTTCGAGTATTTCTTTCCATTGAGAAAAATCGTGGTATACGGCATCGGCTCTCGCTCCGTTGATAAGCGGAGAGGAAAGACCTTCCTCGTATATAGCTATAGCCGCTCCTGCGTTTGCTCTGTTTGCGGCAATAAGTCCGAGAGGGCCGTCCTCAAAAACGATACATTCCGAGGCGGAAAGACCGATTTTGGATGCGGCATACTCGTATATTGCAGGGTCGGGCTTGCATTTCACGGGATCGTCGGCACAAACGATATGCTCGCGATCAAACCATTTTGCAAGGTTCATATTTTCGTTGTAAAACGTAATATTATCCATACCTGCGCCTGTTGCAAGACAGTAGGGAATGTTGTTCTCCTTAAGATAGCTCAGCAGATCGCACACTCCCTTGGTATATTGCATTCCATTGGGCAGATTAAGGCAGGCTTGATAGTAAAGCGTTTCCTTTTCTCTGCCAAATTGACGGCATTCCTCTGATGTGGCGTTGGGATTGAAAAATTCTTTGTATATAGCCTCGTTTGATAAGCCGAAGAGATTGTTTATAATATAATCTGCGCTCGGAACGTCCATGCCCATTTTTGCATAATACTGCTCAAATGCCTTTACGTGGCAGTCCGTGTCAAAGAAGAGTGTGCCGTTAAAGTCGAACAGAACGCCTTTGAGCTTAGTCATGGTCGTCTCCCTTCATTCGTATGATAAGACGAATGGGAGTGCCCGAGAATCCAAAGGTGTCTCTCAAGCAGTTTTCAATATATCTCTGATACGAGAAATGGAAGAGCTCTACGTTGTTACAGAATATAACGAATGTGGGAGGCGCCACGGATATCTGTGTCATATAGTATATCTTGAGGCGTCTGCCCTTATCGGAGGGAGGCTGAACTCTCATCGTTGCCTCGCCGAGAACCTCGTTGAGCATACCTGTAGTGATTCGGGTGTTCGACTGAGCGTATACCTGCTTTATCTGATCGAAGAGCGTATTTATACGCTGTCCTGTGAGAGCGGAAACGTAGGATATGGGAGCATAGGGCATATAAGCCAGAGCGGTTCTTATCTTTTCGTTGAATCTGTTTGTGGTGTAGGTGTCCTTTTCGATAGAATCCCACTTATTTACAACGATGATAGAAGCCTTGCCTGCTTCATGCGCAATTCCTGCGATCTTTTCGTCCTGCTCGGTAATTCCCGTGCCTGCATCTATCATAATAAGACATACGTCGGCGCGCTCTACTGCCATATGCGCTCTGAGAACGCTGTATTTTTCTATCTTGTCGTTTATCTTTGATTGACGGCGGATACCTGCAGTATCGATAAAGGTATATTTCTGACCGTCGATAACTATCTGTGTATCGACAGCATCACGAGTGGTTCCTGCAATATCCGAAACGATAAGGCGCTCCTGTCCCATTATCTTGTTGATGATAGAGGATTTTCCTGCGTTAGGCTTGCCTATAACGGCAACCTTAATGCTGTCGTCCTCTTCGTCCGCTCCGATATTTTCGGGAAGATCCTTGAGAACTTCGTCAAGAAGATCGCCCGTTCCGCTTCCGTGAACAGAGGATACTGCAATAGGCTCGCACTCAAAGCCGAGCTCGTAGAATTCGTAGAATTCAAAGGGGAGCGCACCTATGCTATCGCACTTGTTTATGCAGGGAACTATCGGTTTTCCGCTCTTTTTGAGCATAATAGCGATATCCCTGTCATCTGCGGTAAGACCGGTTCTGACGTCGCACATAAAGATTATAACGTCTGCGCTCTCAATAGCGACCTCCGCCTGAAAACGCATCTGCTTTAAGATGATATCATCGGTCTTAGGCTCGATTCCGCCCGTGTCGATGATTATAAGCTTTTTACCACACCATTCGGTTTCTCCGTATATACGGTCACGCGTAACGCCGGGTGTGTCCTCAACTATTGAGCGGCGCTCGCCTATAAGCTTGTTAAAAAGGGTGCTCTTGCCGACGTTAGGTCTGCCGACGATAGCAACTACAGGTTTTGCCATTATTTTACCCTACCTTTCGTAAATGTCTTTTAAAGTCCGAGAACTTTTTCGATAAATTCGCAGGCATCCGCCCTTGAGGGAACGATCTTTACACCGAGCATTTCGGATAGCTGCTCGGGAGATACGTCGTCAAGGAATACCTCTCCGTCTGCTCGCAGAGCCGTCTGCGGAACGAGAAGCGCATCGCCAAGGTCTTTACCTTTCAGCTGTTCAGAGATATCCTTTGCAGTAAGAAGTCCTGCCACGGTTATCGTGTCACCGAAAAAGTTGTTTTTGATTTTGTATACCGTTATATTTAAGCCGTCAAAGCTCTTCATAAGCTTGTCGGCAATATTGCATATGTGTGAGTATGCCGCATATCCCGTTGCGATAGATACGTGTCTATTACCCGAGAACGCCTCATAGGGCGTTAGATCCTCAAGCTCAAAGTCGATGCAACTTTGCATATCAGTGAGCATTCCCACGCCGTTTTCTATCTGCGAGTAGTCCTCGTAAAATTCGTCAGAGGGCAAGGGGAGCTCTGCTTTGATGTAGAACTCATCCGCAGGGAAGAAGAGCCTTGTGCCAAAGGTTTTAAGGCACCAGTCGCCGTATGCGTTTATCTGTGCGATAACGGCTCTTGCCTCGTCTTTGGTAAAGGTTTCAAGAGAATAGAGCCCGTCACGGAACTTTGTAAGTCCTGCGGGAACGATTGCAACGCTCTGGAGCGCAGGGTGGAGATTTATAAGATCGTGCAGAGTTCTGTCAAGCTCGTCCTTATCGTTCACGCCCTTGCAGAGCACTATCTGACAGCAAAGAGAAATACCTGCATCAGAGAGTCTCTTAAGATATGAGAGAACGTCACCTGCGCGTTTGTTGTGCATCATTTTGCATCTGAGCTCGGGATTCGTTGTATGCACCGATACGTTCACGGGCGAGATATGCATTTCGATTATTCGGTCTATGTCCCTATCGTGCATATTGGTGAGTGTTACGTAATTTCCGTGGAGGAAGGAGAGGCGGGAATCGTCGTCCTTGAAGTAAAGCGTTTCTCTCATACCCTTGGGAAGCTGATCGATAAAGCAGAATATACATTTGTTCTCACAGGAGTGCTTTTTGTCCATAAGAGGTGTCTCAAAGTCAAGACCGATGTCATCGTACTCCTGCTTTTCAATTTTGAATTCGAGGGTCTTATCGCCTCGTTTTACTAAAATACTTATGTTTTCATCGGCAAGATAAAAGCGGTAGTCAAGCACGTCTCGTATCTCACGTCCGTTTATGGAGATCAGAATGTCATTTTTCTCGATGCCTGCCTTTGCGGCGCGGCTTTTTGGCAGAACGTCTGTTATCGTTACCATTTTTATCTCTCCTTTGCATAAATTTTTGCATACAAAATATATTATATCATATTTTTTGCGTTATGTCAAAGATTTTGTCATAAAATCGCAGAGTGGGACATACATTTTTTGTGAGAAACAAAATTTTTATTACATAAGAGGAGTGAAAAAATGAATTATAATATGGAAACCGGAGCTATTGAGAGTATAATTTCAGTGCCGATCTGTGAGAGAGTGGTAAATTGCGACGTGAACGAGGACATAAGTGTTCCCGAGGGCTATTCCGAGGTGAGAAAGGTTATAGCTCTTCGTGAGAACATTATGTCTCCCGCAAAATTCGTTGGGGCTCGCTCGGTTGATTTCAGCGGTTCTGTTGATTATACGCTTATATACGTTGGAGCTGACGGAAAGCTTTACAGTATGCCTATATCGGCAGAGTACAGCTTTTCCTTGCCGTTTGATAATCAAAACGGATTTGATGCGGGAGAGGGCGTATCTGTGGTTTGCTCCTTGTCGGGAGAAAATTCAAACGTGAGAATCAGCACGCCAAGACGTCTTCAGCTCAGAGCAGGCATTCGCGCATCGGTCATCTGCTTTGGAAAGACGGTTTGCGCTGAGGAGGCTCGAGGTATTGAGGATATGTCGAGCATACAGAGACTTCAGCAAACCTCGGAATGCGCATACGTTAGCTGTGAGAGCTCTGACGTGGTTATGCTTGAGGATGAGTATTTTATCGGAGCCGAGGGCAGAGTAGTATATTCTCATGCCAATATTGCCCTTGGAGATTCCTATATCGACGGTGAGGTCGTAAGAGTTTCGGGCGAGACGTCGGTATCTCTTGCTTTGGAGAACGGAGAAAATATCGATATTGTGCAGAGAAGGATTCCGTTTGATGCCGAGATCGATGTCGATGATCTTGATATCTCGGGCGGAGCTGTTCTTTGCAAGGTTGGCGGCTCTGTAAACGAGCTTTCCGTGTCTGTAGAGGAGGGGAAGGCTAAGATAGAGGTTGCTGTCATTATCGACGTTTGTTCTGCACAGAACAAGGAGTTTTCCTATACGAGAGATCTTTATTCAACCAAGCAGGAATGCAACGTTGAGCATAAAAAGCTTTCGATGCCCAGAGTGTTGATAAATAAAAATGCGAATATGACGCAGACCGAGCGACTTTCCTGCGAGGAGATAAGTATTCCTTCCGATGCGAAGATAATCGACTTGTGGGGTTGCGCTATCTGCGATTCTGCAGAGCTTGAGAACGGAAGATACGTATTCAGGGGCAAGATAAAGTATAAGGTTATATATAGTGCTGACGGAAAGATAGGCTCAAGTGAGTTCGAAGAGCCGTTTAAATATGAGTCGGAGATGGGTAACGAGAGTGTTCAAAGCTTTATTGCAAGCGTGACTGTTATGAATATACGCGGAAGATGCGACAGAGAAAATCTTCTGATTGAGAGCGAGCTTGCTATGTCGCTGTCTGCTTTTGGTGCACAGAACATAGATGCTGTTTCGGTTGCAAGCTTTGGCGAGGCGGTGAGCGCCGGAAAGAATCAGTTTATCGTTTGCTTTAAGGGTACGGATGAGAGCGCTTTTGATCTTGCAAAGAGATATAACGTATCGGTTGACGATATAAGCGAAGAGGCAGAAAAGAGCTCGTTCGTTATAATTGAGAGATAGGTGCTAAGTTAAAAAATGCACCGCTATGACTATCATACAGATAATCATAGCGGTGCTGTGCTTTTTGATTTGGTTATTCTTCTGCCGCAGGGCCTACGGGGGGAGATTGTTCGGTCCTTTCAAGAACAATTATAACGTTTTCATATTCTTCAACTACCGTATAATGGTAGCGCTGATATTTTCTGACGATGTTTTTGACTGATTCTCTTGCATCAAGCACTACGATGTCGGTAAAGTAGTTTATCTTTACCACCATATCTCCCGATATTGCATAAGTGACACTGTATAGCTCATCGACATCGTAAAGATGTGTCAGATATTTTGACGATGCTAATACGGATTTGCTTCTGTCAATTTTAGAGAGAGTTTCTTCTATCAAATCATAGGTTTCTGTGTTTTCTTTGTAGATCTTTACGTAATTTGACTGTGCCGGCATACGTCCTGCCATAGTAAATATCGATGCAAAGATAGCAAAGATAAGGGCTATGACGGTAAGATTGTTAATAAGCTTGTTTTTAGAGGAGATCTTTTTCTCAGCGTTTTTATCAGATACATCATCATTGTCAAACGTGAGATTTATAGGCTCGGAGATTTCCTTATTGTTGATAGGCTCGCCCTCGGCTGACGACTTTTGCAGGCTTGATTCATCCCTGCATATAAGCGCGGGAGCAAAGCTGAGATCTGCGACGTTTAGCGCCGTAAGATACAGGAGCAACGCTCCTGAGCCAAAGGAATACTGATATCCAAGATCGTATTGATCCTGCCATCCGGTAACAAGATTTATTATAATGAATGGAGCTATGAGAAGAAAGCGTGATGGCTTTCTTGTGATGAGCGGAAGGAATGCAAGGGGAAGCAGCATATTCAATGCGTAGACGAGCTTTTCTGCAGAGAACATCTCTGCTGCATATAAGGCAGGGTTTGCAAAGAATGCTGTGAGCAGGGAGGAATATCCCTCGTTTTGTCCGATGATGTTGCCGTATCTATCGTTGAGCATCGTTCCGCTTTGTCCTATTTGAACCATTATATGCGTTGCGATCAAGAAATAGCATATCGTCATTGCAAGCATTCCAACGCCTTTAAGTCGCTGTCTTTGCGAGAAGAATATAAACAGTGCGATAAATCCTACGTACAGAGCGGCATCCTCTTTTACCATCAGAGTGAGCAGTGCGAATACGAACGTAAGGATTGTATTGAGTGCTCCTCTCTTGTGTGAAAAATAGAGAGTCCAGAGGATAAGGGGGGCGAGGAATACGTTTTCGTGAAATTCCGAGCAAGCTCCGCTGCTCATTGCAGGGTAGAGGAGATAGAGCAGAGAAATTATAGTTGACTTTATATACGACAGCTTTAGCTGACGGCAGATAAGGTAGAGCGGGAATACACCGCAGAATGCTATAAGTATCTGCGCAAATATCATAACTGTCAGCGGATCGAATATAAAGCAGAATGGCGCGAGCAGATAAAGTATTGGTGAAAAATGCACCGCAAAGTGTGATAGCAGCTCGTTTCGCTCGCAGGTGACCATCGGCAGGAAAGAGTGGCTTCCGTCGGTCATATTATCAAACATCTGTGCAAAGATGCCCATATCAAATCCGGGTGAATAATAGCTTGCCGTCTTTGTCCAAAGAAGGTATATATACGTTGCGGAAAAAGCAACGTATGCGACTATCAGCACGATTATCGCACACTTTGGAGATACATCGTTGTTTGGTATGGGAAGCCTTTGATTTTTGACGTAATTTGCGCAAAGCAGAATAACCAGAGCCGCAAGTACTATGAATGCAAAGGCAGGAAAGGCTCTTTCACTTGACGATTCACCTGCGTTGTATATAGCAACGGCTCCATACGTCAGAAAGGTTGCTGGAAGTGCTATGAGAAGCGTCTTTTTATATAAAAATTTGTTTATACAGAAGAGAACTATGGAAATTATTGCGATAGATAAGATAAACGAAAGCAGATGATTGTGTATCATGGAGTCTGCATATCCGTCGACAAGTATCTCTTCGCTTTTCGTTGCTACCGAGGTGTAGCTCAATTTTTCTTCTTCGGGCTTTATCATCGCCTCGTTTATAAGGAAAGCGGCGAGCGTTGCAAGCCATCCGCAGATGAGCGAAAAGCATGCAGGCATAGCCTCTCTTTTGGAAATAAACAGAATTTTGTCCAGTTTTTGCTTTAACACGGTATCCTCCTTTCCCAAAATCGCAGAGTTATGTTGACGCATAAGATAAAATCTCTTTGACAAAAGATAATTGTAAAAATATTATAGCATAAACTGAAAAAAAATCAAGGCTTTTTCTTGACTTTTTGGTCTCTTTTGCTTATACTATATATGTATATAAATTGTTTTATAATAAGGAGGACAGAAAAAATGAAGGTAACTAAGGAATCTATCATAGGTGACGTTCTTGATTATGCGCCCGCTACCGCTAAGTTCTTTTTTGAGATCGGTATGCACTGTCTCGGATGCCCCTCTGCAAGAGGCGAGAGCATCGAGGATGCGTGCGCTGTTCACGGAACAGATGCAGACGAGCTTATCGCAAAGATAAACGCATTTTTAGAGAGCGAAAACAATTAATCTATTGGGGAGGCTTGCCTCCCCAATAAATCAGATAGGGGTACATAGTGGATTTACCAAAGCTTAGTAAAAGGCTTCTTTGCGCCGCTTCCTTTGTGAGAGACGGCGATTTCGTTGCCGACGTTGGTACCGATCACGCTTATCTGCCGATATATATGTATAAGGCAGGCAAAATAAGAGGAGCGGTCGTAAGTGATATAAATCAGGGTCCTATAGATAGAGCAAAAAGGAATATATGCGAATATTCGTGCGGTAATGCGATTATTCCCATTCTTTCGGACGGACTTTGCAAAATAGATGAATTCTCGCCGAATACCGTCTTTATTCTCGGTATGGGGGGCGAGCTTATAGTGAATATAATATCAAAAGCTGAATGGCTGAAGGATAAAAGGACAAGACTTGTATTACAGCCGATGACGCATCCCGAGATATTGCGCGCCTACCTTCTCGATAACGGTTTTGAAATCGTTGAGGAGGCTATGGTTGACGATGGCAAGATATATCAGGTGATTGTGGCTGAATATACAGGAGAGATAGGTTGCTTTGATCGTTTGGAGCTCTTTTTTGGAAGAAAGAATCTTGAGAGGGGCGACGATCTTCTTGTGTCCGCTCTTGATAGAGAACTCTCGATTTTGAGCGCTCGTCTTGAGGGAAAGCGCAAGGCAGGGCTTTGCGGTGGCGAGGATGCCGAGCTTTTTGATTTGATTGAGAAATATAAGGAGAAAATATAAATGAAGGTACGCAAGCTTTATGAGAGACTTGAGCAAAGAATACCTCGCGCTCTTTCGTGCGAGTGGGATAACGACGGACTTATGTGCTGTCCTTGCGGAGATAATGAGGTAAGCCGTGTTCTCGTTGCTCTTGACGTTACGGGTGAGGTCGTTGAATACGCAAAGCAAAACAAGTACGATCTTATACTGTCGCATCATCCGCTTATATATAAGGGCATAAAGGCGTTTGACGATAACGGATACGTCTCGGCAAAGCTTTTGTCTCTTGCTGCGGCAGGAATATCGGTTATGTCCTTTCATACAAGGCTTGATGCCGTTTCTGGCGGTGTAAACGATAAGCTTGCCGAGCTTTTGGGGCTTTCTGATACAGAGCCCGTATATTGCGAGGGAGTGCCGCTTGGCAGAGTTGGAAGCATCAATGCTGAGATGAGTGCTGAGGAGTTTGCAAAGAAGGTAAAAGAGGTGTTGAATGCGCCCTTTGTTCTTCTTTCCGATGCAAATCTTGCGGTAAAGCGTGTTGCCGTTGTCGGTGGCAGCGGTGGAGATCTTTTGAGCGAGGCAAAGAGTATGGGAGCTGACACTCTCGTTAGCGGGAGACTCGATTATCATTCGATGACAGATGCGCCCGATCAGAGAGTGCAGAGAATGAATCTTATTGAGGCAGGGCATTTCTTTACAGAGGATCCCGTGTGCTCGGTGCTCAAGGAGTTCGTTTTGGAGATAGATCCGTCGCTTGAGTGTGACGTATATTGCAGTAACGTAATAAAGGCAATTTAAGGAGGAAAATATTATGACATACGTAGTTTCAGACCTTCACGGTTCTTTTGATAAATTTCAGAAGCTTTTGAAAACGATAAAATTAAAGGACGATGACGTTATGTACGTCCTTGGCGATATAGTTGATTACGGAGAGCAGTCTATCGAGCTTCTCTGCGATCTCAGTATGCGCTTCAACGTAATACCGATAGTCGGAGATCACGATTTTCGTGCGGTCAGATTGCTTAAGAGCCTTGACGAGATGCTCAACGACGGAACTCGCCCCGATGCAGATGTTATTTCCGAGATGGCTGTATGGATGCAGGATGGCGGACAGAAGGTTATGGAGGATTTCAAGGCGCTTGATAAGGATATGAGAGAGGGCGTGCTTGAATATCTTGAGGATATGTCGCTTTACGAAGAGGTTGAGATAAAGGGAAAGAAATATCTCTTGGTACACGCAGGAATTGTTGATTTCGATCCTTCCTTGCCTCTTGACGATTATATGCCCGAGGATTTTATCAGTGAGCCTATTGATATAAAGCACGAGCTTATCGAGGGAGTCACGATTATTGCAGGACACACGCCTACGTATCTTATCGAGGGTGCAGAGAAGGGCAAGATACTCTACGGTGAGGGCTCGATAATTATCGATTGCGGTGCGGCATTTGGAGAGCCTCTTGCTTGCCTTCGCCTTGAGGACGGCAAGGAATTTTACGTAAATGATTGATAATATAAAAAAGGATGACGTTGTTGAGGTCGAGATAACCGACCTCAATAATCTTGGAAACGGTGTTGGACGAATCGACGGAAGAGTTGTTTTCGTTCGAGGCGCGGTAACAGGAGACGTTGTTAAGGCAAAAATTATAAAGGTGAACAAGAGCTTTCTTGTAGCAAGGCTTGAGGAGCTGGTATCTTCGTCAAGCTTTCGGGAGGAAGGCTTTTGCAGCTCTCCGCTCTCCTGCGGAGGATGCGTTTACCGACATATAACCTACGAGCACGAATTATCCCTCAAGCAAAGCTACGTGGAAAACGCCTTCATAAAGGCAGGTGTTTCGGCAAGGATTTTGCCGGTAATATCAGCAGGGCGTGAGCGCGCTTACAGAAATAAGGGAATGTTTCCGCTGACTAAGATAAAGGGCAGAGTGAGAGCCGGATTTTATGCGGCAAAAACGCATAACGTCGTGCCGATAGATAATTGCTCGATACAAAATCCTATATTTTGTGAGATAGTGGAGCTTGTTTGTAAGCTTGCGGACGAGCTTTCGTACAGTGTGTATGACGAGGAGTCGGGCAGAGGTCTTTTGCGACATATCTATCTTCGTATAGGTGAAAAGACGGGGGAGATAATGCTCTGTCTTGTTATAAACGGAAAAGAGCTTTTACATAGCGACGTTTTTGTCGAGCGCATAAGAGAGAGATTTCCCAATATAGTTAGTACTATTCTTAACCTTAATTGCGAGGATACGAACGTGGTTTTGGGAGAGAAGTATAAGACGCTTTACGGGAAAGACGGAATCTGTGACGTGCTCTGCGGACTTGAATTTTTCATAAGACCGGCGGCATTCTATCAGGTCAACCGAGACGGAGCGGAGCTCTTGTATACAAAGGCTCGTGAGATGGCAGATCTCAAGGGCGGCGAGAGTATTGCCGACCTATACTGCGGAACAGGAACGATAGGACTTTCTATGGCATCTGCCGCAGGGAAGATATGCGGTATTGAGATAGAGCCGAGCGCTGTTGAGTGCGCAAGGGAGAACGCAAAGCGTAACGGAATTGTCAATGCGCAATTCGTTTGCGGAGACGCATCGGATAAGGACACAATTCTTTCTGCATTTTCGGGCGTAGCTCCCGATGTGGTTATAATAGATCCGCCAAGAAAGGGAAGTACAAGGGAGCTTGTTGATACACTTGCCGATATAGGCGTTAAAAAGGTGGTTTACGTTTCTTGCTCACCCGATACTCTGGCGAGAGATGCGGTATACTTTATCGAAAGAGGATACGGTATAAGCGACGTTCAGCCGGTGGATATGTTCCCAAGAAGCGGACACGTTGAGTCGGTTATGTGCTTTAAGAAATAAGAAATAACATAAGACCCCCGAGAGTGACCTTGTGTCGCTCTCGGGGGTCTTTTTAGTTAATTCGGAATTTTTGAGATTGATTATTCGGCAATTACCTCAACGCTCTCGATAACGATGGGCGTAGTGGGAACGTCCTGCATATACCAGCCGTAGTTGCCGGTTTCGGTGTCAGCTATTGCATCGAGAACGTCAAATCCGTCAGTGAGCTTTCCGAATGCCGCGTACTGTCCGTCAAGGTGAGGAGAATTCTCGTGCATTACGAAGAACTGCGAGGATGCAGAGTTGGGATCGCTCGTGCGAGCCATAGAAAGAACGCCGCGAGTGTGCTTTATATCATTCATAGGGAATCCGTTAGCTCTGAACTCTCCGCGGATAGAGTCGCAATCGGTGTCCTGCATATCCTCGGTGTAACCTCCGCCCTGAATCATAAATCCTGCAATTACTCTGTGGAAGATGAGTCCTTCATAGAAGCCTTCCTTTGCAAGCTTTACAAAATTTGCAACCGTGAGAGGTGCCTTCTCGGGGTAGAGCTCTGCCGTCATAGAGCCGATGCCCTTTACGTTAATCTTAATGATAGGATTTGTCATAGTGTTTTCCTCTTTTATATTATATTTATATTTCTTTATTATCAAGCGCATAGGCTATGCGGAAAAGCTCGTCTATGCGCTCTTTTTTACCTGCTAAGTGGAGCCAGCCGAAAAGCGCCTCCATTCCGGTAGCACTTCTGTATTCAGCCACGGTTGCCGATTTTGGCGTATTTGAGTGTCCCATATTTCTGCCTCTGTGGAATACGTCATTTTCTTCCTCGGTGAGCAGGGGGAGAATATTCTTCATAGCCTCTGCCTGGCAGGATGCCTTTACAAACCTGAGAGCCTCCTTATTAAGCTTTGCCGAGGAGGAAAATTCCTTTTCCTTAACAAGATATTCTCGAGTGCAGATCTCTAATGCGCAGTCGCCTATATATGCGAGCGCCGCAGTTGAGTAGGTGTTAAGTTCTTTTGCCATAAATATCCTCGCGATATTAAAATTTCACACGCTCGACCGATATTACTTTCTTTGCCGTCATATCAACGTCAAAAATCGCACCGGTTGCTTGTATCTCTCCGCTCGCTACCGTAAAGCGAGAGGATATTTTGGTTCTGAATCGCTCAATAACGGTTGCGGCATCTGCTCCGATAATTCCACTGACAGGGCCCGTCATTCCAAGATCGGTGATATATCCGCTGCCCTTAGGCAAAATCTGCTCGTCCGCCGTTTGAACGTGGGTGTGCGTTCCGAATATTACTTGAATTCTTCCGTCAAAGTATCTGCCGAGAGCTATTTTTTCCGAGGTGGATTCTGCGTGAACGTCCATAAGTGCTATATCGTAGGTTCCTTTTTCACGCTCGAGTATTTTATCGACCGTTGCAAAGGGGCAGGCAAGGGCATCCATAAATGCCGTGCCCGATACGTTGATGCAGAGCACGCGCCATCCGCAAATATTTACCGTGGTGTATCCGCTTCCCGGCGTGAATGGGGGATAGTTTGCGGGGCGAATTATCGAATCGCTGTCCGAGAGCAGAGTGAATATATTTTTTCTGCCGAATGCGTGGTTTCCGAGCGTGATAACGTCGGCTCCCGCCATAAGAATGGCTTTTGCATCCTCGGTGTCTATTCCGTATACGTCGGAGGCGTTCTCACCGTTGACAACGACGAGGTCGGCTCCGTATTTTTTTCGTATGTTCCAGAGATTGTCGGAGAGAAAGCTTACGGCATTTCTGCCAACAACGTCTCCAAGTGCAAGAATTTTCATAAGGGTTATCTTTCTATATAAAAGTTTTTAGCCGATAGAACGACAGTTCTGCGCAAATTCGGAGGGAGTCGTATTGGTAAGGTTTTTGAACACCTTGCAAAAATACGATGCGTTTGCAAAGCCTACCGCAACTGCGATCTCCTCGATTGTCGCCTCGCTGTTGAGCAGAAGCTCCTTCGCCTTTCCAACTCTGTAAAGCTGAATGTAGTGCGCAGGGGGCATATTGAAAACGGCAAGGAAGATGTTTCTGTAATAGGTCTCGCCAATTCCCGAAAGCTCTGCGAGCATAGGGGTGTAGAGATCTTGACGGAAATAGTTTGCCTCTATGAATTTTACCGAGTTATGTATGATTCCGTATTTTCCCGCAAGCGAATAGTTGAATGCGTGAGTGGTTGAGATCTGCGTTGTCAATGAGTAGAGCTCGGAGAAGCATTTTGAATAGTATGCGGGGCCGCGAAGACCGTAGAACTGACGAAGATTCTTAGCTATTTTAAAGATGCTCTTATCTCCAAGCGTCATATATTCAACGACAGCTCCGTTTGGGAAAAGATCTGCCATCTGCTCGGGCGCTACGTCGAACTCGATTACAGTGCAGTTGCCGGCATCCTCGATAGAGAGGACGTATTCGCTGCCCTTTGCTATAAATACTACCGAGTCTACGCTTGAGGTATAGCTCTTTGATGCGAAATTATAGATAGCCTTTCCCGACTTTCTTATAACGAGTGTGCACCAGGATGCATTCGAGGTATACTGCGAGCCTGCAGGAAGATTAACTTTTCTTATATCGTTAAGTGAGGTAACGATAAGATCTGAAATATCAAACTTTTTTGACATTTGAGTGGTTTCTCTCTTTCAATATATAATATAAATAAATTACGTGATCGGTCTTGACGCAGAAAAAGGGAATCCCCATGTGGAGATTCCGCTTTATATTTTAGCATATAAGTCGATTTATGTCAATAAGAAAATCGAATATTTTTAAAATTTTTGTGTTGAAAATTACAAGTGGTTATTTCTTTTTTGAGAAGCTTTTGATAGCTTCAAACGAGACGTCGCTGATAGTGTGCTCGATCTTGCAGGCATCGGTTGCGGCTATATCTGCAGGAACACCGAGGCTCTCCAAAAACTGAGTCAAAATCGTGTGGCGCTCGTATATTTTCTTTGCTATGGAAACGCCCTCTTCGGTGAGAGTAATATATCCCGAGGCATCCACGTTTATATAGCCGTTTTTCTTAAGGATACCGATAGCGCGGCTGACGCTGGGCTTTGAGTATCCCATACGCTCGCATACGTCGATAGAGCGCACCTTGTCATTTGAGAGCGTGAGCATATATATGTTTTCTATATACATCTCGCCCGATTCTTGAATTGGCATAGGGAATACCTCCTTTACAAAACAGTCCTTTTTTATATTATATCACAGAAATTGGATTTTGTAAAGCAAGATTTTTTTGAAAAAATTTGAAAACTACTTGACAAAAGGAAAGTTTTGGTGTATAATCAACTTAAGTTAGCAGAGGCTAACTCGAATTTAAATTTAGGAGAAACCGAATGAAAACCTTAAAGGATGCCAAGGTCGGAGAGACGGTGAAGGTGGTAAAGCTTCACGGTCAGGGCGCAATAAAGCGCAGGATCATGGATATGGGCATAACTAAGGGCGTGCAGATATACGTCCGAAAGTTTGCACCGCTTGGTGACCCGATGGAGCTCCAGGTCAGAGGATATTCGCTCTCGCTCAGAAAGGCTGATGCGGATATGATCGAGATAGAGGAGATCAAGGGTTAAAAATGCGAGGGGAGAGGCTCCCCGTGCTTTTATGCTTTGTCGGTTAGCAGAGGCTAACCGAAATCGATTTTTTAGAAGGGTAAGGAAAAATTTATGGCAGAGAATTTGCGGATAGCTCTTGCGGGCAATCCGAACTGCGGAAAAACAACTCTTTTCAACGTGCTCACAGGACTTAATCAGACCGTGGGAAACTGGCCCGGAGTTACGGTTGAGAAGAAGGAGGGAAAGCTTAAGAAATACGAGGGTATAATCGTCACCGATCTTCCCGGAGTGTACAGCCTCTCTCCTTATACGCTTGAGGAGGTAGTTGCAAGAAACTATCTCGCAGTCGAGCGCCCCGATGCAATACTTAATATCGTGGATGGTACGAATATCGAGCGAAATCTGTATCTCACAACACAGCTTATGGAGCTTGGAATCCCCGTGGTCGTTGCGATAAATATGGTAGATGTTCTTCGCAAGCAGGGAGATAAGATAAATATCGAAAAGCTTTCTGCGCGTCTTGGCTGTCCCGTGTTTGAAATATCTGCGCTTAAGGGAGTTGGTATCGAGGAAACCGTGGATGCAGCCGTTGAGGCGGCTCGCCGCGCGGATGCATATCCCGATCATATCTTCTCGGGACTTCTTGAGCACGCATTGGCGCACATTGAGGAGGCGGCGGTTCACGAGCAGCCTCGCGAGATGCAGAGATGGTACGCAATAAAGATATTTGAGCGTGACGAGAAGGCTATCGAGCAGTTAGGACTTGATGAGGCAACGCTCTCTCATATCGAGGACGATATCGTTGAGGTGGAGAAGAGACTTGACGACGATGCTGAGAGCATCATTACAAACGAGAGATATCTCTACGTTGCAAAGGTGCTTGAGGGCGTTTATAAGAGAAAGCGCGCAGGAAGACTCTCGACCTCGGATAAGATAGATAACGTCGTAACGAACAGATGGCTTGCGCTTCCGATATTTGCGCTCATTATGTTCTTCGTTTATTTCGTTTCGATAGGCTCTGTCGGAGCGTTTACTGTTGACTTTATGAACGAGGGCTTGTTTGGCTCGTTCTCGGCGGCCTCGGCAGACGGAACGCTTCCCGAATTTATGTCGGGGTGGGTGTCGATCCCGGAGCTTCTTGATATGGCTCTGCTTGATGCAAGCGGAGAGCCGTCGGTACCTATGTGGCTCTATTCGCTTATTCAGGACGGAATAATTGGCGGTGTCGGAGCGGTGCTCGGATTTGTACCGCAGATGATAATTTTGTTCGTATTCCTTGCATTCCTTGAGGCTTGCGGATATATGTCGAGAATCGCATTCGTTATGGATAAGGTGTTCAGAAAGTTCGGTCTTTCGGGAAAATCCTTTATTCCTATGCTTATAGGAACGGGATGCAGCGTTCCCGGAATTATGGCGAGCAGAACGATAGAAAATCTTCGTGACAGAAGAATGACGGTAATTACGACGAGCTTTATTCCGTGTAGCGCAAAGCTTCCCGTTATAGCTCTTATTTCGGGAGTTATCTTTGGTGACGATGCGCTTTCGGCATCGCTTATCTCGGTGAGCGCGTTCTTTATTGGAATCTTGGCTGTCGTTTTGTCGGGAATAATACTCAAAAAGCTCAAGCGCTTTGAGGGTGACGTTTCCCCCTTTGTTATGGAGCTTCCCGCATATCACCTGCCGACAGTGAAGAATATGCTCAGAACCGTTGGCGAGAGAGCGTGGTCCTTTATTAAAAAGGCGGGAACGGTTATACTTATTTCCGCAATAGTTCTTTGGTTCTTGCAGTATTTTGGATTCGAGGGCGGCACGTTCTGCGCTGTCAGCGATGCATCCAATTCCTTGCTTGCATATATAGGAAGACCGCTTTCCTATCTGTTTGTGCCCTTGGGATTTGGCTTCTGGCAGGCGGCAGTTGCCGTTATTACCGGACTTATCGCAAAGGAGAATATCGTTGCTACGATAGGCGTTCTTTACGGTGTGGCAGAGGTCTCTGAGAACGGAGCCGAGGTTTGGGGCGCATTTAAGGGCGCGCTCGGCCCCACAGAGGCGATAGCGGCTATTGCAGCATTTTCCTTCTTGGTGTTCAATCTCCTTTGCGCTCCCTGCTTTGCGGCTGTCGGAGCTATCAAGAGAGAGATGAACGACGGAAAGTGGACTCTCTTTGCAATAGGCTATCAGTGCGCGCTTGCGTATGCATTCTCACTTGTTATATATCAGATCGGACTTTTGTTCGTCGGAGGTTTTGGTGTTGTTAGCACAACGGCAAGCGTGTTGGGACTCGTTGGCGCGGCTTTGGTGCTTGCGCTTGGCGGATATCTGTTGTTCCGACCCGATAGAAATAAGAAAAAGGTTAAAAAATAAATTTTGAAAAGGAGAAAAAACGATGTGGCTGACGGTGGCTGTTATAGCAATAATTGCAGGAATCATAGCGCTCGCTGTTTTCTCTATCGTGAGAGATAAGAAAAAGGGCAAATGCTCGTGTGGTTCTTGCTCCGGGTGCGCAATGAACGGCGCGTGCCATTCAAAGGATAAAAAGTAATATTAAAGCAACATAAGAGCTGTCTTGACGAGCGCAAAATGCATCTGAAAGACAGCTTTTTTCTTTATGTATTTTCAAACAAATCTATTGCAAAAAGCATCAAGCGGTGATATAATTAGTGGTAATATATAAAAATCTTTTGAATGGAGAAAAAGGTATGAAAAAATTGCTTTTGAAATCAATGGCATTGCTTTTAGTTGCCGTTATGGCAATCTCCGCTTTTGCTTCTTGTGAGGAGCTTCAGAATGGCGTGCAGGGAGAAAAAGGCGAGGCAGGAGAGACCGGCGCGCAGGGAGAAAAAGGCGAGGCAGGAGAGACCGGCGACAAAGGAGATAAAGGCGACAAGGGTGACAAAGGTGACAAAGGAGATAAAGGCGACAAAGGCGACAAAGGTGACAAAGGTGATAAGGGAGATATAGGAGAAGCCGGCGAAACCGGACCTCAAGGACCTAAGGGCGATAAAGGTGATAAGGGCGACAAGGGTAGTGATGCAATTACGCCTAAGCTCAAGATAGATGAAAATAATTATTGGTGTGTTTCTTATGATGGCGGTGCTACGTGGGAATCTCTTGGTGTGAAGGCAACCGGAGAGGATGGCGAGACGGGTAACGACGGCAGAGGAATCACAAAAACCGAGATAATCGATGGATATTTGTGGATAACCTATACCGACGGAACGTCTGAGAAGGTTGGAAAGGTTCAGATCATACAGGGAGAAACCGATTCGGATGAGGAAGAGATTCCAAATGAAGAAGAGGGTACTGACGGACTTGATTTTTATCTTCTTCCCGATGATACGTATGGAGTTATGGCAGGAAACACTAAATATCTTGATAATATAGTTATTCCTTCAAAGCACAAGGGTAAGGCAGTAACTCAAATTTTGCCCGAGGCATTCAAAAAGGCGACAAATCTTGTGTCTATAACTATCCCCGATAGCGTAACGAGTATAAGCAAATATGCGTTCAGCGGTTGCATCAATCTTACGAATATAGATATCCCCTATAGCGTAAAGAGTATATGCGATTCTGCGTTCTCTGATTGCACCGGACTTACGAGTGTCACGATAGGTAACGGTGTTGAGAGTATAGGCTCTTTTGCGTTCTGTGAATGCACCGGACTTACGAGTGTCACGATAGGTAACGGAGTTGAGAGCATAGGCGGTTCTGCGTTCTCTGGCTGTAGCAGACTTACGAGTATAGATATTCCCGATAGCGTAAAGAGCATAGGCGATTCTGTGTTCGAAAATTGTAATGTACTTACGAGTGTTACGATAGGTAATGGTGTTGAGAGTATAGGCTCTTATGCGTTCTATTGGTGCACCGGACTTACGAGTGTGACGATAGGTAACAGTGTTGAGAGTATAGGCTCTTATGTGTTCTCTGGTTGCACCGGACTTACGAGTATAGATATTCCCGACAACGTAAAGAGTATAGGCGGTTCTGCGTTCTCTGGCTGTAGCAGACTTACGAGTATAACCATACCTTTTGTTGGGGCAACGTTGAATGGACCAGGTAATACGCATTTTGGATATATTTTTGGAGCTTCTTCATATTCTGCTAATGATGATTATATTCCAACTTCGCTTAAAACTGTTGTTGTAACAGGAGGAACGAGCATAGGCGATCATGCGTTTTATGGTTGCCACGGACTTACGAGTATAGATATCCCCGATAGCGTAAAGAGTATAGGCGATTATGCGTTCTATCGTTGCACCGGACTTACGAGTATAGATGTTCCCGATAACGTAAAGAGTATAGGCTCTTATGCGTTCTCTGGTTGCACCGGACTTACGAGTATAGATATTCCCGATAGCGTAAAGAGTATAGGCGAGAGGGCGTTCGCTTATTGGTACGACCTTACGAGTGTGACGATAGGTAACGGTGTTGAGAGTATAGGCTCTTATGCGTTCTCTGGTTGCATCGAACTTATGAGTATTACTGTGGATGAGAATAATGATACGTATAAATCGATAGACGGAAATCTTTACAGTAAAGATGGAAAGACTCTTGTACAGTATACAATAGGAAAAACAAATGCAAGCTTTGCTATTCCCGATAACGTAACGATTATAGGCTCTGCTGCGTTCGCTAATTGCAACGCACTTACGAGTATAGATATTCCCGATAGCGTAAAGAGTATAGGCGATATTGCGTTTGCTGGTTGCGAAGGACTTACGAGTGTGACGATAGGTAACGGTGTTGAGAGTATAGGCAATGGTGCGTTCGAAAGTTGCACCGGACTTACGAGTATAGATATTCCAGATAGCGTAACGAGTATAGGCAATGGTGCGTTTCGAGATTGCACCGGACTTACGAGTGTGACGATATGTAACTGTGTTAAGATTATAGGCGAGGATGCGTTCGATTGTTGCACCAACCTTACGAGTATTAAGTTCCGCGGCACCGAGGCTGAATGGAATGCTATTGAAAAGGGCGACAGTTGGAATTACTATGTTCCCTCGTCTTGCCAGATAATCTTTAATTACACAGGTGAATAATATAAAGAAAACCGCGGATTTTCCGCGGTTTTCTTTATGCTTTTGTTATGCTGCGGCTGTTTGGAACCACGTCGGGAGTAATACTATTTCAAGCATAGTGAGCTGTTCCGAATCGGATTCTTTGTTTTTCTCCTCGGAGAATTTTTTGTCGATCTCTATGCCGTATCTGCTCTTGAGCTCTTCCTTTATAATTTCCATAGCGTTGTAAATATCACGAATAGTATCAAAGTGCTGTATGGGGGAGTAGAGGTATTCGCTCTTGCTGTAAAAGTTCTCACCGGAGCTGGGCGCATCGTTATCCAACATTTCAAAATATCTGTTTTTTAATTCCTCGTAGCGGTCTATCAGCAGATCCTTGAATTCATAATGATTTTCTTCTTGTAATGTGATGTCCAATTCGGAAAAGTATCCCATAGTGTAAATCTCCTAAAAAATATTTTCAAATTTTCAAGTTTTTAAATTATAGTGGTTGCTTTGCTTTTAATTTAATATTATTACCTGCCTTCCAAGATCCGACGTTCTTTTTATTAGATTTGAAGCGTCCACGGATTCATCGAGTCTGTTTAAAAAATTCTTTACCAAAATAGGCTTTTTGGTTGCGTGCAGATTGCGAAGCTCCTCAAATTCGCGCCAAAATTCTGCCGTGCGCAAAAAGCATAGATAGTTAAATAGCATCTGCTCGCAATCGCTGAGGTATACCTTCTCGCCTTTGTTGTTTGAGTGCTGAACGTTGTATATTCCGTTTCTTTTTAAAATTATTTCGTATTGCTTGCCCAAGCGAAGCGGCTCGGGCGTAAAATTCTTAAAAAAGCGCAATAGCTGTGAGCGAAAGCTTTTGAGCGACGAGTATCCGCGTGTTTTTTTCTTAAGCTCGCTTTGAACGTATAGATATTCTGCATTTATATATCTGCACAAGGATAGATGGTGGTCTCTTTCGTCTCCGTTAAATATCTCCGCGTTGTCCTGCGCCTCGCAGTGCTCGCTTATATAAAGATATTCCTTTGTTACGTCCTCGCCTTTCTCATCTTTTGCCAAAACGGATAGTTTTTTTGCGCTTTGATCGTAGGTTGCGCTTATATGGTATAGCTTGCCGTCTGCGATCACGTCTGCCATAATTTCCGTATCCGCGCCCACCCTTAAGAGGGGCGGGCAGAGTACGGATTTGTTGTTTAATATAACTTTGATGGCGAAAGCGATCTCGCTTGACTCTCGCGTTTTAATTGTGTTGACGGTATTGTCAAAATCAAGCGAGAGCTGATCTGCGAAACCGAGATTTTTGATGGATATATTCTTAATAATCATAATCTGCTCCGTTAAAAGCCGATACGCTTCTTTTCGAATTTTGTCACTGAGGGCGGCGCGATTATGTCATCGGAGGTTATCGTAATTATCTCGTCGGTCGTAAAGTCATCAATATTCTCTCGCTGAAGCAATCTTGACGCTTGGTTCATTTTCGCTTGCTCGAAAATGTTTCTGACGTATCTTCCGTTTCCAAAATCGGTCTGCTCCTTGGCGCTATCAAACAACTTTTCAAGCTTGATATAGGCATCCTCATCGATCTTCATTCCGTTCTTCTTGCTCATCATCTCCGCAATTTTGCAAAGCTCCTCGCTGTTGTAATCTGCAAAGGGAACGTGAAATGCGATTCTTGAGCGCAAACCGGGGTTTTGAGCAAGGAATTGCTCCATCTTGTCGGGATAGCCCGCAAAGATAACCACCAGCTCGGAGCGGTGATTTTCCATCTCCTGAACAATGGTGTTTATTGCCTCATCACCGTACAATCCTCCACGCTCATCAACCAGAGAATAAGCCTCGTCGATAAAGAGAACACCGCCGAGCGCTTCCTTGAATTTCGACTTAACTATTTTAGCGGTCCAGCCCACGAATTTTCCAACGAGATCCGCTCTTCCAACCTCAACGAGATGTCCCTTGGAGAGCAGCTTGTTCTCACGCATTATGCGGGCAAAGAGACGAGCGACCGTGGTCTTTGCAGTTCCGGGATTGCCAGAGAAGATCATATGCATAGCGGGGTTATCACGCTTCACGCCCTTTTCCTCGTAGATCCCTTGCATTTTGTAGTAATTGATAGCCTTTTTGATAACCTGCTTTGCCTCGCCAAGACCTATCATTTCATCAAGCTCCTTAAATGCGGAGCCTACGGGCTTTGCATTGGAAACGTTTCTTTTTGCGACCGCAACGTCCTTATACTGGGGGTATATGGAGTTTTTGAGCTTTTCGTTATACCATTCATCGAATATGATTCTAAGGTCGGATACAAGATAGGGCTCGTCGCTTTGGATTCTTTCGTAAAGCTTTTTGTCTGCGCGTACGTGGTTTTCCTTTGCAAAACTCGCAAGGAGCTCGGTAGCCTTTTCATTTTTAATAAAATCCTCTTTTATTTCAATGAAGGACATAGTACCTAAGTTTTCGTAGAAGGAGCTCTTGAGCTTTTCACATCCTCGAGGCAGGCAGATGACGGTGAGCACGCTGTGGCGATAGAGCTTTGCCATTTGGCAGATGTTTTCTATCATTTTGTATTCGCCGATTGAGCAATCCTCATCTTCGTATTCATACTCATCATCGGGTGTGTTTTTCATATATCTTACAACGATAGCTCCACCGGAGCAGAGCTTATACAGTGCGTTGTATGCTATTGGTGAATAGCTTGAACTCGGACTAAAGTTTAAGAAAGCGTATCTCTTGCTTTCGAGGCGGTTATTGGTATACAAGGCGTCCAAAACCGATTTGTAGACCTCGCGTCTTGTGTCGGGGTCGTCACATTCAACGATGTAATGTACAGGATGTCCCGAGGCGTGTATGTTTTTTGCACCTGCGTATATGCGCTCGATCTCGGGCGTAAGAGTCTCTGCCATTGCGTATTTCTCAACAGAGGAAAGCAGAGCTTCCTTACTAGAAATTTCTTCGCAAAAATTTTCTCCAAAGTTGATTCCTCTTGATACCTTTTCAATATCAAATTTATTAGCTATTTTCTGTTGCTTTGAAATCATTTTGTTACTCGAGGCAGCGTGGATCATATCGCTTATAGTATCTATGGTAATCTCATCGATGATAAAATCCTCAGCCTCGATGGGCAGGTTCTTAAGATAATCTTTAAGGTGATCGTATGGTGGCGTGTTATTTCTTGTAATAAGAGCGATGCTTACGCTATCCTTGTCAAGCGCGGAGACGAATATATAAAAATCGTCGCTAACGTTAAAATCATTCGTATAATATGAGATGCTTCGAATAAGAGCGGGTCTGTGCTCGCAAATTTCGCTTATCGTATTTTCTTTAAGTCTGCCCTCGAATTTATAAAAAAACATAAAAAATCCTCCTGAATTTATCTTTCAAGAGGATTATATCATTTTTTGTGTACCGTTTTGCGGACAGGAAAGCTCGTTTTGAGAAAAAATATATTTTATTATTTTTCGTCCGAATAGGTTTTTATTGCATTGTTTAAGGATTCTTTTATGCGTTCTCTCAAGCTCTCGGGCTTGGTTATCTCAACGTGGTTTACGTATTGCATAGCCCAGTGCTCCATAGCGTTGGGGCTTGCTATGATTCCGACTCTCACCTTGCCGGGCATCTCGGGTATTGCGCTCATCTTGACGTCCTTGCCAAACCAATCGACAATCTGGTCAATTATTATTTCATTGGCGATAAACTCGATGCGCTCCGGTGTATCGGAATACATATAGGGCATAGCGGAGGAGAGCTTTTTAAAATCGAGTCCGTTTTCGTAGCCCTTAACGCTTGTGATCGGCACAGCGGCTTTTTCCGAGATGATCATATTGGAGATGTGATCTAAGCGGTGGTACGCCATATTCTTCCAATAGTCGCTGTACGCCATAAGATAATATCTTTGGTTGTGAAGAATGAGCTGATAGGGGCTTACGCGCTGAAAGGATGACTTGTGGAGCTTTGCATCGATGCCGTATTTGTTGTAATCGTATTCGACCTGCTTTCCGCTTGCGATAGCCTCGTTAATAAGGTCTATGTTGTAGAAGATAGCCTGATTATCGGTTTTGCTCCACTCGTCAACGGAGTAAATGTTTTTAACTTGTGAGCGGAAGTATTTATTCGAGAGTCCGCAAAGCTTTTCAATTAAATCCTTTGAGTGTCGCGCAGTTATGTGCTTGCTTTGGAGCACGCTGTCGATAAGGAGCTTTAACTCGGAGTCCTCAAAATCACGGCTCGCTATGTAGCTTCCGGCACGGCAGGATTCAATGTCGATTCCCGCCTCGCGAAGGTCGGAAATGTTTTTTCCGATAGCCTTGCGCTCCATCTTGATTTCATAATCGTTTTCAAGATGCTTTATAATGTCCTCCTGGGTCAGAGGATGCTCGTAATCGCTGTATTTAAGAAGTATCTGCCAGATTCGCAGAATGGCTAACTTTTTAGGTTCGGATGACATAATACACTCCTTTGCATTTTTCGACAGATGATATTATTGTTATTATATCACAGTGTTTCGGGATTTGCAAGAGTTGTGCGACAATTTCGGTACAATAAAAATTGTCAGGGGAGATAAAATCAACGGATGCGATGAGCGCTCGTTGAAAAGTAAAATCTCCCCTGAAAAAACAAAGATAAGCTATTATTTCGGCTTCCCTTTGAATATAAGAGATGCCAAAAAGCCAAATATAAGAGCGGCTGAAATGCCTGCGGCGGCAGAGCAGAGAGACCCCGTGAGAGCTCCGAGCAGGCCTTGCTTGTCGACCGCCTCACGCACGCCCCCTGCAATAAGATTGCCAAAGCCTGATAGTGGAGTGGTAGCTCCCGCACCTGCAAACTCGATAAGCTTTCCATATAAGCCAAATCCACCGAGAATGACGCCTGCAATGACGAAGAATACGAGAATTCTTGCAGGCGTGAGTGCGGTCTTGTCAAGTAATATCTGAGCGATAACGCAAAGGCTACCGCCTACCAGAAAAGCAAAAAGAAATTTCAAAAAAAGATCCATAAATTTGACCTCGATATAAAGTCTACAGTGAAGAAAGACGAAGAAGGTGAGCAACTGCGGGAATCGGCAGACCCTGCTGAACACTTGACGGACTCATCATAGCGCCTGTGCCGATAAGTAGTATATTTGAAAGATCACCGCATTCAAGCAAGGGGAGAAGATGCGAGGCAAGAACCACGGCAGAGCATCCGCATCCCGAGCCTCCTGCGTGCTTGTCCTGAGCCTTGCAATCGTATATAAGCGTTCCGCAGTCGGCGTAAATGTCTTTTATATTAAGACCCTCGGAGAATAGGAGTTCACAGAGAATAGCTCCTCCCTCTGCGCCAAGATCTCCCGTGACGATCATATCAAAATCAAGAGGGGAGAAGCCTGAGGCGGAAAAGTATCTGAGGATGGTATCAGCCGCAGCAGGCGCCATAGCCGCTCCCATATTTGATGCATCCGTCACGCCCTTTTCAACTACAGTTCCGGGAAGCGCCTCACACACCTTGATTTTTCCGCTCTCGCCGATAATAAACGAGCCTGCGCCCGTAACAGTCCATTGAGCATAGGGCGCGCGTTGTGCGCCGTATTCGATAGGCGTTCGGTACTGTCGCTCAGCCGAGCAATAATGCGAGGATGTCACTGCGGCGGCGCGGCTAAAATATCCTGCCGATACACAAGCCGAGGCGAGCAATATTCCCTCAACTGCGGTAGAGCAGGCTCCGTAGAGTCCAAAATAGGGGATATCAAAATCAAGCAGACCGTAGGATGAGCCTACGCATTGGTTGAGAAGATCTCCCGCAAACAGCGCATCTATCGAGCGCTCGCTTGCCGAGAGCTTTGAGAGGGCTGTGTTGAAGGCAAGGCGTTGCATCTCACTTTCGGCTTGCTCCCAGGTGTTCATTCCGAATTTGTCGGTGGGATCGGTGATGTCAAAGCACTCTCCAAGAGGCCCCTCTTGCTCGTATTTTCCCACTACGGAGGCGGCGGAAATTATTGCGGCATTGTCGAATTTCAGTATTTTATTTTGCATTTTCAGCTCCTGCTAATTATTTAAGGTTATTGTTTGATAAAATCGGGAAAATATACCTTGACTTTTTAATTTTATATGTTAAAATTATTATATACAGATAAAAATTCCGGAGGTTTTTATGCTTGATACTAAAGGAAAACAATATCATATAGGCGTTTCTGCGGGAGAGGTCGGTAAATATTGCATTTTGCCGGGAGATCCTGCAAGATGCGAGAAGATTGCGGCATTTCTTGACAACCCTTACCACGTTGGAATGAATAGAGAATATAATATCTGGAACGGATATCTTTGCGGTGAGCTTGTAACGGTCTGCTCGACCGGAATTGGCGGTCCTTCGACCGCAATTGCAGTTGAGGAGCTTTGCGCTTGCGGAGCCGATACTTTTATAAGAGTGGGCACCTGCGGAGGGATATCTCTTGACGTGCGCTCGGGTGACGTAGTTATCGCAAACGGTGCTGTTCGTCAGGATGGAACGTCGGCGGAATATGCGCCTGCAATTTTTCCTGCAGTTTCCGATCCAAACGTCCTTTTTGCGCTTGCGCAGGGCGCAAAAAAGCTCGGCTATGAAAATCATATAGGAGTAGTGCAGAGCAAGGATTCGTTTTACGGTCAACATTCTCCAAACAGAATGCCTACGGCAACGGAGCTTTGCGAAAAATGGGAGGCGTGGAAGCGTCTTGGAGTTCTTGCGAGCGAGATGGAGGCATCAACGCTTTTCGTTGTTGCGGCAAGCCTTGGAGTGAGAGCCGGAGCGGTGTTTTTGTCGGTCTGGAATCAAGAGAGATTTTTGGCAGGACTTGATGGAGAGAGCGACGAGGCGCACGATACCGAAAAGGCTATAAAAACGGCTGTCGAAGCGATAAAAATTTTGGTGAAAAACGGCGCTTTTGAGTGCTGAAAAATCGAATAAAAAATTTGCAAAAAAAATATAAATTCTCTTGACAGAGATAATGTAGTATGTTATAATAAAATATAAGATTATGCGTAAGGCTTTTTGCGCATGATTTTGCTTTTGTAAAATATTAGAATTTTAAATATAGAGAATTTTTTAAGGAGAAGGAAAATGAAAAAAACACTTGTTATTTTACTTGCGTTGATTATGGCTACGTCTGTTGCGGTTACTGCATGTGAGGAGGAAAGTTCAAATAATACCGAATCTCAATACGAGATGATTTTTGATGATTCTTCCAGCAATGTTGTTACCGACGAGAGTGGAAATGAGGTAGTTTCCACCGACGAGAGTGGAAATACCAATACTGATACACCTGGCGTCGCTACCGACGGAGAGGTTGTAAACGATACGATCTACGTTCTTCACAGCGCGGCGATTCGTGAAAAATCCAGTAAGAAGGCAACAAACACCACTGCTGCTATCGGCAGTATTCCCTTTGGCGCATCTGCTAAGCGTACTTGGAAAGGCGAATTCTGGAGTAAAATAACATATGAGACAAACGGCAAAACGGTCGAGGGTTATGTATCCAATCAGCTCATTACGTCTAACATAGATACCGTTACTTTCATCAAGCAGGAGATTGTTACCGGTGAGGGTGAGAATCAGACTGTTGCCCCTGTTGTTTCCAAGCTTAAAGCAGATCCTCAGAACTACAGACTTCGTGAGTACCCCTTGGCAAAAGGATACCCCCACGATGTAACTATTGAAATTGCAGCCGAGAAGGGTCAGGTTGCTCCCGGTACCGAGGTAACTGTATTGGAGGTTTCCAAGGATGAAATGTGGGCAAAGATAAGAGTTGAGGCAGGAAAGCTTAACATATTGAACGATAAGGGCTCTTACGGCACAGTTGAAGCAAAAGATCAGAAATTCTCATCCGAGGCTGCAGAGGGATACGTTCTCTACAGCTACCTTGAGATAGCAGAGACTAACAACTCTACCAACAACGATGGACCTGTAGCAGGTTAATAAGTTATTGAATTTATAAAGAGAGCTTCGCGCTTGAAGCTCTCTTTTTTATGAAAAACAAATAATTTTAAAAAAATCTAAAAATACTATTGCTTTTTTTCTTTTTTTATGTTATAATATCAAGGCTATTGATTGTGCAAATAATTTAAAATAAAGAAATAAAGACGATTTTGGAGGATGTTATGGAGTTAACTCTCGGTATAATACTTATGGTTTTGGCGGCTATAGTCGTTATTTTGGTTCTTATTCAGTCCGGTAAGGAGAAGAGCCTTTCGGGAACTATTGCAGGTGCAGGTGAGTCCTTCTTCTCAAAGAACAAGGGAAAGACAAGAGAAAAGAGACTTAGTATTATAACTACTATTGTTGCAATTTTGTTCGTTGTTCTTGCAGTTGTTTTTGCGATAATGGTTTCTGCAGGAAAGTAATGTCAAGATATAAAAAATGCGCAGACGGCGTAATACTCTTTTTGGAGTTTGCTGTCTGCGCTTTTTATTTTTGTTAAATATCAAAAAGCTTGATCATCTTTATTGCTTTTCCTGCTTCATATTCCTTGACCTCACCAAGGGCGTAGAATTCTCCCTCTTGAGTGCAAAGACATACACGCTCGCCTAAAGGGAGATCACGTCCTATCTTCTTTAAATATATCTCACAGCCGTTTCTTGAGAGCCTCTCGTAAAAGGGCGCAAGTTTTATTTGTTCAAGATCGCAGAAAAGCTCTTTTGTGGGATGTAACAGAGATATGCGTTTTTCTTCTGTGAGCGCCTCTATCTCTTCTAAGGTGTATGAGTGCTCTATGTCGAATCCGCCTGCGAGAGTGCGCTTGAGCGTTGCCATAGCGCCGCCACAGCCAAGCTCGTTGCCAATATCCTCGCAAAGAGTTCGGATATAGGTGCCTGCGGAGCATTCAACAGAGAGTTTATAGTCGATTGGGGATTCGGTAGGCTCTGCCGATATTGAGAAAACGGTTATCGGTCGGGGCTTGCGTTCGACCTCGATTCCTTTGCGTGCGAGATCGTAGAGCTTTTGTCCGTTTACCTTTAGCGCGCTGTACATAGGGGGAATCTGCATAATCTCGCCCGAAAATTTGTTGGCGGCAGAAATTACCGCATCAGAGGAGGGAATAGTTTTGCATACCTTGAGCGGTGTGCCGGTTATATCCTGCGTATCGTAGGTCGTACCCAAACGCAGAGTAGCAACGTAAGCCTTCCTTGAGCTTGATATGTATTCAGCCGCTTTTGCCGCGCGTCCGATAAGTATTACGAGCACGCCCGATGCCATAGGATCAAGAGTTCCCGTATGTCCCACTCGACGCGTAGAAAAAAGGCGGCGAACCTTGCCTACAACGTCGTGGGACGTCATTCCCTCGGGCTTATTTATAATAAGTATTCCCGATGGCTCCATAGGTTGCACCGCCTTTCATTTTTTAGTTGAATTTTACCCAAGCAGAGCAGATGTCAAAGCCCTTCTCGGAGAAATTCTTTTCATACTCTGTCATAATGTTTTCCTCTGCCATCTCACTTGCGTGGAGATTGCGAGTCTGCCAAACTATCGTTGCACCGACAGCCTCGAATTCCTCAAGGCTAAAGTCGAAGAGTCCTGCATTGTCGGTCTTGAATTTAAGTATTCCGTCATCCTTGAGAAGCTTTTTGTAGATCTCAAGAAAAGAGCGGTAGGTGAGTCTGCGCTTAGCGTGTCCTTTCTTGGGCCACGGATCGCTGAAATTGAGGTATATGCACTCAAGCGAGTGCTCGGGAACGGTCTCCTCAAGCGTTTTTGCGTCTCCGATGATAAATCTGAGGTTGTCGCAAGCGCGCTCGTCCTTTTGCGTCATAGCCTTCTCAAGGGCGATACAGCAAACGTCGGGAACCTTCTCAACGGCAATGAAATTTACGTCGGTATATTTTTTTGCCATGTCGCAGGCAAATTTACCCTTGCCGCATCCGATCTCCATATGTATAGGCTTCTCTTGCGGAAAGATGTCCGCAAAGCCGTTCTTCATAGCCTCGGGGTCACAAATTCTGAGCTCGGCGCAGGCGTTTATACGCTCCTCGCCGTGCTTTTTCTTTCTCATTCTCATAAGGGTGCGCTCCTTGGAAAATTAAACGTTGAAGCGGAAGAGAACGATATCTCCGTCACGCATAACGTATTCTTTTCCTTCACTGCGGTAAAGACCCGCCTCCTTGACAGCGTTCATACTGCCAAGTCTTTCAAGATCGTCAAAGGAAACTACCTCTGCGCGAATGAATCCGCGTTCGAAGTCACTGTGAATCTTTCCTGCCGCCTGAGGAGCCTTGGTGCCCTTGGTTATGGTCCAAGCTCGAACCTCCTGCTGGCCTGCGGTGAGATAGGAGATAAGACCTAAGAGAGAATAGCTTGCCTTGATAAGTCTGTCAAGACCGCTCTCCTCGATTCCAAGATCGTCAAGGAATGCCTGCTTGTCCTCATCGTCAAGCTCTGCGATCTCTGCCTCAAGCTGAGCGCAGATAGACATGATCTGTGAGTGCTCCTTTTCTGCCTGAGCCTTGAGAGCATCGTAGTTTGCATTTCCCTCGGGCTCTTTGCCTGCTTCAAGGTCGCTCACGTTAGCAACGTAGATAACGGGCTTCAAGGAGAGAAGGGGAGTATCGTAAAGAACAGCGAGCTCGTCCTCGTCAAGATCCAATTCACGAGCGCACTTTCCGTCGGAGAGACCTGCGTGGATCTTCTCAAAAACGGCAAGCTCGGATGCAAGAGTCTTGTCACCCTTCATAGCCTTCTTAGTGCGGTCGATTCTGCGCTCAACCATCTCGATATCTGCAAAGATAAGCTCGAGGTTAATGGTTTCAAGATCGCGCAAGGAGTTTATGTTTCCGTCAACGTGGATGATGTTTTCATCCTCAAAGCAACGGATAACGTGAAGAATAGCATCAACCTCACGGATGTGAGAGAGGAACTTGTTGCCCAAGCCCTCGCCCTTGGATGCGCCCTTAACGAGACCTGCGATGTCAACGAACTCTATAACTGCGGGAGTGTATTTCTCCGAATCGTACATTTTTTCAAGATAATCAAGACGCTTGTCGGGAACGGTAACGACACCGACGTTAGGCTCGATCGTGCAGAAGGGGTAGTTTGCAGATTCTGCGCCTGCGTTTGTCAATGCGTTAAAAAGAGTACTTTTTCCGACGTTAGGAAGTCCTACTATACCAAGTTTCATTATTTATACCGTCCTTGTGGTTAAATTATAGTTATCTTATATATTATATCACAGTGAAAAGGAATTTTCAATAGTTAGAAAATTATTTGGCGGAGATTTTTGTAGGCTTTGGATGAGGATTTTTCCTAAAAAAGTGATACGTAGGAGCTTTTTGGAAAAAATTATGATATTATTTAATAAATATTCTTAAAAATATTGCAATAGCGTCTCGAATGTGATATAATAATTACATAATTTATAAAGAAAGGACACGCTGGTATGAAAAAGGTTATTTGCAAGGTAGAGTATGATACAGAAACCGCAACTCTTATCGAAAAGCGCGCTTTTGGTTGTTTCGGCGATCCTGCGGGATACGAGGAGCGTCTTTATCAGACGCCTAACGGTAAGTATTTTCTTTACGTAAACGGCGGCGAGGAGTCAATCTACGCTAAAGAGGACATAAAGAGAATGTCTGCAGAAAAGGCTGCAGAATGGCAGAATGCATAAGTCTTGAATAAAAATAAAGCTCGGAGTTATCTTCGAGCCTTATTTTTTGTATGGTAAATTTAAAACATCGCAGTTCCGTTGAGAAAATCATTATATATCTTTTCATCATCAAAGTACAGCATAGCGCCCTCAATGTGCAGTGCTCGCAGGGATGCGTAGGAATATTGCGAAAGTGGCTTGTCGAGAGCATCGTTTGACTGTGCGCTGACGAGGATGTCGTTGTCGGTAAAGCCTGTGATTATCAAGGAGTGGTAGAAGGTTCCGTCCTCGCGCGCAAGCTGTATCACGTCTCCGACGTCGATGCGCTCCGCGTTGCGGGCATCGGTGGCGTAGGGACCGTAGCCTCCGTTGTTGGCAATAAAATCGGGCGCTCCGATGAGAAAATCGTAAAGCTCGTCAACACCGCTCCAGGCGGGGGCACGATCGCTTTGGTCGATGTAATACCAACCGAACGTTTGAGTGTAATTCATCACGGGCGCGCCTGCGTAGATGCATTGAGAAACGAAATTTGTGCAGTTGCCTCCGATCTCGGTAAAATCAAAGAAAAGAGGGTTGCGCATAAGCGCCCATTTGCGCGCGTAATCGACCGCTCGCATTCTGTTATAGGGGATGGGAAGAAGCATATAAAAACCTCCGAAAATGAAAAAAATGGCATCAATAATTTATATGCTTTTTCGATAAAATTATTGACTTTTTTTTGAGTGTATGGTATAATAAATTATGTTGAGGTGCTGGCGGAAAGTGAATTAACACAGTGCACCAAAACGGAAGAATTTTTGTAATTCTTTCTTAGAGCCGACCGTCTGGGCACCCCCGATAATATCGGAGGTGTTTTGTTTTTTTCAGGGACAAAACGAAAACAGAAAGGCAGGGTTTTTATATGTATTTTGAAGCTTGGAATGGATTTTGCGCGGGTGATTGGCAGGAGCGCATTAACGTAAGAGATTTTATCAATAAGAACTATACCGCATACGAGGGAGACGCATCCTTCCTTGTGGGGGCGACAAAGAGAACCGAGGCGCTCAACGTTCGCTTGAAGGAGCTTCAGGCAAAGGAGCGAGAGAAGGGCGGTGTTCTTTCTATCGACGTATCCACGGTATCCTCGCTTTGCAACTATCCCGCAGGTTATATAGACAAGGAAAATGAGATTATCGTGGGTCTTCAGACTGACGAGCCGCTCAAGCGCGGTGTAAACCCCTTTGGCGGAATAAGAATGGCGAGAAGCGCGTGCGAGGCGTACGGATACAAGCTCTCCGATGAGATAGAGCAGTATTTTACCTACCGTACAACTCACAACGACGGAGTTTTCCGTGTTTACAGTGATGAGATGAAGGCGGCAAGACATTGCGGTCTTCTCACAGGTCTTCCCGATGCCTACGGCAGAGGAAGAATAATCGGAGATTATAGAAGAATTGCGCTTTACGGCGTGGACGTTCTTATCGAGCAGAAAAAGCTTGATAAGAAAAAGCTCTCCGAGTGTAATATGGACGTAAATACCATAAAGCTCTCCGAGGAGCTTTACAGCCAGATCGACTTTTTGCAGAAGCTCAAGAAGATGGCAGGGTTTTACGGCTTTGATATAAGCCTTCCTGCAAAGAATGCAAGAGAGGCTGTTCAGTGGACCTATTTTGGATACCTTGCCGCAAACAAGGAGCAGAACGGGGCGGCTATGTCCTTTGGCAGATGCTCAACCTTTTTCGATATTTATATAGAGCGTGATATTGCAGCAGGAGTGCTCACCGAGAGCGAGGCTCAGGAGATCATAGACGATCTCGTGCTTAAGCTTCGCACGGCTCGTCATCTTCGCACGCCTGAATATAACGAGCTCTTTGGCGGAGATCCTATGTGGATAACCGAGAGCATTGGCGGAATGAGCGACAACAACAGAACGCTCGTTACAAAGACATCCTTTAGAATGCTTAATACCTTGTATACTCTTGGCGAATCTCCCGAGCCTAATCTTACTGTGCTTTGGAGCAACAGACTTCCCGAGGGCTTTAAGCGCTTTTGCGCAAAGGTATCTATCGACACCGATTCCATTCAGTATGAGAACGATGATCTTATGCGCTTGAGCTACGGTGACGATTATGCTATTGCTTGCTGTGTTTCGGCTATGAAGGTTGGAAAGCAGATGCAGTTCTTTGGCGCAAGAACCAATCTTGCAAAGCTTTTGCTTTTGGCTCTCAACGGCGGATACGATAACGTATTCGGCACAAAGCTCGGTCCGCAGGAGGCTCCCATGGCAGACGAGGTGCTTGATTATGCTTGCGTTAAGGAGAGATTTGATCGCTACCTTTCGTGGCTCTGCAAGCTCTACGTAAACACGATGAATTGCATACACTATATGCACGATAAGTATGCGTATGAGAAGATACAGATGGCTCTTCACGATACCGACGTAGAGCGCCTTATGGCGTTTGGTGTGGCAGGACTTTCGGTGCTTGCCGACTCTTTCTCTGCAATTAAGTATGCAAGCGTAAAGCCGATAAGAAACGAAGAGGGCTATATAGTTGATTTTGAGACGGTCGGAGACTTCCCGAAATACGGAAACGACGACGACAGAGTTGACGAGATAGCGCAGGAGATACTTGCAAACGTAATAGGCGAGCTTCGCAAGACGCCTACCTACAGAGATGCGATTCATACGCTCTCAGTGCTCACTATCACATCAAACGTAGTATACGGAAAGAAGACCGGAGCTACTCCCGACGGAAGACGTGCGAAGGAACCTTTTGCTCCCGGAGCAAACCCGATGCACAACCGCGAGGAAAACGGAGCGCTTGCGTCACTCAATTCGGTAGCAAAGCTTTCTTATGCGAATGCGAGAGACGGTATATCCAACACCTTCTCGATAGTTCCCGATGCGCTCGGAAAGAGTGATAGCGAGAGAGTTGATAATCTCGTTTCGATAATCGACGGATATTTCCTTAATAACGCTCATCATTTGAACGTAAACGTTATGAACCGCGAGCTTTTGATGAAGGCTTATGAGAACCCCGAGGAATATCCAAACCTTACTATAAGAGTGTCTGGATACGCAGTAAACTTCTGCAAGCTCTCTCGTGAGCAGCAGAAGGAGGTTATAATGCGTACCTTCCACGAAAAGATGTAAAGCTATGACAGGAAAAATACATTCCTTTCAGAGTCTTGGCACGCTTGACGGTCCCGGAATTCGGGCGGTAGTCTTTATGCAAGGATGTCCGCTCAGATGCGCTTGCTGTCATAATCCCGATACCTGGGATTTTAGTGCGGGAACTGAAATGACAAAAGAGGCGCTTATGAAAAAAATTGAGCGCCTCCGTCATTATTTTGGCAAAAACGGAGGACTTACCGTATCGGGCGGAGAGCCTCTGATGCAGGCAGAGTTTGTAGAGGAGCTTTTTTCTGCTTGCAAGGTTGCAGGGATAAATACGGCGCTCGACACGAGCGGTTGTGTATATAACGAGCAGGTCGAGCGCCTTTTGGACAAGACCGATCTTGTTATACTCGACTATAAATATACTGATTCTTGCGATTATGAAAAATACGTTGGAATGAAAAAGGAGACTGTTGATCTGTTTTTGGAGAGACTTGAGCAGATGCAAAAGAGGACTTGGATAAGACAAGTCATAATTCCAACCTTAAATGATAACTGTGAGTCGGCTCGCGCACTTTTTGATCTCAAGGAGAAATATTCTTGCATTGAGAAAATAGAGCTTTTGCCGTTCCGCAAGCTTTGCCTTGAGAAATATGAGAATATGGGACTTGATTTTAGTCTTAAGGACGTAGACGAGGCATCAGACGAGCTTATGAGCAGCCTTCGGGCATTAGAAAAATAAATTTACGGAGAGAACGATGAGGATATTACATACGGGAGATCTGCATCTTGACAGCGCCTTTTCATCATTTGGCGCAAGGGATGCGGAAAAATACAGAGAGCTTGGCAGAGCTCTGCTCAAAAATATTTTTGAATGTGCATCCTGCGAAAAATGTCAGATGATTTTGATAGCGGGAGATCTTTTTGACAGCCGTTTTGTTTCTAACGACACACGCGCGCTTTTTGTATCTCTTGTGAGAAAGTCGGAAATTCCGGTGGTAATCTCCCCCGGAAATCACGATTCCTATGGAGAAAATTCCTTTTATGCGACGATCGAGAAGGAGAATATACCGAATCTGTTTATTTTCAATTCGGCATCCTTGCAGGTCTTTGACTTTGACGAGCTTCGCGTGAGAGTGGTAGGATATGCGTTTTTGTCATCCGTGTTGAACGAGAATCCCTTGCTCAACTCAAGAATGCCCGAGGATAACGGATATCTTAAGCTCTTGTGCGCGCATGCAGATACATCGTCTCCGCTCTCAAGATATGCGCCTATAAGCAATACCGAGCTTATGAGATTCGGTTTTGCATATTCTGCACTCGGACATATACATAATCCCGAGGATGCGCCTTCAAACGCAAGAATACGCTATTGCGGTTTTGCCGAGGGCAGAAGCTTTGACGAGCTTGGCGAGGGAGGTGTTTACGTCGTTGACGTTGACGAGATATCCTGCGAGGCAAGAAGAATAACTCTTTCATCAAGAGCATTTTTTGCAGAGACTATGAACGCAGGAGCCGGGGATATAGCTCTTTCCGACAAGGCTCGAAGCTTTATAAAATCCAAATGTTTTCCTCAAAACTCCTATCTACGCTTGAGCGTTACGGGAAATGCCGATGCGCAAGCTATAAAGGCTCTCAAAAACGATGCGCAGACGATAGCGGAGGAGATGGAGCTTGAGCTTCTTGAGATAATCGATCTTACGCTTCCGCTGTATGACGGAAAATATCTTGAGAAGGACGTAACTCTGCGTGGCGAGGTCTACCGTACGCTTTTGCCAAAGCTCACCTCGGCAGACCCGAACGAGAAAAAGCAGGCGATCCTTGCTCTGAAGATAGCCCTTGCGGCAATAGATTCAAATAACGTTTTTGACGTTATTAATTGAGGCGGAGGGAAGTATGCAGATTAAAGAATTATATATAACCGAATTTGGCGGTATAAAAAATAGAAAAATAGAATTTTCGACCGACGGAAATCTTAACGTAATCTACGGAGAGAATGAGTCGGGTAAATCTACGGTGCTTCTCTTTATAAAGTTTATGCTCTACGGAATTCAGAGAAAGACTCAGAGCAATACCGAAAGGGAGCGCTCGCTCAGCTTTTCCTCCGCAACGGCGGCAGGAAGCCTTACGCTTATTCACGGAGGTGTGGAATACCGCATAGAGCGCTCGTTTAGCGATAGAGCGAGAAACGAAAGATTAACCTTTGTAAACCTTGACAGAGGCGAGAGCGTGGCAACCGAGAAATCTCCCGGTGAATATCTGCTTGGTGTTCCGCGTGAGGTCTTTGAGAGCACTGCTTGTACAGGACAGATGCGCTCTACCGATATAAACGGCGAGAAGACGGCCCAGAGCCTTTCAAATATGCTTACGACCGCGGACGAGAGCATTGATACCGCTTCGATATTAAAGGAGCTCAATACGATAAGAGCGTCGTACCTGCACAAAAATCAAGCGGGTGGAAGTCTTTATGAGGACGAGAGCCGTATAAAGGCTTATCGAATAAAGCTTGACGAGGCAAGAAATGCGAGTCTTGCAATCGAGGGCAAGAGCGAGAGCTTTGACAAGATAAAGGCTGAGTATAATGAGGTGAGAGCCGAGCTTGAGACCAAGGATGCCTTGGTTGCTCAGTTTAATAAAATAGGCGTTTTGGGTCGTTTCCAGGCATTGAGGGAAAAAGAGGCGCAGATACCGCAGATCACTGCGATAATAGAAGATTTTGTGAGGGACGGGCTGAATACCGAGTTTTTCCCAACGAGAAATCATATAGCGGAGCTTTCTATTGCCTCAAAGGAGCTTGAGAAGGCGGAGAAGCGTTTGAGTGATAAGGAATCCGAGAAGGCGGAGATCGTTGCGGCATTTGACAGTGATGCGGCGGAGCTTGGAAAAATAGTTGAGGATAATGACGGAACGCAGGAAATGCTTGCACCCTTTAAGAGGATGCGAGAGAAGGCGACCGCTTTAAGAAATAAGGGATTTGCCTTTATTGGTGGAATGATAACTCTTTCTATCGGCGCTGTGGCGGGATTCCTTGCAGTAGGTCTTTTGTGTTGCATTATTCTGGCGGCGCTTGCCGTATGCGCGCTTGGCGGCGCTGTAGTGTTTTTTGCAAAGTCGGCAAAGACAAATAAAAAGTGCGCTTCCGAGCTTGCGGCGCTGGCATCCTCGTTCTGCGCTACATCTGATACGCTTGAGGCAAGGATGGAGGACTGTCTTAGCGAGCTTGTAAAGAAGCGTGAATATATGGCTAAAAACGCAAAGCTTGAGGCAGAGCTTGAGGTATCCGAGGAGGCTCTTGAGGCGGCAGAGCTTAATGCACACAAGCTTTTGAGCTTAACTCTTGGAGAGACAGCAGAGCCTAATTGCGAGAATATCGACAAGGAGGTATCAAGGCTTGATGCGTTCCTTGAGGAATACGACAGACTCTCTCGTGAGGAGGATGCGTTCCTGCGTATGATCGAAAATGAGAGAACGTCTCTTTCTCGCTACGATGAGGAAAAATTGCGCTCCGAGATAACCGTTGATATAGAATCGGCAACACCGGAGGCAGTTGAAGAGGCAGAGCGCACGAGAAGTTTTCTTGCCGCAAAGAAAAATGCCTACGAGAGCAGAATAACGATGCTTCAGAATGAACTCATTGCGTTGAGAATTAAGGCTACCGATCCTATGCCGATTGCAGATAAGCTTGCAACGCTCGAGGAAAAGGTTGAGAAGGACAGAGCATTCTTTGATGCGTTGGTTCTTGCTATGAATACTCTTGAGGATGCAAGCGCATCGATAAGAGGCAACGTAACCCCCATCATCGCAAAGTCTGCAAGCGAGCTTATGAGCCGTATAAGCGACAAGAAATATACTATGCTCAGAACAAACTCAAAGCTTGGCGTTTCGCTTGACAAGGATGGATATGGAGTCAGATCCGAGCTTCTCAGCGGAGGCACGAGAGATGCGGCGTATCTTTCTCTTCGTATGGCGCTTATAATGCATATATTTGAGGAGGAGTACCCCCCTGTTATCTTCGACGAGAGCTTTTGTCAGCTTGATGATACAAGGCTTGAGAGGACTATGGAGCTTCTTTCCTCTCTTGCAGAGCAGGATATGCAGATATTGCTCTTTACCTCTCATCAAAGAGAGCGAGCTGTGTGTGAGAATAACAATTATAAGTATTCTTTAATAAAAATGTAAAGCTATAACGGCTTTTGGAGGTTCTATGGCTGGAGCTTGTATTTCAATAGACAGAATTCTTTCAAAGCTTGATGAATATTTGAACAAAAACGATTACGCCCTTGCCGAGAGGCATCTGCTTTATTGGCTCGGTGAGGCTAAGAGTAATAACGATCTTAAGGTTGAGCTTCTTGTCTCAAACGAGCTTATGGGATTATATCGAAAGCTTGGTAGGGAGAGTGATGCGCTCTCTTGCGCAGAGAATGCTCTTTTGAGAATAGATGAGTCGGGCATCGGTATGCAGGTAGGTGCGGCTACGACCTACCTCAACGTTGCAACCGTGTATAAGGCGTTTGGAAGAGCTGAGGAGTCGATTCCGCTCTTCTATAAGGCAAAGGATATTTACGAGCGTGAGCTTGAGCCTGCCGATACACGCCTTGGCGGTCTTTATAATAATATGGCGCTCGCCTTTGTGGATCTGAAGGAGTTTGACAGAGCGCAAGAGCTTTATGATAAAGCTATAAGTGTGATGAGTCAAAGTTCGGAGGGCGACTTGGAGGTTGCTATAACCTATCTTAATATGGCAACGGCATCCGAGCAAAGATACGGTTTGCTTGATGCGGAGAGCACAATAAACGAATATTTGACTCGCGCTCAGGAGATACTTGAATCTCACACTCCAAAGGACGGATATTATGCCTTTGTTTGCGAGAAATGCGCATCGGTGTTTGGATACTACGGCTGGTTCTTCTTTGAGAACGAGCTTGTTAGTCGCGCAAGGAGGATATATGAAGGGAATTGAGCTTTCCCGTGCGTTCTTTGAGGCGCACGGAATGCCTATGCTTGAGGAAAGGTTTTCCGACGTGCTTCCGCTCTTGTCGGTAGGGCTTGTCGGTAGCGGTTCCGAGTGCTTTGGCTTTGATGACGATATATCAAAGGATCACGATTTTGAGGCAGGTTTTTGCATATTCTTGCCCGATGAGGATATAGTTGACAGAAAGACGGAATTTGCGCTTGAGAGGGCATATTCAAAGCTCCCATCCGAGTTTATGGGAGTAAGCCGTCCGCCACTCTCTCCGGTTGGCGGAAACAGACACGGAGTTATAAGGCTTGCGGATTTTCTACGTGAGCGCACGGGAAACGAGTCGGGACATCTTTCTCTTGGCGAGTGGATGACTGTTCCCGAGCAATCCTTAGCAGAGGTAACAAACGGTTGTATCTTTTTTGACGGAAGCGGAGAGTTTACAAAAATCCGCGAGAGACTTTCGTATCTTCCAAATGACGTGAGGCTCAAAAAGCTTGCAGGCGAGCTTCTTTTGATGGGGCAGGCAGGGCAGTATAATTATTCAAGATGCATATTGCGCGGAGACGGCGCTGCGGCTCAGATGGCTGTTTTCGAATTTGTAAAGAGCGCTATCCACGCAGTATTTCTTATAAATAAGGTGTATATGCCTTATTATAAATGGAGTTTTAGAGCGCTTAGAGATTTAGACGTGCTCTCGGAGCTGTGTTCACGCTTTGAGTATCTGATTTCAAGCGATAATTCCGAGGACTCGGTGAAAAGAAAAAAAGAGGAAATAGAGTATATTTCCTCAAAGATAATCGACGTATTGAAAAAAGAAAATTTAACTTGCTTTTCGGGCAGAGAGCTTGAGGGACACGCCTATTCCGTAAATGAGAGGATAGGCGATTCAAACGTTCGTAATTTACACATTTTGTGTGCGACTTAATAAAAAATCCGTTGCATTTTTGCAACGGATTTTTTATATTGAATTTTAGTTTGCTTGAATTACTCAGCCTGAGTATCTTCAGCAGCTTCCTCAGCAGCTTCCTCAGTGGGAGCAGCCTCTTCAGCAGCTTCCTCAGCGGGAGCAGCCTCCTCAGCGGTCTCCTCAGCAGGAGCCTCCTCGGTGGTAGCAGCCTCCTCAGCGGGTGCCTCCTCAGCTGTAGCATTCTCGTCAGCAACGGTCTCGTCAGCAACTGCTTCAACGGGAGCGTTGGGGTCGGGAGCTTTTCCTGCGAGAACGAGGTATCTTTCTTCCTTGGTCATGTTCTTGCAAAGGATCTTGGGAAGAACGATATAAGCAATCTCAGCGAGCAACATAACGATGATACCTACGAGAACGAGGGTCAACGCAGTGTTCTGAGAATCGGTGAGAATCAAAGAGGAAGAAGGAGTGATAACGTCCTGACCAGCAATGGTTACGTTGAGGTTCTGGCTTGACATTATAACTGTGGGGAGAATGAATACGGGAAGAGCGAGAATCGGATATGCAAGCAGGTGCGCGCCACCCTTTGCAGAAAGTGAGAAGCGGCGAGTAGCCTGAGCAATGTAGGAAACTGCTACGATAGCGAATGCTACGTAGAGAATCATAAGAATTGCGTCTACCGTATAGCTTGATTCAGCAGTAGGATTTGATTTGAGAACGTCCTTGAATCCTCTAACGAATACGAAGAACGGTCCCTTGAGGAACATTGTCAATATTCCGGTCTTGATAAGGTTGAAGAAGAACAAGAGGAATCCAAGGATACCTACAAGAGAGATTCCCTGAACGATGTTTGCGTACATCATATCCTCCTTGCGGTAAGCAGGAAGTCTTACTGCAACAGCATTCAACACGATGGAAGTAATGGTTATGATAAGCATTGCAATAGCGCCTGCGCCGTAGCTTATCTGGGGAAGTGCGCACTGGAAGAGGATAATCATAAAGAGGATAGAGAGCAAGCCGGTGAGCTTGGAGCTAACCTTTGCGGTTGCGTTCTCGGGTGTCTTGAGATTCTTGAGTGCAACAACCAAAGTGATAATAGCCTTTACGAGAAGAATTATCGGTAAAATCAAGGTCATTATCAAGATGTACATAAGCGAGATCATCGAGGTCATCATGTTGAATATCATGGAAAGAATATCATCGCTTGAAGACTCTTCGTTAAAGTCATCGCTGAAAACGCTTATGAAAGCAAATGCAGTTATAAGATCTTCTCTGTTAGCTTCATCCTCAAGTATCTTAACGATATCCTGGTTGGTGCTGGAGCCTACTTTATCTTCGTTATTGGTAATTACCTCGCCGTATGTATAGTCGTTGTTATAACCATTGTTGTAATCGTTGTTATAACCGGTGTTATAGTCATAGGCGTAACTGCTGTATCTGTTGTCATTGTAGCTGTTGTAGTCGTTGTTACTATTGTAGTATTGCTCATCGAAGTATTTTCCGTCATCGGTAGATTCCATAGGCTCGTTATCATTCATAACGGCGGAAGCAATGTCGGTGAAGAAGAATATGCTGGAGATAAGCTTTGGAGCGGTAACACTTACCTCATCGGGAATTTCGTCCAAATCGATGTTAGCGCCCTCTTCGGTGAGAAATTCATTCAGGTTATCCTTGAAGTCGCCTGCTGTGTTTATCTTGACGATAGGCAAAAAGCTCATTACCAACGCCAATACAACCAAAAGCAAACTTACCCATACCTGAATTATGGCAATTGTTCTTTTTGGAATGTTTGGGAACATAATTTCCTCCTATAATATAATAATTTTGATATAAGTAATTATACACCGCAGATAGGGCGTTGTCAATAACTTATGTAAAAAAAGTGAAAAATATGTGAATTGATCTTGAACTTTCATATGTGGTTTAAAACCGAATATCGATCAGTGATTGAACAAAAAGGTTCGGCAATGCCGAACCTTTTTTGAGTTTTATTGTTTTCCGGGAGATGCTGTATCAGAGCCGTCTCCAATGAGTCCGAGACGCTTTGCGGCATCCTCTCTCATCTTGTATTTGAGTATCTTTCCTGCGGCGTTCATCGGGAAGCTGTCCACAAATTCTATATATTTGGGAACCTTGTGACGAGCCATACTTGCTTTGATGTAGTTCGTCATCTCGTCAACGGTAACGGTTGCGGCATCCTTAAGAATTATGCAAGCCATAATCTCCTCGCCGTATTTCTTGTCGGGAACACCGATTACCTGAACGTCCTTAACCTGAGGATGGGTGTAGATGAACTCTTCTATCTCTTTGGGGTAGATGTTCCCGGCGCCACGGATAATCATATCCTTAAGACGTCTCGTGATCTTGTAGTTTCCAAATTCGTCACGGCAAGCAAGGTCTCCGGAGTGGAGCCATCCGTCCTCATCGATAGTACCCTTTGTGGAGTCGGGCATTTTGTAGTAGCCCTTCATGGTGTTGTAGCCCTTAGCGCAGAACTCGCCGTTTTCACCGGGACCTACCTCGTCCCCCGTTTCGGGATCGATTATTTTACATCTAACGTGGGGGAATGCGTATCCAACTGTTTCTGTACGAACCTCAAGGGAATCTGTCCAGGAGCTCATCGTGTTTCCGGGTGCGCACTCGGTCTGACCGTATACGCTGACGATACCCGTCATATTCATCTCATCGGGTCTTGCCGCGCGCTTCATAAGCTCGGGAGGACATCCCGCGCCTGCCATAATTCCCGTTCTCATGTGAGAGAAATCGGTGGAGCGGTAGTTGGGATGGTTGAACATTGCAATAAACATCGTGGGAACACCGTTAAAGCAGGTGATCTTCTCTTGATTTATGCAAGCAAGCGAGGACTTAGCAGAGAAGTAGGGCATCGGACACATAGTTGTTCCGTGAGTCATGGATGACGTCATAGAGAGAGTCATACCGAAGCAGTGGAACATAGGAACCTGAATCATCATTCGGTCTGCTGTCGAGAGCCCCATACGGTCACCGATACACTTACCGTTGTTTACTACGTTGTAGTGAGTAAGCATAACGCCCTTGGGGAATCCGGTTGTACCCGATGTGTACTGCATGTTGCAAACGTCGCTCGGCTTTACAGCGGCAGCCATTCTTGCAACCTGCTCACGGCTCACGAGCTTGTAGCGAGCCATAGCCTCATCAAAGGTGAGACAGCCCTCCTGCTTAAATCCAACGGTGATTACGTTGCGGAGGAAGGGAAGCCTCTTGGCGTGGAGAGGTTCACCGGGAACGGTGTCCTTTATTTCGGGGCAGAGAGTGTTGATTATATCCTTGTAGTTCGAATCAAGACAGTCCTCGATCATAACGAGGGTGTGAGTATCGGACTGGCGAAGCAGATATTCAGCCTCGTGTATCTTGTACGCCGTGTTAACTGTTACGAGCACAGCTCCGATCTTGGTGGTAGCCCAGAAGGTTATATACCAAGCGGGGAGGTTTGTAGCCCAGATAGCGACCTTGGAGCCTGCCTTTACACCGAGAGAAACGAGCGCTCTTGCAAAGCGGTCTACGTCCTCGTGGAATTCTGCATAGGTTCGAGTGTAGTCAAGGGTCGTGTATTTGAAGCAATATTGATCGGGAAATTCGTCGGCAACTCTGTCAAGCACCTGCGAGAAGGTGAGATCTATGAGCTCGTCTTTTTTCCAGATATACTGACCTGTACCGTCGTGATTAAAGTAAAGACTCTTTTTCATATCCCTTGTGGAATGAAAACGAGACATAAAGTTTACAAAATGGGGGAAGATGATCTCGGGATCCTTAAGATCGCTTAACCATTCGGGCTTCCATTCAAGAGAGATGAATGCATCGTAGTTGACGGAAGAGAGCGCTCTCATAACGTCCTCGATAGGCATAGTACCCTCGCCGATAAGCTGATATTTTCCGTTATCGTCGGAGTCTCTCATATGAACGTGGCAAACGTAGGAGCCGAGATTCTTTATGGTATCGTCACCCGACTCACCGTGATCGCGGTAGGGGTGATAAACGTCCCAAAGAGCTGCAAGATTGTCGCTTGCAAATCTGTCGAGCATAGAGCGAAGTCTTGCGGTGTCGGAGTAGATTCCGCTGGTCTTTATAAGAATGCTTACCTTGCTCTCGGTTGCTACCGGAAGAAGTTCGCAAAGCGTTGAGTATACGGCATCCTCGTTATCTGTGAGCGCGCAAACTACGATGTAGGGAACCTTTGAGCCCTTTGCTATCTCGATAAGATTCTTTAAGGTTGCTCCTGCGGTTGCATCCGATGAAATATCAATAGACGTGTCAAAGCAGGGAATGGAGATATCTCTGTCCTTGAGCAGACGAACGGTTGCGGCTAAGTTGTATTTGTGAAAGGGACCGTCCTTATCCATCATAGGATTGAACTTTGAGAGGTTGTATACCTCAACGCCCGCAAAGCCCATATCAGAGGCTACGTCGAGCATTTCCTCAAACGTAAGATTAGGCCAGCCTCTTGTGGAAAACGAGAGCTTCATTCTGCTTCCTCCTCGTAAACGATTTTGTTGAGCGCGGAAAGATAAGCCTTGATTCCTGCGCCTACGATATCGGTAGAGATTCCGCTACCCGAGTAAACCTTGCCTCCTGCGCGGAGCTTTACTAAGGTCTGCCCCATAGCCTCTCTGCCCTCTGTAACTGCCTGAAGCTGGAAGTCATCCAGCTCGTAGTGGCATCCTGTGATCTTTTCAATAGCCTGGAATGCTGCGTCGATAGGTCCGTCACCGATGTAAACTCCCTCAACCGCTACGTCATTTTTGATGAGCTTGATGTGCGCGGTAGCAGAGATAGTATTTCCCGACGTTACAACGTAAGTGTCAAGCGTGTAGGTCGATGGAACCTGCATCGCAGAGGATGCAACGATTGCGTCAAGCTCCTTGAAGCTTACTTTTTCTTTTTTGTCGGCAATCTGCTTGAATGCCTCGTATACCTTCTGCGCATCATCCTCGGAGAGATCGTATCCAAGCTTTGCCGTAGCAGCTGCAACGGCTGCCTCGGTATCGTGTGCGGTGAGGAAAAGCTCCTCATCTGCACTTTCGCTCTTGGATGCAAAGCTACCGCTCTTGCCGGTCTGGTAGAGCTTGCCTATCTGCGCGATGATTCTGCTCATCTGAGTGGTATTGATTCCAACTGTTGCGCAAAGTATATCGGATTTTGCCGTGAGTATGCGAACTACGTTGGGAAGATACGCCTCTGCGGTGGTGTGAGATGCCGCTCTTATCTGTCCTGCGCCCTCTGCAACAGCAATAACCGAGCAAGCGTCTGCCATTGCAATATCGTTTGAGCAACGAACGCCAAGCGTTACATTTGAGAGTTTGGGGGTTACTTCATATTGAGTATGGATGAATTTTGCAAATTCGGAGGGAAGCATAGCGCCCGCAGTATCACAGAGTGTGACAGTTGTAGCGCCTGCATCGATAGCCGCATTTATCGCCTCAGAGAGGAATGCCGACTCACTGCGTGTAGCGTCCTCTGCAATAAATTCTACGTCGGGGCAGAGAGCCTTGCACTCTGCTACGGTGCGCTTTATTGCCTCAAGCATCGCCTCGGGCTTTTTGTGGAAGAGATATTCTATTTGTACGGGACTTGTAGCCGCGCATACCTGAAGGCGAGGGCTCTTTGCGCCCTTGAGCGCATTCCAAGTCTTTTCTATATTTTCGGAGTTGTTAAGCTCTACAGCCACGGCTATTCTGCTGTCGTTTACCGCAGAAACTATGGATTTGATCTGTAGAGTATCTATTCTCGAATCCTTAATGCTGTCAAGCTCGATAAAATCTACACCAAGCTTGTCGAGAAGCTTTGCAAGCTCGATCTTTTCCTTAAAGGTGAGGTGAAGCTCTTCAGAGCACTGCTTCATAGTTGCGTCGCTGATTACGATTTGTTTCATTTTTGAAAACTCCTTTCAAACAGATGCGTAAAAATAATGTAAAAGATAAATATAAAAAATCCCTGAGATCGACTGACGACCTCAGGGACGAATAATTTTCGCGGTACCACCCTGATTATCCCCGAGAGAGGGATCACCTTAGAGCCCCAGAAAAGGGCCGCGCCCTGTAACGGGGGCTACCGTGTCTCATTACTAACTGATGTATTGACGAGACAGACTCGGGAAGGAGAGACCCTGATCATCCGCATCGGCTCACACCATCCGCCGACTCTCTGACGCTTTTTGATAAGGGGTAATATTTCCGTCAATGTCTTTAATTATGGGCATTCTTTTTTGAATGTAACAAATATATTTAACCATTATTTTGCGCTTTTGTCAAGTGGAAATCTACAAAATTATTGATAATTAACAATGGTGCACAAAAAAATATGTAAACTTTCACGAAAGTTTGTACAAATTTCGTCAAAAAGTATTTGACTTTTCGCAAAATAAATGTTAAAATAGTTTTATATAATGAAATATTATGTGAAAAAGTAGAGATTGCGGCAACGCGATAGGCACTTTTGGAAAGAAATATTAGGTGCAGGATGGAAAAAGCTATGGATACTATGGAATATAAGTTAAAGCAAATAGCCGACAGAGTACGTGAGCTCCGTTTGGTTACGGGTCTTACCGTTTCCGATATGGCAGAGCGTATGGGAATAAGCGAGAGCGATTATGAGGAGTGCGAGGCAGGTAATAAGAATCTCAGCGTAGCCTTCCTTTATCACTGCGCGCTTATCTTTGGCGTAGATATGGGAGATATCCTTGAGGGTAAGAGCCCGAAGCTTCAATCCTACGCATTGACAAGACGTGGAGAGGGACAGAAAATAGAAGAGGCTCATCACATGGTGGGTTATAGCCTTGCGGCAGGATTCCGCAACCGTATAGCTCTTCCTCTCTATATGGAGCTTAATTATCACGACGGCGCAGAGAACGAGAAGATAGAGCTCGTAACTCACGAGGGTCAGGAGTGTGATATAGTTATCAGCGGTCAAATGAAGATTCAGATCGGTGATCACACAGAGATACTTAACGCAGGTGACAGTATATACTACGATTCGGGAACACCTCACGGAATGATAGCCGTAGGCGGAGAGGATTGTACCTTCTACGCAATAGTTCTTCGTAACCAGGCGGCAAGAGAGGGCGAGAAGGCTGCGGCTGTATTTGAGTCGAATAAGCGTAAGGCTGATTCCGCTCAGAGCAGAATTTATCACGATTTCATTATTCCCGAAGAAAAGGATGGAACTATTACTAAGATCGCCTTTAAGAACGAGGAAAAGTTCAACTTTGCGTTTGACGTTGTTGACGAGCTTGGAACTCGCAAGCCCGAGAAGCTTGCGATGCTTCATATCAGCGAGGACGGAACCGAGCACAGATTTACCTTTAGCGACATGAAGAAGGAATCTGCAAGAGCGGCAAACTATTTCAAGTCCTTGGGCATAAAGAGGGGAGACCGTGTGATGCTCGTTCTCAAGCGTCACTATCAGTTCTGGTTCTCTATCCTTGCATTACATAAATTGGGCGCGATTGCAATTCCTGCTCCGAATCAGCTTCTTGAAAAGGATTTTGAGTACAGATTCAGCGCAGGTAAGGTAAAGGCTATTCTTTGTACCGCAGACGGAGAGGTATCTAATGCGGTTGATGCGGCAGCTGCTAAGTGCGACTGTCTTGAGCACAAGATTATGGTCGGCGGCTCTCGCGAGGGATGGCATAACTTTAATGAAGAATACAGTATATTCAGCAGTCATTATACACGTACAGAGAATGCTCCTTGCGGAAGCGATCCGATGCTTATGTTCTTTACGTCGGGAACATCGGGATATCCGAAGATTGCGGCGCACAGCTATAAGTATCCGCTCGGTCACTTCATTACCGCAAAGTATTGGCATCAGGTAGACCCTGAGGGATTGCATTTCACCATATCGGATACCGGTTGGGCAAAGGCTATGTGGGGTAAGCTTTACGGACAGTGGCTCTGTGAGGCGGCTACATTCGTATACGACTTTGATCGCTTTGATGCTGAAAAAATCCTTCCTTTATTTAAAAAGCATAATATTACAACCTTCTGTGCACCTCCTACGATGTACAGAATGCTCATAAAGCAGGATCTCTCAAGATTCGATCTCTCGAGCATCGAGCACGCATCTACTGCGGGCGAGGCTCTTAACCCCGAGGTATTCCGTCAGTTCGAGAAGCACACGGGACTTAAGATCATGGAGGGCTTCGGTCAGTCCGAGAGCACCTTGATTATAGGAAATCTTGCAGGTGAGAATTACAAGATAGGCTCTATGGGTAAACCCGTGCCTCTTTATGACGTTCATCTTCTCAGCCCTGAGGGTGAAGAGGTTGGCGTTGGTGAGAGCGGAGAGATCTGTATAAATATTTCGAACGGTTTGCCTTGCGGCTTGGCTTATGCTTACGAGGGCAGTCCCGAAATTACAGCGGATACCTGGAGAGAGGGCTACTACCACACAGGCGACCTTGCTTGGAAGGATGAGGACGGATTCCTTTGGTACGTTGGACGCGCCGATGACGTTATCAAGTCTTCGGGATACAGAATAGGCCCGTTCGAGATAGAAAACGTTATTATGGAGCTTCCTTACGTTCTTGAGTGTGGAATTTCCGCAGCTCCCGATGAGATACGCGGACAGGTAGTTAAGGCGAGCATAGTTCTTGTAAACGGATGCGAGGGAACAGAGGAGCTCAAGAAGGAGATTCAGAACTACGTTAAGTCTCGTACTGCTCCTTATAAGTATCCGAGAATCGTAAAATTCTGCGAGAGCTTGCCTAAGACCACAAGCGGAAAGATTATAAGAAAATTACTCTAAGCAAAGAGATTGTGTATATGGAACATAAAAGATTAACTCTTTTTGCAGGGCATTACGGAAGCGGCAAGACCAATATTGCCGTAAATTATGCAGTGCTTCTTGCAAAGGAAGGGAAAAAGGTTTGTATCGCCGATCTTGACATAGTAAATCCCTATTTCAGAACGAAGGACAGTGAGCGCGAGCTTGAGGAGAACGGAATTACCCTTATCTGCTCACAGTACGCAAACAGTAACGTGGATCTTCCCGCAATTCCTGCGGAGAGCTACCGCCTCGTTCAGGATAAGTCTTGTTTTGGCGTTATAGATATTGGCGGTGACGACAGGGGAGCATATGCTCTCGGTAGATTTGCCGATGCCATAAAGGCTGAGGGCGATTATCGAATGGCGTTTGTTCTCAATCGCTACAGACCTCTCACCTCTACTGTGAGCGACACTATAGAGATCATGAGAGAGATCGAGGTGGCGTCGGGAATCAAATTCAACTGTATAGTCAATAACTCGAATATAGGCTCGGAGACCGATGCGGACGTCGTTCTTGAATCGATGGCGTTTGCGCAGGAGCTGAGCGAGAGGACGGGGTTGCCGATATGGCTTCACTCCGTTGAGAAGAGCGTGGCAGAAAAGCTTTCGGGTATTCCGATGCTGCCCCTCTCATTACAGAAAAAAATATTTTAATTACGCTGTGCTCAAAAAAGCTTTAAGCGGTACTTAAATTAGGAGGAATACAAATGGCAAAAGTAACATTTAACACTGACATGTGTAAGGGCTGTGGCCTGTGTGTCGATGCTTGTCCTAAGGGTTGCTTGGCAATAGCTTCGGATAAGCTTAATCATAAGGGATATTCTCCCGCGTTTATGAAGGAGCCTGACAAGTGTATAGGCTGTGCATTCTGCGCTACGATGTGTCCCGATTGCATAATAACTGTTGAAAAGTGAGGAAAAGATTATGGCAGAAAGAATTTTAATGAAGGGCAACGAGGCGATAGCTGAGGCTGCTATCAAAGCAGGTTGCCGCCACTATTTCGGATATCCCATCACTCCTCAGACCGAAATTGCGGCTTATATGGCAAAGAAGATGCCAAAGATCGGCGGCGTATTTCTTCAGGCTGAGAGTGAGGTAGCATCTATTAATATGGTTTACGGAGCTGCTGCAGCAGGTATGCGTGTTATGACATCATCCTCCAGCCCCGGAATCTCTCTTAAGGCTGAGGGTCTTAGCTACATAGCAGGATCCGACGTTCCCGCACTCGTAGTAAACGTACAGCGCGGAGGCCCCGGACTCGGAGGAATTCAGCCCTCTCAGTCTGACTATTTCCAGGCAACCAAGGGCGGCGGACACGGAGACTACCGCATGATAGTTCTCGCTCCCGCATCGGTTCAGGAGATGGCAAGCCTTACTATCAAGGGATTTGATCTCGCTGATAAATATCTTATGACGTCTATGATACTCGCAGACGGAACGATAGGTCAGATGATGGAGCCTATCACTTTTGAGGATACCGAGCCTACCGTATACGAGAAGCCTTGGGCTCTCACCGGAACCGAGTGCAAGCGTCCTCACAACGTAGTAAACTCTCTCTATCTTAAGCCTGATGAGCTTGAGAAGAAGAACTTTGAGCGCTTTGAAAAATATAAGCAGGTAGAAGAGAACGAGGCTATGTGGGAGGAATATATGATGGAGGATGCCGAGATCTGCGTAGTAGCGTTCGGTATCGCTTCCCGTGTGGCTAAGAATGCAGTAGCTCAGGCAAGAGAGCAGGGTATTAAGGTTGGACTTATCCGTCCTATTACACTCTGGCCCTTCCCGACAGCACCTCTCAGAGCAGCTGCAGATAAGGTTAAGTGCTTTATCTCCGTTGAGCTTAATATGGGTCAGATGATCGAGGATGTAAGAATGGCAACCGAGTCAAAGAAGCCCGTAACGCTTTGCAATCGTACCGGCGGTATGATTCCTACTCCCGATGAGGTACTTGCTGCTATAACCAAAGCAGAGAAAGGAGAGTTTTAATTATGGCAATAGTATTTGAAAAACCTAAGGCTCTTTCGGATCTTCCGTTCCATTACTGCCCCGGTTGCCCTCACGGTATTATTCACCGTTTGGTTGCTGAGGTTATGGATGAGCTTGGAATAGAGGGAAAGACCATCGGCGTAGCTCCCGTTGGATGCGCTGTTATGGCTTATGATTATTTCAACTGTGATATGATCGAGGCTGCTCACGGAAGAGCTCCCGCCGTTGCAACCGGAATTAAGCGTTGCCGTCCCGACAACGTAGTTTTCACCTATCAGGGTGACGGAGACCTTGCATCTATCGGTATGGCTGAGACAGTTCACTCGGCTGCAAGAAACGAGAACATCACCGTTATCTTCGTAAACAATGCTATTTACGGTATGACAGGTGGTCAGATGGCTCCTACAAGTCTTCCCGGTCAGGTTACTCAGACCTCTCCTTACGGACGTGACGTAAATCACTGCGGTTGGCCTATAAGAGTTAGTGAGATGCTCGCAACTCTTGAGGGACCCGAGTACATAACCCGTGTTGCAGTAAACAACGTAAAGAACGTAAGAAATGCAAAGAAGGCAATAAAGAAGGCTTTCCAGAACCAGATAGAAGGCAAGGGGTTCTCTCTCGTTGAGGTTCTTTCCGCTTGTCCTACTAACTGGGGTATGACACCTAAGCAGGCGCTTGAGTGGGTAGAGAGCGATATGCTTCCTTATTATCCTCTTGGCGTGTTCAAGGATAGAAGCGAGAACGGAGGAGATGCAAAATGAAAACAACAGAGATTCTCATAGCAGGCTTTGGAGGACAGGGCATACTTTTCTCCGGTAAATTTCTTGCTTATAAGGGACTCGTAGAGGATCTTCAGGTATCCTGGCTTCCTTCCTACGGACCCGAGATGCGCGGAGGTACGGCAAACTGTAATATCATTTTGTCCGATACCCCTGTTGGATCTCCTATTATCACTGCTCCCAACGTGCTCATCGCTATGAATCTTCCTTCTCTTGAGAAGTACGTAGATTCCGTGGTTTCCGGTGGTCAGATATACGTAGATTCCTCTCTTATCGGCGCTAAGGTAGAGAGAGATGACGTTGAGGTATTCTATATCCCCGCGACTCAGATGGCAAAGGATGAGGGCCTTGGCAATCTTGCTAATATGATCATCATCGGACATCTTCTTGAGAATCATCCCGAGCTCTCCTTTGAGGGCGCTGCTGAGGTTGTAGAGAAGCTTGTTCCGCCTAAGAAGGCTGCTCTTAAGGAGCTTAACAATAAGGCTCTTACCTTGGGTAAGGATTATAAAAATTAAGGAGATACAACTATGGAAAAGAAAAATATAGATTGGGCTTCTCTCGGTTTTGGTTATATGGAAACCGATTACAGCTTCGTTTCATACTACAAGGATGGTAAATGGGACGACGGAGAGCTTACCTCCAACCACAATATCACACTCAACGAGTGTGCGTGCGTATTCCAGTATGCTCAGACCTGCTTTGAAGGTCTTAAGGCATATACTACTGAGGACGGCAGAATCGTTACCTTCCGCCCCGATCTCAACGCTCAGCGTCTTGAGGATTCGGCAATAAGACTCAGAATGCCTGCATATCCTAAGGATAAGTTCATCGAGGCTGTTAAGAAGGTTGTTTCCGCAAATGCGGCATACGTTCCTCCTTTTGGCTCCGGAGCTACTCTTTATATCAGACCCTACATAATGGGAACCAACGCAGTTATCGGTGTTAAGCCCGCAACCGAGTATATGTTCCGTATTCTCGTTACTCCTGTAGGACCCTACTTCAAGGGTGGTGTTAAGCCCTTGACGTTGAGACTTTCCGATCTTGACCGCGCAGCTCCTCACGGAACCGGTCACATCAAGGCAGGTCTTAACTACGCGATGAGCCTTTACAACATTGTAGACGCTCACGATCAGGGATACGATGAGAACGTATATCTTGATGCCGCAACTCACACCACTATCGAGGAGACTGGTGGAGCAAATATTATATTTGTAACCAAGGATGGCAGCGTTATCACTCCTAAGTCTGATAGCATTCTTCCTTCCATCACTCGTCGTTCTCTTATGGTTGTTGCCCGTGATTATCTCGGACTCAACGCAGAGGAGAGAGTTATAAACAAGGAGGAGCTTGATAGCTTCCTCGAGTGCGGTCTTTGCGGAACTGCGGCAGTTATATCTCCTGTAGGCAAGATCGTTGATCACGGCAAGGAAATCTGCTTCCCCTCCGGTATGACCGAGATGGGTACTACCACAAAGAAGCTTTACGATACTCTTACCGGTATTCAGATGGGTAGACTTGAGGCTCCTGAGGGCTGGATAGTTGAAATTAATTGATTGATAAATAATTGATTGATAAATAACCGATTCATAACCACCGCAACAAGTCGGTGGTTATGAATTTTAATGGCGTTATTTTGGTATACTATGATAGAGATATCGCTTTTTAGCGTTACGCTTTTTATAGTGGAGAAGAAAATGTATTTTGATGATTTAAAAATTGGGATGTCGGTGGAAATTGCTCCCGCAGTTATTGAAAAAGAAAAAATGTTAGCGTTTGCACGCGATTATGATAATATACCATTGCATACTGATGAGGAATATGCAAAGGGAACACCCTTTGGAGGACTTATTGCTCCCGGGGTGATGTCGTTTATGTCGGTATGGGCAAAATATCTTGAGGTGAATTTCTTTTCGGATACGCTTCTTGCAGGGAAGTCTACAAAGATAGAGTGGATAAAGCCTGTTTATGCCGATGACGTTTTGCTTGGAAAAGCGAAGATCACGAATCTTGTAAAAAGAAACGTGAAAAATGGAATTGTAGAAATCACGATAGAGGCATATAATCAAAACGGAGAGCTCGTTTTGACGAATGTGACCGAGGCTATCGTTAAATGTAAAATAGATTAAGTAGTTTGATAGTTTTTTAAAAAGACTAATAATTGAGATACGGAGAATTTTTATGTCGGAAAAGATTAACGTTGGCGTGTTGGGTGCAGGAACGTGGGGAATAGCTTTGGCAAGAATGCTCGCAAACGTAGGGCATAACGTCACAGTGTGGTCGGCGCTCGGAGAAGAGATCGATCTTCTTTCTTCCACCAAAAGACATCCTAATATGCCCGAGATAGATCTGCCTTGTCAGATAGAGTATACAAAGGATATAAAGATTGCTTGCGAGGGAAAAGAGGTTATAGTGTTTGCAGTGCCGTCTCCTTTTGTGAGAGCAACTGCAAGAAGGGCTTCTCAGTACATAAGCGAGGGTCAGATAATAGTTGACGTAGCTAAGGGAATAGAAGAGGAAACACTTTACACTATGACGGAGATAATTGCAGAGGAGATAAAGAATCCTTCTGTTAATATAGTTGCTCTCTCAGGACCTACTCATGCAGAGGAGGTAGTAAAGGATCTTCCAACGACAATAGTTTCGGCAAGTAAGGATATTCGATCTGCAGAGTACGTTCAGAGCGTATTTAATACGCAGTGTATGCGAGTTTATACTAATGACGACCTTCTTGGCGTTGAGCTTTGCGGAGCAACGAAGAATATTATTGCGCTTGCGTGTGGCGTTGCTATGGGACTCGGATGCGGAGATAATGCAAAGGCGGCTCTTATAACGAGAGGAATTGCAGAAATATCCCGACTTGGCGCGGCAATGGGATGCAGAGAGCAGACCTTTGGCGGTCTTGCAGGAATCGGTGATCTCATAGTTACCGCAACGAGTATGCACAGCCGAAATTTCCGTTGCGGAATTCTGCTTGGCAAAGGTGTGCCCGTGGAAGAGGCTACGGCGCAGATAGGAATGGTTGTTGAGGGCTTGAACGCTCTTCCTGCGGCTATAAAGCTTGCGAGAAAGTATGAGGTTCAGATGCCGATTATCGAGGCGGTGGATGATATCGTTTCGGGCGGTGTAGACGTTTCCAACGTGATACAGCGACTTATGTCAAGAAACCTCAAATCCGAGGTTGGAGCTGTGAGCTTTGAGGAGCGCGGTTGATAAATTGATTTTAATATCAAAAAGTTTACCGTATTATATTATATATATTAAATTTTGAGTTTAAATTTTTTAAAAGCTATTGACAAATAAAAAAAACAGTGTTATAATCTGTTTGTAAATTTGAATATCACAAAGAACGACTGTGATGAAGAGGGTCGGAAAGTGATGCTTACAGAGAGTTGTCGGTTGCTGCGAGACAATGGCAGGATTTTCCTTATGACCTATCCCTTCTGAGTCGAAGGACCGAACGGCATACGTTGCTTAGTAGACTCCTTCCGTATTGCTGCGTGAAGGCAAAGGGCTTATATGAGCTCGGAAAGTGACGAAGAAATAAAATCTTCGTAATTTGAGTGGTACCGCGGGTTGTTTAACTCGTCTCAAGGATTTTCTTTTGAGACGAGTTTTTTGTTTTATTCAAATAGTAACCATTACCCAAAAATGTCATAGGCGAAAGGAGACAAAACGATGGATTACAGTTTGAAGGAAGTCGCAGGCAGAATTAAGGATCTGCGCGAGGCAAAGGGATATACCCCTGAGGAGCTTGCAAAGCTCACGGGTGTATCGGTTGAGGATTATATGCTTCTTGAGGCAGGAGAGACCGATTTCAGCTTTACTTTTATTTATAAGTGCGCAAAGGCTTGCGGAGTTGAGGTTGTTGACTTGCTTGAGGGAAGAAGCTCTACGCTCACCTCATTTGCAATCACAAGAAAGGGAGAGGGTCTTAAGATCTTAAAGCAGCACGGTGTTGAATATAACAACCTTGCTCCTAAATTTAAGGACAAGCTTGCAGAGCCTTTCCTTGTTAAATTTCCGTACATTCCCGAGGAGCAGAACGCTCCTATGAAGCTTAATTCTCACAACGGACAAGAGTTTGACGTGATAGTTAAGGGATCTCTTAAGGTTCAGGTAGGAAATCATATAGATATTCTTAATGAGGGAGATTCTATATTCTATAACAGCCTTATTCCTCACGGAATGATAGCTGTTAGCGAGGGTGGATGCGAATTCCACGCAGTGGTTCTCAATCCCCAGGATGGATTGGTTAGCGAGGAATACCCCGAGGCTCCCTTCGTTGCACCAAAGGCAGTTGAAAAGGTTGCTGATGCTCAGACTGTTGCAGATAACTTTATCAAGTCTTATTATGATGAAAACGGTGTGTTCAGCGGAATCGAGTTTAATAATGCGGATAAGTTTAATTTTGCTTTTGACTGCGTAGACGCGATTGCAGATAAGACCCCCGATAAGCTTGCTATGATGTGGGTTGCTAACGATAAGACCGACCGTCAGTTTACATTTAAGGATTTCAAGAAATATTCTGCAAAGACCGCAAACTATTTCGAGTCTCTCGGAATTAAGAAGGGCGATACCGTAATGCTCGTTCTCAAGCGTCACTATCAGTTCTGGTTCTGTATGCTTGCGCTTCATAAGCTTGGAGCTATTGCAATTCCCGCAACGAATCAGCTCGTTGAGCACGATTTTGATTATAGATATAAGGCGGCTAAGGTAAAGGCTATCGTTTGTACGGCAGACGGAGACGTATCCTTTGAGGCGGAGAAGGCTGCGGCTAATTTCCCCGATATGCTCAAGATCTTGGTTGGCGGCAAGAGAGACGGCTGGAACGACTTTAACGTTGAGATGGAGCGCTTCAGCACACATTATTTCCGCAAGGACGACACCCCCTGCGGAGACGATCCCATGCTTATGCTCTTTACCTCGGGTACAACGGGATATCCTCGTATCGCAACGCATTCCTACAAGTATGCGCTCGGTCACTATCCCACGGCAAAGCATTGGCACAACGTAAACCCTGACGGATTGCACTTTACGATCTCGGATACCGGTTGGGGTAAAGCTCTTTGGGGCAAGCTCTACGGACAGTGGCTCTGTGAGGCAGGTATTTTTACCTATGACTTTGACAGATTCCATTCCGAGGATATTCTTCCTATGTTCAAGAAATACGGTATTACGACCTTCTGTGCGCCTCCTACGATGTACCGCTTCTTTATAAAGGAGGATCTCTCAAAATACGATCTTTCCTCTATCGAGTATGCAACCACGGCAGGAGAGGCTCTTAATCCTGAGGTATTCAATCAGTTTAAGAAGGCAACAGGCCTTACTATTATGGAGGGCTTTGGACAGACCGAGACTACTCTTTCGATTGCAAATTTCGTAGGCTCAACACCGAGAATCGGTTCTATGGGTAAGCCCAGTCCGCTTTACGACGTTGTGGTTCTTGATCCCGATGGAAACGAGTGCAAGACCGGTGATACAGGTGAGATCTGTATCAGAGTTAAGGATGGAGAGGCACCTTGCGGACTCTTTACCGGATACTATCTTGATAAGGAAAAGACCGATGAGGTTTGGTACGACGGTTATTATCACACCGGTGACCAGGCAACTATGGATGAGGATGGATACCTTTGGTACGTTGGACGTATCGATGACGTTATTAAGTCCTCCGGATACCGCATAGGTCCGTTCGAGATCGAAAGCGTTATTATGGAGCTCCCTTACGTTCTTGAGTGCGCTATAACCCCCGTTCCCGACGAGGTTCGCGGACAGATCGTTAAGGCTACCGTTGTACTCGTAAAGGGTACTGCAGGCACCGATGAGCTTAAGAAGGAGATTCAGGAGTACGTTAAGACACATACCGCTCCTTATAAGTATCCGAGAATCGTTGAATTCGTAGACGAATTGCCGAAGACTATCAGTGGTAAGGTAAGACGTGTAGAGATTCGTAAGAACGATTTGAAGAAGATGGAAAAGTAAAAATTATAAAAAGCTAACGCTTGTTTTGAGCGTTAGCTTTTTGCTTTTTATATGAAATTAGTTGTTTAAAAACAACTTTGCTGCGTTGTTGTACAATATATCCTCGCGCTCTGCATCGGAAAGCTCGATTTTCATAAAGCGATCAAGCTCCTCCTCGGGACGCCAGAGCGGATAGTCTGTTCCAAACAATACACGATGAACACCGTAGATGTCAATAAGCTCTTTTGCCTTTTCGGGAGAGATCGCATATAATGATGAGGAGCAGTCAACCAAAAAGTTTTCGTATTTGTTAAGAGCTCTCGTAGCTTCTTCCCATACCGACCATCCGCCAAAATGCGCACCGATGACGGTTAGGTTCGGATACTTCTCAAGTATTGGCATCATTCGGTTTGGATTTGAAAAATCGTAGCGGTGATCTCCGGTGTGCAATAGAATGGGGAGTCTACCCTCGCAAAGCTTGTATATTTGATGCATTCGAGGATCGTCTATGGCGATTTTTTGTATGTCGGGGTGAAGCTTTACGCCTCTCAGATCAAGGGAGAGTATCTCTTCGACCTCTTCTTTCATATTTTCGCTGTCGGGGTGAAGAGTTCCAAGTCCTGTGAAGTGACCGTCGCTTTGCGCTACAGATTCTGCAATAAAATGATTTATGCTCGATACCTGCTTTGGCGTGGTTGCAACCGATTGAACGATGAAATGCTCAATGCCTGCAGCCTTTCCGTGTTCAAGCAAGGTAGATATCTTTCCGTCAAGGGCGGAGGGAAGATCGTAGAAGCTACCCGTGCTTGCGGATGCCTTTTCTGCGATTTTATCGGGATATATGTGACAATGCGAGTCGATTATTCTGTATTTTTTCACGTCAGTTTAACACCTTTTTATAAAAATCCTTTAACTTAATTATTGTAGCATAATCTTGAGGAAAAGTCAAGATATCTCTAATTAGAAAAGATACGTTTTGCAGGGATAGTTGAAATATTTGTAGAAGTATGATACAATGAATTAGTATGATGCTTTGGGAGGTAAATATTATGTGGGATAAATTATACAACGAGGCGCTCAAGGTGCAAAACGGTCGAGCTATATCTCCGTTCATAGATGCAGGCGGTGTTGCGGCGGCAATTCTTACAAAGAGCGGCAATATTTACGTTGGCGTTTGTATTGATACCGCATCAACTCTTGGTATGTGCGCGGAAAGAAACGCTATTGCGAATATGATAACTAACGGTGAGAGCCAAATTGATAAGGTCGTGGCGGTAATGCCCGATGGCCGTGTTGGATCTCCTTGCGGAGCGTGTCGAGAGTATATGATGCAGCTGGATAAGAATAGCGGAGATATAGAGATACTTCTTGATTTAGAGACGAAAAAGACGGTCAGACTTAAGGAGCTTATTCCTGATTGGTGGGGATATGACAGGTTTGAAAAATAATGATAAAAACGGCTGGCGTATGCGTCAGCCGTTTTATTTTTAAATACGTTAAAGCTGTTGAAATTTTTTTGGGTTTGTGATATACTTTTTATAAGGCTTAAGAGCGAATTTTGATTTGTATAAAGCTTTTTGCAAACAAAGAATTTTATGTTTTGTTAATTTTGTCTCGGTGGGAGTAAATATGGATAAATTAGTTAGAAAAATAGAGATACAGGGAGAATGAATTTAAAATAGCTTTGAGATTAAAAAGGCTGACAGATTTTTCTGTCAGCCTTTATTTTTACGAAAATTTAGTGATGATGGTGATGATGCCCGGCAGATGATATAACATCCACGTGGCAATGCTCCTCGTGGCAATGTTCGCCTTCTGCTTCAAATTCAAGCGTTACGTGCCCGATGCCGTGTTCTTTTAATTCGCCACGGATATTATGCTTGATTGTATGCGTGTCACCTTTTGCAACAACGTGCATTGTAGCATAATTGTTATGTCCATCCATGCTCCAAACGTGAATGTGATGAACGCTAAGTACACCTTCAACCTCACATACATGTTCCGCAATCTCATTTATGCTAATACCGTGAGGTGTCTTTTCAAGGAAAATATCAAGTACTGCCTTTAAGTTTTTCAATGCATTTATGAGAATAAATACAGCTACGCCGATGGACATTAAAGGATCGATAATATAGAAATCGGTAAATCTCATTACGATAGCGCCGACGAGAACCACAATCCAACCAAGTACATCCTCAAGCATATGAAGATTGACCGCGCGCTGGTTGAGCGAGCCTCCCTCGCGCGTGAAGATCGCCGCACAAAGATTAACGATAACTCCAACCACCGCAAAAATTATCATACCGTCGTAGTTGATCTCGGTAGGATTGATAATTCTGATAACCGCGTTGTAAACGACCAAGACAGATCCGATAAGCAGTATAAGAGTGGTAATAAGACCGCC
>JAZQZG010000056.1:0-75048 GCA_045633925.1 Eubacteriales bacterium
TATTGGTGACCCGTACGAGAATCTGAACTCCTGTGTGCGGATTTAATTTGAGTGAGAATATTATTCGGCATACCGCACACTATGGCGAGTTTGCGGGGCAAACTCGCGGAGTTCTGATTCTATATGAATTAGCATAAAGAAAAACACGATGCTATGCATCGTGTTCTTCTTTATGGTGACCCGTACGAGAATCGAACTCGTGTTACCGCCGTGAAAGGGCGGTGTCTTAGCCGCTTGACCAACGGGCCTGGTAGCGGAGGTTGGATTCGAACCCACGACCGACCGGGTATGAACCGGTTACTCTAGCCAACTGAGCTACTCCGCCATAAACGTTCTATATCCGAACGCTTGATTATTATATCATATCAAAGTTATCTTGTCAATATCTTTTTTGCAAAAATATAAAAAAAATTGAAAAGTTTGAAATATTCGTAAAAATATGTTATAATAAGACGGTTATACGATGCTTATCAATATGATTTCAGAGATTTATATGAAAAACTCTTTATGTTGCTGAGTCGTACTCTGTGAGAATATTCTTATAAATTAAACGTATGATGCATTTGCAAACGGCGCGATGGGAAAATTTTTAACTATCGATTTTGCAAGAGGTAACGTAGCTTGAATGAGCGCCACGAAAGGTGTCTGTATAATTCGCACTTGGAATTATAGTGAAATAATTTTTGAAGAAGATATAGAAATGAAAAATGAATACATAAAAAATCTAAACAAAATCGAGTTTGTTGTAACCTATGCCTGCACGGGTAAATGCAAGCATTGCTCGGAGGGTGAGCACACAAATTGCGGCGAGAGGATAGATCCGCAGATAAGTGCGGACGCCGTAAGAAGAATATCCGCTGAATACGACGTAAAAACCGTGATGACCTTTGGCGGTGAGCCTCTGCTTTATCCCGATACGGTCTATGCCGTAATGAGCGCGGCAAGCGAGCTGAATATCGAAAGACGGCAGGTAATCACCAACGGATATTTTTCAAAGGATATAGACAAAATTCGTGATACCGCAAAGAGACTTTCTGCTTGCGGCGTGAACGATTTGCGACTCTCGGTAGATGCCTTTCATCAAGAGACGATACCGCTTGATATCGTGAAACTCTTTGCAAAAGAAGCGAAGGAATGTAAGATTCCTATAAAGCTCCAGCCTGCGTGGCTTGTGAGTAGAACCGATGATAACCCGTACAATAGAAAAACACGCGAGATTCTGGATAGCTTTTCCGATATAGAGATATCGGAGGGCGACGGAAACGTGATCTTTCCCGAGGGAAATGCTCTCAAATATCTCTCTGAGTATTTAGAGAGGGGAGCACAGAGCAATCCTTATGTGGAGAATCCTTTTGACGTGCGCTGTGTGTCCTTTTCACCGAATGGCGACGTTCTTGACGGAAACGTATATAAAACCGATATTATGGAAATTATAAATTCTTATAAGCCTGTAAAATAGCTTCATACAAAAATTGGAGAGCCTTATGAAGATAGAAAACAACGTATTAAAGCATTATTTGAGGAACGTGTATTTTATCACGGGAACCGCTTATGCAGGTAAATCTACAACGGTAAAGATGCTTGCAGAGAGATACGGAATGATCTGCTGCGGTGAGAATTATCATATGGCGGTATCCGATAATGTGGCTACGCTTGATACGCATCCCGATCTTTGCTATAATAAGCTGCTTACCGATTGGAAGGAGTTTGTCAAGCGCTCTCCCGAGGAATACGAGCGATGGATGTATTCTGTCGGCAGAGAGGCTGCCGAGTTTGAGGTAGCGGAGCTTATTGCGATTTCTCAGAATAAAAAGGTAATTGTTGATACGAATATTCCTCTTGATATTCTCAAGGAGATTTCGGATTATAGCCGAGTTGCCGTGATGCTCTCACCTTTGTCGATGAGCGTTGATAGATTCTTTGACAGAAATGACCCCGATAAGCAATTTCTTCTTGGGGTGATAGATAGCTGTGAGGATGCTGATGCCGTTATGGAAAATTTCCGCAAAGGGCTTGAGCGCATCAACGGAAAAGAGCATTATGATGAGTATGCAAACAGTGGATTTTTCACCGTTGTTCGCGAGTCTTGCGAGATCGACACAAGGGAAGAGATATGTGATAAGATTGCAAGACATTTTGGACTTGCATAAAGAAATAATAAAAAACCGCTTTACTATCGTTTGATAATAAAGCGGTGATTTTTTATATTCCGTATGAGCCCGTCAAAGGATCTCTGAAAAGATTTATAGTCGGTGTGCGGAAGGTAAACAGAATAAAGAGAAGCGCAAGCACGCAAAGTGCGATGAGTGCCCATGTTTGTAATTTGCAATAGCTTTTTTCTAAGATAAATTGCCGCGCCTCATAGATATAAACTACGGCGGCAGAGATGAAAAAGATAGAGATATTGAGCCAATCGGGCGTTTTTCCTATGATTCCGTTGAGGGTATAAAAAATAATAGGAATCAGCGCAATTCCTAAAAGTATCCCGCGAAGCTTTATGCACCAAAAGTCTTTGTAGTCTTTGAAAAAGAGGCTCTGTACAATAGCAAAAATAAACATAGGCCAGAATAAAAGCTTCATGTGCTCCCAGGTTGATTCGTTCACCCCCGAAAATGGCGCAACCAAAGCAGATTCGTTTAGCCAATCATACAGAAAGTGCAAAAGAGTGCCAAGGAGCGAGGTAGTGATAAATCCGGCTATCTGCCACTTTTTAATAAATGATTTCATAATACTCCGATAAATCAAAAGGATTTTTATAAATATTATGACTGAAAGCGGTGAGTTTATACCTAAATAGCCTTTATACCGTGTTTTCGCTTTTAATTATTATTGATTTTTCTATAAATTACCTGAGTACAATCTGTTAATAAGTTTTCAAAGGTATTGAAAGATTAGCGATATTATGATATAATATAATGCATATTTTATGAAAAATCGTTCTATTATTTTTCGGAGGTTAGATAAATGACAGAGAAGAAAAATAAATTGAGTATATTCAAAAAGCCGTATTTTTTGGTTGCAGGTGTTGTCATTCTGCTTTCGCTCATTGTTGTGTTGCTGTACTTGAATTATTCCGATAAGGGTCAGGCTATGGGTGCGTCCGGAGTTGATATATATTTTGACGGAGAGTATCGCATCGGAGATGGTGAATGGCACAAGATTGAGAAGGGGGAGCATATTCCCGCTAGCGAGGGAGACGTTACTCTGCGAGGCTTTTTCAAAATGGCTAATCCCGAGAGCGGTGAATATATCGGTGTAGCGCCTAAAGGTATGCCGATAGCATTTTTCTTGGATCATGTTAGTGTAACGGTAAATAGCGGAGGAGAAAGACCCTATGCGTTTTCTCACGAGCATCCGTCGGTGGGAGATGCCGCTTGCGGTGAGGCGTGGTTTCCGTACTCTTTGCAGAGTGATGGATCTACTCCTATCGAGATAGTGATTCATAATCCTCATAGCTTTGGAAATGAAACCGCTATTGATAGCCTTATATCGGGAATCGCGCTTTGGACGGGAACCGATTTTGAGGGAGAGGTTCTCTCAAACGGAGCCACTCAAAGATATATGGGAATATTCTTCTGTATAGGTGCTCTCGTTTTGCTTGGAATTGCGTTGTTTTCTACATTGCTTCACGTTAAGAAAAGCAGAATTATATGGTTGTTTGGCTTTTGGGCGCTCTTTGCGGGAGCCTACCTTGCATACAGTGCGGACGGAACATATTTTTGGAGTGAAAAGATTGCGGCGAACACCACGGTGATAGGCGCATCAATGATGTGCTATATGCTGTTTGCATCGGCTATAATAACGTTCTTTCTCAATAAAGTTAAAAAGCTTGGAATAGCGATTACCGCGGTGCAGGGTGTGGCTGTTGCTACGTTCCTTGTTTTGCCAATGGTCTCCGATATTTATTTTTATGATATGCTTATGGCGTGGGTAATCGTTCAAAGCGTTGCAAATCTGCTGTTAATCGCTTGCCTGATAACAGAATTTGTTTTATCTGACAAAAAATATCGCTTTGCATATCTCTGTATGACGCTTTTGTTTGTGGCGTTCGAGGTAGACCTTGTTATAAATTTGCTTGGCTACTGGAAGGGCGGAGTTGTGTCGATGTGCGTATTTGTGGTTTTGTTTATGACGGCATTGTTTGTTGTGCTGAGAATTATTCCTAAAAACATCAATGCGGCTCTTAAGGCAAAGGAGCTCGAAAGAGAGAAGATGGTTTTGAACGCTCAGCTTGCGGAAACAAGAATTTCTACGATGATGAGTCAGATTCGTCCTCATTTCATTTATAATACGCTCGGAAGCATCGAGCAGCTCTGTGAGCTTGATCCTCCAAAGGCAGGGGCGCTTGTTCACGATTTTGCAAAATATCTGAGAGGAAATTTCGGTGAGCTTGATAATCCAAAGCCGATTTCCATGACGCAGGAGATGGAGCACGTTCACCATTACGTAAGTATTGAAAACGTACGTTTCCCTGATATGACCTTCACGTTTGAAATGAATTCCGAGGACTTTAAGATTCCTGCGCTCACGATTCAGCCTATAGTTGAAAACGCTATAAAGCATGGACTTATGAAGCTTCAGAAGGGCGGAATAATACGTGTTGTATCCTATGAGACCGAGACTCATTATTGTGTTAAGGTTGAGGATGATGGCGTTGGATTTGATACGAGCGTGTTGCTTGACGAAAGACAGCACGTGGGTCTTCGTAATATTCGCGAGAGATTGACGGCAATGGTAAACGGTACTCTTGAGATAGAAAGTACGGTAGGCGTGGGCACAACCGTGCTGATAAAAATTCCTAAGGAGGCAGAAAAATGATCGCAATAGCTGTTGATGACGAGATATTGATGCTTGGAGCGCTGGTAAAGGCTATCAAGGCGTCTCCTGACATTGCAGAGGTAGTAAAGTTTTCCGATTGCGAGGAAGCACTTGAATTTGTCAGAAACAATCATGCGGACGTAGCTTTTTTGGATATAAATATGCGTGGTATGGGCGGACTTGCGCTTGCGGAAAAGATAGTTGCAGCTCGCCCGAGCTGCAAGATAGTGTTTTGCACGGGATACGAGGAGTATGCAATTCCTGCATTTAAGCTTCACGCATCGGGATATTTGATGAAGCCTATATCGGCAGAGGACGTGCAGGGCGAGATAGATAATATAAAGGGCGTGCGTCAAAAGGAAAAACCACTCGTTGTAAAATGTTTTGGCAACTTTGAGATATATGCAGGCGGACAGAAGCTTCCGTTTAAGCGTTTGAAAACGAAAGAGCTTTTCGCTTTTCTCGTAGACAGAAACGGAGCGGGAATGACGGCAAAGCAGATATGCGCAGTTCTTTTCCCCGATGATACCGACGATACAAAGAATGCGGCGTATTTGAGACAGCTCGTGCTTGATTTGAAGAATACGCTAAAGGTAGTAGGGGCAGAGAACGTGCTTCGTCACGAAACACCTTGCTATCGAGTTGATACAGGCTTGATTGAATGTGATTACATATCATATCTCGAAATGGGAAAGCCCGAATTCCGCGGTGAATATATGACACAGTACAGCTGGGCAGAGGAAACCTGCGCTATGCTTCAATTCGGTTGATGATAAATCATAAAGGAGAATTGCTTTAAAATGGTAGAATCCGAGAATAGAATTGCTTTGGAGGAATTTGAGAAAGCAGGCTTTGCGCTTGTTACAGATGAGATTCCCGATGCTATTTTGGAGATGAGATATTATTCCACGTTTAATTTTGTGGGAGAGAGAATTGATGCTTACGAGGCGCCGATAGCATATTTGAGCAGGGAAGCAACGGAGGCTTTGAAAAAAGCAAGTGACGATCTAAAAAAACAGGGATATCGCATAAAAATATATGATGCATACAGACCTTGCACGGCAGTGGCTCATTTTAAGAGATGGTCGAGAGATTTGAATGCAAACGAAATGAAACCGTATTTTTATCCGACCAAGGAGAAGCTTGAATTGTTTGAAATGGGTTATATAGCCGAAAGATCAAGTCATAGCCGAGGATCTGCGGTGGATCTCACCCTTGTGGATATGATTAGTGGACGAGAGCTTGATATGGGATGCGGATTTGATTTTTTTGGCGAGCTGTCGGATTATGACAGAGTAGAGGGACTCACTGAGGAGCAGATACGCAACCGCTCCATTTTGTGTACGGCTATGACTAAAAACGGATTCAAACCGCACCGCAGAGAATGGTGGCACTTTACTTTGGAAAATGAACCTTATCCTGATACTTATTTTGATTTTCCCATTGTTGCACCAAAGCGAATGGGAGCAAAATGATTTTTGAAGATTAAGCTTTATTTGCTGTTAAATTATTAAATATTAAAAACCGTCTTAAGCAAACGCAGAAAACATAAAAGCTGAGTTTGTATAAGACGGTTATTTTTTGTTTTACAGCACAATTGAATAAAAAATATAAAAAAATAAAAAATTTTTAAAATAGTTGATTTTTGTAACACATTTGTAACGCGGCGCATTATATAATAAGGCATAACATAAAACAAACTTTAAGAAAAAAGGAGAAAAGTTATGGAGAACGCAAAAAAACAATTAAAAACATATTCAATCTTAGTATTGATATTAGCAGCATTTAGCTTCGCAAGAACGATCATTGATCTCTTTTTAAAAGATTCTAATGTTATCACATTGGTAATTACAGCGATAGTTGGATGTCTCGTTTTGTTGCCTCAGGTATTCGTTGGTTACAGAGGAATGAAGGTTGCTAAGAACCCCGATTCTAAGAAGGGCTTCATCGTATGGGCATGGATTCTTTTGGTGTTGGCTGGTATAGGAGTTATTTCCGGTATAGTTTCCTTGGTTAATTCTTCTGATACCCTTGGCGCTATTACAAGTATTGCTGATGCTTTGCTTGATGCAGTTATTTTCTTCTGCGTTATTCACTACGCTAAGATTGTACAGAAGGGCGCGTAAGATTATCTGTTTATCGGATAAATTCAGATTAATTAAATATTTGATTTTTGCAAGGAGCGGTTGGATCATTCAAGTGCAGCGAACACAAATTTCTGCATTGGGCGGTTCTACCGCTTTTGCTGTAATAGTTTTGTAAAACAATGATTTGGAAGGAGGAACTATGAATAATAGCTTTGTTATAGCGGGCAATATATGCCAGACAAAGACGAAGGATGCGCTTGATCTGCATGCAAATGCTTTTGCTGTGTGCATTGATGGCATCTCAAAGGGAATATTCGACGTTCTTCCGACAGAATACCGTGATCTGCCCTTGTATGATTACGGAGATAATCTTATATTTCCGGGAATGGTTGATCTTCACGTGCACGCTCCGCAGTATGCTTTTCGTGGGATGTGTATGGATCTTGAGCTTATGGATTGGTTGAATCGATATACCTTTCCCGAGGAAGAAAAATACGAAGATCTTGAGTATGCAAAAAATGCTTATGGAATCTTTGTGGATGCCTTGAAGAAGGGCGCTACCACAAGAAGCTGCATTTTTGCTACTCGTCACCGTCCCGCAACCGAGCTCTTAATGGAGCTGATGGAGCAGAGCGGACTTGTCAGCTACGTAGGAAAAGTCAATATGGACAGAGAGGCGAGCGATGCACTTGTTGAGGAAAGCGCGGAGCTCTCTGCCTTTACTACGTTTGGCTGGATAAATGCAACAAAGGATAAATTTAAAAATACTAAACCTATCTTAACTCCAAGATTTATTCCGTGCTGCACGGATAAGCTTATGGAGGAGCTGAGAGAGATTCAAATGACGTATGGGATACCCGTTCAGTCGCATCTCTCGGAGAGCAAGGGCGAGATTGAGTTTGTAAAATCTCTTCGCCCGGATAATCCCTTTTATGGGGATTCTTATAATGAATATGATCTGTTCGGAAAGAATAATGATATTGATACCGAGGTAAAGACAGTAATGGCGCATTGTGTTTGGTCGACTGATGAGGAGGTCGAGCTGATGCGAGAAAACCGAGTTTTCGTTGCGCACTGTCCCGCATCAAATATGAATCTCACCTCAGGGATCGCCCCTATTCGCAAATATTTGGAGAGGGGACTGAATATAGGGCTTGGAAGTGACGTGGCAGGCGGACACAGTGAGTCTGTTTTCAGAGCGATCACCGATGCTATTCAGGTGTCAAAGATGTATTTTCGAATGGTAGATGAAAAATATAAGCCCCTTGTGTTTTCCGAAGCGTTTTATCTTGCAACTAAGGGAGGCGGAGCCTTCTTTGGTAATGTAGGAAGCTTTGAGGAGGGGTATGAGTTTGATGCTGTTATTATGGATGACGGAGTTATTCCTCATCCGCAGAAGTTAAATCTTGCAGAGCGAATGGAAAGGGCCGTTTATCTTGGCCTTGATGAAAAGAATGTTACGGCAAAGTTCGTTGCAGGAAGAAAGATCATATAAGGAGGAGCAAGAATAACGATGAAATTGATAATTCCAATATTAATAAACTGTATCTGCGTTCTTGCTGTATATTTAGCCGATAAATATACGCCTGTAAAGAGATGGTCGTATAGAAATAAGCAGATAGTCATAGGCGTTCTTTTCGGTGGAGTTTCTGCGTTTGCTTCAAGCTACGGAGTTGAATGGCTCGGAGCTGTTGTAAACGTCAGAGATGCGGCTCCGCTTTCCGCAGGACTTATTTTCGGAGCGCCCTCGGGTATTATTGCCGGTGTCATCGGCGGTCTTTACCGCTGGTTCTCGGTATATTGGGGCGCAGGAGTCTATACTCAGCTTGCCTGCAGTATAGCTACGATCCTTGCAGGTCTTATGGCAGCAGGGCTCAGAAAGCTGATGTTTGATAATAAAAAGCCTACGTTCAGCTATGGCGTTTGTATAGCGGTCGTGTGTGAGGTTATTCACATGATATTGATATTCCTCACGAATATGAGCGATTCTTCCTATGCCTTTGAATTCGTTAAGGGAGCAACCTTCCCGATGATATTCGGAAACGCCGCCGCAGTAGGTTTGGCGATCATAATAGTCTCGCTTTTAAGCAGAGAGCGATTTATTCGAAGAAAGGGAAGCGAGAAGATAGCAAATACATTCCAGCGTTGGTTGCTTGCGTGTATCGTGATAGCTTATCTCGTTACAAGTACGTTTACTTTTATTTTGCATAACGGAATGATAAAGATCGAAACGCAGGAGATCTTTACCTCTGCAATAAACGACGTTGAATCCGATATAAACGGCAAATCCGATGCGCAGCTTTTGAGCATTGCGGAGCAGGTGAAGCAGGAGTACGAGGAAAACTCGGATGTATCATTGCTTGACGTTGCCGAAAAATACGGAATCAAGGAGATCAATGTTGTAAGAGATGACGGTATTATCATAAAGTCTACCGAGGACGGCGTAAACGGTTATGATATGAAGAGCAAGGAGCAATCAAAGGAATTCGTTGATATGCTTGCTAAGCAGGAAACTTTTGTGCAAAAGTACGGTCCCCGCGGAAAGGACGAGTCGGTCTGGAGAAAATACGCGGCAGTAAGACTTGCTGATGGCGGATTTATTCAGGTTGGATATGATGCCGAGCAGTTCCACAAGATGCTCAACGAGTTCGTAGTTGACGTCACTAAAAACCGTCACGTTGGAACGAGTGGATTCGTTGCTGTTTGCGATGATAATCTTCGCATGGTTATCGACAACGAATATTCAAATAAGCCGATAACGTCGATCGGAATCGAGCCCTCAGAGGAGATGAAGAAGGGCAGTATGGCAACTACTCTTTACTATGCCGATATCGTAGACGGTAAAACCGAGGGTAGCGAAAGATATATGTACGTGTTTAAGTTTGTCGAAGGATATTGCATTATTGCCGCAATGCCTGAGGCAGAGGCAATGTTTATGCGTGATGCCTCGATCTATACAACGATATTCATGCAAGTGCTCATTTTTGCGGCATTGTTTGTGTTCATATACATTCTTATAAAGCGTGTTATCATCAATAATTTGAAAAAGGTTAATGACACGCTCGGAAGAATTACAGAGGGAGATCTTAACGTTACGGTTGACGTTCGTTCGAATGCTGAATTTTCTTCATTGTCGGATGATATTAACTCAACGGTTACTACGCTGAAGAGATATATCGCAGAGGCTGCGGCGCGTATCGATAGAGAACTTGAGTATGCAAAGCAGATACAGCTCTCGGCTCTTCCCACGAATTTTCCCGATGAGAAGGACTATGAAATTTATGCTCAGATGATAGCAGCCAAGGAGGTTGGCGGAGACTTCTATGATTACTATGCGATAGACGATAGAAGAGTGGCAGTCTTGGTAGCTGACGTTTCGGGCAAGGGAATACCTGCGGCAATGTTTATGATGAGAGCAAAGACAATCATAAAGGATCTTGCCGAGAGCGGAATTCCTGTAAACGAGATATTTATCAAAGCAAATGAAAAGCTGTGCGAAAATAACGAATCGGGTATGTTTGTTACGGCTTGGATGGGAATTTTGGATATAGAAACAGGCGTGCTTCAGTACGCTAATGCAGGGCACAATCCTCCGTTGCTTAAGAGAGCAGACGGTGAATTTGAATTGCTTAAGTCCCGTGCAGGCTTCGTTCTTGCAGGCATGGAGGGAATGGTTTACAGAGCGGGCGAGCTCACACTCGGCAGAGGAGATAGACTTTTCCTTTACACCGACGGAGTATCCGAGGCTACAAATGCAGAGAACGAGCTCTACGGTGAGGAGAGACTTATTGCCTTTATGAACCGAAGCGCAGAGCTTTCCGCAAGGGATATATTGCCCGCACTTAAGAAAAATATCGACGAATTTGTGGGCGAGGCTCCGCAGTTTGATGATATTACGATGTTTATACTTGATTATAAGGATGCGAAAGGAGAAGAGCTTATGATAAAGAAAACTTTCCCGGCAAAGACCGATGCGTTATCGGACGTTCTCGGCTTTGTTGATGAGATGCTCGAGAGTCATTCTTGCCCGATGAAGATTCAGACGGCTGTTTGCGTGGCTATCGAGGAGGTATTCGTAAACGTTGCGAGATATGCGTATGCAGACGGCAACGGAGACGTTTCTCTTAGCATAGGTTTTGACGAGGAGACGCAGGAGTTTACTTTCCGCTTATCGGATAGCGGAGTTCCGTTCGATCCTTTGCAAAAGCCCGATCCCGATATTACTCTTTCGGCAGACGAACGAGATATTGGAGGACTTGGAATTTTTATTACCAAGAAAACGATGGATTCGTTATCCTACGTTTATGAAAACGGCGAAAATGTTTTAACAATGATCAAAAAAATATAAAGGAGAATGATAAATATGACAGTTGAAATTAAAAAGAATGCGAAGGAAATAATTATCGAGGTTGTAGGAAGATTGGATACGATCACGGCTCCCGTGCTTGAAAAGACTATAGGTGAGAACGTATGTAACGCAGAGAGCTTGATACTTGACTTTAAGGGACTTGAATATATTTCAAGTGCAGGACTCAGAGTTCTTCTCAACGCGCAGAAAAAGATGCAGATGATAGGCTCAATGAAGCTTATTAACGTTTGTGAAGAGGTTATGGAAATCTTCGAGATGACAGGCTTTGCAGATATTTTGGTAATAGAGTAAAATTAAAGTATTCACATAAAAAGGAGATAAATTTATGAAATCGAACGTATGCAAAATTGAAAAGGGCAGAAAGTGTCTTGAGGAAATTCTTAAAGAAAGTGAGAAGGTAGCCGTATATAACGAGTTTACCCATAAGCAGACTTTGCACTTGAGATTGATTTGCGAGGAGCTTGACGGAATGCTCCCCGAGCTTGTAGGTGATTTTGAGGGTAATCTTTGGATCGAGGTTGAGGACGGCGTTTGCGTTGTTAGAGCATTGATCGCACTTAACACATTGACTGCAAAGAAGAAGGAGCAGCTTATAAGCGTAGCTAAGAATAAAAAGAATTCCGCAGCTGTAGGAATTGTTGGAAAGATTCGCTCCGCTATGGAAAACTTCTTCTTGGATTACGATGAGTCTGATGCTGCGTTTATGCCTCCGAGCATGGTGAATACTCACGCATCATACGATATGGGTTGGGATTATTCATATTATTGGAACCTCAACGAGTACAGAACAACTGTGAAAAAAGAAGATAAAAAAGAAGAGTGGGATGAGCTTGAAAAGTCGGTAATCGCATCTGTTGCTGATGATATTACCGTTGGAATCAAGAGCTCTAACGCAGAGATAACCATAATAAAAAAATTAGCTTAAAATTGTAAAGGAGAATTGTTATGAATATCAATTTTAATCGTAATAATAACGAGTTATACGTAAGTCTTGAGGGACGTCTTGATACCACCACAGCTCCCGAGCTTGAAAAGTTTTTTGGAGAGAATTATGACGGAACAGTATCGTTGATTTTGGATTGTGAAAAGCTTATTTACGTTTCCTCCGCAGGACTTCGCGTGTTGCTTTCCGCACACAAGAAAACCCAGAAAGAGATGAAGCTTATAAACGTTTGTGAGCTTGTAATGGAAGTTTTTGAAATGACTGGTTTTTCAAACATATTGGTGATTGAATAATGGATCTTGTAACTGAAGCTATTATATTTGCCACAAACGCTCATGACGGAATGAGACGTAAAAAGGGCACTATACCGTATATTGTACATCCTATGGAAGCGGCGGTTATCGTTGCTTCGATAACTGAGGATCAAGAGCTTATCTCTGCGGCAGTTTTGCATGACGTAGTTGAAGATGCCGACGTTGATATCGAGGAGATAGAGAAGCGTTTTGGAAAACGTGTTAGAGAGCTTGTAGAATCCGAGACTGAGGATAAGAGAGCTGATCTTCCTCCTACTGATACCTGGAGACTTAGAAAGGAAGAATCCATAGAGACTCTCAGACGAGCAAAGGATCCTGCGGTGTTAATCGTTTGGCTTGGAGATAAGCTTGCCAATATGCGCTCGATGTACCGTGATTGGAGAGTTGAGGGAGATAAGATGTGGCAGAGATTTAATCAGAAGGATACGAGTCAGCAGAAATGGTATTATACTACAATAGCAGAGCTCACCTCGTCTCTTTCCGATACCGATGCATGGCAGGAGTATAAGTATATAGTTGACGCCATGTTTGGGAAAGGGAATTAAGTTATGAATGTTACCTACCGTATCGATAAAGACATATTGTATATTTCAATTGAGGGAAGGATCGACGCTGCGAATGCTGCGGATGCTGAAAAGGCTATATATGATATAAGACAAGAGAATAGTGGAAAGCATACGGTCATAGACGCCGACTATCTTGAGTACATATCTTCCGCAGGACTTCGTATTATGTTGAAAATCAGAAAAGAGGAGCCAAAGCTTGCAATTATAAACGTCTCTCCAGATGTTTACGATATCTTTGATACAACCGGTTTTACCGATATAATTACAGTGGAAAAGGCGTATAAGAGGATCAGTATCGAGGGATGTGAGTTTATAGCAAAGGGCGCGAACGGAGCAGTATACAGATATGATGACGAGACTATCGTAAAGACATATTTTTCAAAGGACGCACTTCCCGATATTCAGCAGGAAAGAGACAGCGCAAGAAAGGCTTTCGTGCTCGGTATCAATACGGCTATTCCGTATGGAATCGTTCGAGTTGGAGAGGGATACGGAACCGTTACCGAGCTTTTAGCGCCGGTGAACGTAACGCGCTTGGTTTGTGATGATCCCGAAAATCTTGAGGTTCCCGTAAAATATTACGTAGATCTTCTTAAGAGCATCCATACTGTTGAGGCAGAAGAGGGAGATTTTCCCGACATGAAGGAAATTGCTCTTGATTGGGCAAGATTTGTGGTAAATTATCTGCCTAAAGAGCAGGGAGATAAGCTTCTCTCCTTGATTGAGGCTTTGCCGAAGAGCAATATTTTGCTCCACGGAGATTATCATACGAATAATATAATGATTCAAAACGGAGAGCCTTTGCTCATAGATCTCGATACACTTTGCGTGGGACATCCTATCTTTGAGATGGGGTCTATGTATAATGCTTTTCTTGGATTCTCGGAGCTTGATCATTCTGCTATCGAGAGATTTATGGGATATGATCGCAAGACGTCAGAGAGATTTTGGAGAATGGCGCTCAAGGGTTATTTAAATACCGAAGATGACGAGCGTGTTGATGAGGTATCGGATAAGGCGCGTATTATAGGATATATGAGATTGATGCGCAGAGCTATTCGCAGACCTGAGGAAAAGGACTCTGATCTCCAGACGGCGTATTATAAGGAAAAGCTTATGGAGCTTGTAGACAGAATAGATACTCTTGATTTTTAAAAGCTTATATGGAGGTAGTATGACTGCAAAAGTATAGCGTTGCAGTCGGATACTTTGATGAAAAAAACGTTAAATAAAAGAGTGCTTGAAAGAATACCTTGGATAGTAATTGCAATCGTTTTGTTTGCGATTATATCGGTGGTTATAACGGTCGTAGTTCAAAATCAAAGCGAGCAAACCGAGAAGGCAGAGCCGAGTAGGGTGGTTTTTCAAGGCGAATATAGAATTGCGGGCGGAGAGTGGCAGTCTTTAGAGAATGCAGGCCTTTTGAGCGCAACGAAAGGAAACGTTGAGCTTAAGGGTGCTTTCTGGCTTTGTGATAATCAAAGCGGTGAAAAAGTAAGTCCGCTTGAGAAGGGGACGTTTGTATATTTTTACCTTGATCACGTTAAGGCAATTGTAAAAGACGCTCATGGAAACGTCTGGTTCTCGAATAATGAAAACGATCAGAATGAAAAAGGCTCGTGCGCAGAGTCTTGGGAGCCGTATGAGCTTTCCGGTGAGAGTGGGGAAGAAATTAGTATAACATTCTATAATCCTCACGTTTTTGGAAACGAAAAGGCTATAGACGGCTTTTTGGATAATTTGCAGATATATTACGGAGAGAATAGCAGTGTTCCGTTTTCGGGTAGAGAAAATCTCAGAATAGTCATAGAGATACTTATTTTGGTATTTTTCTTCGTTTTACTTGCAGCAGCGGTATGCGTATCTTTGATGCGTATAAAACACAGCCGAGAGGTTTGGCTTGCGTGGTTGCTTGTATTCTTTGGAGAAATATATTTTATATTCAGTGCAGAGAAGATAGGAATTTGGAGCAATTCGTATGTATTTAATACGATGACTCGCGGAATTTCTATGATGCTTTATCTGTTTGTAGCAGCGGTAATAGCCGTGATATTTCTTCATGGAAGAGCTCGAAAAATTGCAACTGCGGCAACAGCGTTGCTTGGTATTACTACGGTGATATCGGTAATTGCATCTGCAACTCCAAGTGTTAAATTTTACGACGTTTATCCTTATTGGACACCCGTAGCTGTCGGAGTCATCATAGCTGTGATTGCGTGCCTTGTTGCCGGATTTGTCGGCAGAGGGGCAGACGGCGCTTTGCAGTTGTCAAAGAATGTAAAAAAATATGTATATATTCCTTTGCTTGCCATGTTATTTGCATTTGTTGTGGATGCAGGCGCAACTTTCTTTGGAATATGGCAGGGTGGAGTATTGTCGGTATTCGTGTTCCTGCTTGTAATCTTGCTGTCGGTAATCGTTGTAGCAAGAGTTATTCCGAGAAATATAAGAACTGCTATTGATGCAAAGGAGCTTGAGGCGGAAAAGCAGGCGATGGAGATGAAGCTTCAGGAAAGCCATATTTCCATTATGCTCTCTCAGATACAACCGCATTTCCTTTACAATACGCTCAATTCGATCTATCAGCTTTGCGAAACGAATCCTATGTTGGCAAGATCAATGGTAAATTCCTTCTCGGAATATTTGAGAAACAATCTATCTTCACTTGACGAGCCGGGACTTATTTCTTTTGAGACTGAGCTTGCGCATATAAAGACTTATCTTGATATCGAAAAGATTCGATTTGACGATACTTTAGAGATAGAATACGATATAGAATGCGTTGATTTTATGCTTCCCGTATTGACAGTACAGCCTATAGTTGAAAATGCAGTTAAGCATGGTACGTCAAAAAAGAGAGGCGGAGGAAAAGTTTGCATCTCAACGAGAGAGGACGGAGAAAATTATGTTATCACCGTTTCGGATACGGGATGCGGCTTTGACACAACAAAGGAAAAGCATGATGGAAAGCGTCACGTGGGAATTGTAAACGTAAGACAGAGACTTTCAAATATGTGTAAGGGCGTATTGATAATAGAAAGCACGCCAGGAGCAGGTACAGTTGCTACCATCAAAATACCAAAAGGGGGTAAGGAATGAGAATCATAGCCGTTGACGATGAGAAAATAGCGCTTGATTCACTCGTGAGCGCTATCAAAGCGATAGTTGCAGAGGACGAGGTTGTAAGCTTTAGATACCCCGAGGACGCAGTTGAATACGTAAAGGAGCATTCTTGCGATATCGCTTTCCTTGACGTTGAAATGGCAGGGATGAGCGGAGTAGAGCTTGCTGTGGAGCTTAAGAAATATAATACAGAGATAAATATAGTTTTCTGCACAGGTTACGGAAGCTATAGAGATGCGGCATTCGAGCTTCACGCAAGCGGATATCTTATGAAGCCGATAACTGCGGAAAAGGTTAAAGGCGAGCTTGAAAATTTGAGGCGTCCGATATTTGAAAAGAAACGACTTAAGGTTCAGACTTTTGGTAATTTTGAGGTTTATATTGGCGGCAAACCTCTGGCATTTAAATATAGACGAACAAAGGAGCTTTTTGCCTATCTTATCGATCGAGTTGGCGCAATGTGCACAGTGGGAGAGATCATAGGAATCTTGTTTGAGGATGAGAGCGGGCGAGAGGATTATTTCCAAAAGCTTCGCAGAGATTTGCTCACTACACTTGATGAGGTCGACTGCAAGGACGTTATCGTACATAAGCGAGGAATGCTCGGTGTTGTAGTTTCTGAGGTTCAGTGCGATTATTATGATTGCCTTAGTGGCAAAAAGGATCTTGAAACCTTATATTTTGGAGAATATATGTCACAGTATAGCTTTGCAGAGTATACTAACGCTCAACTAAACGTAAAACTTAGAAGAAAATAATTCTCTAAAATGAAGTTGTTTTGAAATTTTAAATAGAATCGAAAAAAGAGGTGTCTTGCTGATGCAAGGCGCCTCTTTTTTTGAAAAATATATAAATAATGAAAAAAATTAAAAATATGCCAAATGTGTCCAACTTCTGTCTAGTTGGTAATGATATACTTTTTCTGTATAATCGGGAAGAATAATTTCATATATAGTATGTTCATAGACGAGAAATGGAGGATAAAATGAAGAAAACCGGTATTTTGTCTATCTGTATTTTTATCGTAGCTTTTGTGCTTTTGCTAACAAGTGGATGCTCTAAGCAGGATAAAATAGATTCTATCAGTATAAAGGATTACGATCCGAATACAGTTATTGAGATAATGAATGGTGAATTTAATTATGGGGCGTACACCTTGATTGTAACCTATGATTCGGGAAAAACCGAAGAGGTTGCACTTAACGAGGATATGATTCTTGATGCGGACATCGTTAAGTTTTATCAGGTCGGAGATCACGATGTAACTGTCTCCTATGGAGAGAAGACGTGCGGCTTTAAGATATCGGTTAAGAGAGGCACTCTTGAAAATATAAAATTCTCGGAGAATAACGTGTTTACCTATGACGGAAAGGCGCATACGGTAGAACTGGAGGGAGATATCCCTGCAAATGCTGTTATAACCTATCCCGGAGGAAATAGCTTTACAAATGCAGGTACGTATAACGTTACGGCAGTAGTTACCTGCGAGGGCTACGTTACGGGTAAGGCAACTACAACGGTTACAATTGAGCGCGCAAAGTATGATATGTCGGGGATCAAGTTTGAATCTAAGGAAGTATCTTATGATGGAAAGTCTCATTCGCTTGAGATAGAGGGAGAGCTTCCTGAGGGCGTTAGCGGTCCTACGTATTACATAAACGGAAATAAACTTTCCAGCGCAATAGACGTTGGTGAATATAAGGTCGTTGCAACCTTTGCAACAAATAATATGAACTATGAAGCGATACCCAATATGGAGGCAACGCTTAAGATTACCTCTTCCGAGTATAACGTTGATGGACTTGATATCGCTTTTAAGAATCATAACGGTAGTGTAATAGACGGTTTGCAAAAGATTTATGATGCAGAGAGCATAACGGTTGATATAAATGATCGTAAAATTTTGCCGGTAGGAACGCAGATATCTTTTAAAATAGCCGATTCAGAGGGTAATGAGGTTACTGTCATTAAAGACGTTGGTGTCTATGAGGTAAAAGCAGAGTTTATCGTGCCCGATAATAAAAATCATAAAGATATTCAGCCTATAGTTCGTCACTTTGAGGTGAAGAAGGCGAAATACGATATAGAGAATATTCATTTTGATTCCGAGATTTGGGTTTACGATGAAAAAAATCATTCGATTTTCCTTTCGTTCCCAGATGATTTTGATACGGATGAGGTAGACGTTAGATATGAATATTATCTTGGCAAAGATCTTTTGCTTGATGGAGAAGGAAAGCCTTTAACCTCGGTTATAAATGCAGGTGAATATACGGTTAAAGCGATCTTTACTGTAAAAAATAAAAACTATGAGCAGATAGCTCCCATGCAGGCAATGTTAGAGATTAAGAAGAGCGAGATAGATATAGCTTCGTTCTATTATGATGACGAGAGAAGCTTTATTTGGGACGGAAATCCTCATAAGGTCTCGTTTTACGGCTGGGACATTGAGGGACTTGAATATGAGATTGTGCTTTATAAGCACACGCCCGATGCAGAGATGGAATGGACAGAGCTTAAGGCAGGAGACAGCGGTGTTTTTGAGAGCGATGGTATATTATCTGTAGTAGTCGAGGGTAGGTATAAGCGTGAGATCACTGTTATAAACAATAGTGGAAATTACGTTTTATCAACAGGTGACTCAACAAAGACATTTATTTGCGAATTTATAATACAGAAAGAGATCGACGTAGAGGGTATCTACATTACGTCGGATAAAGAGGGAGAAGGGGATAATGAATCCTTCAACGAGGAGTTCACATCCGGAATTTTTAAAAACGGAAGCGCCCATACTGTTGGAGTTTACCTCCCGGATACAGTGAATACAGAAGTTTTGATTTGCAACTGTAGTCTTTATCGCTTAAATGAGTCTAACACGTGGGAGCGCTATGAATCTCAAACTCCTGAGGAAATCAAAGTGATGAATTTGGCGCCGGGTTCGTATAAGTACATCGTAGAGGTTCGGGTAAAGGAGTCTTTAGAGTACCACGTTCTGTCTGTTGGCGAGCGTTCTATGGAGCTCGTTTATGAGTTTTACGTCGAAAGTTAAGATAGTAGGGTCCTTTGAGAAGGACTGTTAAAAATTTAAGTTAGGAGCGAACATGAAACGGAAAATAGGTTTTGTAGGAATAATTCAGTTGGTATGTGTATTTCTCAGCTGCGTTATCTCTTTATCAATTTTGATGTCTCAAGGTAGCTTGACATTTGGTTCCTTCCTTAGTTGGAGTCTGTTTTTGTACGTTATGTTTGTGCTTTTGTCAAACGTATTATTTTCACACAGATTTTCGCAGGGAAGGCTGCAGGAAGTGTTGTTTTTAATATCAACCGCACTGCTCGTGTCAAATCTTCTCGGATATGCAATTTACTGCTTTATAAAGTGTAATTTTAATTTCAAGGTGCTTGATTGGTTTGGATTCCTTGAAGAAATAGTTGCCTTTGATGCGATGTACTTAGGAATCGTGGTTATAACTTTTATAGCTTTTGTCGTTTTATATTGCTACTTTATCGATAGAAGAATGCTTTTGATGATGAGAGCAGGAATAAAGGGACGAGGCAAATTAAAGCAGGTAGAGACCAACCTTGAAAACTCACGTTGGATGAAGGATGAGGAAAGAGATAAAATATTCAAGCCTCATAAATATTCAAAGCTTAATGAGGTAACCAAGGACGGAATTCCCGTAATGGCGAAGCTTGTTGATAAGGACAGAGATATGAAGGTCGTATTTAACTCTCCTTGTCATGCGCTTGTTATAGGTTCTACTGGTTCAGGTAAAACGACCACGTTTGTAAGCCCTATGATACAGCTTCTCGGAGCAAGTGCGGCGGGATCTTCTATGATAGTAACCGACCCTAAAGGAGAGCTTTTTGCACTTCATTCAAAATATCTTGCGAGCAGGGGATATGACGTAAAGGTAATCGATCTTCGTGATACCTATTCATCATATCGTTGGAATCCGCTTGATATGATATGGGACAATTATCAGTTGTTCTTGAATGCACATACTGCGGCGTATGCAAGAAGAGATGATCCCGAGAAATCAGGACTTCAGCTGGTGGAGCCTCTTGAGAATTTTGAGGGCCTTGATAAATGGTATGAGTTTGACGGAAAGGGCTACGCAACCTATTCAAGACTTGTTGAATCGGTTAAGGTATATAAGAAAAAGAAATACGATGAGGTTTATGAGGACCTCAACGATCTTGTTTCGGTTTTGATTCCGGTTGAAAATCCTAAGGACCCGATGTGGGAGAAAGGAGCAAGAAGTATTACGCTTGCAGTTCTCCTTGCTATGCTTGAGGATAGCGCGGACGAGAGACTTGGAATGACCAAGGAAAAGTTTAATTTCTTCAATATGACGAAGATATTGCAGAATTCTTCAAAGGATTATCTGGAACTCAGAAATTATTTTGCGGGCAGAAGCGTGCTCTCAAAGGCACTCTCGCTTTCAAAGCAGGTTTGCGATGCGGCAGAGCAGACAAGAGCATCTTATATGTCGATAGTTTACGAAAAGCTGACGATGTTTAATGATGCGGGAATCTGCGCATTGACCTCATCCTCGGATTTTTCATCGGAGCAGCTTGCAGAGAAGCCGACAGCGCTATTCTTAAAGATTCCTGACGAAAAGGATACTCGACACAACCTTGCAGCAATATTTATACTTAATATATATAAAACGCTTATCAAGATAGCATCGGCTACAGAGGAGCTTGCTCTTCCGAGAAACGTATATTTCATTATGGATGAGTTCGGAAATATGCCGAAGATAGAAAAATTTGATAAGTTTATTACGGTAGGACGTTCAAGAAAGATATGGTTTACAATGATCATTCAGTCCTATGCGCAGCTCAATAACGTTTATGGAGATACCGTTGCGGATATCGTAAAGGGTAACTGTGGAATCAAGATGTTTATAGGTTCTAACGATATGAATACCTGTAAGGAGTATTCCGAGCTTTGCGGTAATATAACGGTGGTCACAAGCTCAACGAGTGGATCTGTCAATTCAAATGATATTAACCTTTCAAATCAAACCCAGGTACGACCGTTGATATATCCCTCCGAGCTTCAAAGACTTAATAAACCCGGTAATATAGGAAATTCAATAATAGTTACCTTTGGAAACTATCCGTTGAAAACCTATTTCTCTCCAAGCTTTAAGGTCCCGTTTTACAAGACGGGAAAGATGGATACGAGCGATCTTGCCGAGAGATATTTTGATGAGAATTCTATACATTATGATGTAAGCAAGAGAAACGCAACGGTCTTTGCCGAGGATGAAGAGAGTGAGACAACGGGTGAAACAAAGACGGAAACAAAGGAAATAATAACCTTTACTCCGGGACCGGGTGTTCAGGCAATTATTCACGAACAGAAGGATGAGAGTAAGGACGATAGCGATAGCGGCTACGACAGTGACGCGCAGGAGTTGTTTGTGGCGTGGCAGAAATTCAAGTCCGAGCATCCAGAGGGAACCTTAAATGAGTTTTATGGATCCCAGGTAAATAATAACCAAGAAGGATAATTTATGAAAAAAAGAGTACTAAGCTTTATTTTAGCTTTTATCATGCTATTCTGCTCAATACCGATGACTATGTTTTTGTCATCGGCTGAGGAGCTGAGTAGTGAGGAAGATAAAAGCGAACCGTATGAGGTAAAGGTGAGCATAGAGGCACACCCATTGTCTCAGTACACTGATCCTGACGCGGATTCCCCTGAGGGTAATCCCATATATGCGGCAAGGCCTTCAGCTTTTGGAGAGGTGTGGCTGTATATTAAAGCAGATAAGAAACCTACGTCAGATATTACCGTATCCTATACCACTTCGGATATGAGTGCGGTGGCAAAGGCAGGAGACTATGAGGCGCAAACCGGAACTGTTACCTTGACTCCGGAAAAATATGAGGTGCTTATAGCGATTAAAACCAACTATGCTGAATATGGTCTTACCGTTAGAGATTACGAAACCAATGAGGTTTATTCGTATAGCTCGCGAAAATTTGCCGTTTCAATTACGTCGGTGATTGGTGAGGCAGACTTGGATGAAAATAAGAGTAGCGTGATATGTTCTTTGTGTGCAGAACACAATCTTGAGGCGTATAAGCATACTTCGCAGAACAGAATTTTCCTTGCTCCGTATTCGTATAGGGGCGCATATATTTTTAGAGATTTCTTTGTTACGCCCACGTGTTCTCACTATGCTAATATTCTTGCAAAGAGCATAGACGTTAATTTCCCGGCAACCTGGATTACCAATTATCTTGATACCGGAATAGATGCAAGAGTCTATATGGCAATAGAAGGAGCGCACGTTGATGAAAGTAGCTGGAATAGTACATCATCATTGACAGCGGATTTTGCCGGGATAATCTTGAGAATCCAGGGTGAGTTCCATAATAACGAGGTGTATGGTTGGGGCCCCGCGTTCATTTATGAAGATCTAAAGATTGCGGATGCGCCAACATCCGAGGAAAAATACAAAAACAAATATAAAGATTATCATAATGAAAATTTCCAAGCACTTTGGTGGCAGCCCGAAGGTCTTGTAAATGGAATAAAGCTTGGATACCGTGGTGACGATAAAACGAAGCTTACTCTCAAAGAAGCGCTTCAAAAAAATTACATTATAAAGAGAAGATATTTTGATGCCGGAGGGGTTGCAACAAGCGATACGAGAGCAGAGCATTATTTCATTATGATGCAGGATTCTCTTTTGAAGGAGACGAAAATCGAGCTGGTTCTCAGAGATGTTGGCGGATATGCAAGACGACTTACGGACGGAGACCTTGCGATAAGACTTGAGGATATTACAGCTCCTACACTCTCAAAGGTAGACGGCAAATACGAGATATATCACAACTTTGATACTGTTACTTCCGGTGAAAAGTTGAGAATTGCTTTGCGATTCAATGAACCTGTTCACGTTGAGGATCAAGGTGGAAAGAAGAAGCTCTATATTACAGGTAAAATGAATGGTGTAGGAACCGGAACTTTGCCCCATCCTTATGCAGTGCTCTTTGAATATGCAGGCGGAAGTGGAACCGATACGCTTTATTTCGAGGCAAATTATACTAGCGGTTTTCAGATCACTTCGCTTTCGGGATTGCAGTTCTATCATGGAGACACTATAAAGGATTATGGTGGTGTTAACAACAGCTTTGTTCCTGTATCTGATATAGTTATTGAAAATTTCAATCTTGACATGCGCAAGCCTGAGATCACTGTTTTGAATAGTGAGTCAAAGACTCCTCAAAATGATGGAACGAACAATTTCGTGAAATCTATGGATGTAAACGTAACAGTGGGCAGAGTCAGTGAGAATGCAGTTCTGTATTATATGTGGGCAGATAGCGCCGATATCACACCATCATTTGATGAGAGTCATAAGATTGAATTAAATAACCTTTCTTTAAACGGCACGCAGACGGTGACTGTTCACGGTAGCGGGGATGGTGTAAAGTATCTGTATTTGAAGGCGGTATCACGGTACGGAACTTCAACCACGACGATACAGCTAAAGAATGCAAATTCCGATATAAGTAAAACCTATTTAGGATCGTATAAATTTGACAATTCTCCTCCGACTTATGACGAGTCTACCTTCAGGCCCGTGACAGACGATCGTTCTAGTATGGTACAGAAGACGTATCAAATAACGTGTCCTCAAGATACGGCTTCGGGATTTGCCGAAATGAATATGTATTACGTTGGGGAAAACGGAGAGGGAATTCTCATTAATGATGAACCGTATACACCGAGCAATTTCCCGAAGGAGATCGTCTTGAAAGCTGAGGATCTGGGCATCGGTGAAAATACCCGTAAAGAGAATATAACGGTTTATTTCACTATAACCGATAATCTCGGCAATATCGCAGCCGACGTAGGACGGCATACGATTACTTTCGATACCAATAAGTATATTGATATCGTGTCTGCCGGAACGGCAGATGTTTTTAGCAAAGAGATAGAGAACTTGGATGAGTACACTTTCTTGTTCTCGGGCGGAAGCACATCGCAAATTATAGCTGAAAAGCCGATTTATTACAGATTTGAATTTGGTATTAAAAATAGAGAAATCCCTCAGAATTCAAGTATTTCCATTAAAGTTAAGAAAAATGGAGAGGATTATTACAAATTCATATTTGAGGGTGTGAGTCACAATTCTAACGAATCTGATGATACGGTAAAGACGGCAGCGATAAATATTACAGAAGAGATGGAACCGGGATACTATGATATCCAGCTTATTTGCTATGAGACGGGATCTAAGCCGTCTCGCGTTTCCAGAGTTTATCGTGTATACGTAGGAAACGTAGCAGGAGCTCTTGGCGAAAAGATTCAAAGCGGAACGCTGTTGATCAATAAGGTGTATCAGCTTCCTACAAAAGCAAGCTTTTATTATATGAAGAATGATTCTACAATGAGTGGAATTTTGAGCGAGGTGTACAGCGCAAATGGACTTCGAGCAAGCTTTTCTTCGTATGATAAAGCAAAAGAATATGTTACGTTTAATGAGTATCGCGATCTTTATGCAGTGACGCTCACATCCGAGATGGCGGAGGCTCTTAATAATGGAACCTCAGATGTACAAAAGGCGATAGAGGATAAGGGAATTCCTGCAGAGGCGGGATACGTTTGGATACGCTATAAGAGCTCCTCTTGGGTAGTTGGTTCAACGGCTGAATCTGATTGGGTGTATTATTATTACGGAACCTCGAAGGATATCAACGTATCAAATCTTTCTTCTAGTTTGAAGAGTGCGATGAATAGCGTGGTAACGAGAATAACCGGCATGGGAGAGACCGTTTCACTGACAGATTTTTCGCTTTACCCAAATAGTAACGAGAAACCTACGCGACTTGATGCGAATGGATCTCCGTATCTTGCACAGACACAGATCTATACGGCTGACAAGTCCTTGAATAACGAAAACAGAAACAGCAACTTTTCTTCAGATTTTAAATATACTGCTGATACGGCAATATATTCTTCAGCTGTTTTGTCGGGAAATACCGAATGTACGGTAATCGGAAATATCGTTATTCCTACAAACAGCATCTTCCAGTATAAGCGTGTAGACGACAGAGGCGTTATTCCCGATAACTGGGAGACGCTTGAATTTGAGGATGGAGATCGCTTCCGTGACGTTCTTGATAACGGAAGATACAATATTCGTGAGCTTGGCACCGCAGGATTTGCTACGTATGACGTATACGTAGATGAGAATTCTCCCATGGTGGAGGTATCTTGGAAAAATCACGAGGGTATCTCGCATTCACAGATAATAAGCTCGTCCTCAATGAACAAGTTTATGGCGAGAGAGCTTAAAATAAAGGGCATACATTCAAGCGAGGTGGATAAGTATTCTTACATTTCTCTGTATACTGTATCCGATTTAAGATTGTATGGAGTTTACAGTTTGAGCGATCTTCAGAAGCATTCGATTGATCTTCCAAACGGAACCTATTATATGATAGTTGCAGACCGATCCGGAAACAGCTATACGATAGAGGTTTACGTTAACTCGAGTCCGCTTGTTTGCGATTCTCAGGTTAGTGAGAATGTGAAAATCAAATTTACCTGCAATAGAAAGAAATCGCAGATACAGGAATTTTACGTTAAGAAAAACGGAGAGCAGCTGAACGTAGCTTATAGCGAGAGCGGTCTTGAATTTACCGAAGCAGGTAGTTATGAGTTTTACGTAAGAGATATATACGGAAACGAGTACGGACCGAAAACTGTAGACTTTACAAGAAATTATCCGGAGGTTGTTTGGAAATATTACAGTGGTGACGGAAGGTACGTTGTCTATGATGAGACAAATAAGCCCGAGTGCTTTAGCGTAACTAGAGTTTTTGATGGAACATACACTGTTTCTTCTTCGGTAAAGATGAAATTTGAGCTCGATTCAAAGTATAATTACACATTCTTAGGTGTTTCCGATGATTTTGTTTACAGTAACAATTTGGACGGAGCGGTTGAAATCAAGGCAGGGCAGAGCTTCCAGCTTAAGGTGTACTATAGAAGCCACCCTGATGTTTATACGATCTATAATTGTTATTCTGACATTACAGCACCGGTTATCAGCGTATCGGCACAGACGAATATTTATCAGCCTGACGAACTGAAAATCTTGCAGGATAAGATTGACGGGGGAGGCGTAAACGAACTGAAGCCGGGCACGGTTTTGGCTCAACCGACTATATCTTATTCCGTAACAGAGACCGAAACGAAAAATATTTTTGATGAAGAGACTGTCTTTTCCGAGTTTATCAAGGTGAACGTCTCCGATGATAGTGAGCTTTCGTTGGTGGAAATATATCTTGACGATGAGTTTTACAAGTGTCAAACTGCAGCTGAAGGATTTTCAGAGATAGTTCTTAGCAGAGTAGGTGAATACGTTATAATTGCCGAGGACGTGCTTGGAAATATCTCGATATTCAGCTTTGTTAACGGAACGCCTACTTGTTTTGATTATCTTGTTGACGGAGAAACAAAGTCACTTGGACTTCACGATTATAACAATTTTGACAGTGACGGAAATTATAAAGTAACTAATTACGGAAATGAGTCGGTAACCTACGTGTTCTCTGAGGGAATGAATATATTCTACAAGATAACAGATTCTGACGGAACCGAGAAATTCGTAGCCTTTAGTGTAAACGAAGGAATTGTTTGTGAGGCTTATTACGTTGTAACGGAGGAAATTCAATCCGAAGATGGTACTACAACTTATACTTATATTCCGTTTTTGAATATTTCCCCAACGGCTCTCTTTGATGCAAATAAAGAAGAAACTGTTGTTGGCCAGGAATACGTTATCTTTGAGGACAAGAAGCCGGGAGAGAAAAACAGCTGGCTTAAGATCAGCGCAAAGGTAGACAAGGACGGCAAGATATCTTTGACGGTATATGGAGGAAAAGATATTCTGACTGTTGAGGCTCGACTCAATACGGAGGATGACGAGTTCTACTACACTAAGACAGAGCTCTCTACACGTTTATCTAATCTCGTTATATTAACAGAGGATAACGTCGTAATCGATGCTAAGGGAGATGGCGAGCAGATTAAGTTGAACGTACCTTTCAAGATAACAGATGATAACTTTGCAAATGGTGAGATAGTTTCTGTAAAGATTTATTTCTCGACTTTGAATGATCTTGATGCTGAGGACATCTCAAGCAAGGAGATCGAAAAGGCTGAGTCTTACGACGCTGAAGGTTTCTACCTTATAAAAGCGGTAAATAAATACGGCAACGAGAGCGTATATCGAATCCATATTTCCAGTGAATTCGACGTTACATCGTACGTTGAATTTGCCGATGGACATAAGATACATTATTCTGTAAAATATAACGAAGTTCTCTATTCAAATTCAAAGGTAGTCTTTGAGGTGCATTCGAAGGAAGTAATCGTTTCGGTGAAGAAGGACGGAAAGGATTTCCAGCCGATCATTGACGTTAAGGACGGAATTACTCATGTGATTCTCGCTGAAGACGGTCAATATACGCTGGTGATGTCGGATTCGTATAATAACACGATCGAGCGCAAAGCCGAGATCAATTCATCAAAGATCAGCTTTAATGAGAATTTATTGATAGGATACAATGAAAACGCGCTTAAGAGGGAAGAGGGTTATACAAATCAAAAGCTTTCTGTTGTAAGCGATGTTATTAAGAGTGAAGGGCTCTATTATCTTGCAGTACAATATGGTGATACACTTTCAGTAGTTTATGATGCTATTTCGGAAAATACCGTGAATATTGATGAGAGCGTTCTTTCGAATATCATTGGCGCAATGGGCGACGGTGTTTATACAGTGATTCTCAGAAATCGTTACGGAACGATGGTGAGCAAGGTCGTTCACTATAGGGGAACGTCGACACTTAAGCTTGAGAGAGAGACTCGAACCTCTACAGAGATAGAATCTTATGATATTGATAAGGCTATCAGAGAAGGTTTCTGGTCCAACGGAAGACTTTTGTTTAATACCGATGCCGAGACCTACGTATTTACGATCAACGGAGATAAAACCGAATGTCCTCAGGTTCTTGCGTTTTCGAGCCCTGAGCAGACGGGATATACGGAGTACAATATTACGTATATCGATGAGTATGGATTCTCGTATGCGTTCAATGCGTACCTTGTCAGACAGGAGCTTGAGATAAATCCTGCTCCTGAAGTTGTCGGACAGTATATAGATGACGTCTTCACAACGAACGGCGATATATTCGTAGTTTTCTCTGATAACGCTACGTGCAAGTATACGTGTAACAATTCCGAGGAGAAGATATATACTCGAGGAGAAAAGCTTTCCCATGACGGTCTTTATAGATTTGTAGTGGTTGATTACGCAGGTAACGTTTCATCTGTTACGATGAAGAAGGATACGATAGTTGAGTTTGCGTTGATTGAATCGAATACGTCGGCGCCGATTCGTAACGGAAGCGTAGTTAATTCGTCAAAGGTAACCTTTGATGTCCTTAATAATGATACTGCGTATATTGAAAAGGTTCTTAAGAATGGAGTCATACAAAGCGATTTCACCGGTTCAAGGTTCACCGAGGACGGAAAGTGGGAGCTTATAGTATGTGACAAGCTTGGAAACAAAACCTATTTCTCATTCTATATCTTAACGCGCGAGCAGAACGGATTTGCATATACAACTCCGTATGAATACAATATAACGGAGTTGTGGTATGATGCAGGCGACGGCGTAAAGATATCGTATATGCAGTTCGTAAATCACGATGGAGATACCTCAAGCTTTGATTTTAAAGAAAACGGAAAATATAACGTAGTGATGACGTCAAAGGCAACAGGAGAGGTATCAAAATTCGAGTTTACGGTAAATACGACACCGCCTAAAGTTTCTCTTGTGGGATGTAACGTGGGAGAAACTACTATAAACGACGTATCCCTGACAGGATGCAAGGTTGGAGATCGTATTAAGATATATAAGACTTCCGGATCGAGTGAAAAGCTTGTCGAGGAAATTGAGGTGACTTCAACCTCAACAAAGATGCCTACAATAACCGAGGGTGGTGAATACCGCATCGTGGTTGAAAGCGAGGCAGGTGTTACGACAGAGCTGAAATTCGTTAGAAAGCACGTAATGAATACCGCAGGTAGCATATTCATTATGATAATCATACTTTTGTCCGTTGTAGGACTTTTTGCAGGACTTGTTTACAGAAACAAATCAAAGACCGATGATTGATCGTCGAGTGTAAACGGTTTTGTTAAATAATTATTTGGCTCTACTTAAAATAAAAAATAAAAAACAAAAAATAAGGAGAAAAACATATGTTAAACGAAATGAACTCAATTATTCAGCCTGTGCTGGATATATGCAAAACACTTATTCCGATAATGCTTGCAGTAGTAGGAGCAGTAGGAGGTTTGTGGTGTATTCTTCTTGGTGTAAAGTATGCTAAGGCAGACGATCCTCAGGAGCATGAGAAGGCAAAGAAGGGACTTGTAAATGCAATTATAGGCTTCGTACTTATTTTTGTTCTTCTTGTAATGTTGAACATCGGAACCGGCGTACTTACCGATTGGTGGGCGGGTTATGGCACGTAATAAGCATGCCATTATCTGCATCGTTCTCTGCATAATGACGATCCTTGGGGTCGTCTTATGCGGATGCGATGATCTTGGTGCATATAACAATACAGAGGAATATTATAGTTCGTTTGGCGAGGTGGTTTTGATTGATGGAACCACGAGAGAGAGCAAAGGATATTCTGTTGACGAAAAGTTTTATAATGAGAAATCAAGAGAAGATTTTCTTAAGGATGAGAATGGCGTATATAAGGGAGTAGAGCATAGAGATTACGTATATATGGCAATTCCGTTTGAAAAGGACATCGAAATGGATACCTTTGCTTTATATCTTCAATCTTTGGAAGACGTGACGGTATATATCAGTATGTTTATAATCGATACAGATAAAATACCAACCAATTGGAAGGGGATAGCCGATCTCAATCCTGACAATGAGGAATCAAGTGAGGAATCAAGCGAGGAATCAGGCGAGGAACCAAGTGAGGAATCAGGCGAGGAATCAGACGAGGAATCAAGTGAGGAATCAAGCGAGGAATCAAGTGAAGAAACCGAAAAGGTCTATGACGATCCGTTGCCTGAGACAAGCGTTGGCTCAACGTCAGTATATCTAAAGGCAGGACAGTGGAATTCTTTTTCGATGGATTCTTTTAAAATAAATAACACAACAATAGAAAAAAGTATACACATAGAAGAGGGTCAGTGCGTATTATTGCAGATCAGAAATAATAGCGGAGTTCGCATTTTTAATGAGAGCAAACAGGTTTACGTTGATCCTCAAACGGGACTCGAGCTCAAGCAGGCAAATATCACGATGACTAATCTTTTGATTAGAGCTCTCAGCGTTGAGTCGGGAACCGATTTACAGGAGGAAGAAGTATAATGTTTAATTGGTTTTGGGAATTTTTATATATGATCTCAAAAACAATATTCAGATTGATTGACGGTCTGATACTTTGTGCAAACAAGCTTTGCGGAATAGACCCAATCAACTTTGACGGTGAAAAAACCGATTTCTTATCTTACTTGCTATTTAGTGGTGAGGTCGGTTTTGCTTTCAGAGTTGCGGCAATTCTGGCAACGATACTTCTCGTGGTATTTACGGTGTTTATGATAATACGAAGCATCTCTAGGGATAAAGTCGAAGGAACACCGGCTCAGATAGCGATAAAAGCTTTTAAATCTTTGCTTATGTTCTTTTTCATACCGGCAGTAATGATTGCGTTTATGTCAATAGGAAATGCCTTTGTGCAGGCCCTTTACCGAGCAACCATACAGTCGGCAGCATCTCCGGGAGCTTTCCTTTTTACCGCGTTTGCGGCAGACGGAGGAATGCCTGCTGAAAGCGTTGAGCTTTTCAGAACCGGAGAGCTTCTTTACACCGATACGAGTATCGTGGCAGCGCATATGGGAGATCTTTCTAATTTTCCATTCTTCTTCTCGTGGCTTGCGGGAGGAGTGGTTTTGTTCTGCATAGGAAGCTCGATGTTGGTTTTCGTTGACCGAGTAATCTCTATCGTAATTTTATACATAGTATCACCTATTTCAATATCGACGAGTGTATTGGATGATGGCGCGAGATTTAAACTTTGGAGAGATCAGTTCTTATCTAAATTTATTATGGGATATGGAATGATATTGGCGATCAATATTTATGCGCTTGTCTGTGGACTTGTGATGAAACCCGGATTTGCGTTCTTTGATGATAGTCCGTTCTTGGATCTTATAATGAAGCTACTTGTAATCGGAGGCGGAGCGCTAACAATGCAGAAATCTATGGCGCTTATCGGAAACCTTGTATCTGCGGGTGCAGGTTCAAACGAGCTTAGAGATAATGCATTTACAGCGGGAGGACTTGCAAAAAAAGCAGGTGGAGCTCTCGGCTTGGTTACCGGTGCAAGAGCAATAAAGAGTATTGTTGGTGATGCGATTGCTATGAAATCCCGAGATTGGGGTTCACAGTTGCTTGATAAGATGCATATGGGTATCGGAGGTAATACAACCGATAAAAACGGTGTTAAGGATCCTGCCGGAAACAGCGATTCGCAGAACAATCAAAAGGCAAATTACGGCTCAAATAATAATTCCACAAAGGACGCGATAAATAACGGCTCAGGATTTAAAGTGGATGGCTGGGATAGTATCAAAAAGGGAGACAACACGAATAACTCCAAGGTTGATAATAAAAAAGACAACACTTTAGCCAACACTATTAAGAATAGCGGTCCGATGGAGCAAAAGTTTAATAAGAATGAGGGGGAGAATAAAGATAAATGAGAATAATTCCAAAAACAGCCAAAGTAAAGATAGAATTCTTCAAAAATATTTCTCTTACCGATACGTTGATAGGCTTAGGTGCTCTTGCGCTTGAGGTTTTGCTTTTTACAACCAATATCCCGCCTATAGCTAAGTATTCAATAATGGTTTTGGTATTGGCGTTTGCAATATGGTTATATATGCCGTTTGACGGACAAAGATTTTATATGATGTTCGTCAATTTGGCAAGATACGCATTTTCAGTAAAGCGCTATTCTAAGGACTTTACGAAAGCTAATGCAAGCATTGATAACTTTATTGCCTTTAAGGATATCAAAGACGGATTTATCGTATATAACGAATATTATGCAGGCGTGCTTGAGATAGATCCACGAGAATTCCGATTGCTTTCCGGATATAAGCAGGATCAGATAATAGACGTTCATTTTGGAAAGGTAATACGCTCTATAAGCGGAAACACCAAAGCGTCAATCGTTAAAATAGATAGAAAATTGATGCTTAATAAATATATTGAATCTGAGCTTGAAAAGGAAAGACAGCTTGAGCTGCTTTATGAGACGGGCAGTATCGACGAGCAGGAAAAGTTTATAAGAGAGAAGATAATTGCAGATAGAATTGGTATATATCGTAGAATGAGTGAGGAGATGGTTTTAAGAAAGCCTTTCTATTATCTTGTTGTATATGATAAGGACCAGTCTGTTATCAGAGAAATATTGACTAACGGTATGTCTAGTCTGCTTGATGCAGGTATGAATTCCAGAATGCTTGATAACAGAGGACTTGCGTTGTTCTTGAAGTATAATTTTACAGATAACTTCGAAGAGAGTGACGTTGATATGCTTGCAGATGAGGAGTTGCTTGCTTGGGTAAAACCTACCGAGGTTAGATTTACCCCCAAGAGTGCTTATATCGATGGCGTTGAAACCTTTAACTATTCGGTGCGTAATTTCCCACTTTCCGTATTAAATGCATGGGGATATCAGATGTTCAACATCGAGGATACCAAGGTGGTAATGAACATAGAGTCGTATGAGAAGCACAAGGCAGTTAAGATGATCGATAGATCGCTCATAGAACTTGCAAGCCAGTCCGAAGCGTCTTTTAAGGCTTCTTCGGTGCTCGATAAGAAAACTCATATAGAGACGCTTGTTGACGTTCTTAGAATGCTTCAGAACGATAACGAGACACTCTTTAGCGTTACGCTTCATTTTACAATCTACAATAAGAATGCATCCAGCAGCAACGAGGCAAAGAAGAACCTCAAGAAGATGATAAAGCGAATCGTAACCGAGCAGGGCTTTGAGCTTGCGGACAACTTCTGCAAGCAGCACAGAGCGGTTATATCTGCAAACATTTCCCGCTATGATGCGTGTCCTGAATATGCAAGAGCAATACATTCAGGATCGGTATCTGCAGTGTTCCCATTTGTACTCTCAACGGTAATGGATGATGGAGGAGCGATACTTGGAACCTCCGGAAATTTCCCGGTTATCGTAGATTTCTTTAAGAGAGACAGAGAGCGTGTTAATTCCAACATGGTAATTATGGGAAAATCTGGCTCTGGTAAGTCGTTTGCAACTAAAACTATTTTGACAAACCTTGCAGCAGAGAATTCAAAGATATTTATTCTTGATCCCGAGAACGAATATAATTATCTTGCAAAGAATCTTGGCGGAAGACTTATTGACGTGGGAACCGCTACGCAGGGAAGAATCAATCCCTTCCACGTTGTAACTACACTTGACGTGGATGAGAATGGAATGGGCGCGAAGGTAGATAACTTTGCGGTGCATCTTCAGTTCTTGGAGGAATATTTCAGAGTAATACTTCCCGGAATAGATGCTCAAGCTCTTGAGTACCTTAACAATCTTGTTGTAGAAGTGTACGCGAGAAAGGGCATAAGCTTCAAAAGTGATTTCTCTCGTCTTGAGGCAGAGGACTATCCTATATTTGATGATCTCTTTGCGCTTATCAAGGAAAAGCTTGAGAACGCTAAGATCGACTATGATGTAGCAAATCTTCGTGTGCTCTCGAACTTTGTATCAAAGTTTGCAAGCGGAGGAAGAGACTCGAATCTTTGGAACGGCGCATCTACGCTCACCGTTAAAGAGAACTTTACCGTATTTAACTTCCAGAGTCTTCTTGCAAACAAAAACGGCGTTATAGCAAATGCGCAGATGCTTCTCGTGCTTAAGTGGCTTGATAATGAAATAATCAAGAACAGAGATTTCAATATTAAGCACGGTACAAACAGAAAGATAGTAATAGCTATAGATGAGGCTCACGTATTTATCGATCCTAAATTCCCGGTAGCACTTGACTTTATGTACCAGTTGGCAAAGCGTATTCGTAAGTATAACGGAATGCAGATAGTTATAACGCAGAACATAAAGGATTTCGTGGGAACAGCGGATATCATAAGAAAGTCTACGGCGATTATTAACGCATGTCAGTATTCTTTTATATTCTCACTGTCACCGAACGATATGGAGGATTTGTGTACTCTTTATGATAAAGCGGGACGAATCAACGTCGTGGAGCAGGAGCAGATAGTTAATAATGAGAGAGGAAACGCCTTTATAATTACAGGTCCTACCTCAAGAACCAATATTGAGATAGTTGCATCTCCTAAGGTTAGATCTCTCTTTCACGAATAATTTAAGAGATATATAATATCAAAAAACAAAATATGCAGGAAATAAGACCTGCTAAAATTAATCGTTCCGAGTGTGATCTCGCACTCGGAACGATAAAAAAAGTAAACCGAGTTTTGGCGGAGAGAAAACGAACATGAGAGAAGAATTTGATTTTTCGCACGGTGACGCTGTTATCGAGCGTGGATACGCTATTTATGAAGAGTGGAAAACAAAGAATATAAGCTCACGAAAGATAGTAAAATCTGTAGAGGGCGCAGTATCGTTGATGAACGGTGACGAAACCGGAAGGGTATCTGCCGAGGCGTTATCATATCTTTTTGCGCTTGAAATGCGCGTAAAGGAAAGATACAAGGGCGTAATGCAACGATTGTTCAAGTATTTTTCTTGGCGCCGTGAGACCGGTGCGCTGAAAAGATTGAAGGTGAATTTCAATATTTCAGACAATGCCGATATTCGTGATGCAATAGAAGTTGCTTTAAAAAATATTCGAGAGAGAATCAAGGCAAAAGATTTTGAAGCTGCGGATAAAGGTTCACGTGGCGGAAAAAATAATGAGATGAGTGATAAGGAGATTGAAAATAAGATCTCAGAAGACTCACCCGAGAAGGAAAACGATCGCGCAGAGGAGCATAGTGCTGACGAGCGCAGTAAAGAGAAAACAGAGAGCAAGAACGAACAGTATGCACAAACCGATGCAAACGAAAAAATCGGTGAGGAAAAACAATTTGATAATACAACTCGTACGGATACACAAAAGGGAGATAATACTCCTGCCCGTGAGAGAATATCGCAGAGCGATAAAAAAGAAACAAATAATTTAAGAAATGAAAATAACGGAGCGAACATTTTTTTCGAGCCGAGTAGAAATACAACTAAAGAAAATAAGACATATAATGCTGCGGAGGATTTTCCACCTCCCCCTGATTTTTTTGAGTCTGAAAAGCCACAAAAGTTGAGCTTTATCGACGAGGTCATTATTGATAATATGATCAAGGGAGAGAGTGATATAATAGGACATAATCCATTGGAGGATGTAAGATCGGAGCCTTCGGAGAATATTAATCGTGAGTCTATTATTATCAATGCGGATCATAGCGCAGATAAGGATAGAGATGCGCATTTGTACGATAAGGTAGTGCTTGAAAAAAACGGAATACTTCAAGTGGATTTTAAAGAGAATGAAGACGTTAGATTTTCTATTCAGGTAGATACCGATACACAGAGTATAGATAATATTGTGCGAGGGGAAATTACCGGTAGCTTCTCCGAAAAAGATATTCTTGAGCGAAAGGCTTTTCAGGAGGCTGAATTTAGACGTCAGTTTAGTATAGATATGCAGGATATGGGAAAAGAATCAAAATTTGAGACGTCCAGAGGGGATAGATCCAATTCAAGCAACGTTAAGAGTATAAATAAAAGAAAATAAGATGGGAGAAAAAATAAATGCCGCCAAAGAAAAAACAGAGAACTGCAAATAATACAAATGAGAACGCAGAGAATAAATTTGAAATTCCTACGAATTCAACAAATTCAAGAGGAAATGAGCTTAAGATGTCTCCTCAAACGTTTAATATAGTAAAAAACAAAAGATTAGATGAGCTTTTAGCCGACGATGATGAAGAGCTGGATGCTTTTCCTCCAACCATAGATGAATTGAAAGCAAGAAACCAAAAGCTTCAAGGTGAAAATACTCTCAAGGAAAATACGCCCAAAGAGAACATCATTAATGAAAATACCTCTAATGAGAATAAGAATCCCGAAGAGAATAAGCCCGAGGAGAATAAGCCCGAGAACAAGAAACCAGAGGAGAAGAAGCCCGAAGATAATAAGCCCGAAGATAATAAGCCTGCGGTGAATAATAAAGTAGATTCAAAGGCAAGAATGTCGCTTTTCCAGAAGAAGGTTGTAACCTATAATGGCATGTATAAAACGAATATTGATGCCGAGGTATTCAGCGCTACCTTGTCCACAGCTTGGAATTTGATAAATTCCGATGTTGGAAACGATAATAGCAATGGAAGAGAAATGCTCAACGAGCTTTTCTTAAAAGTTTTGGATCAGGCATTTGAAATCGAAAAGAAGGCGTGTTATGAGGAGCAAAGACTTCCTGAGTATGTTGAGATAATAAAGAGCACAAACGATGTCTTGAGATCCGCTATGTTTGCCGTAACTGATGTTTATGAGACGAAGAAAAAGCCGATTTTTGAGATTACTGCGTACGGCGGAGTTAATTCGTTCAAAGCGGCAGCTCTCACAGAGGGCTCAGACTTGTGGAATATGGATCAGCGAAGTGATGAGGCTTGGAATATTCAATCGGAGTCGGCAAGAAATATTGCCGATCAATGGTTGAAGGAGGATAAGCCTTATCAAAAGATGATCGATGAGATGGAGAACCTCGTTAAAAATAACAAGTCCGAAATAGTCGATACAAAGAACGTTTACGATAAGCTTGCCGCTGCCGAATGGCTTCTCTTAAACAATGAGAAAATGATGGTGGTGGATCCCATAGATCCGGTAAATCCCACACCTAATTGGGAGAACAGATATTGGAAGGCAATAGTTCAGGCAAGAGAGGCATTACATATTCCTAAATATATATCTATAAGAGAGATGATACAGGGAAATTACGCTGAAATGAAAAATAGCGTAACTAATGCGGTTTATAACAAAAAGCAATTTAATGAGCGTATATTTAATCCCCAAGAGCGGGCTGTTAATGATTCCTTGGAAAAGCAGAAGGAGGAGTTTACTATCCAAGCTGCAGGCATTAGCGTAGAAAATGAGATCAAGGAGCAAAAGGAGATCGAGTTTAAAGAAGACGAGATTAAAAAGCAACTGAATATAAAAGAGTGTGATCAAAGGCTCATTGATAAGAGTATGCCTAAGAGCTCGAGAGTTGAGACCCAAGTTAACAAAGAAAAGCATATTGAGATTGATAAATAATAAGAAATAAAAAATGAATAATATGCAAATATAGAACAATTAAAAGGCTCGGGGAAATGAAAAAAGCGTTCATTTCCTCGGGCTTTTTTGCTTTCTTCAACGTATATTTAATAAGGGCCCCGATCTATTATTGCTTTTGAATAATATGGAGACTTGATTTTGTTTGAAATCAACAAAATTTTCCAATTGTGCTGTATATCCTTGCAAAAAAATTCAATGTGTGATATAATAAATGATAATGGGATAGAGTTTTTTACAACGCAAATTTTTTGCTTTTGGAGGAATACTATGAAGAGATCTTTGAGCGCTATATTGGTCTTAATAATGATATGTTCCATGATACTGTCATCCTGTGTTGGAAAGGTTGAGGTAGTACCTAACAGCGGTGTTGATGCGTATGACGAGGAGAAGGATGATCTTTACGAAGAAGATCATTCAGATCACGAATTCGAAGATATCGAAAATGAGGCAAATGAGGATCAACATATACACGATCCTGCCAAGGAGGATTCTAACGAATCTATAAAGAATAATGAGAATTCCGTTGAGGATAGTTCAGCAAACAAGGCGGATAAGGAAAAGGAAGATCTTCCTGCTAATAACGCGGTGAAAAATCCTTCTGCGGATGACGAAGAAAATAAAAAATCAATTGATAAAAATAAGCTTATCGAAGAGCTTGCCGTAGCAGAGGGCTATGTTACCGGCAAGACCGAGGTTAACTACGTTACTGATTCTTGGAATGCATATCAAGATGCTTTATCCGGGGCAATAACGGTTAGAGATGATAAAAATGCAACCGAAACCGATATAGCAAATGCATATAATGCTTTACAGACAGCAGTTGAGGAGCTTAAGTATAAAGCGCTCACTGTTACCTTTGGAACATACAACGTAGCAGGTTCAAAGACGGCTGATGCAGAGGCTATTGCAAACGAGATATTGAAGGATACCAGTGGAAATCTCAGAAATATCGACGTAATAGGTTTTCAAGGACTTGAAAATGAGGCTCAGTTGTCCGCAATATATAGCGCGTTGAGTGATGACGGATACGTAACGTATAAGTATTTCAATGGAGCAAACGGAAACATAGGATTTATTAGCAAGTTTGCTGTAAAGAACCCCGGAAACTATAACCCTAAGACGATAACCGGTTCAAATGGATTTAAATACGGATATGCTCAGCTTGTGGCAAAGGCAGAGGACGGAACCGAATCGCTCATAAACTTTTACGTATGTGGCTTCTCGGATGACGAGGCTACTCGCGTAAAGCAGATTGCCGATATTGGTGCAGAGCTTGATAAATTAAACAGTAGTAAAACTAAGTATTCCAAGAGCAATTATTTTATTGCAGGTTATTTCGGAACAAGCGATTATAGTGAATTTGGCGCAATAAAAAACAATCTCGGTATAGTTAATAAGATCTATTCTACCGCAAGTGGAGATAAAGGACCTTGGGGAACAACTATAGCAGACGCAAATTCCACAACAAACAAAAATACAGTATATCCCGACGGATTCCTCTATCATGATGATGCGTGGGAGCTTACTGTTCTTGGAAACGGCGCATTCCGCAGAGGAACCACAAATAAAACTAAGGATATAAATAAGAATCACGGTCTTATACATCTTTTGTGTTATGTAGAGGCAACGTTCATTACTTCAAGAGCTACCACTCAGACGCCTATAGTTCCCGAGGATAACGGAACTTCAAATAATAACTCCGAAAATAACAACGAGGGAACTACCTCAACAGAACCTATTACCCCCGCGCCTGAGGAGACTTTGAAAAAGAATCCTACGGTTACTTTTGGAACCTATAACGTAGTAGGCTCAACAGAAGCGGATGCAACCGCTATTGCAAATGAGATTTTGAAGGATACTAGCGGTGTTCTTAGAAATATTGACGTGATTGGCTTCCAGGGACTTGAAAGCGAAGCGCAGTTGATTGCTATCTATAATGCATTGAGTAGTAACGGATACGTAGCGTATAAGTATTTCAACGGAGCATATGGTAGTATAGGTTTTATCAGTAAGTTGCCGATAAAGAACCCCGGTAATTATAATCCCAAGACGATAACCGCATCAAACGGCTTTAAATATGGATATGTTCAGCTTATTGCAACGGCAGAGGACGGAACCGAGTCGCTTATAAACTTCTACGTATGTAGCTTCTCAGATGATGCAGCTGTTCGTGCAACGCAGATTGCAGATCTTAAGGCTGAGATAGATAAGGTAAATAGCGCTGGAACAAAGTATTCCAAGAGCAATTACTTTATAGCAGGTAACTTTGGAACGAGTGATTATAATGAATTTGCTACTATCAAGAATAATCTTGGTACTGCAAATAAGATATACGCAACCGCAAACGGAGATAAAGGACCTTGGGGAACGACTATAGCGGATGCAAATTCTACAACTGATAAGAATAAGGTTTATCCCGACGGATTCATCTATCATGATGCAGTATGGGAGCTTACCGTGCTTAGAAACGGAGCTTTCCGCAGAGGAACTACAAATAAAACTCAGGATATAAATAAGAATCACGGTCTTTCACATTTGTTGTGCTATGTAGAAGCAACGTTTTATGCATCGGGACTTAAAACACCCAGCACTCCTTCTAATGAGGAGACGGATAATGCAGGAGGAAGCGGAGCTACCGAGCCCGAAGTAATTCCTCACGAGCATAGCTTTGGTGAGTGGAAAACCACTAAGAGTTCAACGTGTGTAAATAATGGAGAGCAGACACGTACCTGCGAATGCGGAGCTAAGGAGACCAAAACCGTAGCGGCGCTTGGACACGTTAAGGTTAAGGATGCGGCAAAGGCGGCAACTTGTACGGCAACCGGACTCACCGAGGGTCAGCACTGCTCACGTTGTAATACAGTGCTCACTGCACAAAAGGAAGTAGCGGCACTTGGACACGTTAAGGTTGCAGATCCTGCAAAGGCTGCAACTTGTACGGCAAGCGGACTTACCGCAGGACAGCATTGTTCTCGTTGTAATAAGGTGCTCACTGCACAAAAGGAAGTAGCAGCACTTGGACACAGCAAGGTTACCGATGCTGCAAAGGCAGCAACCTGTACTGAAACAGGACTCACTGAGGGACAGCATTGCTCACGTTGTAATAAGGTGCTCACAGCTCAAAAAGAGATAGCGGCACTTGGACACGTTAAGGTTAATGATGCGGCAAAGGCTGCAACCTGTACGGCAACCGGACTTACCGCAGGACAGCATTGCTCACGTTGTAATAAGGTTTTAGTAAAGCAAGAGGTTGTTAAGGCTAAGGGGCATACCACAAATAGCTCTACAAAGGCACCTACTTGTACCGAGTATGGATGGACGGCGAGCGGAACTTGTTCCACTTGCGGTGTAACGCTTGGTGAGAAGGAATATATCAAGCCTACGGGTCATACGATAGTTGATCATAAGTGTACGTCTTGCTCCTACGAGAGAATAGATTTCTCCAATGTGGATATCTACTCCTCCGATTACGGTTATAATTACTTGGGAACCATGACAAACGGCGCAAAGATGCAGACACTCTATAGCCGTATTGCAAAGGCGGCAAAGGCTTTCCACGTAAATAATAAGACAGCTGATAAGTTGACTGTCGATTGTAGCGATCTTAATTTCAAGACAACAGATCCCTATGCGTTGTTGACGTTTAGCAGATTTTTGTACGATAATCCTTTGTATTATTGGCTCTCAGGCGCATATTCGTATTCTTATTCTCCGAGTACCGGCGTAATAAAAACGCTCACTATTACCGTTGCCTCCGATTATACTAACGGTAGCGTGCGTGCGAAGTTGAACTCTCAGATCTATGAGGGAGCAGAGGAGTACTACGCTGTGGTTGAAAATGAAGAGAGTGAATATAATACCACACTTGCATATTATGATATGATTATATCCGATATAAATTATGCGTATGAAAGCGACGGAGTTACTCCTTCTGATGATAAGTGGGCACATAGCATTATAGGTGTGTTCACAAAGCAGGGAGTGGTATGTGAGGGATACGCAAAGGCGCTTCAGCTTATGCTGAACGTAAGCGAGATCGAAAACATCTACCTTATCGGAAAGGCAGGCGGAGCTCATGCTTGGAGTATGATCAAGCTTGATGACGGAAAGTGGTATTGGTTTGATGCAACCTGGGATGATGCAGGCGGACAGTATGGTGATTGGATGCCGGGAAGAGATAACTTTGCGGCTACAGACAGCTCGGTTGATACTGCAGGAAAAGGTTTTGCGCAGATACACGTTCCGGATATAGATAATGCATGGGGATGGCCTTCATTGCCTGAAAGATCAACGACAGAGTTTGACGATGCGGATATCCTTGAGGCGATGGATACCTTTGTGGTAGGTGCAAATACCTATCAGGTAGTAGGATATTATAAGGTACATCTCATCTCTTCAACTGTTAAGAGCGGTTCTTATGAAACCGAGGATATTGTTCTCTACAACGGAGATCTTTATGAGGTAGTAGGAACAGGTACTGTAAGTGCCACGGGTCAGATCGTATACAATACTGTATTTGCTAATCAGTCTGTAAGCGAGATAATCTTCTCGGATACCATAGATAAGATTCAGGGATTCCAGAATTGCAAGACGTTGACCTCCATCACTATATCAAATAATACAGATTATATAATTTCGTATGCATTTGCTTATTGTAGTAAGCTTAAGACCATCAATTTTGAAGGTACCACAGCGGAGTGGAAGGCGATAAGCAAGGGAACAGGTTGGAAAACCGGATGCGGAACGATAACCGTTTATTGTACGAACGGAACGCTTACCGCTTAATCTGTTAATTTATAAAAAACAAAAAAGACCGATTTTTCGGTCTTTTTTGTTTTCTCATATTTTGTGTAAAAAATCGGACAACTTTTTTGGCAAAAAGGTTAATTTTGGCAGAGCTTTAGTCAATATATTAGCGAGGGAGTTGTTTTTTCTTTCACTTGTACGTATTAAAAAAAGATTTTCTTGGAGGAGTTTATGCAAATGAATATGACGAGTACGGTAGATTTATCACTTGATTGGGAGAGCGCTTTTGGCTCGAGCTCAGAGCATGATGTAGCTCACGCAGATAGCATTTCGGACGCCTTGATACTCTCCCTTTCTAACCTCGGTAGAGTAGATATAGGCTATATTATGGATGCGACGGGCGAGGATTATACGACGGTAGTTGATGCTTTGAGGGGCGCTATTTTTCAAAACCCCGATAGATGGGGAGAGGATCCTTATAAGGGATGGGAAACGGCAGAGGAATATCTCTCGGGTAATCTTAGAAGAAAGCTTAGATGCGCTCGTAAGGCGAATAATTTGTTTCCTGGGCGCTTTAAGGACAACGTATATGCAATTCGTAAGCTTATTCCTGAGAGCGTAGATACAAAGGATATTTATATCACTATAGGCTCCCCTTGGGTTCCCGTTGATGTTATAGAGAATTTCATAGTTTATCTTCTTAAAATCAACACCAGAACGGTTCTGTCCGTTAAGCACGATGAATACACAAGCAGCTGGGAAATTAGTAATAAGGGCTTCTTTGCGGCTTTGTACAGCATGGCTGCAACAAATCTTTATGGAACGCCGAAAATGGATGCCCTTGAGATTATAGAAAGAACTTTGAACATGAAAACGATTGCTGTATATGATGAGGTTTCTTCCTCCTTAACTAAATCGGGAAAAAAGCGTGTAATCAATCAAGGAGAAACGTTACTTGCGCTTGAAAAGCAACAGATAATCATTTCTAAATTTAAAAAATGGGTGTGGGCAGATGCAAAAAGAAAGGAGTTGCTTGAAAATATTTTTGAGACAAAATATAGCTGTGTTCGCAGACGTATTTTTGACGGCTCTTTTTTGAAATTTCCGGGTATGTCGGATAAGATACAGTTGTATCCATACCAAAAGAATGCTATCGCAAGAATAATTTTCTCCCCTAATACACTCCTTGCGCACGAGGTTGGCAGCGGTAAAACCTACGTTATGATCGCCGCAGGAATGGAGCTTTTGCGTATGGGTCTTTCAAAAAAGAATTTGTACGTAGTTCCAAATAATATCGTTACGCAGTGGCGAGACTTCTTTGAGCGTATGTACCCTGGAGTAAATGTGCTTTGCGTTGAGGCAAAGAATTTTACTCCGCAGAAACGTGAGGGAACGCTTAGTGAGGTTCGTGATGGTAAGTGGGATGCGATAATTATGTCGTATAGTTGCTTTGACCGAATCCCTCTCTCCAAGTCAGCTATCGTGCAACAATTGCAGGATAAGGTGGATCAGATAGATCAAATTGAAAAGAATGTAAAGAAGATAACCTCAGGCTTAAAGCGAAAGAAGGATTTGCTGAATAAAGAGATATATGCGCTTCGGGAGATGCTTGAGGAGGACTCGATATGCTTTGATGATCTTGGCATCACCCGTATGTTTGTGGACGAGGCTCATAATTATAAGAACGTTCCTATCGAGACAAAGATCGATAAGGTTCTTGGTATTAGCGCAGCAGGTTCTAAAAAATGCAAGGATATGATGGATAAGGTCTATTTTATCCAAAAGCAGAACAATGGCGGAGGGGTTGTTATGGCAACGGGAACGCCAATCACAAATTCGCTTACCGATGCATATATAATGCAGAAATATCTGCAGAGCGGAGAGCTTGCAATGCTTGATATTCAAACCTTTGATAGCTGGATTGGAATGTTTGCTGAGAAAGTTACCGAGTTTGAGGTCGATGTCGATACCAATAACTATCGTTTGGCAACAAGGTTCGCAAAATTTCATAATCTTACCGAGCTTACTGCATTGCTTTCCTCGATTGCAGACTTCCACCAAGCAAACGGAAGCGTTGATCTCCCCAATTTTGAAGGATATAATGATTCTTTGATTGAGCGCACTAAGGCGTTTGAGGCATATCTGAAGAAAATATCCTCAAGAGCCGAGAGCGTAAGGTCGGGGTTCGTTGATTGCAGAGTAGATAATATGCTGAAGATTACAACCGACGGTCGTAAAGCAGCGTTGGATCTCAGACTTGTTGATGATAACGCAACACTCACATATAAGTCTAAGGTCTTTAGATGTGCAGAGAATGTTTTTGAGATATATGAAAAAACTGAAGGCGATAAGAGTACTCAGCTGATATTCTGTGATAGCTCTACACCCAAGGAGGGCTTCAATATCTACAGTGAGTTGAAGAGAATTCTTGTTTTTATGGGCGTGAGAGAGGAGGATATCGCTTTTGTTCACGATGCTTCAAGCGAGGCGCAGCGCTCTAAGCTTTTTGCAAAGGTAAGGAGCGGAGAGATAAGAGTTCTTGTAGGTTCTACGTTTAAGCTTGGTATGGGAGTTAACGTTCAGGACAAGCTTGTCGCACTTCATCATCTTGACGTTCCGTGGCGTCCCGCTGATATGATTCAAAGGGAGGGGCGAATCCTAAGACAGGGAAATAGCAACGAAAGGGTTTATATTTATCGATATATCACCGAAGGTAGCTTTGATGCGTATTCGTGGCAGTTGCTTGAGACTAAGCAGAGGTTTATTTCCGAGCTTCTTTCAGGCTCACTCTCCGAGCGTAGTGGATCTGACGTGGAAAGCACGGTGCTCAATTATGCTGAGGTCAAGGCGCTTGCAATCGGAAATCCATTGATCAAGCAGAGAGTTGAGATATCAAACGAGTTAGCGCGTATCTTTGCTCTCAATCGTAAGGAGGTGGAAAACCGAATCAAGCTTGAAAAGGAGCTTCTTGAGATGCCTGCAAGCATTGCAAGACAAAGAGAACTTACGGAGAAATGCCTTGAGGATGTCAGATCGTACCGCGCGAGCAGATGTGACTATGACAAGGAAGAGCGAAGGGTGCTTCGCAATATGCTTTCAGATGCTATAAACGAGCATATCAAAAAGGAGCGAGATTGTGAGGTTGAGGTAATGACATACCAAGGATTCAAGGTGGTTTTGCCTGCCAATATGACACGTGAGAAAGCGTATCTTTGGATTAGACGAGAGGGCAATTATTTTGTTGAGCTTGGCGAAAGTGCTCAAGGCGCTATTATGCGTATTGACAATTGTCTAAGCAAGCTCTCGGAGCGTTATCAAAAGATGAGTGATGCGCTTCGATTGTTGGTACAAAAGCAGGAAATGCTTAGAGAAGAGCTTTCTAAGAATAAAGGATACGCAGATCGCATCGAGGCGCTTAAACATGAGCTCGAAAATTTAGATAAGAAGTTAGGAGTAGTAAATATATGAAAGACGTAAAGCTTACAAATCTTCCCACAATGAATATAGGTCAGATTGTGAATGATCTTACGGAGGTTTATTCCTCCGTAATAAAGCAGAATTTGCCTATGAAGGCAGTGCCATCGGTAATGCTTTGGGGTGCTCCCGGAGTAGGTAAATCTCAGGCAATAAGACAGCTTGCGAAAGGACTTGAGGAGAATACGGGCAAAATGGTAGTCGTGACCGACGTTAGATTGCTCTTGTTCAACCCAATAGATCTGAGAGGAATTCCTACTGCAAACGCTGATAAAACTTTGGCAGTGTGGTTAAAGCCGCAGATTTTCCAGATGAACGAGTCGGATAAGTACGTCAATATTCTTTTCCTTGACGAGCTTTCCGCAGCCCCTCAGTCGGTGCAGGCGGCGGCATATCAGATTACACTTGATCGTGTTGTCGGTGAGCATAGATTGCCCGATAACTGTATCGTAATTGCGGCGGGAAATCGCACAACGGATAAGTCGGTTGCCTTTAAGATGCCTAAGGCTCTTGCAAACAGAGTGCTTCATATAGAGGTGGAGGAAAGCTTTAATTCTTGGAAGGAATGGGCGATCCGCAACGGCATTAACAGCAAGGTAATAGGTTTTCTTTCCTTTAGGCGAGATTACTTGATGGGCTTTGATTCCTCAAATGACGATCTCGCATTCGCAAGTCCGAGATCTTGGGAGATGGTGAGCAATCTTCTCAACACGGTGAGTGATGACGTGGACAAGATGTATAACCTCATAGCAGGACTTGTCGGTAGCGGAGTTGCCTTTGAGTTTCGCACGTGGGCAACCGTGTACGATCAGCTTCCCGAAATAAAGGATATATTTGCGGGCAAGAAGCCGAGATTGCCGCATAGCTCGGATGCAATGTATGCAATGATTAGCTCCATGGTAGAATACGCAAGAGAGAATAGATACGATATGGCAAAGATTGCGAATTCTATCGAGTATGCGGAAATGATGCCACCGGATTTTTCGGCTGTACTTATGAAGGATTATATGTATATCGAGAAGGGATATAAGGAAAAGCTTATGGGGATTCCCGAATTTACAAAATGGCTCAGAACGAAAGGAAGGATGATCAATGGCTCTGTCTGATGAGAAGATAAGGGGATACGTGCAAAGACTCTTGCTGTCTCGAATGCGAATACTTTGCAATCACGGATTCTTCGGCTTGTTGCTGATGCATATGCGATATGCTGTTGATGAGAATGAGGAAACCGCAAGCACAGACGGAGAGAAAATCACCTTTGGAGTAGAGTTCCTTGAGAGCCTCAGCGATTCCGAGCTTGATTTCGTTATGATGCACGAGATTATGCACGTTGTGCTCAAGCACTGCTTCAGAGGCGGTGATTGCGATGATTATATCTTCAATATAGCGTGTGATATAGTAGTAAATTCTAATCTCCTGCTCGAGAACAAAATGTGTCTTAGCGCAATAACACTCGCAAAACACGGAGAGGCTATGCATATAACCCCCGATGGAAAGGAGGGATATGAATTTACCGCAGAGCAGGTTTATGCAATGCTTTTGTCGGAAAGCGGAAATTGCGGCAAGGGCAAAAATAAAGCTTTTGGGAATGGAGAGGGCAATCTTGATCTCTCAGGTCAGTGGGATGATCATTCTCGTTGGGGGGAGTGCGAGAACCCTGATACTATGAGCGAGGTGTGGTCGATGAGAGTTCGAGATGCCGCGCAGGCTATTGAAATCAGAGATCCGTCTAATGAAAGAGGAATGCTGCCGCTGTTTGCGCAAAGGCTTCTTGGTGAGATGCGCAGAGCTCAGACAGATTGGCGCACTGTTCTTAACGATTTCGTTCAGGAGGAAATAGTGGATTATAGCTTTTTTCCACCCGACAGACGCTTTGAGGGAGGAGACTTTTTTCTGCCCGATTTCAATGAGAAGGAGGACAGCGTAAAGGATATTTTGTTTATGGTGGATACCTCCGCCTCAATGTCAAAGGATATGATCACAGCTGCTTTTTCCGAGATTAAAGGAGCGATAGATCAGTTTAACGGTAAGCTCAGAGGATGGCTTGGCTTTTTTGATGCAGAGGTCGTTCCTCCGCAGGCGTTTGAGAGCAGGGAGGAATTCCAAATCATTCGGCCAAAGGGCGGAGGAGGGACAGATTTTTCTGTCATTTTTGATTACGTCAGAAAGAAAATGGTCGATCCGCCTGCAAGCATTATCGTGCTCACGGATGGATATGCGCCGTTTCCTGATGCGAGCGAGGCTATGGGAATTCCGACGTTGTGGCTCATAAACAATGAGGAGATAACACCTCCGTGGGGAAAGGTAGCGCGAATTAAGGTGTGATAGATGTGTGAGAAACGTAGGAAAGGTGTAGAACCTTTCCTATTGTAATTGTTGTCGAAATATGTTATACTTAGATTAATAATGTGAGTTGTGCTTATAAAACTGAATGAGTAAAATTTTAGGAGGCTTTTATATGTCATATTATAGTGAGGCGAGAAAATATCACGATGCTGAACAATATGAAGATGCTTATAGATTGTACGAACAAGGCGCAAGGGCAGGAGACGAAAAATGCTATTATGGAATAGCTTTGTTTTTGAATGAAGGATATTTTGTCGAAAAGAATGAAGAGAAGGCACAAGAAATATTTGTCGAGCATTTTGATGCGATTATGTCGCTTGCCGATTCGGGTGATGCTGAAGCTATGTTTGTTATAGCTTGCTATTATAGTAATGGCTTTTTTGTTGATAAGGATGAGGAAAAGGTGCAAAAATGGCTTTTAAAATCAGCTAAAGCAGGTTATTCCAAGGCTCAATTTAGTTTAGGATTGCGGTACGATAATGGCGAAGGTGTAGAGCAAAGCTATGAAGAAGCATTTAAGTGGTATCAAAAGGCAGCCGAGCAAGGATATGCATCTGCTCAAAATAATTTAGGTAATATGTATCGCAAAGGCGACGGCGTAGAGCAAAGCTATGAAGAAGCATTTAAGTGGTATCAAAAGGCAGCCGAGCAGGGGGATGCATCTGCTCAAAATAATTTGGGAGTGCTGTATTATGATGGCACCGGCGTCGAGCGAAGCTATGAAGAAGCATTTACGTGGTTTAAAAAGTCAGCCGAGCAAGGATATGCACCTGCTCAAAATAATTTGGGATTCCTGTATGATAATGGCTACGGTGTAGATCAAAGCTATGAAGAAGCATTTAAGTGGTATCAAAAGGCAGCCGAGCAGGGGGATGCATCTGCTCAATATAATTTAGGATTGCTGTATGATAATGGCAATGGTGTAGATCAAAGCTATGAAGAAGCATTTAAGTGGTATCAAAAGGCAGCCGAGCAAGGATTGGCAGCAGCTCAAAACAATTTAGGGTTTATGTATGATCGTGGGAACGGTGTAGATCAAAGCTATGAAGAAGCTTTTAAGTGGTACCAAAAGGCAGTAGAACAAGATAATTATTACGCTGAATATAATTTAGCTTGGTTATATTTGAAAGGGAAAGGCGTAGAGGCGGATACAGATAAAGCTATTGAGCTGTTAAATAAAGCTCAGAATCGAGGTCATATTGGTGCAATCAATCTTCTGGCAAGGATATATTATGAGGGGGAGGGTGTTGAGCGAGATTACAAAAAGGCGTTTGAATATTGGTCAAGCATTCCCGATGATAAGGAGGACGGTGAGCATCATTTTTATCTTGGTCAATGCTATCATAACTGTCGCGGAGTTGATTATGACATTGCCGATGAGAGCACAAGAGCTGAGCGATTAGAGAAGGCTAAGGAGCATTATAAAAGGGCACTTGATAACAAATTTAACTGTCGACTTGCCTATGAAATGCTAAAGCGTGATCTTGGCGAGCGTAGTAAGGGTGGTGATACGCATAGCTATGCCAAGGATCTTTTAGATTCGACTCTTGACAGATCAGAGCTTTTATCCAAGGTTGAGGAAGGTCTTAAAAAGGATTTCGGTGAATACTGGGATATGCTTAAGGACAACGCAAAGCAAGCTTTACTCAGCGGTATGTTCTACTACGTTATGAACGTTAGCTGTGGAGATGAGATCTGTGATAGGATCGATTTTACCAACGTAGTGGCAACGCTTTCAAAGGCGCTTGAGATCGAGCTTTCCGAGTTCTTTGGAAGAGGATATATCGAGTTTTTGAGGGATGTAAAAAAGCTGCCTGCGCATAAGTTTGACCCGGAATATAGTAAATTTGTTTTTTATCCCGATAAACCGTATAATAGAATGTTTGTAAAAGAGAAGAATTGTTACGTTACAGTCAGAGAAGCAAATGTGAAATATTGCGGACCGAAAAACAATTATGGCTTTTCTCTTGGCTCATTATATTATTTGCTTGGTATAAAATTGGTTCCTGTTTCAAATTTGGTAGCCTCAAATGAAAAAGCTCATAGAGTAGTTATAGAAACTGATAAGGGTAAGAGCGTGCGTACTATTGATCCCAATATGAAGGAGTATGCAATGTCCTTGTTCCGCAAGGATGCCTTTGGTGATGGAGATTTTGAGGAGGCGGTAGTGAATTATCTGATAGATCTTTCGGAGGACGTTAGATTTATAAAGGATATTAGAAATTCTGCGGATCACGCGGCTATCGTCAGCCGTGATAATGCTGAGGTCTTGAGTGATGCGCTGATAAAGACTGCGGACTATAAGATACTTTGCGAGCTGTTGGATAAAATATCACCTGAGTATATCCAAAAGAGCCTGGAGGCTCCGATAGTGGAAATGGAGAATAAGACTCTGTAATATAATACTTAATTTCAAGAAGGATTTGCAAAATGCAGATCCTTCTTTCTTTTTTTTTGAAAAACGTTAAGTTTTATGAATTTGTAATCAATATATACTCAGAGGGTAAAATTTTGCAAGCAAAGAAAGGAAAAGAGACGTGGTATAGATTATACAGATATGAAAATTTCATCGTTGAAATACGTTTTATTTGAAAGGAGATTAGTTTAAATGCATGCATCGATAAAAAAATATGATTCGTTTTACGCAAGTGTAATCAAGGAAACGACTTCCGGATGTATTTTGCGTTTGGATAATGAGGAATGTGAGGATCTGATGGCTTTTACATTTGGAAATTACAGCAATGGAGATAGGCTTTACGTTACGGTGACAAAGCTTTTTGATGACGATCGTGTTCCGCGCGTGGTAGTCGATAGTGTAATCGACTATGCAGCTGATAAAAAATATAAAAACGGTCAGTATGACCGTGTAGCATAAAAAGGAGAGAGATATAATGAACTTTAACTATGAAAATTTAAAAAATATTTTTATAAAATCTTTTTCGAATTTTACAGGCCTTAGCACAAATGAGGTCGAGGATCTTCCGGTTATATCGACAGATATGATTGATATTCCGGAAGTTGGTGATGTTGTTGGAATCGAGGGCGTGTCATTTTTGAACTATTTCAAGGATGATATATACGTTTATTTGTTAAGCAATGAGCAATCGATGCAATTAGTCTTGATCTTTGGGGACGGGTGTAAAAATATAGACGAGGCTCAGTATTATATTGACAGATATAGTAGAAGCAAATACGGAAACATTTATTCGGTGTTAAATCAAGTGAGCGACGAGCTCGATTCGTTGACCCTTAATGTTAATTTTGACGTGGTCTCGGAGGAGGATGCGGTTGATATGGTATCGTTTTTATTCTCGATTCTTTTGCGAAAGGACTTTATCGACGCGGCGTATCCAATGCTTCAATATTTCGATAGCCACGAGCAAAATATAGCGGGCTGAAGAAAATTTTAAGCAAAACGTTAAGATTATAAAAAATCTTCTCAATATATAGATATAGGGAAAACGAAAAAAGAAAGGATAAAAATTATGCTGATAGCTTACAGTATTTTGTTACTCTCTATGACTTTTGTCACGTCTATCATCTACAGCTATGACTTTTCTGTAGCAGTTGGACAGTGGGAGCATTTTCATCGTCCAAGAATCCCGGAGTACATATTGTTGACTCTTGCTGCGATTGGCGGAGGCTTTGGCGCATGGATTACCATGAAGGTGCAAAGGCATAAGGCAGGTAAGGAAAAAAAGCATTTCCGTTTCGTTATCTATTCATCCCTTTTTATGAATATGATTATATTTTCAATGTTGCTCGTAAGAGCGCTTATAGGAGGTTAATATGTACAATTACAAGCATAGCCGTAGTCGCAGTCGCAGTTGCAGTCATACTCATGTTCAGAGCCACAATCAGCACCATGAGCATCCTGTTAGAAACGTATTCTTTTGCATTTTTTGCTTTTTCTTTTCTATCTCCTTTAGCTTTCTTTGGGTTTGGGACTTGTTTAGCTTTGCGTACGTTTGGATTGCAATTTTGATTGCAGTGCTGATTCTGGTCCTTGCGGTTTTCGGAATTATAGTATCATTTAAGAAAAGCCACAGATTATATTTTCTTTATAGAAAAAGGAGTAAAATGAGACACTGCAGATGATTGCGCATTTTATACTAATACCTGATATACGTATATACATTGAGAAGTTTGTAAATGGAGAGGAATTCCCGAAAGAATAAGGAGATACTATGAAACTTAAGAAAAATCAAGTAATTACGTCGGCAGGAAGAGATTATCGCATTATCGATTTGCTTGGAGCAGGAGGGCAGGGTGAGGTTTATCTTGCTGAAAGCGGAGGAGAAAAGTATGCGCTTAAGGTTTATATAGATATGCCTTCAGCCGATTTCCGCTATAATCTGAAAAACAATATCGAGAAAGGAAATCCGTCAAAATCCTTCCTTTGGCCGAAAGTCACAATATCTGATGGCGATTTGTTTGGTTATGTGATGGACCTCAGACCTAAAAATTATGTGTCATTCGTGTCATATTTGACTGGTAAAAATAAATTTCGAGATCAATCCACACTTTTGCGTTGGTGTATTGAATTGTGTATCTCGTTTAAGAGATTGCATGAGAAAGGATATTCTTATCAAGACCTTAATGACGGAAGCTTTTTCCTTGACATTGATACAGGAGATCTTCTTATTTGTGATAACGATAACGTAACTGCAGATAAGAAGAATCTCGGCATTCTCGGGAAGATGAGATATATGGCGCCTGAGATCGTTCGTGGCGATATAGATCCGTGCACAAAGGAACGACAGATGCCCAACGTTCATTCTGATCGATTTTCACTTGCCGTAATTCTGTTTATGGCGCTCTGTCTCGGTAATCCGTATGAGGGCGAGAGACTTAAAGATTATCCTATTATGGATGAACAGGCGGAATATGAAATGTACGGCGAGAATCCGATATTTGTATATCACAAAAATGATGCCTCAAACCGCCCTATTCGCGGCTACCATTCGGGAGTGCTTCGTCGTTGGCCTTTGTTGCCAATTTACATAAAGGAGGCGTTCCACCGCACTTTTGTGGAAGGACTTGTTGACTATGAGAATGAGCGCACTACGGAGATCGAGTGGTTAAGATTGCTCACCAGATATCGTGATGAGCTTGTGAGTTGTAGTTGCGGATATCAATATCCATATGGGCTTTTCGAACGTAGTATAATGGAGGCGTGTCCGCTGTGTAAAGCAAGGAATCAAGGGTCTTATTGTGTTTTAAATATCGGCAGAAATCGTATTCTTCTTGAGCCGGGAAAGAAGATTTACAGTCACCATATTGATAAGTATTCTTCGTTTTATAACGATGAGGTAGGAGAAGTGATCTGCAATAAGAACAATCCTTCAATATGGGGGCTCAGGATAAAAAACGAGGGAAATATTTTAATCAAGGATTCGAATGGTAACGAAAGAACGATTGCCTCCGGAGGCGTGATTCCAATTGTAAAAGGCTTGAAAATCAGATTTAACGAAAATGTGATAGGAGAAATAAAATAATGAGCAGCATAGAGAAAAAGAATGAAAGATTTGATCTTGGTGAGGGTATCGCAAGACAGGAGCTTAACGTAATATTTGTTATCGATAATTCCGGTAGCATGCGGGGGGAGAAGATTGGCGCTGTAAACAACGCTATTCGAGACGTAATGAGCATTATGCCTGAGATTCAGGATGATACGGGGGATGCGACAATTAAGATATCGGCTCTGACTTTCTCAGACGATGCTAAGTGGGTATATGATGAGCCTAAGATGGTTGATGAATTCAAATGGCGTGATATTAATGCAGATGGGTCTACAAATCTTTCTGCCGCTTATGATGAGCTTTCTCGATATCTTTGTAAGCGAGAGAGCGGCGGGAAAATGCCTGACCTTGGCGGAGTAGCTCCAATCATAATTCTGATGACCGATGGAATGCCCACAAGCCATGATTGGCAAGAGCGTTTTGCTGAGCTTAAAAAGAAGGGATGGTTTAAGGTGGCGCTCAAATATGCAATTGCTATTGAGGTAAATACCGATGAGGCGCGAGACGTACTTTCAAAGTTTACAGGAAATCCCGAAACCGTGTTAACCGTCTATAGTGCAGAGGCACTTCGCCGAGTTATTAAGGTTATTGCGATAACTGCATCAAAAGTAAAGTCAAGTTCGGCATCTGTAGGAAGTGGCGTTGGAAATAATAATCAGATAGCGCAAGCAGAGATTGCAAAGAATCTTGAGGAGGTAGAGGATGTTGAATGGTGATTCCAAAGTGCTAGAGGCGTTTGCTGCCGACGGTATAGCAAAGCAAAAGCTTCACGTTATAATGATTGTTGATACTTCTCGTTCAATGCAGGGAGACCGTATCAACCAGGTGAATTCTGCAATTTTCGATATCCATAAATATTTGTTGGATCTTCAAAGCGAGAATACAAACGTGGATTTCTATATTTCGATCATGACGTTTGCAAACAAAGCTTCGTTTGTGCCCGGTTATAAAGGGGTTAACGTAAATGATATGACACCGCCGAACCTTAAGGCTATAGGGTATTCCAATTTACACTGTGCGTATGAGGAGTTAGTTCCGGTGCTTCATAAGGAATCTAGCGGGGGTATGATGCCTGATTTTGGCGGGGTTGCTCCCATTATTCTCTTGCTAACCGACGGGCATCCCTCCTGCGGAACGGAGAAGCAACTTAAAGATCTTAAGAAGCTTCCTTGGTTTAAAGCATCTTTACGTTACGGTATTGCCATTGAGCTCCATGATTCACGCACGATGCGTGTGTTGACAGACTTTACCGACGATAAAGATTGCGTTGTAGAGTGTGTTGATTCATCAACACTCGCCAAGATTATTCAGATCATAGTTTTAACCGCTTCTAAGGTGAAGTCTCAAAGCAGTGTGGCAAAAGTGAATAGTAAGTCGATTACAACCGTTAAAAATGGCTCAAAAACATCTCACAGTGTGAGCCAAAGCGTGCATACATTAGTTAAGCAACAAGTAAAGTGCACGCTTGACGAGATAGACGATTGGGAATGGTGATAAAAGAATGATAGAGTGTTTTAATGTTACTTCGATAGGTTATTCTCACGTTAAAGCCAATAAGATATGTCAGGATTACAGCTTGTCTTATTCTGACGGGGATCGTGTAATAATCACTGCTTGTGACGGCCATGGAGGAGATGTGTACATTCGTTCTCACAAAGGCAGTCGTTTTGCATCTCTTGCTATACTTCGCGCCATGATCGAGGCAGAGAATCTCTCTTTTCGCAAATATAGCGCAGAAGAGATTGAGCATAGCTTGAAGCTTAACATTCTTTGCGAGTGGAACAGATTGGTGAGAAATGATCTTTCTGAACATCCTATTCGCAAAAGCGAGCTTATGCATCTTAATAACGCGCAGATAGATTCTATAAAGAAGAATCCAATAAAGGCGTATGGGACTACGCTTGGAGGGGCGATGCTGCGGGGAAATAAATTGATCTGTGTTGAGCTTGGTGACGGAGGATGCTTTTTGTTTAAGAATGGAGAGATCGTATCGGCTTTCCCGGATGATGAAGATGAGCCCGTGGCAAACGTAACGTATTCTCTTTGCAGTGAAAATGCATTTGAGCATATGAGAGCGCGCATTTTTGATATGCGTTTTTTTGACGGAGTTTTGCTTTGCACCGACGGAGTTCTGGGTCCATATCGGAGCATCGATAATTTTAAACGTTCATTTGTTCGTCCGGTTGTAAAACGAATATTAGGCGGTAAGTCGAATGAGGTAAAACGTTTTGTTTGTGAGCTTGGGCGCAGTATGGGCATAGGAGATGATGTGTCGTTGTCAATGATTTTTAAAGATACAATAAGACCAAAATATTATGAACAGTGATAGGAGACAGTTAGACTTCAAAAACGTTTTATTTTTATAGATGTTTTAACGTTTATCTTTAATAGCGAATTTATTTGTAAAACTTATAAAAGTAGGTAAAGGAAAATGGAATTCAGAGACGCCTTGCAGAAATCATTAAAATCGGATATATATGCTCATACCGATCCGTTTTTTCTTTATTCGCAGGTTAGTGATCTTGTGGGGAATGATTACGAAGCGAAAAAGGCGGCAAAGGAATTTTACCGCATTGATGCAAAATATGGCATTTCAAAAGCTATTATTGCATCTGCGCCAAAAGTAAAAAGAAAAAAACGCAGAAAACTCGTTTATAGAATAAAGCGATTGCCAGATCCACCGGATATGGCGTACGTCTTTTATACTGATAAGTCGAGCGTATTTCATATTTCAGGAGAATGCCCTTGTTTGAATAATAAGGGAGTCTATCGTACTACCTATGAGTATGCGAGGTATAGTGATTATTTGAGATTACGGGAGGATGCTCCAAATCATCGTCTATCACATAGGCGTGTAAGAGCATACAAACCAAAGATATGCCACCGTTGCGGTAATTTTAATCCAACCTTTGCGAGAGGGATTCTTGATAAAATAAGGTTGTTTTTATACTATACGTTTGGGATAGGTGAGCCGGTAAGGTTTATTCGCTTTAATGCTCAAAATACAAAGCATAGCTATAAGAAGTGGTGAAATAAGTATAAGACTATTGGGAGTAAAACGTAAAAAATTTTATTTGAATAAAACAGAAGTTTGACATCTTCTTGTATTTTGTCTTTTTTTGTGATAAAATATATTTAATAATCAAATAAGGAGATTAAAGATGAAGAAAATAGTTTTTTGTAATATTCCTATGAAGGAGTACAAGTACCTTGAAAAATGTGAATATAAATCAAACGATCTTTCTTTGCCGGTGTCAGAAAAAGAAGTGATTTATCCTATCACAGCTTTTCTTGAAAAGACCTTAAGCGCAGAGGATGAGCTTAAGGTAATTATGCTTGTTAAGAAGGATCCGTACGGTAACTATGAGAAGAATATAGAGATGTTCCGGGAGGAATTTCTTGATGCAAACAAAGAAATCGGCGCTAAGTATGAGTTTAAGATGATTGATACTGAGTTTTCCGAGGATCAGGAGATTCACGAGTTCTTGATGGATAAGATCGTTGAGGAAATTGAGAATGGTGCTCATATTCTTGCGGATATTACCTATGGTCCGAAGGATCTTCCGATAGTGCTTTTCTCAGCGCTCAATTTTGCTGAAAAATTTCTTGGCTGTGATATTGATAATATCATATACGGCCAAGCAAATTTTGTTGGCGGCAAGCCGGAGAATACCAAGATATGTGATTTGGTTCCGCTGTTTTATTTGAATACTTTAACTAATACGATTCATTGTGATGATCCCGATAAAGCAAGAAAAATGCTCAAAGTATTACTTTCAATTTGACGGGAGAAGGGAAAGATGGCGGAGAAATACACTCAAAAAACGAGAAAGCAGATACTTGAAGAGTATGAGAAAAAAATAGAACAGGCATCTGCTGAATTGTTTTCTTTGGATAAGGACATGCAACGCGTGGATTATAAGCGTGGGGCGCTAAAACTAACCGATTTGGTGGTGAATTATTTTTATACGGTTAATCAAGAGTATTATATGGAATTTGGTTTAGAGATGACTGAAACCACGCAAAAATGTATAGAAAATTTCTCTTCCGAAGAGGGAGAGTTTTTGCGGTATCTTAGAGTCTCTATCAAAATGGCGTGTAAAAAAGCATTTGCAGAGGCACAAGACTCTCAGTATCGCTGCGGAATTACGGGGATAGAATACGATAAAAAACTACTCTCTAAGATGCGAAAATTTTTCTTGGAAAAAGGCATGAGCCTGACAGAATATACAGATGAGCATATTTCACTTGCGGCACAGGAGCTCGAGGTGAAAGAGAAAAGGTTGCGAGAGGCCATTGATAATGATCGAAATTCAAAGGTTGTGTTTGAATTCTTTTCAAAAAATGAAGATGGAGAGGATGTAAGCATATTTGATTTGATTAAATCCGATGAAAGCGTTGACTCGAGAGTGTTACATAGGGAAAAATTCAAGGATATTTTGAATCGAGTTGAAGCTGTGTATAACTCCTGCCAAGATCGTCAAAAGCCGGTTGTATCCGATTTGCTAACGGTAACGCTGTGTAAATCCGAATTGTTTGATGATGTGGATTTAGATATAGATATAGATTTAATAGATATAGATTACAGTTTTTATAATTTCATTAATGTGGATATTTTTAAAGAGTACGTTTTAAATCATAATCTTCCAAAGAATTTAGATATTGCGAAAAAACATAAAGTAGCTGATCAAGCGACCAGCAGAATAAAGAAAGATTTATTGAAAAAACTCCGAGAGGCGTGTAAAGAGTTGTATCCAAGGATGTTATAATATATTGTTTGATTGTATTTGAGTGCTCATAACCTTGATGTGTTATGAGCACTCGATTTGTGATATCCTGAAAACCACCAGCAGTGCTGGTGGTTCCAAAAAACTTTAGTGATGTTCTCATACGATGAGAAAGCTTCCTTTGTATATCGAGTACATAGAAAAGGAGAATGAAATTAAAATTCTTAATAAGATTGCAAGAAAAAATGTTAATTTTAAAGGAAAATCTCTTAATATTTAAAGTGTGAACCATCTGTTCACACTTTTTCTCGATTTTTCATTGATTGGAGGTGCTTGTTATAGATAGCTACTATAAAAAGGCAACAAAAATAATTCAAGAGGCTTGTAAATTATTAAGGGATTCGGATAGGGTGCGCGGGATAGAGAATGCCATTACCGTTTTTATGTCCGGAATAAATCGAGGGGATCCAAAATGCGCATATGGCATTTTGGATGTAGTTATGCATCAGGGAACGTATACGATTAGCGACAATGAGGCTGCTTCTATATACAGAGCTTCATTCCCTGAAATTAAGCTCTTAGCTCAGAATGGCGATGCCGAAGCTATGGTAATGGTTGCGCAAGGACTTCGTTATGGTATTGTTCAGGACGAGGAGTACCCATATGCCTTTTGGCTATCTGAGGCTGTAAGGCTGGGAAACGAGTGGGCAACCACTGTTATAAAGGATATTGAGGACGGAGGCGAACCGTGGGTTCTTGCGGAATCGACAGAGGCTATTAGCGATAATATGCTCAAAGGTATGGATTCAACAGATATGCTGTTATTTGATTACGGCGCGGATTTGGATGACTTAGATATACACTCCAATGAGTTACAGGAGTCGGTGCTTTTCTCTGAGCCTGATTGGAAGTTTAAGGAGCAGTACGGAATAAACTCCTATATTAAGAAAAAGGATCAGGAGGCAGAGCTGAATAAATCCGGAGAGGATTACGTTGAAAGAGAAGACAGCTCAACCGAGATCTCTTACAATACCGTAGAATCGATAGTTCTTGATTCGCTTGAGGATGCTCTTGGTGTTTATGCAGAAGATATTGTAAGTATAGATGAGGGGACGAAATTTGATGAAAGTGTTAGCATTGAGATTCATTTCGATACGCCAGCCTTTGCGCAGAGATGTTATCCGGGCTCTGAGTTTTCTATGATTTACAGAGTCGTTAAGGATAAAGCCGAAATATATGTGTTTGTCGGTTCTGATTGCTATGATCTCGAGGAGGCAAACTATTTTATTGATGATTATATGGAGACTTCTGAATTCAGTGAGATATGGAGAGTCCCTCTAAGAGCAGAGCGCGGAAGGGGACTTGCTCTTAAGACGGATTTTATATTTAAGTCAGAGAAGGAGCTTGGAGAGAAGTTTTTTAAGAGGCTTGATTTACTTGTAGATGAAGCGTTTGTCAAGACGCTGAGTTCGTTTATTCATTATTTCGATAATTGATTTTAGGAGGAGGCTTGTGATGACAAGAGGCGGAAAGAAAGCAAAATATGAAAGACTTTATGCAAATGGCGTAATGTATCTTGCAAAGGGCGAGCTCTTACTTGCGGAGAAGTATTTGAACGAGGCAGCGCTTCAGTTCAAGGAGTATGTCGTAGGTCTTTATGATGAGGAGAAACAGGAGGGCAAGGAATGGTTTTTGGAGCTTTGCGGACACATTAAGGAAATCCAAAAATATTACTCCAAAACTAAATTAACGGATCAATCTCAACCGACAGAGAGCAGCGAAACGTTCGCGTTCTCAAAATCTGACGTGCCAAGCGTTTCTTTTTCCGATGTTGTGGGCTTGGAGTCAGTTAAGGAGCAGATCTATGATAAGATCATATATCCCAGACAGTATAAGGAGCTTTATTCGCGCTTTAACAAGAAGATAGGAGGAGGAATTCTTTTGTACGGTCCTCCCGGTAACGGAAAGACGATGATCGCTAAGGCTATTGCTCACGAGACCGATTCAACCTTCTATCCCGTGAAATTTTCTGATCTCGGAAGTAAATGGTTTGGTGAGACGGAGGGTAAGATTCGCAGCCTTTTTGATGAGGCTCGAAAGGATGAGAGCGCAGTTATCTTCTTCGATGAGATAGATGCTATTGCAACGAAGCGAACAGAATCCTCTGTTATGGATAGAGTGGTCGCAGAGCTGCTCACACAGATAGACGGCATTAATAAGGCGGGCGGAAATCTCACAATATTAGCCGCTACGAACAAGCCGCAGAATCTTGATCCCGCAATTCTCCGACCGGGACGCTTTGATGAGAAAATCTACGTTCCGCTTCCCGATTCTCAGGCACGAGTTGCAATGTTTGAAAAGCGCCTTTGCGGGATACCTTCAAGCGTAACCGACTATATAAAAATTGCCGATATGAGTGAGGGCTTCTCCGGAGCAGAGATAGAGATGGTTTGTGAGAAGGCAAAGCAGAGTGTTATCAGAAACATTATTTCGGGTGCCGATGATTCAACGAATATTTCTGATCAAGATATTTATGAAGCTATTTCATATGTCCGTGCATCGTAGGATGACGAAGCTTCAAGTAGCTTTGTATATGCAGATATTGAGTGAAAAAATCACAAGGAAATAAAGATAGGAAAGGATTTGTTCAAATGAGTTTAGTAGTAGCAATAAAAAAGGATGATGTTGTATATCTTGGCGCAGATACCAGAACAACGCGAGGAGAGATTATAAGGTCTAATTTGTTAGAAGAAAATTTGAAGATCCATCATATGGGATCATGCTTTGTAGGAGCGGCAGGCAGCATTGCAAGCAGTCAGATTTTGCTTAATCATCCCGAGTGGTTTGAGCTTAAAGGTAAGCCGCTTACTAAGAAATTTATCGTTCAGAATATTATTCCCAAGTATTATGATTTGGTAAAGGAAATGGATAAGTTTGATAAGGAAGATATGAATAATTCTTTGCCTAAAAGCGAATCGGTCTTTCTTGTTACTGACGGAAAGAAGCTTTTTAGAATCGATAGCGATTTTGAGGTTGTTGAGCTCTCAAGATACGGACAAATCGGTTGTTCGGAAATAATAGCGTTGACTCTTATTTTTAGCGCAATTGATGATTGTTCCCCTAATGAGATGATCCTAAAGACATTGCGAGAGTCAGCTTATAGAGATAACGGAGTTGGAGCACCGTTTGTGTTGATTAATACAAGGGACAATAAATTCGAATTTGTGGAGGAATGAGATGATAGTATTAAAGTATAACGATGTGGTTTACATAGCGAAAAGCTGTTGGGATATGAGAGATCCGGAGGCAAGAAGAACCGGGGTTCCCGATAAAGAAAATATTTGTATGTGGCATCCAAAGAAAAAGAAGAATCGAATTATAGCTTCATCGAGTGTAGGTAGATTCGTTGATGCAATCAGATATGAAGATATATTCCCATCGGTATTGGATCAAAAGCATTTAGTTTTTGAGTCATACGATAAGATGTATGCGATAGCAGAGAGATTCGGTCTTGATGATGGTATTTGTATTCCGGGAACAACTGTTTTTGCTGAGGATGATAAGGCTTTTATTCTTTGTGGTGATAGTGGATACATTGAGCTTGAGGAAATCTTTGTGGAAAGCTGTCTGAATAGGGCTGTGATGACTCTCTATGATCTCAAGGGAGTAAATGATCCGTATGAGTTTTTTAAGGAAGCTTTCAAAATAAGTGAAGAGCTTAAAAAATGCGTGATGTTTCCGATCATGGTTATGAATACCAAAAGCAATGATATTAAAGTGATCAATAGATGAGGAGGAGGATACGATGGGAGCTATATTTGCTATTGAAAAAGACGGTGTTGTTTATCTTGCGGCAGATGCGAATAAGGAGTGCTGTGGGGGTAATTTCTACGTTAATAAGGAGTCGAATTTAAGGTTGCACAAGATGCCATCCGGAATCATTGTTGCTACGATAGGGCCAATGCATACATCTGAACGTTTGTGGCTTCACGATGAATGGTTTGAGCTTGCGGAGGGAGAGGTCTTTGATAAGAAATTTATCGTTACAAAACTTATACCTCGATTTTACAAAAGCATTAAGAACATGGATGTTTGGAAAGAAAATAACAATCGGATGTTTAATGAGATAGATGCAATGTTTATCCTTGCTAAAGGGGCAGATATCTATTTGATTTTTAACGATCTCTCTGTTTTTAAATGCGATAAGCTCGTTGTTATGAGTGATGGTGAGGAGGATGTTATGATGTTTTCGTACGCTAATGCTTGTCGAGAGGAGAACCCGGAGAAGATAATAAAAAAGGCGTTTGAGTTTACTTCAAGTAAAACTGCACAGATATCTGCTAAAGGGTTTATTATCAACACAAGAGATTTCACGTTTAAGAAAATGGAGGATGTACAATGATCGTAATCAAGGAAAAAGACACGGTATATTTTGCAAGTCCAATGAGACAGCAGATTTTTTATTTGGCGGGTAAGATCGATTATAGTGTCGAGGAGAATGCGGATATCTGGCATATAGGTGATGAGCATGGCACGATAGTTATGGCGGATGCCAAGAATTACAGACTTGTAGATCTGCTTAGATATTCAAATGTGTTCGACTGTGAGTTTAGTAAGCAAGGTATGCATCAGATCATAGCAAACGTTAAGGAGCTTGTCAAAGGAACGAATTGCTTTACTGATGAAGGTTTGCTGGGAGTGACGCTGGTTGTGGCTCGTGGAAATAAAGGTTATAAAATCACAACTCATGGAGCGGTGTTTGAGATTGATGACTTTATGTGCATTTCCGATATCGAAGAAAGCATGCTTGCGGTATATGAATGCTGTAGGGATATTTCGGACGTAGATCAACGAATCAAGACTATATATGATAAATATGGAGAGGGCTGTTCGAAGCAGTGTTATCCTATTGCGGTGATAAATACAAAGGACAAGAGTTATTCGTTGTTAACGAAGAAATAACAGCTCAAAACGACAGTCTCATATTCAAGAGACCGTTGAGATTATAGCTGATATGAGATTGCATCAAAATTGAGTTGATCTATAATAACACTTTCTATTATGACGGTAATATATATAGCATTGTGTCGTTTGCAGCATATGCTTTCTTACTTAAAAAAGAGAAAATCAATATTTTAGATGTTGAATAAAAAAGCCGATGAGAGATCCGGGATTCCTCATCGGCAAATTTTTATTTCATAACCTTTATAAAGTGGAACATTTCGTCAGGCCCCTCGTCGGGATCACGTTCGTCTTCGTCCAAAATTTCATGGTCGGGTTGAAAATATTCGCACCAAAATTCGTCTATCTTGAAGCCACATTTGTTGACATAGAAGTGAATGTTTCGCTTTTCAAAATAAGGAGTGCAGGTCTCCCAAACTTCGGTCTCGGGGTGCAGAGCCTCGACCGCAAGCCACGCGCCATAGCCAATTCCTTTGGTATGATCGTCGGGAGAAACAAAGAGAATTTCAAGCTCGTTGTGATGTGTTTCTTTGTTGATTTTGAGTATAACCCCGCCAACTTTTTTACCGTCAACAATAATGCGATAGGTTTCGCTGTCGGGCGCGTCGATGCAACGCTCGATAGTCCTGCGAGATATTATTTCTCCGTCAAAATCAATATGATTGTCGCGTTCACCAAATTCATAGAGCGCACCGTGCTTGAATGACCATTGATTGTCAAGAATAAATTGCTCACGGTCATCATCGGTCAAGGGAATAAGAGTAACTTTTGTATTCTTCATAAAATCCTCCAAAAAAATAAGGCTTCGGCTATTGATAAAACAATAACCCAAGCTCACTTGGACACCTAATCCGGCATAACGGTACTACGGTACACAGCCTCCGGTGACGTATTTACAAGAGAAATTATACCATAAAACCGGTATTATGTCAATATGTCTTTGAATGTTCTTTGAATTTAAGTCTTTGAAAAGCTTTTAGAAATATGAGTCTTTATGCTTTACATAAAATTCATATTGTGTTATAATTATATCGAATAAGAATAAATTAAGGAGACGCTCTTGTGAAGAAAAAAGGCTACAGCAAAGAAGATCTGTATGATGAGATAGGTAGAAAGACAGGGCAGACTCGTCAGGGATTATTTAACCAAGTAAATCATTATGATGAAAACGGAAAGCGTGTTGGGTCAAGTAAACGTGGCTTTTTCGGTAAACTTTTTCACAGTGATAAGTAAATTTTTTATATTACGAATGGATATAAAATGAATTATGATGAGCAACATAAAATTTGATTTTAAGGATAAGATTGTAGTTATAACGGGCGGTGCAAGAGGAATAGGCAAGTGCATAGCCGAGCAATTTGTAAGCGCAGGGGCAAAGGTGTGCGTTATCGATATTTTGGATAACGATTATTTTGTCGGTGATCTTGCAGATAAGAATACACTTGAAATATTCGCTCAAAAGGTTATAGGTGATTACGGTCATATAGATTATCTTATAAATAATGCCGCACCTAAATCGTGTGGCATAACGAATTGCAGCTATGAGGATTTTGAATATGCGCAAAGAGTTGGCGTAACTGCGCCATTTTACCTTTCAAAGCTTTTTGCGCCATATTTTGCAGAGGGCGCAAGCATAGTAAATATCTCCTCGTCTCGCGATCGTATGAGTCAACCCGAAACAGAGAGTTATACAGCGGCAAAGGGCGGTATTTCTGCGCTCACACACGCAATGTCGGTAAGCCTTGCAGGAAAGGTCAGAGTAAACTCGATCTCGCCCGGTTGGATAGATAATAATTATACAGTTTATGAGGGGGCAGATGCTACGCAGCAGCCGGCAGGAAGAGTTGGAAATCCACTTGACATTGCAAATATGGTAATGTATCTTTGCTCGGATATGGCAGGATTTATCACGGGCGAGAATATTTGTATCGACGGCGGTATGACAAAGCAAATGATCTATCACGGCGATTTTGGCTGGATACTTGATAAATAAGGGCGAGCTATGATTATTTTAATTACAGGTGCATCACATGTTGGAAAAACACTTTGCGCACAAAGGCTACTTGAAAAATATGGGTATCCGTATCTTTCAATCGATCATTTGAAAATGGGGTTGATTCGAAGCGGAAATACCGATCTCACACCATTAAGTAATGATAACGAGCTTACCAAATATTTGTGGAATATAGTCCGTGAAATGATTAAAACGGCAATCGAAAATGAGCAGAATTTGATAGTTGAAGGATGCTATATTCCGTTTGAATGGAAGAATGATTTTGATGAGAAATATCTTGAAAAAATCAAGTATTATTGCCTTGTTATGAGTGAGGATTATATTAAAAATCATTTTGAAGATATAAAAAAACACGCAAATGTTATCGAGCATCGCATTGACGACGATTGTACAATGGAAAGTGTGCTCGAGGATAACGCAAAAGCGCTGAAGCTCGCAAGGGAATATGGCGTAAATTATATACTTATTGACGGTGAGTATAAAATTGAAATATAGGTAAAATGAATGAAGAAAATTATAGTTATAGGCTGTCCGGGAAGCGGTAAAAGCACCTTTTCGAGAGAGCTTCATAAACGAACGAATATTCCGCTTTATCATCTTGATATGCTGTTTTGGAATGCCGATAAAACAACGGTTGAAAAGAGTGTTTTCCTTGAAAGGGTAAATGAATTGCTCGACAAGGATGAATGGATACTTGACGGAAATTTCAACTCAACAATGGAGCTTCGAATGTCAAGGTGCGATACAGTAATATTCCTTGATCTCCCACCCGAGATCTGCCTTGAAGGCGTAAGGGCAAGACGGGGCAAACCAAGGCTTGATATGCCGTGGATAGAAACCGAGGAGGATGCCGAGTTTATGGATTATATAAGAAGCTTTAACGAACAACGCAGATCGCAAATCATCGAATTGCTTGAAAAATTCAAGGACAAGAAAGTGATAAGATTTACAAGCAGAGAAGAAATGAATGAGTATTTAAAAGCATAGTAGAGTGCATAAGGATTGAGATCGTATAGCAAAAAATTATATAAAAGAGAGGGATAAAAAATGTCGATTTTATTCATAAACGCGTGTGTAAGAAAAGATTCCAGAACGTTTGTGTTGGCAAAAAACGTGATGAAGGATATTAAGGGCGAGATAATTGAGCTTAATTTGAACCTTGAAAATATAGAGCCGCTTAATACAGAGCTTCTCGAAAAAAGAGATAGCTTAATTAAGGACGGAAAGCTTGAAGATTCTATGTTCCGTTATGCAAGACAATTTGCACAGGCAGATGAGATCGTTATCGCAGCGCCTTTTTGGGATCTGTCTTTTCCCGCAAAATTGAAAATATATTTGGAGCAAATTACAGTTTCGGGTATAACGTTTAAATATATGGGCGGAAGACCAAAAGGATTGTGCAAGGCGAAAAAATTGACCTACGTTACCACGTCGGGAGGCCCCATTTTCGATGATTTTGGGTATACTTACGTAAAGACACTTGCTCAAAAGTTTTACGGTATTGAAAAAACAGAGGCAGTTCGAGCTATGAATCTTGACGTAGATATGATTTCGGCAGACGAGCTGATGGAGAAAGCCATGATTTCTGTTATAGAATGATAGTAATCGATAAAGTTTGTAGGAGAGTAAGTAATGAAAATCTACGATATTTCGCAAGAGGTTTTCGGTTGTCAAGTCTATCCCGATGATCCAAAGCCTATTAAAAAAGTGCTTAAATCGATAGAGCAGGGAGATATATATAATTTAACCGAATTCAGTATGTGCACTCATAACGGAACGCATATAGATGCACCGAGCCATTTTATAAAGGACGGAAAAACCGTAGAAGAGCTGTCATTGGAGGCTCTTGTAGGAATGGCGTATGTGGCAGAGCATAGCGGAGTTATTACCGAGAATGATGCCGTTGAAATAATCAAAAAAGCGAAAGCGCAGAACCCAGAGGCAGCAAAAAGGATCCTTGTAAAAGGGGATTCTGAATTATCGTTAGAGGGAGCAAGGGTGTTCGCTTTATCAAATATTCTTCTGTTTGGAAATGAATCTCAAACGGTCGGTTCGGAGAATGCTCCAATGGCGGTACATATCGAGCTGTTGTCTGCCGACGTCATTTTGCTCGAGGGAATTCGTCTGGCAGAGGTTAATGAGGGGAGCTACTTTTTAAATGCCGCACCGCTTAATTTATCAGGCGCAGAGGGCTCTCCGTGCAGAGCCGTGTTGATAGATGCGAATAAATAAAAATAACGATGTAATCGCAAGGCGCGATTAAAGGAATATAAAAGGGGGATAATAAAAATTTATGAAAAAATTTGTGAAAAATTTTATGAAAAAATCAGTCATATGTTTTGTTGTTGTAATTTGCCTTTTGTTGAATAGCGGAGCAATTTTCACCGGATTTTTGGTAAAAGAGCCGTCTGAAAACAATTTTTCGGAATCAACTGCGCAAATTGTTTATTCAAGTGACAATAATTTGTCTTTTGATAAAATTGCTCCTATTTATCAAGAAAACGGAGATGAGGAGAAGCTTTCGATAATTCGTTCGGGAGATGTTTCAAAGCCTCAAAATATAACCGTTGCCGTTTATGATAACAGTGCGGACTATGGCGTTGACTATTTTTTGAAATATAACGGAAATAAGATTGAGAAGATAGAGGGTTCAAGATCAATCTTCAGCGCGTTTCGCGACGACGGTGTTCTTTCGAGTAATCTTCCGGTAAACGCCGCAGAGATATTAGTCTCCTACGACGATACTTCCTCGCAGGAGCTGACAGAGGACGTTAATGCATCAGAGATGCTTTATCAGCTTGATGAGATGGATTCTCGCGTGGCTGAATTTGAGGTAACATTCGGAGCAGGCGAGGCTGTTGCAGATATTTACGTAGAGCCTATTGATGACGAGATTAGCGAATATGATGAGAGCTTTATCGTAGTTATTTTTGGTAGTGATAATAATTTGGTTGAAAATTCTCAGATTATGTGCGATATTGCTGATAATGAGGAAGATCCTACGGTACATATAGAATTTACCGAGACAAGAATAGAGGCGAGCGAAGAAACAGGTGTTGCGCAGGTTGAGCTTGAGCGTAGCGGAGATCTTGCCACGGGAACATCTGCTTTGTTGCTCCGTGATGAAACTCCCATAGGATACGTTGATTTTTCTCCGTTCCAGACAAAACAGGTTGTTTTGGCGTTGTCGGGTACGTATAGACTTGTATCTACGGGAAATTATACGGTGGGAGAGTCTACTCTTTTGGTGAGCGGAGATGCAAAGGATATGGGGCCTCTTATGGAAGGAGCCGATTCGGAGCTTGATTCTATTCCGTTACAATACGATCAAATAGCGGACACCCTTCAGGGAGCTCCGAACTTGCGTAGCTTCCCAACGTGGGTTCAGAGTGGTGCTACCGAAACCGATGATTATATAGTTGTGATGGGTGATGAAAGTAATGGCCTTTTTGAAAAGGACTCAAGCTCAACCGACGGTAACGTTAGCTTTTTATCTTCATCCTTGTATCAGTTAAATACAGAGGGCGGAGCATCTAACGGATATTTGTTCTTAAGAACAAAGGATAGATACAATTTAAACGGTATTGAATCTGTTGAGGGCTCGGTTTATATATCAGATCTTACAACCGGATATTGTGACGTTATCTTTGGAGTATGGAATGAAGGACATGCTAAGATATACACAAATGATAACAAGAGCTTGCAAAATCTTACTTATGCGCTCGAAAACAATATGGGATGGCAATATATTTATTATTGCAACTCTGATCTTCCGGGCGTTTGGGACTGCGGATGGAACGCTTATACCCCTAATGGCTTTAAGATGAATAAGCGAACGTATAATGTATTTATTGAGCAACCGGAGTCTCTTGATTTTGCGGGTATAGAGTATGCTCCTACAGTTGTTGACAGTCAAAATCAGCAGACCTTAAAAATGCATTCTTCCAAGAAGAATATTACCATTTCTTATACAGTTAACGATCGTTATCCTGTGCGTCTTGTAGGATTTGAATTTTTTAACGGAAACACAATGAAGCGTAGCGGTGTAATATCGTTATCCGAGGCTAATATTAAATTTGACCAAGCGTTCTTGGATAAATATGATTCAAGCTGGGGATATGATGTTACCGATGAATCGGGAAAGACAACAAGAACCTTTACTATACGTCCTGTGTTTGAAAAAATTGAAGCAGATATAGAGGTTAAAAAATCCTCTAACGGTTCGTTGACGCTTGAAAGCCATATATCCACTCCCTATAAGGGAGAAACCTTGATTTTCAAGGGAGAGGGTAATGACGGTTATGGATTTGCGGGCGTATCTTATCAGTACCGTATGTTTGAGGGCGGAGAAATTATGGCTCACGGTATGGTAGGTAACGACGGTGATACCGTTAAGATAGTTCTTGATAACAGCTACGGACATTACACCTTCCAGGGTGTATTCAGTGAGAGCGCAAATCAGCTCTCTGTAACTTACGGTGAAGAAAATCCACACGGAAAGCTTAACTTTGATCCAGGTGTGGTTTTGAGCGGAAGTGATTATAAGCTTAGCGATTATTATCCGCTTATGGCGGATCCCGATGACGGATATATAACCGTTTGGGGCTCGGATAGTAATTATTACTTTGGTGATATATTCTATTATCAGCTTGACGGAAATGAAGCTAACTCTAACGTTTCGGTAAGATTCCTTGCAGAGGGGGCTTTGCTTGATGCAAATGATGCAAGCAGTAAGATAACTCTTGCAACCGAAAAGATTTCGGGTAAGCTTGTAAGATCCGATATGAACTATTTTGATAAGTCTGTTGCTAATATTCCATTGAGCAATACCCATTATACTATAACAACCTCCCACGGTATTTATAGCGGAGTTACCGATGAAAACGGAAACTATGCAATTGATGATTTTACGGGCGTTGTTGGAGGAATATATTCAATGGCGGTAAGCTATCAGGGCCGTATCGGATATATCACATTTGAATATGACGGTGCAGGAAATAACTATAATCTTACACTTCCGCAGTTTGCAATCGGTGGATTTTATCCCGTTTCGATAACGGCAACCATTGACGGACAAGGTCATGGAAGTAATACTCTTGTTCTTACCAATAAAGGTACTGTTCAGTTGACTGCAAAGATATACGTTCATTCTGAGGAATATAGAGTAACTGATGTTAAGTTCCACTTCCTTTCTACCTTGAGTGGAAATTACGGAGATGAATTAAAGGTAATCAGCGCAAAGCCGGTTGAAAATGCTAATATGGGAGATAAGCATCAGCTCTGGGCTATTGAGCTTTCGGAGACTACGGCTATTCCTGAGCATACTCAAATATACGTTAGTGTTTCGGGTGAGCATACCTATTCTTCGGGCGAGACGGTAGTTTCTACTATAGATCTTGCAAATAGCGGATATGTAGTTGAAAAGGCTTTGCAGGAGGAAAATCCGCCTATTCAGCAGAGTATCCCCGAGATTCCAGGAGTACAGGTTGCCGACACCGATATAAAGAATTTTGAACTTCCTATTCTCGGTGTTATGGATATGAGCTTTAGCAGTAGAACCGGAGGATATTTTATACAGCAGGGAAGCTGGGATCAGGATGGAGACGTATATACTCTCGTTTGCGGACAATCGGTAAGACCTAACTACTTAACCGGTATGCTCGGCGACAGATACAAGGATGCTATGAAGACCAAGGAGCTTCTTGCGGCAGCCGCAAGTAACGCGCCTAACGGTAAGTCGGATTTAAAGAAATCATATTGTCCCGATCTTGAGGTCGCTCCCGTATTTATGCTTAAATTTACTGTTGCTGTTGTTGATAAAGGCGATGGTACGCTTGTTCATAAGCTTATAGGACTTGACGTAGCTATTGGAGAAGAGTCTTATTTGACGGCTGATATACCTTTTAACGTATATGGTGTACCTTGTTACGTTTGTGTTAGCGTATTGACCGAGGCATACTGTCAGATGCAGATGGCTTTCAATAAGGATCTTGAGGTCGGTGATGCGCTTGATAACGTAATAAAAGAGCTTGATGGAACAGCAGAGTGCGATATTAACGCATTTATTGCGGCTCCTGTTGTAAAGGTCGGTGTAAAGGGCGGTGTTGGACTTAACGGATGGGTAAGTATTTTTGCTGAGGGTACGTTGAATCTTCCGTTTGTAGTTGGATTTACACCGCTTGATTCTGCAGGAACTGTTGAATTTGATATAGGTGTTGGTGCAGAGCTTATTTTCTTCTCGGGTAAGGTTGCCTATAAAACTCCTGAATTCCATTACGGAGCAGATGATCTTTATGATGAGTTGAAGACTATTCAAAGCTATCAAAGCGAGCCCACGGTAGCAGCGTATTTCACGTCCACGGGCGAAAGCTACGATACCTTTGAGGAGGCTCTTAATAATACTAACTTTTCGATAATGGAGCGCCCAAAGAACAATAACGGACTTTTGCAGGCTGGGGCAGGAGATGATTCTCTTCTTGCATCAAAGGTGTTTAAAAATACAAAGGTAAAGCTTTTGGAGCTTGACAGCGGTAAGATAATGGCACTTTTCCTTACTGATAACGGCGCGCCCGACGGAAATCTTAATTATCTCAGCGTAGCTTATGCAATAAGCGAGGATGACGGAAAGACTTGGAGTGACGTTAAATACGTAAGCGAGAATATTGATTCTTCTGCTTCATCGTTCCAATATGATATTAACGTTTTTGAACTTGAAGACAGAATTCTTATAACCTGGTCAGAAGCTGATTTCGACACTATGCTTCAAGGGGTTGACCCTCAAAATCTCACTGCGGCGCAGATGGCAAAGGTTATCAACGCAATGAATCTTAAGGGTAGATTCTTTGACAGCGCAGACGGTACTCCTATAGGAGACGCCTTTATCGTTGCGGAAAATTCCGCGGTATTCTGCGGAGCGCTTGATGCAGTACAAAACGGTGATGACGTTTACGTTTATTATCAGAGAACGGCATTGTCAACTAAGGATGACGTTACTGTTGAGGAGATAATAAAGACACAGCGTACTATTGCTATGGCGCATACAACAGTAAACGATACGCAAAATTGGACGTCGACTCAAGTAAGAGCTATGAGTGATGAGGGTGGTCAGTATTTGATAACCGAGGTCGAGCCGTTTGTTCACGATGGAATACTTGGCGAGATCGTTGTGCTTGATAGAAACGGAATGGTTATGTCTTACGATACTGAGAGCCAGAGTCTTGTTCCCGACGTTGAGGATAGACAGCTCTTTATCCGTACGTATAGCTTTGATGAGAACGGAGTTCCCACAACGACAGCATTGATGCCTCTTACCGATACAAGTGATTGTGCACAAAGTCCTCAGGTTGTAAGCAACGATGATTATTTATATCTTTTCTGGAATCATAATGGAGAGATTGTTTATGCACCTGATTTTGTGGCAAAATCCGATGAGGATGAAATAACTCTCAATAAGGCAATAATTATTGCTAACGCAAATGGTATACATACGGTAAATGACAAAAATGAATTTTCCTCCGTACATATAAGTAGCGATGAAAGCTTGCATATCGGAGCTGAATTTACGGTATCTATGTCTGATGAGGGCAGTGTATTCATTTGTTGGGTTGCCGATGATAAGGAAGAGCAAGTAACTCTTCCTACCGATGAAATATACGGTATGATACTTGAAACAAGACTTGTTTCTGACGTTGTTTCAAATCTCGATAATATAAGCGCAAGTACGGAGGTAACACCAAATAGTGAAGGCTCTATTGAGCATCAGCTCTTTGCGATAGGCTCTCCCGTGGCTCTCACAGATGAGGATCATCCGATAGGAGCGCTTGATAGTATTTGCTTTGAGAGCGGAAATGAAAGCAAGTTCCTTTTGGCATACACAAGATTGAACGGTACTATGCGTAACAATAGTACTTATGCAGATATAATGGTTGGTACGAGTGTTGATAAGCCGGAGCTTTCTGCAGAGATAGAGTTCGTTGATTATCCTATGCCGGGAGAGACCGAAAAAGCATATATAAAGATATACAATGACGGATTTGCAGCCTTGAACGGATATTCTGTTACCATTTCGGGAATAGGTGATGATATTAAGATTACTGTAAACGGTGATATTTTGCCGGGAAGAAGCACAGAGCTTTGTGTGGAAATTCCGATTCCTGAAGATTTTTCCGCATCTGCTAAGTTGAGCGTTAAAGTATCCGGACTTGACGATCAATCAGAATATACGGCAGAGACCGAGGAAGATGTGCTTTACGGAGCGTATTTTGTTCCTACGGACATCCCAAGTATAAACGCTATACCTAATTCCGGTGATTGTGTCGTTAAGGTTGGAGTAAAGAATATAGGTAACGCGGCAGGCTCACCTAAGCTTGAATATTTGAATGCTGTTTATGCAACAGATAATGATGAGGAAATTCTTAAGTATGAGAATGAATCAAACATTGAGCTTTCACCTAACGGAGAAGGAACTGTGAGCTTTACTATGACCGATACTCATCTTGGTAGTGGTAAATATTCTACTGTTCAAGTACATATGGGTGATAATTACGATCAGAGTACCGAAGCTCCTATGCCAAATGCTGTTTCGTTATCGATTGAGCAGATTGCTTATAATCCGGAGGTAGACGAGGATACCAAAGAGGATGAAAATGATGATAATACCGATAACAATACCGGTGACAATACCGATAACAATACCGATGACAATATCGATGAGAGTGAAAACACTTCTACTGTCGATGATAATACAATCGAGGGCGACGGTGCGCTTGGTACAGGTGCAATAATCGGAATCGTTGTTGGTTCGGTTGCAGTAGTTGGTATCAGCACATTTGCACTTGTTTGGTTTGTTATTAAGAAAAAGAGCTTTGCAGAACTTATTTGTATATTCAAAAAATAACAAATATCAATAAGATGCTTCCTTATTAAACGTAGATTTAAATTACGTGAATTGATATAATATAAAAACACCGCTTTATTATCGATAATAAGATAGTAAAGCGGTGATTTTTGTTGTAGTATTTATAATTGAATAAAAGCTATCGCACCCGATAATATGTTTTGCAAAATGATTTTTTGCAAGTGTGAAAATTATTGCTTTTTATTTGGATAAGTGATATAATTACGTTAGAAATTCACCTCGGAGGTCTATATAATGCAGACGAGAAAGGTTATAGTCTTGCCTTACGACGAATCGTGGAATCAGGCATTTGAGGATATAAAAAATGAAATAGAGAATGCGCTCGGTGATTTGATAGTCGGTATCGAGCACGTTGGCAGTACCTCGGTTAAGGGAATGTCGGCAAAGCCTTGTATCGACCTTGATATTATTATCAAGGACTATTTTGTTTTTGATGCAGTTGTAGATAGGCTTGCAACGATTGGTTATATACACGAGGGCAACCTCGGAATCAAGGATAGGGAAGCGTTTAAATATTCGGACAAGCCTCACTTGATGGCGCATCACTTGTATGTGTGTCCGCAGTATTCTTACGAGCTTTATAGACATATCACGTTTAGAGATTTTCTGCGAAGCAATCCCGATGCAGTTGCGAAATACAGTAAGATAAAGGAAAACGCAGCAG
>JAZQZG010000057.1:0-70336 GCA_045633925.1 Eubacteriales bacterium
GTTCTATCCTTGCCGTCACGAATATTTTTCAGCGCTTCAACAAGATTTTTTCCAACAAATCCCGAAGCTCCCGTTACAAGTATTTTCATTTTTCGTCCTTTACTTAGAAGCTTCCATTGCGGCAAGCTCGTCTCTTATATACTGAAGAGACAAAAGCTTTTCCTTAACCTGCTCAACAGACAAAAGCTCTGTATTGTTAGAGTTAAACTCAGTCAAATGATTTCTCTCGATATCACCCTGCTTAAAATACTTATCATAGTTAAGACCGCGCTTATCGCAAGGAACACGGTAAAAATCGCCCATATCGATTGCATTCGAGCACTCCTCGTTTGTAAGGAGAGTCTCATACATCTTCTCACCGTGACGAATTCCAATTACCTTAATATTATCCTTGCTTCCACCGAAGAGCTCGGAAACCGCCTCTGCAAGAACACCTATCGTACAAGCGGGAGCCTTTTGAACGAGTATATCTCCGCTCATACCGTTTGAGAATGCAAAAAGAACCAAATCAACAGCCTCATCAAGAGACATAATGAATCTAGTCATTGAAGGTTCTGTAATCGTAATAGGATTACCAGCCTTGATCTGCTCTATCCAAAGCGGAATTACCGATCCGCGTGAGCACATTACATTTCCGTAACGAGTGCAACAAATCTTTGTTTTGTCGGGACTTACTGTTCTTGACTTTGCAACGATAACCTTCTCCATCATTGCCTTAGAGGTACCCATAGCGTTTACGGGATATGCAGCCTTATCGGTAGAAAGACAAACAATATTCTTTACACCTGCATCTATTGCCGCAGTAAGCACATTCTCTGTACCGAGAACGTTGGTTTTCACAGCCTCAATCGGGAAGAATTCACAAGAAGGAACCTGCTTCAATGCCGCTGCGTGGAATATATAATCCACTCCGTGCATAGCATTACGAACTGATGCGATATCACGAACGTCACCAATATAGAACTTTATCTTCTCTGCCACCTCAGGCATTTTTGCCTGAAACTCGTGGCGCATATCATCCTGCTTCTTCTCATCACGAGAAAAAATTCTGATCTCACCAATATCAGTATTCAAAAATCTATTAAGTACTGCGTTTCCAAAAGAACCGGTACCTCCGGTAATCAAAAGTGTTTTATTTTCAAAAATTGACATAGTCTTTCCCCTTTGAATTTAACAAATTATATATTTTTTAATATCACTTATTTTATATAAATCTTATTGATATGATGTGTAACCTGTTGATCGGCAGGAGGTGGAGTCATATAATCACCATATTTTGAAGTAAGATAATTAACGTATCCTGCAGGAGCCCAAAACTCATAATCTTCAAACTTTATTTTAACCTTATCGTAAAATACTTCATCCTTCACAAATATATCACGCATGCCATCATAAGGATCAACGCCACCTACAAGTTTACTAGTAGTATAATCATACTGCGTTGAAAGCTTTGTATATTTATCTACGTATTTTTTCTGACCAACAAGCTTAGTATATTTAACGTATGCAGTTTTTAAAATATTTCTTCCCTTTTTAGGAGATATAGCAAGCAAAAGATTGCGATTTATCTTTTTTGCTTTTTCTATAATCTTTTTAGACTTATTGATATCCTCGGGAAATCCATCCAACGGGAAGATATCCACATCAACACCAAAAGGCTCTCTACCCTTATAATCAATAGGCTCTTCTTTTAGAGTGTTAGGATTATATACCTTTGTAAAATAATAAAACGGAAGATCACTATGTGGCGATGTAATTTTCAAACCAATGTTCTCATCAAAAATCTTAATAAATCGCTCATAATCAGGACGAGGCATTACAATATCTATATCATCGTCCCACGGAATAAATCCTCCATGTCTTACCGCTCCTAACAACGTTCCGTACGCCAAATAATATGTAATATTATTCTTATCACAAAAATCAGCAACTTTTACAAGCACATCAAGCGCCATTTTCTTGTGTTCTTCAACAGACAACTCTCTCATACTATAACCCCTTTATATAAAATACAAACTGTTTTATTTTTTCCCGACTTCATATAGATTATCTAAAGAAAATAGCTTTTCCCATCAAAGCAACATTTTCTCGCATTTCTTTTATAAAGCAAGGAATAACCATCGAAGTCAAAATTTGCGCAGCCAAAGATGCTATTGCCGCACCTACTGCACCAAGCCATGGAATAAAAATAAGATTCAATATAACATTTAATACAGCCGCGGATACATAAATATATTTTAAATACTTTTGTCTATTCATGCATACAATCCATGGATTTCTAGCAACTCCGAGATAGGAAAATGCCGTATACCACGTAATTATTCTCAACGGTGCGGCAGCAGGTGCATAGGCTACACCATACATTAAATAAATAATTAAATCAGCAAATATTGTAAATCCTATTGCCACAACTATAGATACGTAGAAAACAATCGAATATAAGAATTTGTTTTTTCTATCAAATTCCAATCTATCTCTATCAAACGATTCCATAATCGAAGGCGTAAGAGAAACAATAATCGCACTCAAAACAAAAGTCCATGCACTACATAATGAAACGGCAGTTGAGTAATAACCAATCTCAGCATCACTTATCATATGTTTTAGCATCAATTTATCTGTTTGAGCATACACAGAAACCATTAGTCCGGGAAGAATAAAATGGTAACTTTTTTTCAAAATTGATTTAGCGTACCCTAAGGAAATACTTAATTTACCGCCACCATACTTTTTATAACTAATGTAAAAGAATATAGCCAAACATATATAATCTATACTTAATGCAACAGCGAAATACGTTACAGGCATTCCTGCGATTAACAAAATCACCTTATAGCCTGAAGTTATTATTACAGCTAGAATAGTTGCTATAGTAGTAACCTTAGATTGAAGTCTCGCCTGAAACCAATATGTAAAAGTGTCAAAAACCTGAAAGATACAGCTTAAAGACGATAGAATTACAACTAATTGAGTAACCGGCTGTCCCGCATCAACAACCATTGCAATTCCCATTATAGTTAATGTAGAGAAAGTACTCGATAATAAACGAAGAAATAAAGATGTACCTAATACCTCTCCTTCTTTCTTAGAATTATCTATTAATTCTTTAACGATTACCGAATCAATTCCAAGTGTACATATCGACGAGAAAAAGGCAGTATATGCACCCGCATAACTAATAAAGCCAAATTCTGTCGGTCCTAAATATCGGGCAACGAGAACATTAACTATCAAATTCATGCCCATTTGTATAATTTTTCCACCAATAATCCAACTGGCATTTTTGGCTACACGATTACACAAAATCTCTTTTATTTTTTTAAACATTAAAACTCCTCAATCTTATATCAAAACCCGAGGTTAAGCGTTTAATTTAATTCAAAAGCTTGCTATCTCAAAAAAGATTATTTATCTAAGCGATCAAGATTAGATTTATACCAATCATCTCTATATATCTCGCTTATACTACAAACGCCTTCCTTAAATATCATAGGAGCTTTTTCTCCTTGCAAAACTTGTTCCGCCAGTTCAACGAATCTATTTGCAGCGACTTCAGCATTCCATTCTTGAGAAATCGTATTGTATGCATTTTTTGAAAACTTATATCTAAGATCTTTATTATCAAGAAGAAATTTTACCTTAGCATAGAAATCTTCATACACGCCATCCTCATATATAAATCCATTTTCACCATCTTTTAACAAAAACGGTACCGACCCAATAGCATGATTTGCTACAACAGCGCATGCGGAATTCATGGATTCATTCAAAACAGCACCCCATCCCTCCTGACGATCAGAAGTAAAAATGTGTATCTCAGCCTTTTCCATACAAGAACGAACCTCTTCAGGACTCATTGCTCCCTGTAACTCCACATATTGTGAAAGTTCATATTTCTGGATTTCATTTTTGTAAAAATCAAAAAGAGGGCCTATACCGATCATATGTATTTTAAATTCATATCCATCATCCCTTAATTTTCTGGCAAGTTTTATTGCCATCTCAGGATGTTTCCAATCAATAAATCTCGCTACCCAAACAATCGAAGCACGCTCTTTTTGCGCTATCAAAGAATCTACATCCTCATACTGCTTAAAATCAGGAAAATACGCCCATTTATAACTACGGCCTTTAAACAATCCATACCTTGAATAATCAAAAGCTGTATACGCACTAGAACAAAGCATATACGTTCTTTTTCGAGGAAAATTAAGCATTTGCCATTTAAAATATCGCAATATACACTTCAAGAAAAAGTCTTTTGTTTTCAGAGGTCTTTCTGAATATCTAAAAATAACTTTCTTCTGTTTTTTTCTGGATTTTACCAAATATTCAGGCGCGCTTCCTATAATAACAACATCCGCCTCATCAATGATCTTTTGATAAAAATCTCTATTTTTTTCCCATTCTTCCTTAACTACTACGTAAGATGAAAGATCTCTTTTCCATCCCAATTCTTTTCTCGCTTCACCCATGGCACCAGTTTCGATAAATGAATACCCACTGCCAAAAAGCTTAAACATTTCATCAGAAAAAGGTTTTTGATGATGAGAAAAGAAATTAGATAAAAATACCACCTTATTTATTTGATTTGTGTTCATATAACTCAATATACTCCTTGAATTTTTGATCCTTATCAAACCCTTCAGCCCTTTTTATACAAGCGTCTATAGAATACGGTACATCCTCACAAATTCTAATTATCTCACGCTCAAGCACATCTATATCATTACAAGGAACAACAGATCCACAAGTATCGTCTAAAATTTCGGGGCTTCCTCCGGTATCAAAAGTTACAACCGGTGTTCCGCACGCAATTGCCTCCATATTTACAGTGGGATAGTTTTCTTCACGTGTAGGATTAACAAAAATATCCGCAGCAGAGTAAATCTGAGCAAGTTCCTGCTGATTATTGGTTTTATTTATTGATATTATATTTTGAGGAAGATTTTTATCGATCTCCGCACTCGTTCCTACTAAAACTATTTGATACTTATCAGAATCTAGGCGTGAAGCAAGCTCAACAAAAACATCAAGCCCTTTTCTATACCCCCAGGAAAAAGCAACACCTAACAATATTTTTTTGTTTTCGCAAGAATACTTTTGTCTAAAATCATTTTCGACAGGTTTAAAAACAGAAAGATCAATTCCATTATTAATAACCTTTATCGACTTTCCTGAAAAGAAAGACTGCGCTGCCAAATCTGCAAGCCACTTAGAAGGTGTTACAATAGTCAAATCTTCAATAGTTGAAAACCAATCCTTCTTACGCTCCCACGTCTTTTTTGTATTATCAAAATAAGTCTTAGGATATTCCTTATACGTAGGACAACCAAAGCAACCCGTCTTCCATTTTTCACATTTTGAAACTGTAAAATATGGACATCCTCCTGTAAAGCTCCAACAATCATGAAGCGTCCATATAACCGAAGCGCCACTTTGCTTTATATATTTCATAAGTATAGGTAAATTTATAAACCAACCATGAAGATTATGAAGATGAATTATATCCGGAGAAATAGCCTTTAACTCTTTTACAAGCTTCTTAGTTCCCAATATCGACAAACGCTCTCCTTTTCCAATAACGGGACCAACAGCCCTATGAAACAAATTATCATAAAAATATCCAAAAAAGCGATGTCCCTCTATAGAGGAAGGATTATCCTTCCATCGTCTTGAAAAAGTATAGGCCTCTATACCTTCTTCCCTACATTTTTGGGCTATCTGAAGCATTATTTTTCCGGTACTTCCAAAATTAGTAACATTTATCAAAGCTACCTTCATCTTTTAAATCACCTCCCAGAAAAAGTGATGCGGATTTGACATAGCTATTTCCGAAGACGCAAGAGCAAACAATCCGTATGCTGCAAAAACAACTACTATTCCAGATTTAATAAGATTACGTTCAAATGAATTTTTAAATCTATCTACCACATTTGGAATCAAAACAGCTATAACAGGCATGAAATAATATCCTGCGCGAATTACAGTATTCTGAACTCCTCCAACCGCCTGTATAACGCAAGCAACAAATAATAGGTTTAGATATCCTTCGTTTTTTCTTGTTTTGTCCGAAAAGATAAAACAAAATACATAAATAGCTGTAATAACAAGGAAAAAGATAATAGAGCCATTGTTATCAGGCTTAGTTGTCTTTCCGAAAAGTGAAATTGCAAAGTTATATATCTGTTCTTTGAATAAAAATATAAACACTAACAGTACCAACGATAACCATCTATGGGACATTTTAAATTTTATATTCATCAACGGATATGCAAGCAAAAACAAAACACTCGTCGTATGGAAAAGCATCGAAAACGCAATGCAAACTATAAATTTCAAAAGTTTCTTCTCATTTGCATACTTTAAAGCAATGCAACAAATGCCTATAGCTATTGCTTGTCTCAATCCCGAAAAAACGAACGTAAAAATGGGCAATGCCATATAAATTACAAGAGAGAGTTTAAAAGATGCACTGTTCTTGTAGAAAAAGAGGAACACCGGAATCAAAGACAGCAAAGCACACGTAATCAAAAGAAATTGCGTAGAAGTACAAACAAGAGACAGCAACTTATTTAATATTACATATCCTTTTTCGTAATTCAAGTAAGATTGTTCAAAAATTCGTGACCATGAAAATCCTGATATTTCATTATATGAAAACAAATATCCTTTGTTTTCTCCATATTGAAGATCTAATCCCATAGAAGGATGGCGCAATGCAATTATAGAAATCACAGCGACAGAACAAAAAAGTGCAACGTTTCTTTTCCGGTTTTTTGCCTTACTTACCTTATATACAAGTACAGAGCCAAAAATTATCCAAGCATACAACAAGATATATGTCAACATAAAATTATAGCATCACCCGAAACAAGGTGTCCCTCCTTCCCTCAAAATTCAAATATCATATGAATTAGTGTATATTTTCAAACACATCTCTAATCTTCTTTCCGGCAACTCTACTATCGTGATTTTCACGTGCAACTTCAAGTGCTTTAATTGCTTTTTGATCACGTAAAGCTTTGTTCGAAAAAAGATCCTTTAAACTTTCTTTAAGTCCTTCTTTATTTGTGGCTATCACTGCGCAATCATTATCAATCAAATGCCTCATCGAAGCAACCTGCGCAGGACCATATGCAAACAGAACAATACCGCTTGCAAGACTATCTGCTATCTTAGTAGATACCGAATTTTTCACAAGATCTATACTTGCCTCATCAAACGCCTCGGTATGAACCAATATTTCAGAAGATTTAAACGTACTGTGAAACGCTTCGCCGCTTACGTATCCACATAATTTTACAGATTTTATATCCTTAAAAACAGACAACACAGTTTCATTTTTCTCTCCTGTAAATATCTCAAGAGAATAATCCGTACCACTCTCTGAATTTATCTCATCAAGAGCGCGTCCAATATCTGCAAGGGACATATATCTGTTACACGAAATATTACCCATATAGCGCAATGTTGTAACACTATCCAATGATTTTATCTGCTCTCCAACGTTATAATTAGAACCTGTCATAACAGTAGTTGCAGGAACGTTGAATTTTGCAAAATATTCATCCTCAACGCCTTTGCAAATAGTAACTATATGCGTTGATTTCTGCATCAACTTTTCTATCTTTTTGTGAAAAGATTTTTGAACAGCTCTAGATACAAACTTTTTCTCTGGTTTTACAAAATAATAATCGTCACACACATACGTAACTATAGGAATATTTCTATCCCTAGAAATCTTAAGCGCCATATTGTAAATACATTTCGCAGTTCCCGGAGCTATAAATATATGAGTTGGAGCTTCTTTTTCAAGCCAGCTTTTCAAAGATTTATTATACCAATGTGAAAATTTCCAAATTGCATCACGTTCTATTCTACGAAGTGTACTCTTATTTTTAGGATTACTATACACACGCTGATCATTCTCATTCTCATACATTTTGTGCACAGAACAATCAGGAGATATTACCCTTCCGTTTACTTTAAACTTGTAAAACGATGATAGCACGTCCTTATCCGTTACCCTATAATACGAAGAACACTTATCCACATCCGGTACTGTAGGATATATATACAACTGACACAGTTCATCCTTATTCAATGCGGAAAACAACGACAGCATTGTTTTACCCATATTTTGATACGTATTTATCGGATTATGACTTATTATTAAAACTTTCATAAAATCTCCATATCAATATTCAAAAGCACATTCTACATCAAAGATACTTCAAACTTAAACAGACTTATCATCCTGCAAAATCAAATCTAAAATTTCGATATATGTATGCTTTCTATCAAATTTTTCTTCTGCGCATCTACGAGCATTTTCACCCATTTTTCTGCGCTCCTCAGGGTTCTGAATAAAGAATATCATCTTTTCTGCCAAATCTGCGGCATCATTGTTGTTACAATTATAACCCATCTCATATTGTTTTACTAAGGAAGAATATTCTTCGCTCTCTTGAGTGTTTAATATTGGCAAGCCGCACGCAGCATAATCACTATGCTTGTTAATGATACTCTGCGCTGCACCTCTTGTAATAGGATTTACTACTATGTCACAAGCACACAACCTACCACACATCTCATCATAAGACAATCTTCCGGTGAATACCGCATCAACACCTTTTTTAACCGCATATTCTTCAAACTCGGATTTTCTGGGACCATCTCCCATTACCATAAATTTAGGAGCATAAATATTTTTTTCTTTTAAAATAGCCAATGCATCGATAACGCAGGTCAAATCATAACTTGCTCCTAAAGTACCACAATATCCAAGCCAAAGCTCATCATTCGGCTTTTCAACCGGATTACCTTTTGCATAAGCATCAAAAGTTTCAAGCTGAGTTCCTAAAAATACGCTATGCCCACTCGCAACTCTCTTATTTACCGAAATTGCTCTATTCACGTAAGTATCCGAAACGGCTACAATTTCATCTGCACGCTTATATATCCCGTTTGCCAACCAATTAAACGGTGCAAAAATAATATTGCTCACAACCGGAATGTGAAGCACCATTTTAAACGCCTCAGGCCAAAGATCCTGAACATCGATTATAAACTTAATACCGTTCTTCTCACAGTATTTAGCCGCCGCCAAAGGGCCTGTAAGGGACGGAACTGCGCAATATATTACGTCAGGTTTTTTTCGCTCTTTCAAATATTTCTTGAGATTTTTACCCCATTTTCTATGACTTGCAAATCTCTTTATACTTATATTCTTTTTATATCCGGGGTCGTGAAGAAAAGTAATTTTAAAAGGCCAATTATGAACAAGGGGATCCTTGTGACACTTTTTTGTGTGACTAAAATCGCTTGTAATAATTTCAACATTATTTTCTTTGCTCAATTCTTTGCAAAGATACATAAAACGACCATTATCCGTTTCAGAAAAATCTCTGCAAAAATTTGCAATAATAACTATATCTTTCACTGACATACCCCTTTTTTAAAAATCAAAATATTTTATATTTCCGTTTTAATATTGTCAAAAATCTCTTCGCTTTCAAGCACGATAGGCTCTACGTCAACATCACGCAAGAAAATATACGGCTTATCATAATGATGATATTGATCTCTTTTAACGTTATCAGCGTTTCCATCTTCCATTATTCTAATAGTATCCTCGATAAGATCAAATCCTACACGCGCCATAACTCCGGTATACGCCATATGACGAATATTAACCTCGGTAACCTTCATATCTCCGTTTTTATCTTCCTTCAAGTCAAAAGATAAAATACCGTGAGCAGGTACTCCAAGCTTCTTTTCAAGATATTTGATACAATCATCACAGAACTTATTAATTCTATCTTCGTTAAGGAAACGTCCAAAATGTGTATTTCCAGTTACACGAGATGGAGCTGTATTAGCCATAACGTACTCAACGCATTCGAGTGCTGCGCCTTTTACGTACTCGCCGTTATAGTAAAGCATCTGATTTGCAAGATGTCTTCCTGTGAGGAACTCCGACACAGTAAACTCAGGAATCTTTGCGTTAATAAACAACCAAGATTTATAGGAGCTTATATCATCAAGTCTAAGACTTCCAAGGCCGCCTGTTCCCTCTGTCGCTCTTATCCAACAAGGAAATCCTATTTCCTTTTCTACGTCCTCAAATCTTGGATTTTCCTGAGTAACCTTAATAGTTTTCGGGATATAATCAGTTCCTTCCAAAAGATCAGCCATAATAGATTTGTCTCTCAGCGACTCAGAGAGTAACGCAGAACCCATGAAAACAGGACAAGGAAATCTTCCGTTGTCTTCATAATAACGTCCCCACATTACAATTTCAGACTCCGGCTGAACAAATGCATAGTCAACGTTTCTTTCCTTTGCAAGCTTTTCAATCCAAGGAAAATACTCAGGAGCGTTGCATCTGGGTGCAATATAATATTCATCAATGAGATTTTTTCCATCTTGTGTTTTCATAAAAAATCCCATAGACTTCTTTTCTATATCAACACCGATTATTTTATAATCAGGATGATTCTTGCGAATTATCGTTGCAATAGATCTGGGTGTAAGACCACCAATTCCCGTAATCAAAATCGTTTTCATTTTACACTTTACTCCTATATCTCTAAAATATATAAATTGTTAAAAATGGTTTTATAAATTGAACTTTGTATTCAAAGCCATAACAATTCGCTTCATATCTTCTTCGTTATAACGTTGATCACAAATCAACGAAAGCTCCATATCATACAAATTTGACTCACAACCATTCGGTTTTGGCCAATGTATCGGGCAGTAAATTTTTTCTGAGATCAAAAATCTTCTAAGCTCGGTTCTATTTGCTTCGTTTTCAACCACTATCGGGACAAAAAGCGGGCAATCCATTAACGTCTTATCAAACAACGGTCTGATATGTGTTTGACTCTCCAACCACTCATATAATATACTTGCATTTTTTATTCTTCTTATCCTAATAGCATCAATATCTGTATTCGCCAATATAGCACAAGACTCAGCATCCATTTTCGTATTGGAATAATCGAGCGCAAATGAGTGGTTAGTTACCTCAAAGCCTTTCAAATAAAGCTCTTTCAAGCTATCATCGACTTGCTGCAAATATTTGCTTTTTTGCAACATCGATTGCTTTTTTAAATCCAAAAAAGCCTTAGACGGTAATTTCTCTGGTTTTTTCAACAAAGCACTGTTTAAAGATGCGCAGTAACCTCCGCAAAGCAACGGAAACCACTTTCTAAGCGAAGCAACCACATAATGACTTTGCTCATGATAAGGCTGATATGATAAATAACTATGTGTAATATCTTCAATTACCACCCCACCACGGTTCACAAAATCATCTACCCTCGGCATATCATTCTTAAATCCAAAATAATTACACCAAAGAAGCAAATCCACATCGTCAGAAATTTTTAAATCAACCTGTAATCCATTCTCATAAAACACACTATAAAAGGAAACTTCTATTCCTGCATTATGAAAAGGTACAATCATAGATTCACAGCAATAGGACGGCAATAAAGCTTTTTTTATACCGCTTAAATTGTTTAAGACAGTCTCAATGGCGGTTCTACCAGAAAAAACATAAGCAGAATCACGCACATCAAAATTATAATCTATCGATTGTTTTGTTTGCAATGATTGCTCGTAATGAAATTCACTACCGATTTCTCTCATATCCTGGTTCTCTCTTCTTTTAACAGCGAAAAAGCTAATAAATCGTATCGAACTCCATCCTTAACGACTCTGCTTCTCAAAACACCATCCTTTTGAAATCCGATTTTTTCAAATAAATTTATCGATTTTTCATTATAGGGTAAAATATGTGCTGTTAAACACTGTATATCCATTTCATCGAATGCAATATCACAAGCCTTTTGCAAAGACGCTCGAGCAATACCTTTTCCTTGACACGACGGTAACAATTTTATATTCATATTTCCCGTAGAATTCTTAGAATCAATAGAACTCAATATGATAGTTCCAACTGCCACACCCTCAAAGTCAATGATCCATCGTTTTACGTTTGTCTCATTCTTCAAAGATTCCATCCACTTCAACTGCTGCTCTAAAGTTACACTTTGTGGAGTTCCTACAACAAATTTAGAAATTTCTTGACTATTATTTAATTCCATAAGAGTTGTTGCATCTTTAGGTTCTATTGAACGCAACAAAACTTCCACTTTTTCATTATTCATGCTCAATTCCCGTTTCTACAGCTTGTTTTGCTTGTTCTAATTCTTGCTGACGAAATTTATCAAAATCCATAATCGCCCCTGTTCCTCTTACTGCAACGTCTCCGCGCTTCAAAACCTTGAGAAACGTTTTAAAAACGATCTTTACGTCCTTAGCAAAAGAAATATTCTCAACGTAATCTATATCATACGCAAATCTCTCAGGCCAATTCGTAGCGTTTCTACCATTAATTTGAGCAAGACCTGTCAATCCGGGTAAAACACTATGACGTTTTCTTTCGGTTTCTGTGTAGTATGGAAGATATTGAACTGCTAAAGGTCTGGGACCAACAATAGACATATCACCCTTTAAAATATTAATCAATTCAGGCAACTCATCAAGTGAGGTAGAACGAAGGATTCTACCGTATTTGTTCAATCTAACCGCATCAGGCAAAAGGTTTCCGTTTTCATCCTTTGCATTCGACATAGTTCTAAACTTAATAAGTCTGAAAATCTTTTCCTTGCCCGTCTTTTTATTTATCTTTCCGGGACGCATCTGCGTAAAGAAAGGATTTCCCTTCATAGCAATTGCTCCAGCAATAATAAGAATTATAAGAACCGGTGATAAAATTGAAATCGCAAGCAACGAAAGTAAAAAATCTATAACTCGCTTGAAAATTTTTGCATACATAATATGTAACCTCTATCTATTTCACTAAATTATCAAAAACAGCTCTTTATTATTTCAATAACAACGTCCTGCTCCTCAGGTGTCATTTTGTTATCACTTGGCAAACAAAGACCTCTGTCAAAAATATCCGCTCCAACATCAGCACATCCGCCTGCAATATACGCATTAGTTTTGCATCGGCCACTGCCCTCACGAGTAACAAACTCGTGCATACGGTACATCGGCTGCATATGCATTGGTTTCCAAATAGGACGCCCCTCTGCGTTGTATTTTGCCAATGTCTCAAGTATCTCGGTAGGGCAAGTTTTTCCCGCTTCCTTTACATAAAGTGCCACGGAATCATCTCTTACCTGTTTACACATATAATCCTTATCAATGATCATTGCCGAAAGCCAATAGTTAGGCTCGGTGTTCGGAACAATTGGATTCATCTGTATGGGAAGATCCTTAAGTCCATCTCTATATCTCTCATATATTTCCTTTTTCTGTGCAATATGCTCCTCAAGATAATTATACTGACCGCGAACAACACCTGCAACCACGTTGCTCATACGATAATTATATCCAACTTCCTCGTGCTGATACCACGGAGCGTTTTCTCTTGCCTGGGTAGACCATTTACGCGCCTTGTTGGCAACCTCTATATCATTAGTCAGCAAGCAACCGCCTGCTGATCCGGTTATAATCTTGTTTCCGTTATAGCTTACCGCAGAATAATCTCCAAAAGAACCACACTGTTTTCCATTAACAGTAGCGCCCATAGCCTCTGCTGCATCCTCAATCAGAAGCGCTCCATGTTTCTCACAAATCTTCTTGATAAGATCGATTCTTCCGGGGAATCCATACAGCTCCGCTGAAACAACCAACTTTACGTCAGGATACATCTCAAACGCCTTTTCAAGAGCTACAGGATCCATATTCCAAGAATCTGCCTCGGTGTCAATAAACACGGGAATTCCACCCTCGTACACCACGGGGTTCAAGGTTGCATCAAAAGTCATATCACTACAAAAAACACGTCTTCCTTCAAGTGCTCCGTGACTTATAGCAGGTTTTCCGTAAAGCGTCTCACCTGCGTGCTTAACAGCAAGATGAAGTGCAGCTGTACAACAAGAAAGTCCTACAGCATATTTCATTTCAGCTTTCTTTGCGGCAATACGCTCAACCTCATTTATATTTTCTCCAACAGTGGACATCCAATTCGTTTCATATGCCTCAACAACGTATTTAAGTTCATCCCCGTGCATCGTAGGAGTAGCAAGCCAAACTTTTTTCTCAAAAGCTTTTATCATAAGAGCCTCCATGTTAATAGTATCTACAACCAAAATCTTTTTGCAGAAAACAGAATGTTATATAAAGATTCGTTCTATTACGACATAATTATACTTCTATCATTATATCATAACTATATACATTTTTCAATACTTTTAGTAAAAATATATCCCCACAAATCGAATCAAATATTGTCTTTTCAGGAAAAACATTTCAAAACAAAAATAAAAAAAGAAATGACTCTTGATTGCAGCTTTTTCCGCAATCAAGAGTCATTTTATCTCACTCTTGATATCTAACATCTTTTGTAATCCTCTCTTTCGTTTTATTTTGAAATTTATCTTTAAAGCCTAAACTTTTTGAACCGATATCACACCACACAACCTATAAATCTATGTAAAGCGTAACACCGCCGTGTTTTGATTTTCAATCCCTATCTTACATCTCGCACCTCTTCGCCCCTATTTTTTTACTATCTTCGAATCGGTTCTAAAGCTTTGACTTTATCAGCTTAACTTCTCATTGGAGTGCCCTTCCTTTCCTCTTCTTCACTTGTATTATATCATAAAAAAACGCACTTTTCAATTGACAAATTATAAAAACTTAATAATTATTTTTTGTTTATTAAGTAGAATTTGTGCAAATACACAATAAAAATCTTTACAAATATAAAAAAATATGGTATAATTACCTTGTTGGTGTGTTAAAAAATCCAAGACGCAGACTCAATTTTTATTCGAGTCTGCGTCTTTTTAGTTTATTTAAGATCTACTACCAATTTCGTCAACGTAGCTGAATTTGCCTTAAGCTCTCCATCAACAAATACCGAAAGTCCTTTTCCAAGGTTATACTGACTTCCATCCTTGTCATATACTACGGTAATGTCATGACCGCGATAAAAAACATTTTCCATCATAAAATACTTAAGATCATTGCTCTCAAGTAACGGATTTACCGTAACTGTTTCATCATTATCCTCAGGACGAATTCCAACAAGTCCCGTTATAACGAGATCTGTATAGCTTGAATGGTTATAATGTATACTTCTATCGTAATCAACAATCCACTCTCCCGTATAAGGATGAAGATCTTCGGCAATCCAAGGAGCTCCCCACTTATACTGAGAATTTGTATAAGTCATCAAAAGATCAAACCAATCACCCTTATCAAAGGAGTTGTTATTCTTATAATTATTCAACAAATTTGCAGCAGCGGTTATCGTCTGAGAGGTTGCAAAAGGCCATGAAGGACCATCCCATCTACATCCGGGACGAAGCTTTGACATAAAATTAGGATCTCTCTGCTCTGCCGTTGTAGGACCGTAGGTTGCAAGGAATCCTTCGCTGTCAAGAAGCTGTTTGAATGCCACAGAATAAGTCGAGCTGTCTGTAGGTAAATTAAAATACCACGGAACGTACCCTATAAGCTCACGAACGTTAACGCTCTTTCCGGACTCGGAGATCGTTTCAAAGAATTGCTCTTGAGGATTCCAAAGCTTGTTCATAACGTTATTGCGCAAAGTATTTGCCTTATTTGCATACGTCGTAGCAAGGGACGTATTTTTAGCCAACTGAGCAATATTCTTAATTGCTACGGCGTCACCGTACATATAACTGTTTATCGTGGGACGAACTCCGTCTCCACCGATTCCATTCTCCATACCGTCTCGATCGGCTATTTGCTTAAACAATCCAAGAGAAGAAACGTACTTACTCTTTTCCCAAGCAGCATAGTTAGCATTCAACTCATCAAGATATTTTATAAGCTCCGTCTTATCTCCCGTTACAAGATAACGGTTATAATAAGCGTCGGCTATCGGGAAACTGTAAAGTCTTGGCTCGGCTCCGTCAATAAACCAAAATTCCTGATATGCATCGAGATATTTGCCGTTGCGTATCCATCTGCCCTCGTAGAAATGATGTCCCGCAGGACAAGAAATCGAATTATAAAGTCCGCTCCATTCAACGTTTGGCAAGAATTCAGAAATAATATATCCATTCCATTCAGCAGTTATTTTGCGGATATTATTTCTATAAGTAAGCCATCTGAAATAATATATCTCAAGTAAGTTTTCGTTATCGCAATCGAAATACGGAATGTTATTTTCAAACCACTTTATAAAAACTCTCTTGTGGTTACTTACAGAGTTCTTATCTGCCATAAAGTTAGTTATCTTAGTTGCACTCTCACCAGCTTTATCCGAAACAGCAATAACAAGCTTAATCTCTTCGCTCTTTCCGGGAGCAAGTGTCACAGTATTCTCTGTTTTTCCGCCAAAAAGAATATATCTATAGCCAAATTTTTCCTCTGTTTTACCTTTACTGGGAGTTGCTTTTACATTAAAAGTCACACTCTTCGTGCTGTTATTCTTAAGAGTGATAACACTAGCTACAATATCATTATTGGTTATAAATTTCTTTTCCTCAACAACAACGCCGTCAGGAATTGCACTCGCAGAGGTATCTTTTCCCATAACCATAAGCTCTGTAATACCCACAGCCTTATTAGCTGTAGGCGTAAGTACAACACGTATCTTTGTTGCTGATATGGGGTCAAACTTCAAAGTAAGATTCTTAGTGATCTTTGAATATTTCAAGTTTGAAACAGCTTTCCACTGTGATCCGGTATAATATTCAACACCTACAGCAGACGGCAAAACAGTGTTTCCGCCATCGTCATAAAAATTAATAACTATAGACAAAACAGACTTCGTTTGCTTAAAATCAAACGTTATTGTCTCTTTTCCCGTACGAATTGGCGATGCGTAATTAGACCAACGGTTTCTCGGGTCATCATCATAAGAAACAATTCCGTCGGTGAGATGCTTAATTCCATTTGAATCATAAGCCGAGGTGTAGCTTGCGCTAACAGTTGCCCCAGATGCAATATTTACTCCATATTTTGAAGAATCAAAAACAGACGTTACGTGGCTTGGCATCCAGGTTTTCTCAAGCGCATCTATAGTTCTGGAGTTAACGGAAATCTGAATCGGCATACCAAATCCGTTTGAATTGCCTGTGGCAAGAACCGTTCCGTTATCAAAGCCCCATCCGTCCGAGTGCGTCGAGAAAAGACCTTCGCTAAACGCAGTTGGAACGTTTGAGTTAAACGGACGCTTCAAAAGCTCATCTATATCTATTTTCTTAGTTAAAGTAGATTCTGTTAATTTTATCGGTCCTGTTTCGCCCTGCACAGTTTCTTTATCACTGCTCATTTCACTGTCTCCTTCTGTACTTTCATCGGTTATATCCGTTTCCGATGTATCGTTTGTGTCCTGCGATTCTTCAGTTCCGTCGGTACCATCAGTTGCCTCTGATTCCTCAATTTTCTCGGTTTCCTCGGTTTCCTCGGTTTCCTCAGTTTCCTCTGTCACCTCTGTTCCGTCAACCGATTCAATGTCATTTTGAGAATCAGAAGAATCATTTTGCGATTCACTTTCCTCCCTACCGTCGGTATGTTTATCAGTATCATCAGATGCTACCTTTGCTCCACACGAGCCAAAGCAAGCAAAGCAAAATAGAAAAACCAACAATAACGCAACGTAAGTCCTTAATTTTTTCATTTTTTCCTCCTATACACAAAATTTAATCTAAATAAAGCGAAACCCTCCGCCACGCATCAACGTCAACGAGACCTTGCGTAGTCATCTTCAGTTTCGGAATTACCGAAAGGCTGACAAACGCCATGTTCATAAAAGGCTCAACGTCTTCAAAAACACCGTAATTGTGCACCGTTTTTCTTACGAACTCATTTGCCTTAGCTATCTCATCTGCCGAAAGATCGGTCATAAGCCCCGCTATCGGCAAAGGCATATCGGCAACCACCTCTCCGTTGACAACAACAACGTTTCCGCCAACCGAGCTTATATGCTTTGCGGCGATAGCCATATCCTCATCATTTGTTCCAATGACTATAATATTATGGGAATCGTGCGAGACAGAGGATGCTATCGCTCCTGATCTCAAGCCTATTCCATTAATAAATCCGACTCCTACGTGCCCCGTGCCCTTATGACGCTCTATAACCGCCAATTTTAGTATATCACGGTCCACGTCTATTCCGTTATTCTTATCCCAATTTATATCAAAAGCAAGTTCATTGGTAACTATTTGTCCGGGGATAACACCTATAACACGGCATCTTTGAGACTTCGGCTCGATAAAAAACGAATCTGCCGAGATCTCTTGCGTGGAAAAAGAATTATAAACTCTATCAGTTAACTCCTTAGGTATCTCGGGGTCTGCAAAATCGATCATTTTTTTGTTGACAACAACCTTTTTTCCAGCCAAGTAAACGTCACATACGTCAACCGTGTCAAGATCGTTCAAAACCAATATATTCGCCTTATAAGCCGGTGCAACCGCGCCAACGTAACGCAAGCCAAAGCATTGTGCTGCTTGTATCGTAGCCATTCTTATAGCCACCACAGCAGATTTGGAATGCCCCACCGCTTGTCTTATAATATTATCTATATGTCCCTCATTTGCAATATCTGCAGGGTGACGATCATCGGTAACAAGCAAGCATCTGCGATTATACGGCTCATCAAATAGTGGCAAAAGATCCCAAAGATTCTTTGCCGCCGTTCCCTCGCGAATCATTATCCATTGACCCTTAGAAAGCTTTTCTTTTGCCTCTTCTATATTTGAACATTCGTGATCGCTCTGAATTCCGGCAGAGACGTATCGATCAAGCTCCTTGCCCGAAAGCATTGGAGCGTGTCCGTCAATTACCTTTCCAACAGAACGAGCATCCTTGATCTTTTTTTGAACCTCTGAGTCACCGTAGATAACGCCGGGATAATTCATCATTTCGGCAAGTCCCAAAACGCGTTTTTCAGAATAAAACTCAAAAAGCGACTGCGCGTCAAGCTCTGCGCCCGACTCGTCAAATGCGGTTGCGGGAACGCAGGAAGGAAGATTAAAATAAACGTTAAGCGGAATATCTTTGCTCGCGCAAAGCATATAGCGAATACCGTCTACGCCGCAGACGTTTGCAATCTCGTGCGGATCGGCAACCACCGTCGTCGTTCCGTGCGGCACACAAATTCTTGCAAGCTGGGAAGGTGTGAGCATAGTGCTCTCTATGTGAATATGTCCGTCGATAAATCCGGGCACAACGTATTTACCGCTCACGTCCTCAATTACGTCGGCATCACTGCTTTCATAGCGCCCAACGCCTATGATTCTATCATCCGATATAAGAACGTCTGCTTTTTCTATTGAATCGGTGAAAACGTTAACTACAAATCCGTTTTTCAGTAAAATTTTCATACGCACCTCATAGATTTTACTAACATTTATAGTATATCACAGTATTCATTTTTTTGCAATAAAAAAGATCACTTTTACAGCATTTTAAGCAATAAAAGTGACCTTTAATATTATTCATCTTCTTTTTCGGATTCTTCTTGTTTTATTTCTTCTTTTTTATGAGTTTCTTTGCTCATCTGAAGCTTAAGAGCATCGATCTGCGCTTGAATATCATCAACGGTAAGTTCTTTTTCGGGCTCTCCGCCCTCGCCCTTAAGCGCCGCTATCTCCTGCTTTAACTTATCAATGTCCTTGTTTTTCTCTTTTTTCTCTTTCTTAGTAGAAAGTACAAACAAAAACCCTGCCAGAACTAACAGTAAAAACGAAACTAACGGAGATTTAAAAAACCTCACAACACCGCTCCAGCCGGAGAAACTGGTTTTCACCTCTCCGAAGATATACTCGGGTTTCAAAGACGAGGGATCTATAGAATTTTCCTCGAAATCTCCCTTGGTTATAAAGGTTCCGTTCTCATTTTCGCCAATAATTCTATGAGCTACAACCATATTATTATCTTGGAAAGCAACAACGTCGCCCACCTCATACTCGTCCTGTCTTACTACGACAAGAATATCACCGGTATTGTACGTTGGTGACATACTGTCACTCAGAACCTCTGCAACACCCACGCCAAAGGGCATCGGAAGGACTCTTCCCTGCATTACCTGAACGTTCCAGCTATATACACCGATTCCGATAATAAAGCTTATCAAAAGCACCAAAACAATTTTTAATATAAAAAATTTCTTTTTCATTTGCACCTCATCCCTATCCTAAGGGGGAAATATAATATTGTTAATAAAAGACCTAACTTTAAAATACAGACAAATTAAGCCCTTGCTTTCGCCTTCTCCTGTGGGAGAAGGTGTCACCGTTAGGTGACGGATGAGGAGCCTAATTTATTATCTGATTTTTGTTTTACAAAAATCTTCCTTACTTTCAATCTATTAAATCATCACTTGTCAATCCAATATTAAAAAGAATATCATTAGCTACCGCATAAAAATTTGTATTTATATCAAGATTTGTATATCTTAAAACAAAAATTTCAAATTCTGCAAGCTTTAGATCTCGAGCACTATCTTTTATTTTATACTTTTCGGACGTATGCTGTATTCCATCTATTTCTATTACTATCTTCTTAGCGGGAATATAGAAATCAACAATAAAATCTCCTATTATGTGCTGACGTTTAACAGAATACGGTATCTTTTTTAAAAAATCATACCACAAACGTTTTTCCTCAGGAGTCATATTCCTTCTTAAGAATCTTGCGTTACCATTTAATTTTTTGTTATATGGAAACATTTACACCTCATCCACCACTACGTGGTCCCCCTTCCCCTACTGGGGAAGGCTTTTTATTCACTATCTAACGTTATTTAGACTCCTAAAACAAACAAAATTAAGCCCTTGCTTTCGCCTTCTCCTGTGGGAGAAGGTATCACCGTTAGGTGACGGATGACATCTACACCTCATCCACCACTACGTGGTCCCCCTTCCCCTACTGGGGAAGGCTTTTTATTCACTATCTAACGTTAATTTAGACTTCTAAAACAAACAAAATTAAGCCCTTGCTTTTGCCTTCTCATGTGTGAGAAGGTGTCACCGTTAGGTGCCGGATGAGGAGCCTAATTTAATCTTTCGCTCCACATTTCTTTTACCTTTTTGACGCGTTTGAGATATCAAGCGCATCAAAACGACAAAAGACAAATGATTTTTTTGAAAAAAACGAGGTGACCGCCTCGCCACAAAGGCGGTCACCCGTTTAACTATTTAACGTTTAGCAACTTAATTCTAAGTTAAATTAAGGAGCAGGGATGTAAGCGGGAGCACGGTCCAAACCAACCTGCTCTGCGCCCAAAGAGTAAGCGATAGAGATGGTTGCCTTTTCAGCAGCATCACCCAACTCGGTATCCTTTGCGTCGTACTCTTCACTAACGGAGAGAGGCCAGTACCAAGAAATCTTGATATCGTCGGTTACAGTAGTAACGTCGGTGTTAGGTGCATAATCTACACTACTTCCAGTAAGCGCCTCACCACTAACAGTCTTAGTAGCGTCCGCACCGAGAAGAGCGTCCAAGATAGCATTTTCAACCTTTGCCTCAAGTGCATCTGTGGTAGTAACATCGGTGGTATTAATCTTATACTCAGTGGTGTTAACTTTGATTACCAAAGGACAATATACACCACTGGTAACAGCCCAGCCTTCAAGCTGAACATCTGCAGTTGCAGTCAACTTGTAAGCTACTTCAGGAGCACCAATCAAAGTAACAGACATGTCTGCCTTACTCTCTGTACCGGGAGCAACGAGATCATCTCTCGAACTGGTCTTAGCCTGAACATAGAGCTTAGCAGGATCAGTGCCGTAATCGGGAGCAAAGGTCTCTGCGCCGTTCATAGTGATCTTAAGACCCCAGTCAGCAACGCGTGCTATCTCAGCTTCCTTTTCCTCAGTTGCGGTTACGTACTTAGCGAAAGTTGTGGAAATTGCGCAAGTTGTGAGAAGAACTGCAACCAAAAGGATAGCAGCTATCTTTAACATAGCATTCTTTTTCATAAATCAAAATTCTCCTTTTTAAAAATTTGAAAATTATGGTCTTATATCAACCCTTCCCGTGTGTGGCTTGAGAAGGTATAGACTCTCAAAAATTAGTTTCCGTCCAAGTCTTGTTCTTCACTTGGCGGATCTGCGGTCTCGGTTGCATCTGCAACCTCCGCGTCGGCGTTTTCAGCCGTTTCTTCAGATACGTTTGTCTGCTCGGATGCAGCCTTTGCAGCCTTAAGAGCTTCGAGCTCTGCAAGCAACGCATCCATATCCTTCTTTTTGGTCTTGTCATTCTTTCTTCTGCTCAATACCTCAAAGAGAACAAATGCAAGAAGCGGAACACCTATGCATACCGCCCAGCCATAGGGTTTACTCATAAAGGTCGAAATAGATCCTACAAAAGGTATTCCCGAATATGCGTAAACACCAATTATAGTCTCATCATTCAACGGTACCGGGGTAGAATCGTAATGTTTCTCATCGGTAGTATACCAATAAGAATATCCTTCCTCGTTAGGATCCTCAACCTTGGTTACTGTTTCCAAGAACTTCTTATCCTTCAACTTAACGGCTTCATCGTAATCTCCCTGAAGGTTGAAATCACCCGCGGTTCTTACCTCAAGATATCCTTCATCGTTTCTAACAGGATTTCCGTTTTCATCTCTTACGAAATCAACAACTCGGTGAGTAAGCACGAAGTCGCCGTTATCTTCCGCAGGATCAAAGAAACAAATTACGTCGCCAATCTTAACATCTTCGGGTTTGATTTCTTTTAAGAAGATCAAATCACCCGCATCAATAAGCGGTGACATTGACTCGGTCAAAACCGTCAAAGGTGTGTATCCAAAAATGGATGGCGGTTCTCTATCATCTCCAATTCCTTTAACAATAAGAATCGAGTTAATGATAAGTATCGGAACAAGTATCACACAAATAACAATTCCAATTATGAATGAAACCTTACCCGACTTTCCGTTTTTTCCTTTTTCTTTTTTCTTTTTTTCTTTTTTCAAGGGCTCTTTTGTCTCGTTTTGGTCGAGAGCCTTGTTTTCGTTGTCCATTTGATTTTCTCCTATTTTTTTAAAGCCAAAATGCTCACACAGAGATCGGAAAAAACTACCTGTCCGGCTCTGTGATGTTATTATACCACCCTTTTTTTTACTTGTCAAGAGGTTTTTGATAAATTTATACAATTTTTTTTGAGTTTTTTTATTTTTTTGGTGAAAAACAACCACACAGTGTTCTACCACACTAAAACAAAAGACCGTTTTGTGTCGTAAAACGGTCTTTTATGTGTTTTTTACGTGTTTTTATTTTCCTCAGAATCACTTTCTTTGGTTGTTTCGTCATTTTTCTCCTTTTTCAGAACCTTTCTCGATCCATCCGGATACTCAATGACAGTATTATCAAGAATTGCGCCAAAGGAAAGTCTTATCTCATTGATATACTCCTGATGCAAAGCAGCACGCTCCGCCGCCTCCTCCTCAGTGAGTGTTCCTGCCTTTCTCTTTTTTGCAAGCTCGTTTATTCTATCAAGCTTTTCCTTTTCCATAAATATTCCTCCATTTGTCCGAATAGCGTATACATTATATAATAAATGTAAAAAACTCTGCGCGCTTTACACTATTTCCTCAAAATCCGAAGCGGGATGCTTACAGATAGGACAGATAAGATCATCGGGAAGCGAGTCCCCTTCATATACCCATCCGCATATCTTACAAACGTAGCCCTTCTTACCGTCTGTCTCAGGCTTCGGCTTTACGTTCTCAAGATAGTAGGTGTATGTCATCGTCTCTCTGTCGGAGATAACGCGAGCCTCTCCTACAGAACAGATGAACATTCCGTGAGTACCGAGATCAACGTATTGCTCTACTTTAAGTGAAATGAACGAATTTATATACTTATCAAGGAAAGCAAGTCCGTTATCGCTGCGCAACGGCTCAACTCCTGCAAATTTATCAACGTTTCTTCCGCTCTTAAATCCAAAGGTTTCAAACACCGAGAAAGGAGCGTCTACCGACAAGCAGTTTACGTTCATAATTCCCGTCTGTTTGATAACATGGTGAGAGTAGCTATCCTTATTTATCGTAACGCCTACGCGGTTCGGGGTGTTCGTGAGCTGAACTATCGAGTTTACCACGATTCCGTTATCACGCTTTCCATCGTTCGAGGTTACAACGTAAAGTCCGTAGCCTATCTTAAAGAGTGCTGTAAGATCGTTCTTGTTTGCTGTCTTCGAGTCGTGAGCAATATACTCCATGCAAAGTTCCTTTGCAAGAGATTCAATCTGCTCAACGTTTTCGCTATCTACAGCCGACAAAATTTTCACCGTTGCATCGGTATAGGTAAGATTCTTGCACTCCTCAAGCATTCCCTTCATAACCTTGGTTGCAAGAGGTGCCCAGCTTCCGTTCTCGATAAATGCAACCTTTCTATTCTGATAATTACGCTCCGTGAGCGCAGAGATAAAGGTTCTCATAAACGGAAAGATATCGGCATTGTAGGTTGTTGTTGCAAGAACAAGCTTTTCGTATCTAAAAGCATCCTCGACAGCCTCTGCCATATCCTCTCTTGCAAGGTCGCACACAACTACCTTTGGACAGCCGTTAGCCTTGAGTTTATCCGCAAGCATCTGAACAGCCTTTTTCGTGTTTCCGTAAACCGAGGTGTACGCTATCATAACGCCCTCGCTCTCGGGCTGATAAGACGACCAGATATCGTAAAGATTTATATAGTATCCAAGGTTTTCGGAAAGAATCGGGCCATGCAAGGGACATATAGTTTGTATATCAAGACCGGCTGCTTTCTTAAGAAGAGACTGAACCTGCGCTCCATACTTACCAACTATACCGAAATAGTATCTTCTTGCCTCACAAGCCCATTCCTCATCAACGTCAAGCGCGCCGAATTTTCCAAATCCGTCAGCCGAGAAAAGCACTTTATCCTTTGCATCATAGGTCACTATAACCTCAGGCCAGTGAACCATTGGCGCGGTAACGAAGGTAAGCTCGTGCTCTCCGAGAGAGAGCGTACTTCCCTCACCCACCTCAACAGCTCTGTCGGCATAATCCGTGCCAAAGAAATTGTTCATCATAACAAAAGCCTTCTTTGAGGAGACTATACGAGCATCGGGATAATTTTTCATAAACCTATCTACATTAGCCGAATGATCGGGCTCCATATGTTGAACTATGAGATAATCAGGCTTTCTTCCGTCAAGCACCTTTTCAAGATTGTCAAGCCACTCGTGGAAAAAGCGCGTATCAACGGTATCAAGAACCGCTATTTTCTTATCCATTATGACGTATGAATTATACGCCATTCCGTTAGGAACGTCATATTGGCCCTCAAAAAGATCTATGCTATGATCGTTTACGCCAACGTATTTTATAGAATCTGTAATTTTCATAAAAACCTTCCTTTCTTTATTATCATTTCACTCAATATTATAACATTTTAAAAAAAATCTGTCAATATTTTTTCTTCTTAAAAAATTTGGGAAAACTATTGACAAACAGCATTTTATATGATATACTTGTAAAGTATTTTGCTTTACAGCACTTTCTCAGTAATCGAAAGGCGTGTTTTAAATGTTCGAAAAGAATTTAGAGCTTGGATATCTGCTTGATTTTTACGGAGAGCTATTATCCTCTCGTAAGCGATCCGTTATGGATATGTACTATAACGAAGACCTCTCACTTGCGGAGATAGCCGCGGAAATAGGCATTACTCGCCAAGGCGCGCGCGACCTTATAAAAAAATCCGAAGAAGAGCTTTTGTTTTTTGAAGAAAAGCTCGGGCTTGCAAAAAAGCTCAAGGATGCATCAAGAACGGCAACAGAACTTAAAGCTCTTGCATCCGAGCTCAATCTCCCCTCTGATTTTTACAAAAAGCTTGATGAGCTTATCGCGCTGACTGAAAAATAAATACAAACAAAAAAATTAAAAGAGGTGACTTTATGTTTCAAAGTTTAAGTGAAAAGCTTGAAAACGCCTTTCGCAAATTCCGAAACAAAGGAAAGCTTACCGAATCCGACATAAAGGCAGGAATGCGCGAGATAAAGCTTGCGCTTCTCGAGGCGGACGTAAATTTTAAGGTCGTAAAGGACTTTATCAACAGCGTCTCCGCCAGAGCCGTCGGAGCTGACGTTTTAGAATCATTGCTCCCTGCCCAGCAGATAGTTAAAATAGTAAACGAGGAGCTTACCGCTATTATGGGCGGAACGCAATCAAAGCTCACTATCTCCCCAAAGCCACCAACAGTAATTATGATGGTAGGTCTTCAGGGTGCGGGTAAAACAACACATGCAGGAAAGCTTGCAGGTCTTTACAAGAAGCAAGGAAAGAACCCTTTGCTCGTTGCCTGCGACGTTTACCGTCCTGCGGCTATAAAGCAGCTTGAAATCGTTGGTGAAAAGCTTTCTATTCCGGTTTTCACGCTCGGTGATAAGGTATCCCCCGTAAAGATTGCGCAGGAAGGTATAAAATATGCAAACCAAAAGGGTTACGATATGGTATTTATCGATACCGCAGGTCGTTTGCATATAGACGAGGCTCTTATGAAGGAGCTTCAAGATATCAAATCAAGCGTTAATCCCACAGAAATATTGCTCACTATCGATGCAATGATCGGTCAGGATGCAGTAAACGTAGCTACAACCTTTAACGACCTTTTGGACGTTACCGGTGTAATTCTTACAAAGCTTGACGGTGATACCCGAGGCGGTGCCGCGCTTTCTGTGCGTCACGTTACGGGCAAGCCTATAAAGTTTGTTGGTGTTGGCGAAAAACTTGATGCGATTGAACCCTTCCACCCCGACAGAATGGCATCCAGAATTCTCGGTATGGGAGACGTGCTATCTCTTATCGAAAAAGCTGAGCAGGCTTACGATGAAAAGAAAGCTGCCGAGCTTGAGAAAAAAATACGTGAATCGACCTTCACGCTTGATGATTATCTCGATCAGTTCTCACAGATAAAAAACATGGGCAACCTTGAACAGCTTATGGGTATGATGCCGGGTATGAAGGCAGGCGCTCTTAAGGATGCAAAGTTCGATGAGAAAGCTCTGAGACGTCAAGAAGCTATCATAAAGGCTATGACAAAGCGCGAGCGTGAAAAGCCCGATATTCTTAATGCATCTCGCAAAAAGCGTATTGCCGCAGGAAGCGGTACTACAGTTGAGGAGGTCAATAAGCTCCTCAAGCAATTCGAGCAGACCAGAACTTTGATGAAGCAATTCTCAGACCCCAAAAAGCTGGCTAAGCTCGGAAAAGGAAAGATGAAAATTCCGTTTTAATTCGGATTTTTATAAAATTTAAATATATAAACTATTATTTTTTGGAGGAAAGAAAAATGGCAGTAAAAATGAGACTTAGAAGAATGGGCGCAAAGAAGGCTCCCACCTACCGCGTTATCATCGCAGACAGCCGCTCTCCCAGAGACGGTCGTTTCATCGAGGAGATTGGTTATTTCAACCCCCACACCGATGAGGTAAAGATCGACGCAGAAAAGGCTAAGACTTGGATCAAGAACGGCGCTCAGCCCACTGATACCGTTCGCGCACTTCTTAAGAAATCTAACATCGTTGACTAAGCTTTTTGCGGGTGACACTGATGACAGATTTGAAAGAAACCTTATGCGGAATAGCAAAGGCGATCGTTGATTCTCCTGATGAGGTTACCGTTGTTGAATCAGTTGACGGAAAAAGAGTAAATCTTACGTTGAGCGTTGCCGAGGACGATATGGGTATGGTTATCGGCAAGCACGGTAAAATTGCAAAAGCGATCCGCACAATTATGAAAGCCGCTGCTATTGCAGACGGCAAAGAGGTTAACGTTGAAATCAAATAAGCGTTAACGCGCCAAAAGGGTGAGCTGATTTTTCGGTCCACCCTTTTACATTTTGGAGGAACTATGAACAGCGAAAAAAACAACTTGATCGAATCAAAAATGATTGAATTGTCAAGCAGCACTTCCATCGTAACAAAAGAGCTCATACGAAAGATCAATGCTTTTCTCTCAAGCTTTGATGCGCATACGGTGTTCTCTTTTTCAAGTGCAAACACCAACGATTACGAGGAAAGATATATGCTTTTTCTTTCGGGAATCACAAATGAAATTTCCAAGCTGACATCGCTCAACGCCTCTTTGGCATCTCACATAATTGAAGCCGACAAAGCCGCAAATATCGAAGCTACACTCATCATGCAAAAAAGATTCGATACCTTTTGCTTATTTGAATCGGAACTGTACAATTACACTGAAAAAGCAGAAAATGCATTTGCTAACAAGCAAGCCTCTACATCTTTTATTATTTCATCTACACAAAAATTCAAATTAGCGGCAGAAAATCTGCTAAAGGAAAATTCTCAAGATTAGTCTTGAGAATTTTTTGTTAACTCACCATACATATCCGAGTAATATGCCTCTGTAATTTTTGTCATACGTGTTGCGTTTAGTTCGTTTTCAAATCTTAATCTTGATTCAACTCTCATTCTTTCATATACGTCTCTGTTTTCAGACAAAAATCTTATTTTTTCGGCAAGTGAAATATAATCTCTCTGCGGGAAGACCATTCCGTTTACGTTGTTTTTTACCATATAAGTGTTCCCCGGATAATCACTCACCACCGAAGGGATTCCTAGGCTCATCCCCTCTGAAAGCGCAAGCGATGAAGTCTCAGTTCCTACCGAACAATTTACGTTTATATCGGTTATATTCATCCATATGGCAACGTCTTGTATAAATCCGGTAAAAATCACCTTATCTTCAAGCGAGAGCTCTTTTGCGATCGCTTTTATTTTCTTCTCCTCACTTCCCGCCCCCACAACTAAAAATATATAATTTTCATTTTTCAGAAGCTCTGCTGCTTTTAAAAAAGTAATATGATCCTTATATACCTCCAAGCGTGCAAAAATAGCTACAACCATTGCATCCAATGGAATCTTTACAGCGCTCCTAAAAACCGTTTTCTCCAAATCAGAAAAAGCTCTTAAAGGATATGCTCCGTTTATTATAACTTTGATTCTATCTTCGGCAACACCAATCGCAAGCAAATTATTTCTTGCAGAAGCCGAAACAGCTATACATCCATCATTCAAAACATTATTAACAAATCCGCAAGCTCTCCTTGTTATACCAAATCTGAACACGCCTTTAATAGGAAAATCACAATGTCTTGTAAAAAGTTTTACCTTTACGCCGCAAATTTTGGCTGCAATTCTTGTATTTAATGATCCATGAGAATTTACTATATCGGGCTTTAATTTACGAAGAACCGAAAGTACACCCTTAAAGCCTTTGAGGTCTAAAGATCTGTTTTTTCCTCCATCCACCTCATACACCTTAACGTTTTCCAAAAGCAATAGCTCTTTTAACATACTCCCTTTCGGAATAACGACACTTATGTCAAACTTTTCCCGATCTGTATTTCTTATTCGGTTTATCAGAAGTCGCCCTGCGCCCCCTATATTCATATCGCTTATAGCTTCAACCACACGCAGCATACTAAAATCCTTTTTTACTTATGGTTGCCAAAAAAAGAAAAAAATACGCAAGCTTGCGTATTTTTTTCTTTGTTCTATATATTACTTTTTCTTCAGCTTACCTACAACCCTACCACAGCAAACAGCCTCTGCATAATCACGAAGAAGAACGTCACCATACTCGGGATTAAGCGATATTAAGCGATCTCCGCCATACTTCTTGAAATATCCGTTCCCATCAAGAATAAATACTCCAAGCTCACCAATTTCAACAGTCTCTGATTCCTCAACAAGAATAATGTCCCCGTCGTGATATTTCGGTTCCATACTGTTTCCGCTTATCCTGATTGCAAATGACGTTCCTGCTGTCTTTTCATTATCAGGAACCGTTATTGTCACAGCCATTGAATCATCTAAATAAACTCCGGGGCCCGCAGAAACCGGCAAATCATAGAGCAAAATATCTTTTCTTCCAAAAGCAACGTCTCCGCGTGAGGAATCCGGAATCGAAAGTATTTTAGCCTTCTTTTCAACAGATACACGTTTATTCGAAGCATCAACTTTCACGGGAACTTCAGAGACTACCCCAACACGCTCTTGTTCTTTTTTCACAACCATTAAAACAAGTTCCCTGCCATGAGCATCAATCTGGCGATAATTTTCTATAAAATCTATCTCTTCATCCGTTAAAGTATAATTATTATTGTTTTGAGGTGTTCCACTGACAATATAGTCTAAAGTGCACCCTAAGGCACGAGCAATAAGAACCATATTAGAAAGTTTTGGCGAATCACTTATACCCGCTAAAATCTTACTCACGGTACTCAAAGGTATTCCTGTAAGCTCCGAAAGCTTTTCATTCGTTATCTTTTTTTCAGTTTTCAACTGTTTAATTCTATCAATATAATCCATTTCGCCCTCCATTGTTCCATTTACGAAATAATTATACCATACAAAAAGCAATTTGTAAATAGTTTTTTGAATATTTTTTCCATTTTAGAAACTTTTTCAAAAATCAAAAGAATTTTTCCTCTTGTATACAAAGTGCACAATTAAACGTCGATTATATTGTGCAAAGAGCCAAAAGTGAAAATCTTGTCTTCTTTTAGATTGATTTTATTTCGGAAAAATGATATAATATACGATGTATAGTAACGTGCTATTCGCACATAGTAAAAACCACAGGAGGTTTATACAATATGAAAAAAATTTTAGCCTTTATACTGTGCCTCGTAATGATTTTATGTTCATTCGCGGGATGTGGCGGCAACGAAGACGAAGTCGGTGATAACATAACCATTTACGTGGGTGAACCGATATACAACTTTGATCCCGCCGAAGCTTTCAAAAACGACACTGCCGCAAGAATAGTCCCCCTTTTGTTCGATAATCTTTTCGTTCTTGATGAAGACGGTGACGTAGAACCTTCTCTTGTTGAAGATTACGACATAGATGAAGACAAAAACACGATGACTATCGAAATAAAAGAAGACGCAATGTGGTCAGACGGAAGACAATTAACCGCTAATGACGTTATGTACTCTTGGCAGCGTATCCTTGACCCTAGCAGTTCATTTGAAGCTGCATCTCTTCTTTACGATATAAAAAATGCAAAAGCTTTTAAAAACGCTGAATACGTAATTGAAAAATATAATGGAGAAAAGAGAGCTCCTACGCCTGACGATCTTGGTGTTTCAGCAAACTCTCAGACTCTCGAAATCAAATTCGAGGACAACGTTGATTACGACAGTTTCTTAATCAAGCTTACCAGTGTGGCGCTTTCACCCGTACGTGAAGACGTTATTGGTCGTACCGAAAAAACTAACGACTGGGCTAAGAGTAGCCTTACTATGGTTTCGAGTGGACCCTTCCGTTTAACAGAAGTTAATTACAAAGAAGATCTTTCTGTTAAAACGGCTCCTAAATATCAGCAGATAACGCTTGAGAGAAACTCCTACTACTTCAGAGACTTTTCAAAAGATCCTTTGAATGAAACTGTAGCTGCCAGCAAGATAATCATAAAGCTTAAGAAAGACGATGAATCCATTCTTGATCTTTATAACAAATCCGACAAAGACAAGACCATATTCTTCCTTGGTGACATCCCGCTTAATGAGCGTTCAAGTTCAAAGTACAACAAGAGCGATCTCACTATAACCGATGCATTAAGTACCAATATACTTGTAATGAATCAAAACAAGGAGATTAACGGAAAGAAGCTTTTTGCCGATAAGAATATCCGCAAAGCACTTTCTACCGTTATAGATCGTAAAGAAATAGCTAAAGCAATTTCCTTTGCAACTCCCGCAACCGGAATTGTTCCTAACGGTGTATTTGAAGAAAATTCAGATAGCAAGCTCTTTAGAGATAACGCAACATCTTCCATTTCTTCAACAGCTGGTTCTGCTTCCTCCCTTATCTCAAAGAGCGGAATAAATCCTGCTGATTATAGCTTCACCATTTCGTACCCTAAAGAAGATGAAGTACATGCTAAAATTGCTGAAATCGTGGCAAAAGCTTGGAGCAAACTTGGATTCAAAGTTAAAGCAGAAGCTGTAGAAGCAGACAAAAATCCTGATAAAGCACTTATTTCTAAAGATGTAATTGCCGGCACTATGGACAACAAATTCATTGAAAACTTCAATGAAGGAAAATTCGACGTTGCTATAATCGATTACGTTGCTTTGTCTGCGGATGCATTCTCTGTTCTTGCTCCCTTTGCTTACGGATATGCAGGAACCGTTACAAACAAGGAAAACTCTTACATATTCGAGACCGCTCCTCATATTAGCGGATATAACAGCGAAAAATATAACAAGAAGATTGATGCCGCAGCAAAGACCGCTGATGCAGCAGCAAGAGCCAAACTCTTACATGAAGCAGAAGATATTTTGATAGATGAGCTTCCTGTTATTCCTCTTGTTTTCAATCAAAACATTTCCTTGCAAAAAGAAGATCTCGTTGGTGTAGAATTCAACTACTATGGCGGATTAGTATTCACCAAAGCCGATCTTCCCGATCTTAGCACGGTAGTTGCTGAAAAGAAAAAGGAATCCACCGAATCTGAAAGCGAATCATCAACTACAGCTAAAAAATAACAAAATCACCGCTTTGCCATAAAAAATGGCAAAGCGGTCTTTTTATCAAAAGTAAAACGGATGATAATGAACACAGTTCTTAACCATCCGTTTTTTCTTTGTTTTTTTGACTTTTACTATTTTTAACGTATACACCGCCTCTAAAGATCGTATTCTTTCCGTACTTATTGCGGATATTATCTACAGTGTGATCAATCGCTCTCGCCTTATCATGCTTTTCTCCATCAAAAAGTGACAGCTGAACATCCTCATCAAAGTCTATATCAGTCAATGAAACACCAATTAATCTCAATGCTTTTTTCTTAATCCAAAGCTCCTCTAAAAGCACCTTGCATGTATCAAAAATCTCACTTGTTACATCTGTAGAATATAAAAATCTTCTTTGGTGTGACCTATCATTAAAGTCAACATCACGAATAACAACAGAAACACAAAAAGCTTTTCCACCATCTGCTCTCATTCTCATAGCAGTGCTATCCGCAAGAGCTAATAATATTTTTTGAGCCTCATAGACATCTGTAACATTACATTCAAGCGTAACCGAATTGCTGTACCCTTTCGCTCTGTCATGATCACCTGAAACTAAAGAATCATCTATACCGTTTGCAAAATTATGCAGTTGTGCCCCAAGCTTCTCCCCTACCAAAGATTTGATATAAGAAGGTTCAAGCATGGCAAGCTCTCCAATCGTTTTAATAAACGCCTTTTCCAATTTTTCTGCAGTAGCTGCACCAACCATAAAAAGTTCTCTAACGGGAAGATTCCATATTTTAGTCTCTATCTCATAAGAAAAAAGCGTGTGTACCTTATCCGGCTTTTCAAAATCGCTCGCCATTTTTGCCAATAATTTATTAGAAGCAACACCAACATTTACAGTAAAACCAAGCTCATTTTTTATTCTGTCTTTTATTTCTACCGCCACATCAAGGATATTAGGATATATATTGCTCATGCCGCTCATATCTAAAAAGCATTCATCTATAGAAAACTTTTCAACTATAGGTGTATACTCCCGACAAATATCCATAAAAGCCTTAGAGCATTTCTCATACAAAGCAAAATTTGGTTTAGCAACGTATAATTCCGGACATTTTCTAAGAGCCATACCAACAGGCTCTCCCGTCTTTATACCATATTTTTTAGCCGGCTGGGACTTCGCTAAGATCACTCCGGTTCTCTTCTCTCTATCTCCACCTATTGCCGAAGGTATAAGACGAATATCTTCCTTACCCTCTTTAACACGCTTTACAGCTTCCCAAGAAAGAAAAGCGCTATTTACGTCTATATGAAATATTATTCTTTCCACGAAAGCCGTCCCTCCATTTCAAAACTTATCTAAAATGCGCTTTGATCGCATAGGATTATACCCATCGTCAAAGCGCATTATTAATATGAACAATATTTATCAGTCTATCTTAACAAATCCCTTTTCAATATCAAACTTAAAGGAATTGCACTCGGTAAATACAAAGTTTCCGTTTTCGTCTATATCAATAGGTGCAAAATAGTAACAAGACTCCATATATCTGAAATGATCAAGATCAAGATCCCAGTTGCTACCGCCCCAACGGTCACCAACGTAAACAAACTGCTTCTTTCCGCCAACCTCAAGAGTAAGCACGAAAGCGGGCTGAGTTCTATATGTGGTATCGTCACCAAAAACAAGATTATCCTGCCACTCTGCCTCTACAGCGGTTGCTTTTGACCAACCACACTGATTAGGACACCAGTTGGTGCACTGAGAGGTAAGAAGGTAGATACTCTCGCCGTTATCAAAGAAAGCGGGAGCCTCTCTGAATTTACCCTTGAAAAGAATATTTACAAGCTTTTCTGCCTTAAGACAATCATCAGACATCTCATAAATATGAAGATCTGCGTTATCGTTTGCAGCAGATGCAAAATAATTCTTGCCGTTTCTATCGGTAAATATAGTGCAATCTCTTGACATCTCACCGAAGGGATTGTAATATCCGTGATAGGTAAAATCTCCATCGGGAGTATCACAGGTTGCTACGGCTATTGCCGCCTGAAGATAGTTCTTTCCATTTTCAAAATGGATCCACATAACGTATTTTCCAAGCTTCTCGCTATATATCATCTTAGGACGCTCAAGATTTATCTTTGCTCCATCGTTTATAAGCTTAAGATCCTCGGAAATACCTATATTTTCAACCTTAGACTCGGTCGTTATCAAATGATTTCTAAACTCCCAATTCATAAGGTCTTTAGAAGCATAACAGCTGATATAAATATTATCACGTCTGTCCTCTCCATACCAATAATATGTATCATCCTTCTTTATGATACCGCCACCGTGAGCGTGAATCTCATTTCCCTCGGTGTCAAACCATCTGCAACCATTTTTTAAAGCAGTATACATAGTACATCCTCCTAAAAAATATTTTATACGTCGCGTCTGCCTTCAAGCGCACGACTTAAAGTTATTTCATCTGCATATTCAAGATCAGAGCCAACAGGCACACCGTAAGCAAGTCTCGTCACCTTTACGCCAAGTGGCTTTAAATACTTTGAGATATACATTGCCGTCACCTCTCCATCAGGAGTGGGATTTGTTGCAACGATAACCTCTTCCACACCATCGTTGTTTACGCGAGAAATAAGCTCTGCAAAACGAATCTTATCAGGTGTTATTCCGTTCATAGGAGATATTACACCACCTAAAACGTGATATACCCCTCTGAACTCTCTCACCTTTTCAATAGAAATAACCGCTCTAACATCTTCAACTACGCAGATAAGACGCTTATTCCTTTCATCGTCCGCACAAACTGTACAAAGCTCCTTATCGGTAAGGTTTCCACATATAGGACATTCGTGAACCTTTTGCTTTGCTTCAATTATTGCATTTGCAAATTCTTCCGCTGCCTCGGCATCAAGCTCTATAACGGAAAACGCCATTCGCATTGCCGTTTTTCTGCCTATTCCGGGTAAACGTCCAAATTGCTCGGCTAATCTTTGAATCGCCTCAATATATTCCGTCATAATCGGTCTTTATTAGAAAAGTCCGGGCATTGACATATTGCCGGTAACCTTAGACATTTCTGCGCTGTTAGTATCTTCAACACGCTTAATCGCCTCATTAACAGCAGCAACAAGAATATCGGAAAGGGTTTCGATATCATCGGGATCTACGATCTCGGGCTTTATATCGATTGAAAGAATCTCCTTCTTTCCGTTGATTTTTATATTAACAACACCGCCACCTGCAGATACGTCATATTCTCTTGCATCAAGATCAGCCTGCAAGACCTCCATCTCTTCCTGCATCTTCTGAGCCTGTCTTATCATTGCGTTCATATTCTGCGGTCCGCCGCCCATTCCCTTCGGTACGTTTGCTTTCATTTTTTGTTCTCCTTATATTTTTAAATATTTAATTCATCAAGTTCTTCTATATCATTTTCGTTCCCTTCAAAAACACCGCAATGAACGTTTCCATTATCTATTGGACGTTTCAAAAGTATCGAAAGCGAAGCCAGCAAATTAGCTTTAACTTGTGCATTCGCAAATGCCATTTTTATAGCAAAATCGTTTGGGAAACGAATATATATGTTTCCATCTCCGCCATCAAACGCCTTTGACGTTTTCAAAAAACCTAACGAAGAGTCATTTCCCACCGCAGCCTTTTCCACTACCTCTGTCCAACCTCTCAAGGCTTTTAACGAAGATTTTTGTGGCTCTGGCTTAACAGTTATCGTATCATTATTCTTAACTTTTTCTTCTGTATTTGTTTCAACCTTTTGCACCGGTTGCACTCGCTCTGGTTGTACAGAAGAAGCAATTGCTCCAAGCGCAACAGCACTTTCTAATTTTGACACACGTGAAATAACCGAATCGATCTTTTCATCAAGAGAAGAGTCGCACATTCTGACAAGCGCCATTTCAAAAACAACTCTCTTTGAAGAAACAGCTCTCAACAAAGCAAGATAAGTTTCTTCCAAAACTCTGCAATGATACAACAACGTCTCTTTAGTAAACACCGACATCGCGGCAGATAACTTTTGATACTCATCATCTGTCAGATCAAGATATTTCTTTGCCGACGACGTCGTTTTTAAAACAAGCATGTCTCTGTAAAACGAAAGAAGATCCTGACAAAAGACCGTTAGATCTTTAGAAGAACGCACAATATCTTCAACCGTCAAAAAGACAGTCTCAAAATCGCCCTCAGAAATAGCTCTAACGACCTTTTCTGCATTATCCCTACCGCCTATTCCCAAAACATCAGAAACAAGCTCTACAGTGATTTTTTGGCGGTTACCGGCGCAAAGCTCCAAAAGGCTTATTGCGTCTCTCATTCCACCCTGCGCCATCTTTGCAATGAGTCTCAGCGCATCACGGTCATATTCTAAGTTTTCCGCATCGGCAATAGTAGCAAGACGATCCACAATAACGTCTGTAGTAATACGTCTAAACTCATATCTCTGACAACGAGAAACTATTGTGGCGGGAAGTTTATGAAGCTCGGTTGTTGCAAGGATGAAAACTGCGTGAGACGGCGGCTCCTCAAGTGTTTTTAACAATGCGTTAAATGCACTCAAGCTCAACATATGAACCTCGTCCACAATATACACTCTATATTTCAAACTTGTTGGCGTATAAACAATTTCATCGCGAATATCACGAACGTGTTCAACGCCGTTATTCGAAGCGGCGTCCATCTCCAAAACATCCGTTGTCGTACCCATATCTATCGATATACAAGACGGGCAACAATTACACGGATTTCCATTCACGGGAGATTCGCAATTCACTGCTTTTGAAAGTATTTTTGCGCACGTGGTTTTTCCTGTTCCTCGTGAACCGCAAAACAGATACGCATGAGAAAACTTTGAATTCTGCGTTTCATATTTCAAAATTGAGGTAATATGTTCCTGACCGCAAACGTCATCAAAAGTCTGAGGACGCCATTTTCTATATAAAGCCTGATGCATTTTTACCTCCTAAAAATTAAAATAAAATGAACTGTAAAGTAAGACCATACACCATTAATCGAATCTCGCCGCCACACGATATCCGCACCACCTGCTCAGAGCAGGCTGCCTCGCGGCACATCGAGTTAATTGCTTAATGCTGCTTGGTTCCCCACCTGACATGGTTCACAACTCCCGATTGCGCAAGACCCACTCTTCAACACAGACAACGCGGGTCAGGCTGCCTTGGTCCGACCCTCAAAATGGGATTCACCCCTGCTGTAGCGGATTTCAGGTACAGGGCTCCGCTAATTCCCCGACTAGTATGGCCTTATTTTACAGTTCATTTTATATGCCTATACAGTATAACAGATTTTATTGAATTTTGCAATAGTATTTTTAAAATTTATCAATTATTGCAACATATATTTTGTTTGTACGCCTTCTCTAAGCTCACTTACCGCCTTGACAGTCTTTCCTACAAGCAACAACGTGCAAGCAATACTTATAAGACTTATCCATCCAAAATTTTTATCAAGGAATGCGTAGAACGCACCATACAAAGAAGCACAAAGATCTGCGAGTACGCATACTGCCGCAAAATCAGAAAGGTTTGAAAAACTCTTACCTATTCTCTTATGGATCTCTAATATTTGATTTTGCTCTACCTCGCTATGTATTTCCCTACCCAATACGTATCCGGTATGATCTGCAATAACCGTCTTTATAACTTTAGACATGGCTACAAAAACAACTACTAGCAAAATTCCCTTCAATGCGATGGCAGCAACCATAAATACGTAGGTGTAGAACGCTTCTCCATTTTTGTTTATCGCATTATAATAAAATTCGTCAAAGAAATAGAATCTCAAGCACTCCTCAACAATTGTCAATATAGAGAAAATCACCAGTGAAACTATTGCAAACTTCTTTTTGAATTTTGACACCTTTGAAAAGTAAAACAACGAAAGTGCAAAAAATGGAACTACCAAAATATCCGGAACAATATTAACGTTTTCGAATATAAAATCCAACGACAGAATACTTCCTAATACCAAAAACAGCGTTGCGATCTTTACGTCACGTACAATAAATAGTCCGCTCCTTGTAATTTTTTTGCTTGAATATTCATCATCCACCTCTTTTACAAAGGTCTTATCAGCTCTTATTCTCGAGAAATACTTTACTGCACGAACAAGCCAAACTATACCGATAATCAATACCGGGATAAAGCAAAATCCACGCATAACTCCAATATATCTATACAAAGAAATAAACTTAGACGTCTCATCATACGTCATGGTTTCCAAGACAGAAAGCTCAGGTAAAACAGTCATTACCGCCTTAAAAACTATCAAAACGGAAGTAAGGCTCTTAATCTTCTGAGTATAACTCTTTCCGTTTTCTCTCTTTGAACCGTGGATAGAAGCGTTAGTATAAAAATCTCCAAGTGTAGAAAGTCCCTCAAAAAGTTTTACAAATGCAGGAATTGCAAACAAAATCTCGAGAACTCCAAAAACGAAGCTCCACAAAAGCAAAGATGAATTCTGTTCTTCTCCAAAAGTCATTCCAAAGACCCACAAAATAGCCAAGATCTTTCCTACATCAATTATAATCAATCGATCAAAAGCACGCTTTGCTTCGTAAAGATGATCGTTGATCATCGCAAGCTTAGTTAAAGCTATGCTCAAAATTATGTAACCGATAAAATCCGGGAGAAAATCAAATATTGCAATATTAGGATTAAAAAGAAATATACTAGCTATTATGAATAGCCCCCACGGTATTTGCTTTTTTTCTGCCACCCTCATTTTTTACTCCATAAACTTATTTTTTCTTCTTTTTCTTTGACCTACTCTTAGTCTCATATTCATCTACGATCTGCTGTCGTTCCGCATCCCGTCTTGCTCTTCTCTCGTTTATAAAAGAAAATCTCGAAGGCTTCTGCTTCATATCCACGTCTGACGAATCGCAAATTTTTGCATAACAATAGAAAATCATATAGAGATTAAGTATCCAACACAAAAGTTCTATCACAAGCAATGCTGATACAAAGACGTTTTTGTAAGTATAAACCCAGGAAAACGGTAAGAAGGATACTGCTTTAACAGCAAACAAAATTCCGTAAAAAACAATGTTTCTCGTTGAAGCGACGACTACCTTCTTTATTCCCGTATCCTCTCCTATATGCTTTATTGAAAGACACAATGCAGCGACAAAAATTATTACCGTTAATCCCAAATAATCAATTACCTGCATCTGCTCAAAAGATCTCAAGGCGTCGGCAAACGGAAGATTTATAATTTGATTATTTACAAAGAACAACCCGAGATCAACAAGTCCCTCAAGTACCGATATTGCCGCCATCACATAAGAAGAAACTACGAGCATTCTAAAGCTTGAATTATAATCACTAAGCTTCTTTGCCGCCATAGCAACAAGAATATAACCCACTAATCGAATAAATCCCGTAAGATCTAAAGGCAGGATCATCGACAACGGTATAGGCATCATAGTGGTTATAAAATAACCAAACAACAATATTCCAAAGCCCATAAATTCCTCCTTCTAATATTTAAACCTAAAAAACAATTATTATTTACCTTGGTTTGCGGGAGACCCACAGCATTTCTTATATTTCTTTCCCGATCCACAAGGACAAAGATCATTTCTGCCAGCTACAGGCTCTGCCTTTTTAGCAACAGTTACCTTCTTAGGCTTCTTTCCGCTCCCGTCATCAAATCCCTCGGAAATAGGCTTTGCAACCTGAACGCGCTCAACCTCTGCAACCTTCGGAACTACAGAAAGCACCATTCTAACGGTCTTATCACGAATCTCTGCTATCATAGCATCAAACATATCAGCTCCCTGCAAACGATATTCATTTACGGGATCACGCTGAGCATATGCCTGAAGACGTATAGTATCCTTAAGATCATCCATCGCATCTATATGCTCCATCCAGCTCGAGTCAACGTTTCTGAGCAATATTGCGCGCTCTACCTCTCTGAACTGCTCTGCACCGAACAATTCCTCCTTACTCTTATAAAGTACCATAGCTCTATCGTAAAGAGTATTCGCAATATCATCAGGATCAACCTTCTTCAATTCGTTAGGCTCATATTCAAAATCTTCAGGGGTTGTGAGAACGCCCTTGTAAAGATCCTTAAGCCCTGCAAAATCCCACAGATTATGATCATCACCGCTAAGACAAGTGGAAACGTTCTCCAAAATAGTAGCCTCTATCATCTTTGTTATCGTGCCACTTATATCCTCGCCGTTAAGAACGCTGTTTCTCTGTGAATATACAATATTTCTCTGCTGATTCATTACGTCATCATAAGACAAAACGTATTTACGACGCTTAAAGTTTTGATCCTCTATTCGTCTCTGTGCAGACTCAATGGTATTCGAAAGAATTTTTGCATCTATCGGCGCATCCTCAGGAAGCTTTAATGCATTTACAACGCCCAACATTTTATCGGAACCGAAGAGACGCATCAAATCATCTTCAAAGGAAATAAAGAATCTTGATTCTCCGGGGTCTCCCTGACGTCCCGAACGTCCTCTAAGCTGATTATCGATTCGTCTGCTCTCATGACGCTCGGTACCCAAAATAAAGAGTCCTCCCGCTTCCCTTACCATTTCAGCCTCAGGAGCTATCTCTTCCTTATACTTTTCATAGAGCTCACAGAAAATATTACGAACGTTAATGATCTCCTCATCATCAACCTCGGTAGTACCCGTAGCAACGGCAATAAGCTCCTCGCTTATTTCCATCTTGCGCATTTCTTTCTTTGCCATATATTCAGGGTTACCACCAAGCATAATATCGGTACCACGTCCCGCCATATTGGTAGAAATAGTAACAGCGCCAAGCTTTCCGGCCTGAGCTACGATTTCCGCCTCTTTTTCGTGATGCTTTGCATTAAGAACGGTGTGAGGAATGCCCTCGCGCTTAAGCATAGCCGAAAGCTCCTCAGACTTCTCGATAGAAACAGTACCCACAAGCACAGGCTGTCCCTTTTCATGACATTCCTTAACCTGCTCTACGATAGCTCGATACTTTCCTTTTATCGACTTATAAACAACGTCATTATGATCTTTTCTTATCATAGGACGGTTAGTAGGAATTTCAACTACGTCGAGACCGTAAATTTCACGGAATTCAGACTCCTCAGTAAGAGCGGTACCGGTCATTCCCGAAAGTTTATCATACATTCTGAAATAGTTCTGGAAAGTAATGGTTGCAACAGTTTTGTTTTCATTTTCAACCTTAACGCCCTCTTTTGCCTCAATCGCCTGATGGAGACCGTTTGAGTAACGTCTACCGGGCATTATACGACCGGTGAAGGAATCAACTATCATAACGCCGTTCTTATTTACCACGTAATCAACGTCACGCTTCATAACACCGTGCGCACGAATAGCCTGATTTATATGGTGAGATATCTCGGAATTTTCAGGATCGGAAAGATTTTCAAGGCCAAAGAACTCTTCTGCCTTCTGAGCTCCGCTCGGAGTAAGAATAGCATTATTAGCCTTCTCATCAACAATATAATCTGCATCTACGTCATCATAATTTTCTTTGGAATCCATCTCTTTGATAACGAACTTTCTGAGCTTTCTTGCGAAAATATCAGCTCTGTCATACATCTCGGTAGACTTAGTTCCACGACCCGAAATAATAAGAGGTGTTCTTGCTTCATCAACAAGAATAGAATCCACCTCGTCAACGATAGCAAACTTATGTCCTCTCTGAACGGTTCTCTCTTTATAAACAACCATATTATCTCTAAGATAATCGAATCCAAACTCGTTGTTAGTTCCATAAGTTATGTCCGCATTATAAGATCTCTGTTTTTCCGCAGTGGAAAGTCCGTGAACAATAAGTCCGGTAGTGAGTCCCATGAATTCGTAAACTCTTCCCATTTCTTCGCTGTCACGTCTTGCAAGATAATCATTTACCGTAACTACGTGTACGCCCTTTCCGGTAAGAGCGTTAAGATACGCGGGCATCGTTGCAACAAGAGTCTTTCCCTCACCGGTCTTCATCTCGGCAATTCTACCCTGGTGAAGAATAATTCCACCGATAATTTGAACACGGAAAGGTCTCTTTCCAAGCACTCTATCATCAGCTTCTCTTATTGCCGCAAATGCATCCGGCAAGATATCATCAAGAGTCTCACCTTGAGCAAGTCTCTCCTTTAAAACATTTGTAGTTTCGGAAAGCTCCTCGTTAGTCATATCAGCGTATTTATCCGCCAAAGCCTCAACAAGCTTAACTATTTTATCTATCTTTTTTATCTGCTTGTCGCTGTAAGTTCCAAACAATCCCATTAAACCAATCTCCTTAAAAGCAATATATAAATATTATACTTCATTTTTGTAAAAATTTCAAGTCTTTTGCCAATATTGCCTATAATAAAATGTAAATATTTTAACTTTTTTTGCTTATTTTCTATTAACTCTTGAAAAAATACAAAAAAAATAATATAATATCTACGTAAAGAAAAAGAAAAGGACGCCATTATGAGCACAAACAAAAAAATAAACATTATTCTGCACGAACCGGAAATACCTCAGAATACGGGAAATATCGCACGCACTTGCGCTGCGACAGGAGCCTCATTGCATATCATAAAACCCATGGGCTTTACGATTGATGATAGAAAGCTCAAGCGTGCAGGTCTTGACTACTGGGATAAACTTGATATAACCTACTATGAGAACTACGAGGATTTTCTTGCAAAACGACCGGATGCCAAAGGAAATACATATTTTTTCACAACCAAAGCGCCTAAATCCTACACAGAAGTCAATACCTATCCCGATAACGTATACATTATGTTTGGCAAAGAAACCAAGGGACTTCCCGAGGATCTCTTATATGAAAATCGTGAATTTTGTGTAAGAATTCCTATGCGAGATACCCTTCGATCTCTCAATCTTTCAAATTCGGTTGCAATAGCAGTTTACGAAATCCTTCGCAGATGGGATTTTGAGGGACTACGTGAGGACGGACAGCTCACATCACGAGACTGGTAAAAGTTTTACAAAAAGGAGAAAACAATGTCAAAAAACAAAGCTCTTGTTGCTATGAGCGGCGGTGTTGACAGCGCCGCAGCGGCGCTTTTGCTTCAAAAGGACGGATACAACATAGAAGGAATAACCATGCGTCTTTGGGACGAACAAGCCTTTTTAAACAATACTCAAATCGATACACTTGATGAAAACTCGATACAAGCTAAGGCTATTGCAGAAAAGCTTGATTTTCCACACTCTTCTATAGACCTAACCAATTGCTTTAATGCGTGTGTGGTTTCCCCTTTTATTGATGATTACAAATGCGGAAAAACTCCAAATCCTTGCGTGGAATGCAACAAAAAATTAAAATTTGGAAAGCTGTTTGAAATAGCAAAAGAACGAAAATTTGATTTTTTGGCAACCGGACATTACGCAAGAATTGAGAAAGATTCAATCGGCAATTGTCTTTTAAAAAAAGCACTTGACGAGAAAAAAGATCAGTCATACTTCTTGTGGTCTCTCAAACAAGAATATCTCTCCTCTGTGCTTTTACCGCTTGGAAATTACACAAAAGAAGAAATTCGTGCTATTGCCCGTGAAAACGGCTTCTCAAACGCCGACCGTGGAGACAGCCAGGATATATGCTTTATTCCCGACGGAGATTACGCAAAATTTCTTGAAAAATTCGGAAACACAAGCTTCTCACAAGGTAATTTCATTGATATTAACGGCAATGTTTTGGGAAAACACAGCGGAATCGAAAGATACACAATAGGTCAGCGCAAAGGACTCGGGATCGCCCTCGGCAGACCTATATTCGTTGGAGAAAAAAACGCACAAAACAACACCGTCACACTCTGTGATGACGCTGATCTTTACAAAAAAGAGCTCTGCGCCACTCAGATAAATTTACTCATCGACGATTCACTTGAAAGAGAAACTCGCCTACAAGCAAAAATTCGCTATCGGCACAAGCCTGCTACAGCTACCGTGTTGCGAACCGGAGAAGATTCATTTTCAGTGATTTTTGACGAGCCTCAACGAGCTATTACGAGTGGTCAATCTCTCGTTCTTTATGATGGAGATATTGTAATAGGCGGAGGAATAATCATATAACAAAAGGCTTTGCTAATTTAGCAAAGCCTTTTATGATTCACTGTAAAATATAAGACTATCTATCTTTATAGATTTCTCATCCAAAATTTCAAAATCCTTTATTACCTCAACAGCCTCGTTTTTATCATTTTCATAGCGTATAACAAGGAAGCCTCCATCTATCTCATATTCGCCTTCAATAGAAGTGCTCTCGCTCTTTTTACCGGATACATAACTCTCCATAGTTATTTTATTTCCATCAAATTCACATTTTATATAGGTTCCGGACTTTATATCACCCGAATAATATATTCCGTCGGGATCATCCCCACAAGACACAAAACCAATACAAAAAACAACAACTAAAATCAGCGCAACAATTTTTTTCATAATACACGTTCCTCAATTACAATTTCACAGTAAAATGATACCATAATACAGAAAAAAAGTCAATAAAAAAGCACTCGATTTTCGAGTGCTTTTTTATTTTAAGTAAAACAAAAATCAAGATGCCGCTTTGATTGCCTCCGGTGTTCCGTGCCAAATCATATTGCCGGAATTACCGATATCATAGAAATAATCTATGCCTTCATCATCATACCTTTTTTTGTCTGACTCATACTTTTTTTCAAGCTCTGCATAAGCCTCTTTTGCGGAAGCTTCATCCTTATAATAAGCAATCTCAATAACTCCACCTTCTGCAGCTCTTGCAGTAATATAAGCAGTAATATTATCAGAATCTACCGCAATCTTACTTTCTCCATAACCTTTTTCAAAAATAAGCTTTTTTGCCTCAGCAATGTCCCCCTCCCCATCTGCAAACATAACCACATCATAACCATTTGCCTCAAGAGCTTTTTTTGTCTCCTTGGGATCTAACTTAGGCTTCGCGCCGCAAGAAATAAGCGCAAGCACAAGCATAAGAGCTAACATTGTAACTATAACAATTTTAACAATATTTTTCATAAAATTAAGCTTCCTTTCAAAATTTCAATTCGACTACACAATAATATTACGAGGGCAAAACCTTATCAACCTTTTTGCCTTTCTTTATTTTTAGAAAAACTCTATCAAAAACAGCTACCACACAAAAAGTTAGACACAAGTATATAAACGAATTACCTAAATAATACCACACCGTTTTATTCTCTCTTTGATAAATATCATATACTATAAATCCTTCGGTATCTGCCTCCACCTCATCCAAAATTTCTCCTCTCGGAGATATTACAGATGAAATTCCGGTACTTGCACATCTTGCTATATATCTTCCGCTCTCGACCGCACGCAACTGTGCTTGAGATCTATGAATTCCAAGCGCCGCAGACCCCGAAAACCACGAATCGTTGGTTGACAAGCATATAATATCAGCGCCCTCTCGAACAGTATCAAGCGTAAGTCCGTCATATATAGAATCAAAGCATATAAGCGCTCCGATATCCACACCATCAACGCTTATTATATTTGCATCCTCTCCCTCAGAACAATCATTGAGCGAGATCATCTTTGTGAGCGGAGGAATAACGACCTCAAAAAAATCTCTCATCGGCACAAACTCACCAAAAGGAACAAGCCGTCTTTTATGATATTCCGAATCCAAGCGTTCCCCTCTCGGAGTATAGCACAGAATAGAATTATATTTCAAATCATCTTGTGTAGAATAAGCTCCGACTAAAATATAAGTATTCGTCTCATCTGCAAGCTCCCTGCACATATCATCATATTTTGAATATGAACTCTTTGTAACGTCAAAAGGAATAACCGTTTCGGGCCATAAAATTATTTTCGCACCCTGCTCTGCAGCAAGTCTTGTCTGATCCGAGTAAACCGTGCGCATCTTATCATAATTCTCTATCCATTTATCAGTGGAAGAAATATTACCCTGTATACATGCAACCTTTGTGACCTTTCCCTCTTCGATGTTTGTTGTAAACCATATAAGCGTTCCCGTGGAATATTGAAATATGAGCGCAGAGACTGCCACCATAGCCGCAGAACGTACAATTTTTTCTTTACTTGCCTTCAAGAGAGCAAGTGCTATACACATATTTACAAGCACGATAACAAAGGTGATAAAATAAGAGCCAAACCACGATGCATTTTGAATTCCGACAACGTATTCCGTCTGTCCAAGCGCAAGCTTTCCCCACGGAACACCCCACCAGCCAAAATTCTGTGTCCACTCAAAAATCGCCCAAAGCGCCGCTATGGCAACCGGTTTTAACAAACATACTCTCTTGCATATCCTTCCTCTAAACAGCAAAGCGCAGAAAAGGAAAACCAAAGCTCCCATAAGTGCTTGAAGCAAGGACAACCCAAACCAAGAGACCACAACGATAGCGGCTGCAGTACCACTTGTTACGCCTTCCAAAAAGTCGAGCGGATACATACTCAAAAAGAAATGATAGCAAACAAGAAAATAGGAATAAAAGAAGATTAAGCCGTCAAAATACAAGGAACGCAACTTGGTTTTATTACACGCTGCCCTCCTCAAAAGAATCACACCTGCGGGAACTATTGTAATCCACTGAAGAAATCCAATTTGAGGAAAAGCAATGGTAAGTCCTGTAAGCAAACCGCTCAGACAAAGAATCAAAGCTCTTACTCCAAGATTTATATCTTTATGGAGAAAAATAGTCAATCTTTTTGCAAAATTCATACGTTATCGATTATCCTTTTTATTATCATTAAGGAACCAGATATCTTCCTCGTTCAATTTAAAGGTCTTCCCCTCCAAATAAGAAAGAACAGTCTTCTCCTCACAGCTTTTAAAATAAAGCTTATACGCATACAAAGCCTGATATTTATAGCCTTTTGTCTTGTCGTTTCTATTGACTCCATATTTCCCGTCACCAATAAGACTATGTCCTATATGCGCCATGTGCGCTCTTATCTGATGCGTTCTACCGGTTATCAAATCCACCTCTACGAGCGCTTTTTCATTACCATACGCCTCTAAGACTCTATATACGGTTATTATTTCCTTGGCGCCCGAGAATTCCTTATCACGCACCTCAACAAGATTATCCTTACTGTTTTTTCTAAGATATGCGTGAAGAGTTGCCTTCTTCGGATGCGGAACTCCATGTACAAGACAAACATAGGTCTTTGTGAGCATATTGTACTTTATTTTTTCATTCATAACTCGCAAAGCCTCTGCGTTCTTTGCCGCAATAACTATACCGCCTGTATTTCTGTCTATGCGGTTACAAAGCGCGGGGGCAAATGAAAGCTCTGACTTAGGATCATACTCTCCCTTTTGCGCAAGATACGCCTTAAGATGCATTACAAGAGTATTATCCCCTGCCGTATCGTCCTCGTGCACAAGCACACCGGGACGCTTATTCAAGAGCATTATATTCTCATCCTCATAAAGAATATTGAGCTTTGGCGCTATCTTAAAAAGTGCATCAGTATCCTTTTCGGGCGAATCAAAAAACTCCTCTTTTATAAAAAGCTGTATCTCATCACCCTCGCAAAGAATATAGTTTTGCTCTGTTCTCTTGCGATTTACTTTTATCTTTTTAGTTCGTATAAGCTTATACATCATCGACGTGGGAAGCCCCTTAACTGCCTTTGATAAGAACTTATCCAAGCGCTGACCCGCATCATTCTTTTTCACAGACAAAATTCTCATTACGTATCATCCGTTTTCTTAAAAAATAAATATTATATATATTATATAGCATTTACGCAGAGTTTGTCAATAGCTTAACGCATACATATCCCTATAAAAAGCACGACCGAGAAAATCTCGGTCGTGCATCTTATCCACTTATTTAAGTTTTATCTTTAAAGCGGGAATTATACCTGAAACCATTGTATCCAACATTTCATAATACATACGCAATGCTTCTTCCGCTGTCGAAGCATCAAACTCAAAACATCCTTTTAAAGTGTAAATATCTCCGGAACGCAACCACCATTCATTGTCACAAGCACCGAATCTCTGCGCATAATAAGTTGCCTTCCTTTGCAAAGTAAAATCATTAATTCCACCTGACAAACCATACTTTTTAAAATCAGCAGAAGAAAACAAGAAAACCTTATCCTTGGTATTATCACATGTTTTATACGTAGTTTCTCCGCCCATGCCTTCTGCACTATTGTCCAATTGAGTAGTAAGAATTATATCTTTTTGATTTTTATCAAATGCAACATTATAAAAAGTTTCATTCAAAAAGCTTCTTATTCCACCTTGAGAGTAATTATCTTTTGAAAATTCCCGCGCATCTAAAATCATATCAGAAAACAATACTGCCGTACCATCATCCTTGTTTTCATCCACTATCGTCCAAACTATAGGCTCATACTTAAACCAATACAAGAAAATATCCGTTTCTTCTATCGGTTCAACGGGGTCATCTCCCATAGGTTGTTTGGGCAAAACAATATTGACCTTTACGCCATATACTCCTTGATAACGCTCTCCATCATATTCTGCGTCAATGCGCCATACATATTTGCTCGAATTTTCCGTTTCATTAAAAGCAATAAGTGCCCATCCCTGTGGATTTTCCTTCGTAGGCAACTCACCCGCCTTGCTATCAAGTTTAGCCTTTATATCCTTATCTGTAACCTCACTCTGAGGATATGAACCAAAAATTATCTTTTCTCCATCGCGAGTATATGCAGGAGTATCTGATTTTCCTGTCTTCATCTTGACATTACACGATGCAAATACACAAAGCATCATAAGCGCCGCTAAAACAAGTGCTAAAATTCTTTTCATTTCGTTTTCTCCTAAGATGTAAAAAAGTGAATATCCGAAGCCACGCACAAAAAACGCACAGCTCCGAATTGTCATCAAACAAAAATTTTCATCCACATTAAAGTGTACAAAAAGGGATCTCTGTATTTTTATCTAAAAATAAAAATACACACCTAATAATGCAGATGAATATTAACTTTTATTTGATACCTAGCATTATATCATCAAAAATCATTTTTGTCAATAATTTTAACATATTTCAAGCGCATAACAAAATCAAAAAATCTTTACAAAAAAAAGTTTTTGTGATACAATAATTATAATCACGCATAGGAGTTTTATTATGGAAAAGAAGCTTTATCGAACCGTTGGAATATACACCTTGGGATGCAAGGTAAATCAATATGAATCCGAGGCTATTGCAGAAATGCTGGAATCTGCCAAAATTACTGTATCCGAAGGATCAAACAACTGTGATGCCTACATAATAAACACCTGCACGGTGACTGCCGAATCCGACCGAAAAGCACGTCAATTTATTCGCCGCGCAATCTCAAAAAATCCAAATGCGTATATTATTGTCACAGGCTGTCTTGCTCAAAGTGCGCCCGAGGACGTAGCAAAAATTGCCGGTGTTGACTTCATCTGCGGAAATGGCGAGAAGCTCCTTGCGGCAAAAAAGCTCATTGAGTATTTCAATACTGAAAAGGAAAAAAACTCTGTTGAAATATGCGTAAATGACATTGAAAAATCCGGTTTTGAGGAGATGTCCATTACCAAATTCGATCGCACAAGAGCCTACGTCAAGATTGAGGACGGATGTGAAAACCGCTGTTCCTACTGTATAATTCCCTCTGCGCGAGGCAAAATACGTTCAAAAGCTCCTCAAGATATAATATCAGAGGTTGAAGCGCTCGCTCAAGGCGGTTGCAAGGAGGTCGTTCTCACCGGAATCGAAACGGCATCCTATGGAAAAGATCTTGGCAACGTTTCGCTTGCCGATATTCTCTGCCGAGTTGACAAAATTAAGGGTATTGAAAGAGTGCGTTTGGGCTCGCTTGACCCCTCTCTTATCACCCCGGAGTTTGCAGAAAAAATAGCAAGCTTAAAAACGCTTGCTCCACATTTTCATCTTTCCTTACAGAGCGGAAGCAGCAGAGTTCTTGCTCTTATGAGAAGAAAATACAATGCCGATATGGCTATGCGAGCTATTGAGCTTTTGAGAGAAAAAATACCCGACGTGTGCTTTACCACCGACGTTATCGTAGGCTTTCCTCAAGAAACCGAGGATGATTTTGCAAAAACCGTTGAATTTGTTCGCAAAGCAAATTTTTTAATGGTACACATCTTCCCTTATTCAAGCAGAAAAGGTACCGAAGCGGCAAAAATGAAGGGGCAAATCGACAAATCAGAAAAAAGTCGTCGCCTGCACGAGCTTGAAAACGTAGCAAAAGAGTCACGTTTCTCTATCCTGCAATCTGCCGTTGCATCCGATACACCAAGACGTGTTCTTTTTGAAACCTTTGATGGCGAATTTGCCTATGGTCACACCGATAATTTTATCGAAGTAGCGGTAAAATCTGCGCAGGATCTGCGCTCTACTGTCAAAAACGTAAATCTCACAGAAACAGACGGCAACGTCTGCTTTGGAAAAATTATAGATTGATTTTATTTTAGGAGAAAAAATGATAAGTCAAAAATTCGAACCGGAAAGCTTCGTGAGCAACTTTTTATCAGCAGATAAAATTGAGCTTGTAAAGTTTTCAAAAGAAAACGGATTTTCCTTCTCGGAAGACCTTCTCGTCTATATACAAGAACATTATCGCAACAAAAAGAAGGTTCTTCCCACCTATAACCAACTCGATTTTTTTAACAAAATAAACGAGCTCATCCTCCGTGAAAAAAGAAATTGCGCAATAGGCTCGGTCTTTGCAAAAGACGCGGAAGCATCAATAATATTTGATACGGCAAAAGACCTGCTTGCAAAAAAGAATCTTTGCCAAAAAAAACTTTTGGGGCCTACCCCGATCAACTACGTTGCACAGACCGCATCGGAATATCTCAGGTATATCGATTGCTCTGAGAGCGCATCCTATTTTCTCCCCGCAGAACAAGCAAGCTATTCAAATTACTACGTGCATCTGAGCGATAAAAAGCCTCTTTTCTCACTCATTGATACATCAAAATCAACAAAAAAATCCAAAAGTGAAAAAAAGATTGCTATTGCAATGCTTTCTCCAATTGAAGAGTGCTCGTATGATGAATACACAAAATCTGCAAATAACTTTTTCAGCGCTCCTGATGTAAAATCACATATAAGCAATTATAAAACGGTATCAAACTATTTAGGTCTTTTAAAACTTCTTTCCACAGAAACAGATGGGATATTTGTCGATTTATCAAAACTCTCTGACGTCAAGAAAGATGAAAACGGAATAGTTACCACACTTGACCCCTTGCTTTTTGCTTGCCACGGAAGGTGCGTTTTTGATATTACTCCCGAGGATCTGCCGACTCTCAGAAGTATTTCCGAAAAGCATGGGCTTTCTGTTACTATTTTTGCAACACGAAACGACTCGGAGCTCTTTATTCTTGACAAGACCTACAACCCCGCATTCTGCTTTAAATTTGATTTTATACAATCTCTTATGAACATTCAAAGCGCAAATCCGTACAGCTTTACAAAAGAAGCTGACTTAGGTCCGAAGATACCTGTATTTTTGTCAGATAAAAAAGATGGCTCTATAAAAAGCTACTATGCAAACAATTTTCTTGCGTTTACCCAAACCGTTGCATCTGCATCGGCAAGAGAGTTAAAGGATTCTCCCTATAAAACAGCCGCTATCACTGCTTTGGATGCGATAGGCACTCTTATAGCCAAAGGAACCCCAAAAAGTGCAATAAAGCTATCTATTCATTACACCTTACTCTCCGAAACAAACAATGAAATTGAGCTTGGAAAAAACTTTGCCGCTATCCTTGGCGCCTACAGAACTATGATTGAGCTCTGCGTATCGGATTCAAATCCCCAAATATCATATAGTGTCAACAAACGAGATATAACTGTGTTAGCTTCTGCAAGAAAGCAGATACGAAGGACAAAAAACAGCTTTGACAACGAAGAATCATTTGTTTATTTTCTTCCCGTCTTTTATGATGAACTCGGTATTCCCGACTACAAAAAATATCGCGAGACAATAAAGTTTTTCTACTCACTTTTAGAAAAAGATTCAATAAGCTCATCGTTTTACGTAAATGAAAATATTACGTCTGTAATTTCAAGTGCCGCATCGAAAAGCTCAATAGTTTATTCCGATTTCTTCAATGCAGAAGAATTCAAGCTCTCGCGCGGAATACTTTTTGAAACAAAAGAAGAAATCCTTGCGGAAAATCTTGTGATTTTTATAGGCAAAAACCTGCCTTCCCTACCCTCTGATCAATAAAAAACCACAAATTTAAAACTTTTTAATTTTTTTTAAAAAAACTCTTGCATTTTTTTTACAGATATGATATAATATCAAATGTTCTATGATTAATTATCAAAAGTAGTTATGCACCCAGTGCATTTTAGGAGGTGTCAAAATGGCAAAGTGTAGTGTTTGTGGAAAGGGCGTTGTATTTGGACAGGCCGTTTCTCACTCCCATCGTAAGACGAACAGAACCTGGAAGCCCAACATCCGCAAGGTAAGAGCTATTGTTGATGGCACACCCAAGACGGTAGCTGTTTGCTCTCGTTGCCTTCGTTCAGGCAAAGTTAACAGAGTTTAATCTCTGTAAGCATAAAAAGCAGTTTCTATGCGAAGCTGCTTTTTTGTTTTTCTAAATGGAGTACTATATGAACAAAAATACAAATCCCCCTCTCTTTTTGATTGGAGAAAGTTCCAACCTCAATATTATCGAAAAAACAAAAAAACTCGGATTTCAACCACTGATTCTTCCATCCGATAAAAGATTGCCAACGCCTACCCAATCACACGCAGATATGCTACTTTTCTTAATAGATAATTGCATCTTTTGCAATAAAGACTATTTTGAAAGCAACGCATATATTTTCAATCTCATAAGCAATTACGGATACACCGTAATTCCCTGCGATTTTAAAATTACGGATGTATATCCCCATGACATCTCTCTTAATCAAGCTCTGATTGGACGATATATCATTGGAAATCAAAAATACTGCGTTGCAGAAATATTGGAATATGCAAACAAAAATGGCTATTCCTATCTGCAAACAAAACAAGGGTACGCAAAATGCTCTACGCTTATATTAAATGAAAAAGCTATCATCACAGCGGATGATAGCATAATAAATACAGCAAAAAAGCTTGATATAGACGTATTAAAGATACAAAACGGCGCAAATGAAATCAAGCTCCACGGATATAATTACGGCTTTATTGGCGGAGCTTCTGCCGTATATAATAACACTGTATACTTCTTTGGAAATATAGAATTGCATCAAAATGGCAAAGAGATTCTGCGCTTTTGTCAGGATCGTGGTTTTTCCACAGTCTCACTCTCAGAAGACGCTTTGACAGACCTTGGCGGGGCTTTTATTTTACCGTTTTTAAAGAGCTGATCAATATCGACCTCTCGCTTTTGCTCAAGGAATCTGCAAAGATATTATCAAAGCTCTCACAAAGTATATCCGCGCTCTCAAGCGTTACTCTCACACACGCAAGAGGCACTGTACAAAAGAGCTTTTTAAGGTTTTCAAAAAGAATATTTGAATCGATTTCCTTGGAGAATAACGGCTCCAAGGAAATATTTTTTTTATAATTATTCAATATCAAATCAATATATCCTTGATATTCATTTTGCTCCAAAATATCTACGCAAATATAAATTTCAGGAGAAAGCTTTACTGTGGACAAAAGCTCTAAAATTTGCTCCACGTCTTTTGCGGAATTTACAATCAAGCGAAGTTTAAGCTTGGTTTTCATAAGAATACGGCACAAAAGCCAGAGCCAAAACACGTCACCGCTCTTTCCTTGTTTTACATCCAAATACGCCCTCTCTGCATGATAATCATCCGGGCGCTCATAATTTATATATCTAATATCAAACGTGAGAATATCTGCTTTTTGCTCGCTGATTTCCAAAAGCGCACTCTCAAGCGCATCAAAAGAACTGACACAATTCTTACAAACCAGCTCCTCTATGTTAATGCTTTTTCCGAATATAAACTGCTGTGAAAAAGCTATATTATCAAAACAAGATGCACGCACACAAGCATCCACTGCATCATCATAAAATATCTTCTGCCAAACAGCTCTTCTATATTCTGCGCAAAGCAGATTCACAGGCTCAATAGCGCTCGATGACAAATCTTCAAGTACTGACAAAAACTCTGACTTTATCGGATGCTCAGCAAAAAGCAAAACAGAATCGCAAAGCGCCGAAAAGACGTCAAAATCCGATGCGAGATCTGTATTCTTATCTTTAAAATATTTAGTTTTAAACGCAAATCTGCGAACGTTTGTATCGTGCAAAAATGCAACTAACGACTCTCCTCTCACGAATCTGTTCTCCTTTCATAGCATTAAAAATATTATAACAAATCACGGCTCTTTTTTCAATAATTTAAACGATAATTTTATGCGGATTTTTTAAGTTTTTTGTTTATTTCTATAGACTTTATTGATATTTTATGATATAATAAAATGAAGTTTTATCGTTTGGGAGATGAATTGAATATGCAAATATTTTCAATATGTCCTAAATCGTTTGCGTCAAACAGTTATCTTTTATGCTCAAAAAATTCCGCGCTCCTTGTCGATCCCTCTGTTTCGGTAGATACGATCGCAAAAAAATTAGACGAAGAGAATCTTGAGCTAAAAGGAATTTTGCTCACGCACGGACACTTTGATCACATAGTTTCTATTGATACAGTGAGAGAACGCTACGACGTTCCGGTATATATTCACGAGCAAGATGCTTGTATGCTTACCGACGGTCATCTGAACGGATTTTATATGTTTTTTAAGCGTGATTGCGTTCATAACCCGGCAAACATTCTTTTTTGGGACGGATACAAAATACCTCTTGGCGATGAATTTGTAACCGTCTTTCACACTCCGGGACATTCAAAGGGCTCGAGTTGCTTTATATTCAATGACGATATGAAAGGCGAATCCCTGATAACCGGTGATACGTTATTTTCAAACTCAATCGGCAGATGCGACCTCTACGGCGGAAACGATGCCGAAATGGCAGAATCAATCAAAAAATTCTTTGCTTTTGATAAAAACTGCCCCATATATCCCGGTCACGGAGAATCAAGCACAATAGGTTATGCGCTTGATAACGTAGCTTATTATTTTGATTTTTAATAATTTGATTTTTATACTATCAACGAAAGGATTAAAAAATGTTAGACTTTGAAAAACTTGCTGAGCTTTTATTTCCTCATATAACTCAAACACCCGAAGATATAGAAAAGAGCTTTCCTCAAAGAACTCTTCCCGAAGGAGCAAAGGTTACAAGATTTGCTCCGAGCCCCACAGGATTTGTTCACTTTGGAGGACTTTTCCCCTCCACCGTCGGAGAGCGTTTGGCTCACCAGTCGGGCGGTGTTTTCTATCTCAGAATTGAAGATACCGACGCCAAGAGAGAGGTCGAGGGCGCAGCTGAAGGACTTATAAAAACTCTTGCTAAATATGGTATAAACTTTGACGAAGGCGCAATTCTTGATGAGAATGGAAAGATTGCCGATAAAGGCGTATACGGTCCCTACAAGCAGAGTATGAGAGGCCCTATATATCAAACCTATGCAAAGCAGCTTGTACGCGAGGGCAAGGCTTACCCCTGCTTTACTACTGAGGAGGAGCTTGAAGAGCTTCACAGTATAGATAAAAAGCAGGAAATCAAGAATACCGACTGGCAGGCAGAGGCTGAGGCTCGCCGCGCTGAAATGCTCAAGCGCCGTGAAATAACAATGGAAGAGGTCGAGATGCACCTTGCAGCAAACAATCCTTTCGTTTTAAGAATCTTGGCAGACGGAGATCCCGAAAAGAAGGTAAAATTTACCGACCTTGTTAAAGGAACGATAGAGATTCCCGAAAACGATGAGGATTTCGTTCTTTTGAAATCCGACGGAATCCCCACCTATCACTTTGCTCACGCCGTTGACGACCACCTTATGGGAACGACGCACGTCATTCGTGGTGAGGAATGGCTCCCGAGCCTTGCTAAACATCTTCAGCTTTTCAGATATCTTGGCTTCAAGCTTCCTAAATATATGCACATAGCACAGATCATGCGTCTTGACGAAGCCGGCAATAAGAAAAAGCTCTCCAAGCGAGATATGGGCGCAAATATGGATGACTACACACGCCTTGGATATTGCCCCGAAGCGGTTTGCGAATATATTATGACTCTCCTCAACTCAAACTACGAGGAATGGCATATGCAAAATCCCGACAAGGCATACACCGACTTCCCCTTTAACATCAAAAAGATGTCGTCCTCGGGTTGCTTGTTCGACTTTAACAAGCTCGATGACGTATCCAAGAACGTTATCTCAAAAATGAATGCAGAAGACGTTACCAAGAAAGTCACCGATTGGGCTCTTGAATTTGATCCCACATTCGGGCAGCTTCTTGCCAATAACGCAGATTATGCAACAAAGATATTCAGCATCGGACGTGGTGGCAAAAAGCCTCGAAAGGATCTCACCACTTGGGCTGACGCAAAGGGATACATGGGATTCTTCTTTGATGAAATCTTTGAGATTCAAGACTCCTACGATGAGAAATACGATAAATCCGATATCAAGGCTACGTTAACCGAGTTCACTAAAGTATTTGACGTAAACGACGATATGAACGTATGGTTTGATAAGATCAAGGCTATCGGAGAAAATCTCGGCTACACCTCGGATATGAAGGCTTACAAGGCATCTCCCGAAAGCTTTAAGGGCAGCGTTGCTGATATAAGTATGTTCATCCGTGTTGCAGTCACAGGAAAACTTAACTCCCCCGATATGTACGCAGTTATGCAAATTCTTGGTTACGACCGAGTTTGCGCGCGTATCTCCAATATGATAAATTCACTCTAAAAGCTATAAAAACAGAGGTTTAAAAACATGTCAGAAATTGCAAGTAATTTTATACACGATATTATAGACGCAGATCTTTCCGAGCGTCCCGACACTAAAATTCACACTCGCTTCCCTCCCGAGCCCAATGGTTATCTCCACATAGGATCGGCAAAGGCGATTCTCATCAACTATGAAACCGCAAAGAAATACGGTGGTCTTTTCAATCTCCGTTATGACGATACCAATCCTGCAAAGGAGGATACCGAATACGTAGAATCCATCCTTGAGGATCTTACTTGGCTTGGCGCTATACCAAACGGAGGAATTTTCTACGGCTCCGACTATTTTGATAAGTGCTATGAGTACGCTGAAAAGCTCATTATGGACGGAAAGGCTTACGTTTGCGATCTTTCTGCAGAAGAGATGAAGGAATACCGCGGAACTCTCACAGAACCCGGAAAGGAAAGCCCCTACCGCAACAGAAGCGTTGAGGAGAACCTCGACCTCTTCAGAAGAATGAAGGCAGGTGAATTCCCCGACGGAAGCCATACTCTCCGTGCGAAGATAAATATGGCATCTCCCAACATCAATATGCGTGACCCTGCTATATACCGCATAGTTCACACCTCTCATCACCGCCAGGGTGACAAGTGGTGCATCTATCCTCTTTACGATTATGCTCATCCTATTCAGGACGCGCTCGAAGGAATCACCTATTGCCTCTGCTCTCTTGAATTTGAGAACCACAGACCTCTTTATGAGTGGGTAATAGAAAACATCGGTATTTTCAATCCCGAGCCCAAGCAGAGAGAATTTGCACGTCTTAACGTAACTAACACCGTTATGTCTAAGCGTTATTTGCGCTATCTCGTTGAGAACGATATGGTTGACGGCTGGGACGACCCCCGTCTCCCCACCATCTGCGCTCTCAGACGTCGCGGATACACTCCCACATCTATTTTCAATTTTGTAAGAGCAGCAGGCGTTTCCAAGGCAAACAGCCTCGTTGATATAAATATGCTTGAGCACTGCATCCGTGAGGAGCTCAACGAGGAGGCTCCCAGAAGAATAGCTATCGAGCATCCTATAAAGGTTGTTATCGATAACTATCCTGCCGATAAGGAGGAGATCTTTGACCTTCCCAACCATCCTCAAAAGCCTGAACTTGGCACACGTCCGCTCTATTTCACACGCGAGATCTATATTGATGCCGCAGACTTTGCCGAGGTTCCGCCTCCAAAGTTCTTCCGCTTGAAGCCCGAGGGCGAGGTTCGCCTTATGGGTGCGTATATAATCAAATGCGGTGAGATTGTTAAAGACGATAACGGAAACATCGTTGAAATTCACGCAACCGCTGATATTGAAACAAGAAACGGAAATCCCGCTGACGGAAGAAAGATCAAGGGTACTATCCACTGGCTTTCCGCAAAATATGCAGAAGAGGCTACTCTTATGCTCTACGATAAGCTCTTTACCATAGAGAACGTAAACGACATCCCTGAGGACAAGACCTATAACGATTATCTCAATCCCGAATCCCTCACAATCGTTGAACGCGCTAAGATCGAGCCCGCTCTTGCAAATGCTGCAGACGGAGAGAAATTCCAGTTCGTTCGTGACGGATATTTCTGCAAGGACACAAAGCATCCTAACACCTTTAACAGAATCGTTGGTCTTAAGGATAGCTTCCCCGCTAAAAAATAATCTACCTTAAGGAGAATTTTATATGCCGAAACCTATTATATACGGATCTCTTATATATCTTGCAGTAATCTCACTTATCTCGATTATCGTTTGCTTCTACGATAAAAAGATATCCAAGAAAAACAAAGTTGAGCTCAGAATCCCCGAGAAGACCCTGCTTATTCTCAGTGCACTCGGCGGATCTGTTGCTATGCTTATCACTATGCTTTTGATAAGACACAAAACCAAGCATTTCAAATTTATGGTTGGAATTCCCGTAATAATTATTGCGCAAGCAGCTATCATTGCAGGAGCGCATTACCTCTTTATTTAATCTTTAGTTAAATAAAGATATACTTTGCCGAAAGGATCTATTATGGAAAAAACAGAAAAGCTTTTAGAAGAATTGGATTTTTCAAAATTCAGTCTTATATATCCCAATGAAGGCTCTCAAGCTGCTCATTACGACGGCACAGATAGACCCTTCATAGATATGTTCGTTCTTGAAGAGCTGGGGTTGCTTGAAATATTCAACCTTAAAAACAGCGATCTTGACGAATATTTCACCTGCGATCCGAATGTTATCGAGCACAGAATGGAAGTATTTTCAGATATGCTCGAATTTCCGCAGATATCCACCACCCTCAACCGTCTTATTCCTATTTTGACGGATATAATGGAGCTCCGCAAGCTTGAGGCTGATCTTGGAAACAATACCGAATCCTATTTGGAAAGCATTACCGAGATAGAGCTCTATATATCCAGTATTTCCACACTTCACGAAGGTTTGGCGGATATCAAGGATAAGGTAAAGAGCAAAGCGTTTATCGCGCTCACACAGCGAATTGACGACCTTGTGTGCAGTGATTATTATGCTGAGCTCAACGCAAAGCTTAAAGAGCTTACAAATCGTGTACGCGATATAAAGAGCGTTACAATCGGTGTAAACCTTGACGCTCAGCTCCGCCCCTCAAGCGCAGGAGTTCTTTCAATCAATCCCGAATCCTTCCATTCCGGTGACGTAATTGACAAGATATTGCGCCTTAATTTCAAAGGTGACGAATATACCTGCATTGCAAACCTCGTTCCCTTCAACAAAAAGCAATCCGAAAATCAGCGTACAGCTCTCTCTCTTGCGTTTAATTCCGCAATCAACGACGTATACAAGCAATCCTTGCGTTCTTGGAAAAAGATCGTACAGAGCTTCGTTCTTGAAAATACAGATTTCTTGCTTAATCTTTTGCCCGAGATAGAATTCTTGGTAAAGGGTACGAATCTCCTTCGCACATTAAAAGACAAGAATCTTATGATTTGCAAGCCCGAAATCGTTACAGATAAAAATATATTCGTTGCAAATGAGCTTTACAATCCCTGCGTTGCTCTCAAGGTTGACGATGAAATAATAACTAATGAAGTTGATTTCAAGGACGAATATATGATATTCGTCCTCACAGGTCCTAACAGAGGCGGTAAATCGGTTATCACCTGCGCTATAGGTATTGCTCAGGCAATGCTTCAGCTTGGAATGTTCATCCCTGCTACAAGCGCTACTATAAGCATTGCAGATGCAATTCACACCCACTTCCCAACCGGCGCTGATGATACAATAGACAAAGGACGTCTTGGTGAGGAATGCGCAAGACTTCGTGACATCTTCCAGGACGTTACGAGCAAGAGCCTTGTTTTGCTTGATGAATCACTCTCCTCAACCGGATCCTTTGAAGCATCGTATATTGCCGCAGAGGTTTTAGCAGGATTCAGCAGAATCGGTTGTCGCTGTCTCTTCTCTACCCACTTGCACGAGCTCGCTGCAGAAATTGATAATATCAATGCACGTACCGCACCCGAAGGTGGCGCACGCATAGATTCGCTCGTTGCGGGAATTGAAGACGGAAAACGTTCATTCAAAATATACAGAATGAAGCCAGATGGAAAGAGCTATGCTCGCGATATCGCAGACAAATACGGACTTTCCTATGAAAACATCGTGGCAACAGCACTGAAAGGCTAAGCAAATCATATAAGGAATTTTAATTTATGGTAAGAAAAGCTACAAAAAACGATATAGCGGCAATAGCCGAGCTTTATGACAAAGTAATAGATTATCAAAGCGCTAACGGTGGTTATATGAGTTGGATAAAGAACGTTTACCCAACAAATAAAACTGCGCAGGATGCCCTGCTTCTTGACACCCTATACGTATTTGACGAGGGTGGAAACGTCCGTGGCTCGGTAATCTTGGATTGCATACAGCCAACCGAATACGAAGCTCTTCCATGGAAAACAAAAGATATCAATGCAGATGCAGTTGTGATACATACGCTCTGCGTTGATCCAGATTTTATGGGACTTGGCATTGCAAGTGAGATGCTCACCTATGCAAAAAAGCTTGCTAAGTCACTTGGCTGCGCCTCTATCCGTCTTGCAACCAATTCAAAAAACGTAATTGCCATAAGCCTTTACGAAAAGAACGGCTTTTCGATAACAGGATATAATAAAGTCCTTTTAGATGGAAAAATAAGCTGTCCCAAGCAGTGCTTTATGGAGTACGTTATATAAAAATCCCCGCTTTGCTGTAGATTCCCTACGCAAAGCGTTTTTTTGTATTATAAACCGGCAGCCCTCCGATTCTCGGAGGCCTTCCGGTTGTATTATAGAACTTTAATTTATTGCTTATTAATCAGTAAATTCAAGTTTACCAAAGACGATTTCAATTTCGTAATAATTCGTAAAGGTTTCTTGTATTTCACCATCTTCAGTTAATACTACTATCTCCACGTCAAATCTATACAATCTGTTTTCAATTTCACCTTTCTTATCGAGTGTTGAAAGAAGTCTTTCGCTGTCAATCCACAATTTATGATTTCCAACCAACTCACCTCGAGTCAATTCAACTTTATCATTAGTGAGCTCAATACCTTCTTTGAAAACAGCCGTTGTACTTCCGGTTGTTAGCTGAATCTTACGAGAAGTAATTTCTGCTATATAAAATTCATCAGAATTTTCTCCCTTAGGAACCTGAGCATCAATGTAATAGAAATAACTAACGTCAACATTATTCTCATCAACTATATCAAGAATAATATATCTTGCCTTATCGTTATCTCCATTGTTAGCTCTCAGATCATCCGGAGAAATCCTATCCGGAACCGCAGGCATACTCAAGTAAATGCCTCTAAGAACGTGACCTTCTGCAAGACCGCTGTCATTAGGAAGTCTATAAGACAATTGAGTCTCTAAACGCTCTCCGTTATATTCTCTCTTTATGCCAAAAATCGTAATCTTAATAGGTTTGCGCTCGGGTTCGTAAACCGTTAAAGTTCCCAAATCATACGATATGTCAAAATTTTCTGCGCTAACTTCTTTGCCGTTAACTAAGAACACAACGCTACCAACATTATTGTCGGTTTGACCGGGCTCGGTTATCGTTCCAATAACTTCAGGGATTATCTCGATACCAAGGGCCCTATAATACTCTGTTGCGTTTTCATCATCTTGAATACTGTACTCATTATTTGTGAGAGGATTTCCGTCATAAATCTTTTCGGCATCATAGGTACTTATAACCATCTTACGAGGATTAACTACAAGTGTTCCTGCGTTTTTAGTTATGCTAAGATTTTCTTCGTCTACCTTTTCACCGTTTTTATACACTTCAACAGAAAACGTATTATCTACCCTTCCTACGTCGGTAATGGTTTTACCGTCACTAATCACTTTTATAGCAAAGCCAAGATTGGTGAATTCATCATCTATCGTTGCCTTATTATTAGAATGGCTCTTTCCGTCATACGTCCATTCTCCGGATCCCGAGGTCACTGTCAACTCACGAGGTACAATCTCAATCCAACCATTATCTTCAACCAAAATTTCAAAATAAGGATTCTCGTTTGCAGTGTAACTTGCGCTCACCGTTGCTTTACCATCTCTAACGTTTGTAACGCTATTTCCGTTTAAGGTAATATCCAAATTTAATTTCGTTTGATCATTGAGATCATCCAAACTAATCAATTCATCATTCAAATAAATGTTATAGCCCGCCTCACTCGGATCGTGCGCTTCGCCATCATAGATGATCGATTTTTCACCAACAATGATTTTTATAGTCGGTTTTGTAACCTCAAGTGTTCCTTTGACTATTACAACATTAACGTTCTTATCCTCGCCGGTTTCCAAACGAATATCGTTAAGATATACCTCAACCGAAGAAATTACGTTACTTGTAGTACCAACCTCGGTTTGGAAGCTTCTCTCATCCATTACAACATCCACATCAAAACCAAGATCACGAAGATCCTCTAAGGTTTTTTGATCAAGGTCATCATGAAACGAGAATTCATAGTTGTAAAGAGGTGTGCCGTCATAGACCTTTTTTGCAGAACCTGAAGTTACCGTTATTACACGTTGTAAAACTCTAAGTGTAACTAACTGTTCCTCTTTAGGTGTTTCCTCTGTATCTAACATACCGTTTACATAAATATTAAAATTATCTAAAGAAACGGAATTTCCACCATAAATAATCGTTATATCATTAAGATAAACCTCTTTTTCACCAACGTCCACAGGACCTTCTTCCGAGAACTCAAGCGTAATCGAGTCACTCGGCCATCCGGTTACACTACAATCAGATTTAGTCATATTCAAAGGCGTTCCATCATAATACTTTTCCTTCAAAAAGGTGTTAAAGGAAATATACAAATCTTGAGGATTAACCGTAATCGTTCCCGGTTCGGTTTTAACATCAAATTTGGTTGTCACATCAACACCATTATGTTTTATCGCGATATTGGTTACCTCTGTTTCTGCAGGAGATCCATTTGTCACATTTGTTTGCTCTCCGGTGAAAGAATAATCAACAGTATAGCCGAGCGACTTCAAAGCCTCTAAGTAATCAGACGTCGGTTTTTCAAGTGAGGAAGGCTTATGCGCGCTACCATTATAAGTTGCATAAACATCGGCAGGCTTAAATGTTATTCCATCCTCGGGAAGAATTATAACATTAATTTCATTAGCTGTAATCTCGAAATTATTCGTTACGTCTACTTCGCTACAAACAACCATTGTATTATCAAAATCAAGCGTAACGTTCTTATAAATACCGACTTCGGTAAAATAATAGGAATATTCAGCATCAATGAATTCAGGTCTAAAATCATGTCCCTGAGGCAAAGAAGTCTTTCCCTGCGGGAACTCAAGCTTACAATCAGCCTCAGTCAATGCTGAAGCGCCGTCATACTTCTTTATCTTATCTTCGCCTTCATTTATAACAACATTGATTTTGAATTTTTTAATTATTATTGTTCCCGGATCCACCTCAAGGTTATAACTCGATGTTACATCCTTATTTTTCTCGCTATTATAAACGCGCCAAGATTTAACCTCATTATCATAACCATCTTCATTAGCGTTTTTATACGCATTAACCACAAGCTCGAGTACATCTCCGTCGGCAAACTCACCGTATTTAACTACGTAATTTTCAAAACTATATCCTATGCCGTCGTAAATAAATTCAGCACTTTCGGTCTCTACTGTAACCGTACACGGCACTATCTCCAACGTACCGTAATAATAATTAATATTCGGCAGATCATAATTAGATTTAACGGAAATTCCGTATTCATCAAATATATCCACTACGTATATCTCGTTATCACGCTTACCGTCATCAACATAGGTAACATAAATCGGGGTTTTCGAGTACTCAACACTATGTCCCTTAAGAAGTCCCTCTGCACTGTACTCCGTGTTAGTATGCGCATCGCCATCATACGTCCAAGATTGAGAACCGGTGCTAATGATAAGCAAACGAGGCTCAACAGTGAGATCTATAGTATCAGCCGTAATCTCAAAGTTGTCCGTTACATCTTCCCCGTTGAAAATAACCTTAGTATCAACAAGATTCAACGTCGCATCCTCATAAGTACCCACGTTGGTTTGAGAACCTATAAATACAGGTACAAACTCGTGTCCGCGAGGCAAGTATGACTCTGATTCTTGAGGAAACTCAAGAACAAAATCATTCTCTGTGAGCTCAAGCGCCTCTCCGTTATATTCTTTTGTTATTTCGTCATTTTCGAAATTAACGTAAATCTCAAACTTGTTAATTATAACGTCACCGGGTTCGATTGTGAGATCATAGTTATCGGTTACGGGTAAATTTCGATTTTGTGAGAAAATAGAGTATTCATCCGGAACGTTTTTATAAGGTATTACGTTGCCCTCAGCATCAAGATTAACCTTATCGAATTCAGGCATAACCAACTCAAGAACGTCTCCAACAAGGAATCCGTTTTCTTGCGAATTACCTTCTACCGTCTCTCCGGATTGATCCTCAACCAAAGTATATCCCGATCCTGTTGAATAAGGTGATCCACTATAAATGAACTCACCGTCCTCAGTCTTTACAGTTACCACACGTTTTTCGATTTTGATAGTTCCAAACGTGCCGTAATTTACAGTATAATTATCAATAACTGCATTACCCTCGGAATCATAAATACCGAGAATCTCAACGTCATTTGTAATCTCACCATCATCAACGTCAATAACAGACTTTTGCTCAGACAAGCGTATCTCCTGACCGTCTACAAGTCCTTCATATTTAACTGCTGCGTAATGAACGTTTCCGTCGTAAATCCAAGAACCGCTCTCACTTGAAATTGTAATAGGACGTTTTTGTATCGTAATATTTCCAAACTCTTCGGTTACGTCATAATTTGCGGTTTTGTCATTTCCCTCCGCATCTTTTATAAGAATAGATACCGAGTTTACTACCTCGCCTACTCTTGTCAAAGATACACTCTCAACAAGCTCAGATACATGTCCGTTAGCAAGAGTTCCCGAAGAGATCTGATATTGGGTATTCTTAAACTCTTCTCCATCGTATACCTTTTCGTGCGACTCGGTCTTAACCGTTATAGCACGGGGCTCTACCTCAAGAGTTCCCCAAACGTATATGATCGAATAGTTTTCAGTTGTAATATTATTCTGAGCATCGATTATATTAAACGAAACAATATTTTCTGCCTTACCAATATCGGTAATAGTAGCACCGGATAAATAGGAAATCTTCTGCCCATCAGCAAGATTACCTCCATTTACCGAAACCTGCTGCTGAGAAAGAGGCTCTGCATCATACTCTTTCTTTGCATCCAAAGACTCAACGATAAGCGGTCTGTAATCAACCGAAAGCTTACCTTCCTTAACGTCTATGTTATAATGCGTGGTTACGTCAAGAAGATTCTCTGTCAATACACGCAACTCAGGAACGTTTTCGACCGAGCCTACATTTATAATGGACGCATTAAATACGGCATTAAGCTTATCACCTTTTGCAAGCGTACCGTCTACTATACCATACACGTCAAACTCAGGGTCAAACTTAAGTTCTTTTCCGGTATATACAGCACCCTTATCCTCTACAAGAACAAAAATATCTCTCTTCAAAAACTTTATATCAGAGTTTTTTGAAACAAGCGTATACGCATGCGTAACGTCCTCTCCATCCTTGTTTATAATTTTAACAGCAGAGAGATCAGGCTCTACCTCAGTAATTTCCTGCGTAATATCCTTGTAAATAAAATTATCGCAAGAAATAGTATCGTCGTACTGAAGATTAGCAGAAACGCTCAATGCTTCTCCATAAAGGATTTCATTCTCAACAACAGCAACCTCTATTTCCTTTGGCGCTATTGAAAGAGTATATATCTTACCATATCTGTTTTGTCCAAAAACACCATTCGCTACCGATCTGACCTTATACTCTCCGGGTAATGAAGGCTCGGTGGTACTCCAAGTATTTCCGCCATCAACAGAAAACTCATAGCTTACACCCGAAAACAATGCACTACTATTTATCTTCAAATCACTACCGTATGAGATCTCGATTTTATCAGAATAAGCCTTGTCATCAAAAACAATGCCCTTTGTCACCATAAAGGCTATTAATGCTGCTAAGATTACTCCGAATATTATACTTATCAATACGATATGCTTAAATACTTTTTTCCAAAAGTCAGCTATCTTAGATATTTTTTTATAATAACTATCGTATAACATATTAGCCCTTTCTAAATTATACTCAACATTCCGGGGATAAGTTTGAAAGTATAATTTGCGGTAACATCATTTCCTTCTGCATCGGTAACCTTGATAGTATCCCAATCAATTGTATTTTCACTGGATCCACCGGTCTTCTGCGCTCCAATAACATCAACGAAAAGTGCGTGACCTTCAACAAGTCCTGAGCACTCATAAAATTCATTCGTGAGTATCTCAAAACCATCCCAATCATCATAATTCCAAGACGCATCGCCTGTTCTTATTTCAACCATACGTCTCCTGATCTCCAGAGTTCCAAAATTATAAGTGTACTTATACCAGCTTGTAACGTCGGTTACACCGGAAGCATCTTCAACAAACATATTCAATTTGAACTTATATGAATAATTCTTTGCGTTTACGGGCAGATTTGTAGTCAACTCTGTATAAACAGCCGTATGACCTTCCAGTATACTGCCTTCCTTTAAAATATAACCACAGGTTTCATCAATAGGCAGGCTAACACTCTGACCGTTATATTCTACACCCTCTTCACCATATTTATCTCCGCTGACTAATTGAATGACTCCGGCATAAAGGTGCATCTCACCTTCTTCAAATATTACTTCAAATTGTTTTTCAACCGAATCATCGGTATTGCTGTATACAATTTCTCCATTGGAATCATATATGGTAAACGAGGTAATCAACGAAGGTGATACTCCAAAAGCAGAAGTTGTTCCCTCTACGTCAACATTATAATAATATCCTTGTGCTGCATACTCCGAAAAACCTGCCAAACCAGAACCCTCAGCAAACTCTATCTCATCTATAGCAGAAAGAGGTGTTCCGTCATATAATTTTTCAACGCGCTTAGGTCTAACGATAAATAAAGGTAACTCCTCCTCATCGTCGTCCTCAGGAGGATCCGCTTGCATTGCCTTGGTTACTTCAGCCATTTTCCAGCCTAAACCGTCAACGTATACCTCAACCCATGCATGCGCATCATTTTGATCTACGGTAGTAAAATTCTTTCCGTCCACGAATGCCATATATCCATAGGTATATCTTGCAGGAATACCAAGGGCTCTCAACATCATAGTTGCCGTAGCTGCATAGTGTCTGCAGACGCCTTCTTTATACTCTTCAAGAAAAGCATAAATAACGTTCTCTTCAGCATCAAGCTCAAAAGCTTTTTCTTCGCTATACATAGTGTTATCGGCAAGATACTCGGTTATCTTGGTAACTATCATAGGATCATCAGAACTAAAGCCCTGCTCCTCTATAATTGTCCACAAATACTCATAAAGCTCCCTATCGATCGCAAGATAATTTTCATAAACAAACTCTCTATACAAACGCTCATATTCTGCATACGTTGTTGCGGTCTCAAAGGGTGTTAAAACAACATTGTTAACATCGATATTATAAACACAAACACCATAGCGTCCGTCTCTTATTCCGCTGGGATCTACATCATTGGCAGGAATCCAAGGCTGATATTCCTCTTCAGACGCTACAGAATGCACTGTAGACATATACGGCGGAAGAATCTGAGTAGAATTCTGTGACACTACAGTAATTGCCTCATATCCCAACTGAACACCAGCCTCTTCCAATTGACGAATTGTTAAAAACGAAGCAGGATATTTTCCATCAATTAACTCCTCATAAGGTACAGCGGCTTCCCACTTGCTATTAGTGAAGTTTCCATAGCTTCCGGTTCGCAAATATACAGTTCTTGCGTTATCAACTGAAGCTACTCGGTAGGACATATAATCGAAAGAAGGATCTATATCGCCGTCATCTTCGCTTTCACTTTCACCACCGCTTTCACTTTCACTACCACTTTCGCTTTCGCTTTCGCTCTCGCTCTCACTTTCGCTCTCACTTTCGCTCTCGCTCTCGCTTTCGCTTTCGCTCTCACTTTCACTTTCGCTCTCTTCTGAATCATCGAGCGGAGGAATAATAGGCTTCTTAACTTCCACCTCATATTCACCATGAAAATCTTTTAATGGATCATCAAATGTCTGATTTTTCAACACGCTTATAGCAACAAGACCTATCGCCATTGCAAGCGCTATGGCTGAAAATATTATTGCTATGCACAGTTTATTAAGATGTTTAATCCTTTTAAACATAATTTATCACAAACCTTTTCAAATATTAAGCGTTTCTCAAGATTCTCTTTATGTGTTCCTTACACAAAGTCATATTCTCAGCACCGAAAAGATCGTCTATGTATGCGATCAAGCCATCAGATGCATTCTTGAAATATATCGGGTTCTGAGATTCAAGCTTTCTTATTACCTTCTTGGAAAGTATATCGTCAAGCGCAAACAACTCATCGCCTCCGCATGCAATATACACAGGAATATACGTTGTTATCTGCTTCATTATACGGTTTCCAAACGTTACGTGGAAGTGTGAAATCAAATACTCATCAAAAAGCTCAAGTCTCTTTCTGTTTCTGTAGCTTATCTCATATTCCTTACGTGCCGATGCAACAAGCTTCTCAAACTCTCCTGCCGAAAGTATGATTTTCTCGGTAGGAGGCGCTACGAATCTCTCTGTCTTCTGGTCAAGGTCGAGTATCATTGCTCGGTCATATACCTTATCAGAGATCAAGAACGTTGAGTCGTCGTTGTTTGCAGTTCCTATGAACCACATATTTGTAGGAAGCTTTATTCTTCCGTCCTTGAGCTGTATCGGGTCATTTTCCCACTTATCCGATACTACGTCAAGATATCTCTCATCTGGGTTAGGAAGCTCAAGCAATGACAAAAATTCTGCAAAATAATACTCTATTCTCGCAATATTCATCTCATCGAGAACAGTTATGTATATATCCTTGCTATAATTTGCCTCATACATCTTTGTCAACAATAAGGTCTCGTTAAATCTCTTTGTAAACTCGTTATAATATCCTACAAGGTCGGTTCTTTCCTTCCACATAGGCTGTACGGGTATTATTGTTGAAGTATTATCTATAAATGATCCTATTGCGTGCGCCAACGAGGTTTTACCTGTACCCGACATACCCTGTAATATAAGCATGTGAGATACCGACATTCCTGCGATAAATCTTCTTATATCCTCTATATCGTAATACAAGCCGTGCTCGTATGCCGCATAATTTCTAAAATTATCGCAAAACTCTTCAAGAGTTACGTTTCGTCTATAGTTTGAATGTCCATACGTATTTCTCTTTCGGTCTATTGCGCTGAGCATACAAAA
>JAZQZG010000058.1:0-1922 GCA_045633925.1 Eubacteriales bacterium
ACAGACGGGTGTGGTTATGGTTGAACCGCAAGGATATACATAGAAATCCCAAAACCATTCTGCGTGTAATGAAGAAATATGGTCTGCTGTCGGAGATTCGCCGCCGCAGGAAATGGGTGAATCTTGGTCAACAAGTTCATATGCGAAACGGTGGTTTTGTCCGTGTAGGCAGTGCGTATATTGTCAACCTTCGCAATGTCAAGAATGTATCTACATATAAAGTGGATTTATATAACGATATGAGTATTCCCGTTCCGAGAGGTAAGCACATCGAGATCAAGAAAGCCTTTTGGGATTATCAATATGAAGGACAGGAGGAATAACCGAGTATGACCGGAACGATTATAGAGCTTACTCTTATTTGCATTGCGCACGCTGCCGCAGGTATTTATTCCTTCACTCGCAAATACAGCATAAAAAACACCTATATCATTTGATGTTCTTGGATCGCGCTTCAAACTGCACTTTTGGTTTACACCGAAAGTTTTCAAACGAATTGGTCGCATCAATTCTTCTTCGGATTTATCTTTCCGCTTGTCGGTCAATATGCGATATTCTATGTAACTACAAAAGGAAGACTTGCGCAAAGAATGTTTACTATGTTGACCTATTCGATTTTCTTCTGCATTATAACGACACCGTTTATTCTGGTGAAGGATGCGCTCAGTGAGCTGCATTGATCACTCACCGTGCTCGTTCAGGCGATTCTGCTTTCGGCAAGCGTGTTCTATTACCTTCGCTATGTTTGCACCCTTTGTCGAGCTGCTTCAAAGAATATTAACAGAGGTTGGTCGCAGCTAATCTTTGTTAATGTTATATTCTTAATCACCGTAATACTATCCTCGGTGTTCCCGGTTCGATTGACAAGCTTTTCTGAACCTGCATTTATTTCATTTGTGTTTTTGAGCATTTTGATTATGGCGGTATATCCCGTTATCTTTTCAAGCATAAAGCATATGTCTTAAGCTGCTGAAAAAAGTGCAGTCGAAACGCAAAATAAACTTTTAATTGCTCAAATCGAAGCCGAAACAGCACAGCTTGCAGCAGACAGCCAGTCAAGGCATGACAGCCGCCACCACAATTCCGTTAGGCTTGAGTTTGCAAACAACAACGATATTGAAAGCATAAGAGAATATCTAAAAGCCTTGTAGAGAGCGACAACGAAGTATGGGGCGAAGTAAGACATTGCGATAACATGACGATCAACACCGTGCTGACTGTTTACGAAAGGCGAGCGAGAGAAAGTGGTATTTCTGTAAGAATCTCCGCGAAAGCAAGCCGAGACCTTGAGGTTTCCCCTCAGGATCTCGTTATTGTGATTGCCAATCTCTTTGAAAATGCCATTCATGCGCTTGAAAAACATAAGAGCAAAAAGAAGTTGATTGACATTCTTATTACAGAGTAATGCACAGCGATTGCTGATTAAAGTAGAAAAACCCTGCAAAAATAATCTAACCTTTGATGAAACGCTCTATGGCGTTGGTATTCACTCTGTAATTGCTACTACAAATAAATATGAAGGTATGTATGATTTCAGCGCAGAAGACGGAATTTTCTCTGCAAAAATCAGTTTGAATCTAAAATAAAAACTGCAATCTACGCCAAAAATCTGCAATCTACGCCAAAAATCTGCAATCTACGCCAACCTCCCCAATTCGGGGAGGTTTTTTGTTATAATATTGATGGGGGAGTGTACCCTTTTGTATGCCCTCAATTTGTCGATAATCAGTGCATCAGAGGAGGCGCTTTAAATTGAATAATAAGAAGTACACAGAAAATGCATATCTCATTGTCTCGGAATCAGATAAGTGTCCATTCTGGGAAAAGGACACGCAGCCATGCACAACTGGCTGGAATCCAGACTGCTTTTTCTGCAGATTTGGTGGATTTCGCACATCCGAGTATATAAGATATGCCGAAGA
>JAZQZG010000059.1:0-7971 GCA_045633925.1 Eubacteriales bacterium
CAAAGAAATTCACCCTCTCCTGCGTTTTGGGAAGGATAAGGGGAGTTTCGCCCATTGCGATGGGCGACAAGGGCTCCGCGCCCTTGACAGCGCCGCCTTTTGAAAAAGGCGGGCGAAAACTTTGAATGTCGGGCATCGTGCTCTTAAATTTGCAACAAATCTCCCGACAGCGTCCGTCAGCAGGTGTGTAAAACAAAAAATACCCCCCATTCAAGGTTTTTGAAAGGTGGGGGTTTGGGGGAGGAAAACTTTTTCCTTAAAAAAGGTCGGCAGTGCCGACAGCCAAAAGTCGGGCATTGTTCTCTTAAATCTGCAACAGCTCTCCCGATTTTATCAATCAGCAAGTGTGTAAAAATAAAAAAATACCCCCATGCAAAGTTCTTGGGAGTTAGGGGGTGTGGGGGGAAGAAAGCCTTCTTTCAAGAAGGGTTCTTCCCCCCACGAAAACACAAACTAAAAAACCCCACATTCAAGGTTTTTGAAAGGTGGGGGTTTGGGGGAGGAAAAACTTTTTCCTTAAAAAAGTTTTCCTCCCCCATATATAACACATCATTTAAAATCACATCATAGCGGCGCCGATCATACCGGCGTCGTTGCCAAGCTCCGCGATGCGGATCTGAGTGTTGACGAGGAAATCGGTTCCGTACTGTTCCTTGCGGATAATGGGAAGGAGAGCGTCGATAAGCGACTGACCTTCGTTCGAAACACCGCCGCCGAGAGAGATTATCTCGGGCTGGAAGATGTTTATCATATTAGCAAGACCGGTTGCAAGATAGTATACGTACTTGTCGTAAACCTCCTTTGCCGCAGGGTCTCCTGCACGCATAGCATCGCAAGCGGTTCTTCCGGTAACGCGGTCGGTCTCACTCATCATAGTGTAGCGACCTTCTTTTTCGCACTCGGCAATCTTCTCCTTTGTCATGCGGATAAGAGCGGTAGCAGAGGAATAAGCCTCCCAGCAACCACGTCTTCCGCATCCGCAGAGAGCGCCGTTGGTCTCGATAACGATGTGACCGATTTCGCCCGCAGCGTGATTGAAGCCGGTGAAGATCTTGCCGCCAAGAATAATTCCACCGCCAACACCTGTGCCGAGAGTAACCATAATGCTGTCGGATGCTCCGCGAGCGGCGCCCGCAACAGCCTCACCGTAAGCGGCAGCGTTTGCATCGTTTGCAATCTTTACCTTGTCAGAGGGAATGTCGAGCATAGATGCGAGAGTTTTAACTATAGGATAGCGTCTGAAGGGAAGGTTGCAGGAATACTCAACGCATCCGTTATCGAGATTTGCAATACCGGGAGTTGCGATTCCAATGCTTTCTATATCGGTAATAGAGGTCTTTGCCTCGGCGCAAACCTCAAGGCAGAGGCGAGCCATATCGGCAGTAATTTCATCTGAAGGGCGGTTTGCCTGAGTAGGAGTGCTCTTCTTTACAACGATTCTGCAAAATTCGTTTACAAGACCTACGGCAATATTCGTGCCTCCGAGATCGATACCTATTCTGTACATTTATGTTTCCTCCAAAAAATTATTTTTTATTGTAGTGGTCGCAGAGCGCGCTGAGCGGACATTGATCACACTTGGGTGAGCGTGCCGAGCAGATATCTCTGCCAAAGAAAACGAGTCGGTGGCAAAGATTCGATTGCTCCTCGGGAGCGCAGATTTTTGAGAGCGTGAGCTCGACCTTGTAGGGGTCCTTGAGCGTTTCGGGATAGAAGCCGAGCTTTCCGCAAATGCGAATGCAGTGAGTGTCGGCAACGATAGCCGGCTTTTTGTAGATATCGCCAAGCAAAAGATTTGCTATCTTTCTGCCAACGCCCGAAAAACGGAGAAGCTCGTCCATGCTGTCGGGCAGAATTCCACCGTACTCGTCTCTGAGCATAGTACAGCTCTCCTTGATGCTCTTAGCCTTGCCCTTGTAGAGTCCGCAGGGCTTTATTATCTGCTCGATGTCGCAAAGAGGCGCATCGGCAAGCGAGGAGAGCGTCGGATATTTTTCAAAAAGCTCACGGCAGACGATATTTACACGCGCATCGGTGCATTGAGCCGAGAGGCGACCCATAACGAGAAGCTTCCAGGGCTCGCCGCCGTATTCAAGGGCGCATTCCGAAGAGGGATAGCGCTCTTTTAGTGCAGAACAAACGGCGTCCATCTTTAATTTTTGCGCAGAAATGCTTTTTTTAGGCATCTTCGCTATCTTTTTTTCTCTTTGACTTGTCCGCACAGAAATATGTTCCAACGTGACCTCCGTCAAGGAGAGTATAGAGAATTTCGGGGTTGCTTCCGTTAAGTATAAACATGGGAATGCCCGCATCGGTAACGATCTTTGCCGCATTGAGCTTTGCTATCATACCGCCCGTACCTCTGTCGGTGCCTGCGCCGCCTGCGATCTCGTAGATATCCTCGTTGATCTCCTCAACACGGTCGAAGAGCTTAGCGTCGGGATTGCTTCTGGGGTCGGAATCATAGAAGCCGTCAACGTCGGACATATTGATGAGAACGTCGGCATTGCAGAACTCGGCAACGCGAGCAGAGAGAATATCGTTTCCGCCGAACTTTGTGAGCTCGTCTGTGGAAACGGCATCGTTTTCGTTGACTATCGGAATGCAGTGCATATCGAGAAGACGGTTAAAGGTGTTCTTTGCCGCCTTGTGACGAACGGGGTTCTCAAGAATATCCTTTGTGAGCAATATCTGAGCTACGGTGTGACCGTAATTTGAGAAAAAGCTGTCGTATATCTTCATAAGCTCACTCTGACCGATTGCCGACATAGCCTGCTTTTCTTCGGGAGATGAGGGAATCTTTCCAAAGCCAAGCTTTGCAACGCCCGTGCTGACAGCTCCCGAGGAAACGAGAACTACCTGGATTCCTGAATTTTTGATATCCGAGAGTACCTTGACGAGAGACTCTATTCTTCTCAAATTGAGGTGACCCGTGGAATGAGTGAGGGTAGACGTACCTACTTTTACTACTATTCTGTGACTATCTCTGAAATATCCCATAAAAACCTTACTTTCTTTCTTAAAAATCGAAAAATCCTCTTTAAAAAACTTGGATTTTGTATTATAATATATATATAAGGATATTATACGCTTTTTTTAATTCTTTTGCAATAGTTTTCGTAAATTTAAAGTTAAAATATAGAAGGAGAGAGAAATATGCAACAGAAATATACTCTTACGATCGCGGATATAGAGATCAACGTAATAAGCGACGAGTCGCCCGAGGCGGTAGAGGCGCTCGTTTCTATCGTTGATAGAAAGGTGAGAGAGATCGCATCAAAGAGCAGAAATTGCTCAAAGACCGAGGCGGCAATACTTTGCTCGCTCGATTACTGCTCTGATAAGATAAGAGCGCAGAGAAAGGTAAAGGCTGTTGAGTCAAAGCTTGCGCTTGCAGAGGCGAGCATCGATGAGCTTATAGAGGAAAACGAGGCTCTTAAGAGAGAGCTTGCCGAGCTCAAGAAGAACAATTGGTAATAGAACCTATGCAAAATAAAAGAAGAGAGCTTCCCGAGCTTTTGGCTCCTGCAGGCTCGTCTCAGGCGTTCAAGGCGGCAATAGAGGGCGGAGCGGATGCAATATACATAGGCGCACCATCCTTTAATGCAAGAATGAATGCGCAGAACTTTAACGACGAGGAGCTCGCAGCGGCAATATCTCTTGCGCACGAGTACGGAGTCAAGGTCTATCTGGCGGTAAATACGTTGATATACGACAGAGAGCTTGACGATTATCTTCGTTGCGCGCAAAATGCTTATCTTGCAGGAGCCGATGCGCTCATAATTGCTGATGTTGGCGCCGCGCGCGAGGTAAAGAAGAGAATACCTATCGAGCTTCACGCAAGCACACAGCTCTCGGGGCACAATACCCAAGCGGCGCTTGAGCTTCGGGATGCGGGATTTTCGAGAATGGTTCTTGCAAGGGAGATGCCCGCTCGTGATATTGCGAGCTTTTGCAAGAACTCGCCTATCGAGTCGGAGGTCTTCGTTCACGGAGCGCTCTGCGTTTCCTATTCGGGACAGTGCCTTTTTTCCTCTATAGTCGGAGGAAGAAGCGGAAACAGAGGCGAGTGCGCTCAGCCTTGCCGTCTGCCGTACGGAAAGAGGGGCGGATACCCGCTCTCGCTCAAGGATCTCTCGCTTGCTGAGCATATAGTTGAGCTTTGCGATATGGGCGTTTCCTCGTTTAAGATAGAAGGTAGAATGAAATCTCCCGAATACGTCAGAGACGTAACGAGAGTGTGGCGCACGCTGCTTGACGAGAGAAGAAACGCATCTCGCGCGGAGATGGAGTATCTTGCAAGGATATTTAGCCGCGGAGGACATACTGACGCATATTTTACAAGCAGAGTCTCGCCCTCAATGCTCGGAATTCGCTCCGAGTTTGATAAAAAGGAGAGCGCATCTCTCCAAAAATTTGAGAAGATAAGCAGAAAGCTTCCTGCCACTATGAGGGCGAAGATACTTAAGGACGAGCCGATGAGGCTCGAGATAAGAGTGGGAGATTTTTCCGGCGAGGCGTGCGGAGATATTCCGCAGGAGGCGAGAACCGCCCCCATCGGCAGAGATAGCGTTGAGCGAAGCCTTGTGAAGCTTGGTGATACGCCGTACTTTGCGGAGAAGGTCGAGATAGAGCTTGATGATGGACTTATGGTGCCGATCTCGGCATTGAATGCTCTAAGACGCTCGGCAATCGAGGCGCTTGGGGCAAGCAAAGCCGATCTTGATAGAAAAAAAGAGGATATTTTGCACGTTGACGAGAAGGAAAAGCCTCTCTTGAGGGCGAAAAAAATTAAGACGGCGCTCTTCTTCAATCCTGCAAAAATACCTACCGAGGCAACAAAATATTTCAATATTATATATATACCGCTTGAGCTGTATTCGCAAAGGCCCTGCGACGGACTTGGAGTTATGCTTCCCGAGGTGATCTTCGACAGTCAGACCGAGGAGATCGAGAGACTCTTGAGAGATGCGTACAAGGCAGGGGCAAGAGATGCGCTCGTTGGCAATATCGGACATATTGAGCTTGCAAAACGCTGTGGATTTTCCGTGCATGGCGATATGCGCCTTAACGTGACGAATAATTCCTCGCTTGCAAAGCTTGAGAGGCTTGGCGTGGAGGATTGTATACTTTCGCCCGAGCTTACCCTTCCGCAGATAAGGGGTATCGGCGGAGACAGAGGTGTGTGCGTTTATGGAAGACTTCCGCTTATGATATGCGAGAAGTGCGTGGGCAAGGAGCTTGGAGATTGCAAAGGATGCGACGAGGGCAGACTTTCACTGCTTGATAGACGAGGCGTGCAATTCCCGGTTATCAGAAGATATCCGCACAGAAGCGCGATATTTAATTCGGTTCCGGTGTATATGGCGGATAGGCGCAGAGAGCTTGAGGGCGCACGCATAGAGCGCGAGCATTTTATATTTACGATTGAGAGCAAGGGCGAGGTTGCTCGAGTGATCAATGCGTATGAGAGCGGTGAGCGCGCTCCCGAGAAGTGTAGGCGAATAAAATAGGATTTTTTGAGTATAAATAGTGCGCGGATGGCGAATTATGGCGTAAAAATTCGATTTTTATGTATTATTAACATAATGGAGAAAACAAATATAGTGAAAATCGGCATTTGAACAAAAGTGACAAAAATGGTTGTGCAATTTTGTTAAAAATATTTATTGATTTTTGCTTTGGATTATGTTAAAATTATAGAGCAGAAAGAGTGGCGCATGCTGCTCAAATAAAAGCGTTTAAAAAACGAAAGGAGAAAAACTTATGAAAAAAGTGATTTGCTTATTGCTTATTGCTTGCTTTATGTTCGTTGCTCTTGCTAGCTGCGGCGGTACAGGTGATGAAACCCCTACTGACGACAACAATGAAGTAGAAGATAGCGAAGATGCAGGCGATGAGGAAAGCGGCAGCGACGAAAGCAAAGAAACATCCGGAACCGAGGAAAGCGATTCAGAAAAAGAATCTGAGCAAGATTCTTCTAAAGACAGCGAGAGCGAGTCTAAGCCCGCAGACAGTAGTGAGTCTGAGAGCAAGGATGAGAGCGCTACTACCGGAAAGCCCAAGCCTTCCGGACCTGTTAATGAGTATGGAGATGAGACATTCACTACTCCTAACGACTATGACGAGATAGCTGAAGACGTAGATGTTAAGGGCGAGAAGCTCAACATCATCGTAAGAGAGCAGGCATCCGTTATGAGAGAGTGGTACAAGGACGTACCCGAAGATGAGGTTGACGAGGTTATCGCTTACAGAAATGACAGCGTAGCTAAGAAGATCAAGCTCGGAACTGTTTCCTACACTCTTATGGGTAGCTCTGACTACGAGGATTGCTTGAATTCCTTCACAACTGCTATTATGGAAGACGTTGATAACGATTTCCACAACTATGATATAGTTGCAAACTATGCATATGCAGGTGCTACGACCACTATTCGTAACTACCTTGCAAACCTTGCAGATGTTGATGTATTCCCCTACTTTGACTTCACCCTTCCTTGTTGGAACCAGGCTATCGTAAGCACAACTTTGGTTAACGATAAGCTCTACTACATCACGGGAGACCTTAACCTTTCTACATTCGATAAGTCCATGGTTGTATTTATCAACAAGGATTTGTACGAGGATAGAAAGGACAGCAGCGATCCTGCTGACCTTCAGGATGTAGCTCTTGATGGTGATTGGGATTACGAAGATCTCTACAAGTGGGCGTCTGTATACGAGGACACCAGTGCTGACGGTACTAACACTCACGATGACTTGCACGGAATCAATGCTTCTTACAGCTCCATTCCTGTTGACGCTATGCCCTACGCATGGGATCTCGAGTACCTTGTAGAAGAGGCTGATGGCTCTCACTCCTACAACGTAATCGGTAACACCAAGATTGCTGAGGCTGTTGATATGGCTAAGGCTCTCTTCCACGGTGTAAGTGATTCCGACCAGACCGGTGCACAGGGTGTTGCTAACTGGAACAACACTGGCGGATGTAGCTACGGCGGTTATTCCGAGCCTGTAACTCACTTCGCAAGTGACCTTACTGTATTCACTCTCCACCTCCTCTACTGTACTGCAGACGATAACGTAATGATGCGTGAGATGAGCTCCGAGTTCGGACTTCTTCCTATGCCTAAGTACGATGAGGATCAGGAGAACTACGGTACAACTTCTCACGACGCTTACACTCTTATGACTGTAATCGATCACTCTGATAGTAGCGTTGCTACTAAGGGTAAGGCAATCTCTGCTTACCTCCAGCTCTCTTCCGAGGAGTCTTACACTAACGTTCGTGGATACTACATCAACGAGATCGTTAAGCAGAAGTACTTCGGTATGTCTGATTCTCTCGAGAAGTCTCAGAAAATCTTCGATATCATCGCAGATAACGTAGAGTTCACATTCATCTCGATCTACGCTCCTCAGCTCAACGCAATTCTTAACTCCTGCTGGAGAGAAGTTGTAACTGAGAGCAACAACCTCGGTGCAACCACTGCAGAAGACGCATTCTTGCTTGATGAAGCAAGCTATGAGGCTTCTCTCGAAGAGGTTGACAGCTGGCTTGGTCTTATCTAATTTAGATTAGATACTAACTAATAGCTATTAAGCGCCATAGGCAAAAGCCTATGGCGCTTTTGTTTTTTTGTGTGAATCTTGTGGAGCCCGCCGCTTTTTTAAAAGATGCCATTATTTAAATGCAAAGTTAACCGGAGTTAAGCTTGCGGGGGAGGATGCCTTGCGTGCTATCCGTGTGTTTTGGCATGTTTTTTAAAGTGTTTTTTGCCTAAAACGGAAAAATAAAGTTACTAATTTTTAAAAAACATTAAGAAAATGCCGTTTTTGGAATAAAATATTGAAAAATCTATTGACAAGGTAAAAAAAGAGGTGTATAATAAAGTCGTTAAGAAAAGCCGAAAGGCAAAAAAGAGGTTTGATATGGCAACTAAGAAGAAAAATGATATTTCGGTAACTCAA
>JAZQZG010000060.1:0-30657 GCA_045633925.1 Eubacteriales bacterium
AAGCTCTATTACTGCACGGCGAAAAATCTTACGCACGAGCAAAATTGGTTTACCTGCTCCACATCAAGACTCAACAAGGATAATTGCACCGCGCATTTTGTGCGAGAGGTACACCTTGAACAAGCCGTCCTGCAAAGTATGCAACGTATCTTTTGGTATGTGCAATGCTTTGAGAGAAAGTTCGCAGAGCAGATACAAAGCCGTTCTATCGAGGAAAGCCGCAAGGAACTATCCAAGAAAAGACGGGAGCTTGAAAAGACCGAAAAGCGAATAGCAGAGCTTGACACACGTTTTATGCGTATTTACGAGGACAACTTATCGGGTAAATTGTCCGATGACCGCTTTGCTCAGATGTCAAAAATGTATGAGGACGAGCAGGCGGAAAAGAAAAAGCTTGCCGAAACACTTCGCGCAGAGATCGAAGCGGGCAAACAGCAAACGGACGATATTGAAAAGTTTATTGCCAAGGTAAAAAAGGTAACCGAGGTGAAGAAACTTACTCCCCAACTTGTCCACGAGTTCGTTTCCAAAATTGTAGTCCACGCTCCGTACCGCAAGGATAAGCGCAGACATCAACAGATCGACGTGTATTATCACGGTGTCGGCATCGTCTATATCCCCACAGCTGAGGAAATAGAGGAAATGTTCGAGGAGCATTTGGAAGATATAAAATGGGAACGAGAACAAGAAGTTAATATAAAAGAGAAAACGGCATAACCGAAATCTCGGTTACACCGTATCTCATTCTTAAAAAGGGTGCTCTTGGGCTATCCTACCTGCTTTATGGTAGGTAGCCCAATCGGCTTCTCTTTTTTATTTTTATATATTCTCAATACTTTCAAGTGCTATCAAAATTCGATCTTTATATTCATCACGAATTTTTTCAGGCAATATTTTTCGTATATGGTTAGAATTTTTAAACAGCCAGAAATAGAATGAATCGTCAAGCTTCACTTTAACAGAAAACTCAAAAGAATTTTCCTTTACCGAAAGAACAGTAGTTCCAAGTCCAAAATGCTCAAACGCCTCTCCTGCAAACAAGCTGTCAATCTCTATTCTCACGTTCACTCGATCAATCTCTAAAAGACTTTCATCAAGAAAAGTCTTATATTCAGAGGAAGGCGCTCCAGCTTCCTCAAGCATCTCAACCTCAATCAATCTATCCACAGGATATTCTCTCACATAAGAACCGTCAAAAGCATATAACAAATATCTTTCGTCGCAGATTAAACGTATCGGCGTTATGATTATCGCCTTTCCATCATTTTTCAAAGTTCTCTGCTTTTGAGGATTCCAAATAAATTCTTTACATCTGATCTTTTTGCCACTTGAAATGGCAATGCTTAAGGTCTCAATGTTTTTATCAAACTCTTCCGTGATAACCTTCGGCATTTTAGCAACGACAGATTCTGTATTCTCGCCGTAGCTTCTCCCCTTAGTTCCCCAAACACGAACTGCCTTTTCAATAAGTCTGCACGTCGTCTCGGGATCCACTGCCGAAAAGCTCTCAAGAGCGTTAATAATATACTTAAGCTCTACGAAAGAAAACTCTCTTTTATTTATGTAATATTTTACGTATCTGTCACGTTTTACGCAAACGTCAACACCGAACACGCGCAACGCCTCGATGTCATCATACAGGCTTTTCCTTGCCGCACTGATATTATATTTTGCAAGCTCCGCAGATATCTCGGAAAGAGTCATTCCCCTCTCCGCATCCGTGCGCTCAAGCAAAATTTTTAAAAGATATAAAAGCTTCAGCTTTTGATTAGATTGTTTTGCCATAGTTCTCTCTGGGTTTAATAATAGAATATTCATTAGTTAGTATTCTATCACAAAGCCAAAAATAAATCAATACCTTTTGAGCAATAATATAAATATCTGCGAATCTTACGCAAAGATTGCGTAGACCATAATTCCTATGAAAGAAAGTACCGATGCGCCTACCGCCATCATCGTAAAACCGGAGCACTTACTGCTATCGTAAAGCAAATCCTCATCTTTACTATCAACCTCGGGCGCTGAAAAGTTTTGAGCCTTTCTAATATTTCTTATTTCCATATCGTTCATACGATCTCTTCTCAATTCTCCGTTCATTTTCAATTCTCCTTTTTTGTGAATTTCAGGATATCGGGGTTCATCCTTGTGATGTCATTATATCACAGCGGATGTATCATAAAAAGGACAATGGTAAATATTTTTTTATTTTTTTCTTGTTTTGGAAATATATTTTTCCGATTCTCTGAATCATTCTTTGATTATTTTCCTTTTTAGGAACTAAAAGTGCAGTCGATTTTTATTTTATCAAACCATATCAATTGTGTAATTTGCACAAAAATATTATTTTTAAAAGTTTTTTATTAGCATCTATTTACAATCTCAAAAAAGTGTGCTATACTGTAAATGGAAAGTTATTTCCAAAGTTTAAACCCAAGGAGGTCTATTTATGAAGGTTAACATTATTGGCAGACAGTTGAACGTATGGGATGAAATGAAATCGACCATTGAAAAGAAGCTGACGAAATTCGATAAGTATTTCGGCGAGGATGCAACAGCTACCGCAACTCTAAGCGTAAAGCACGGACAGAAGTGCTTAGAGCTTACCATCGACGCAGGAACGATTTTCAGAAGCGAGGTCGAAGACGAGACCTTCCGCAATGCGCTTGACAGAGCCGTTTATCTTATAGAGCGTCAAATCCGCAAGAACAAGACCCGCCTTGAGCGCAAGTTCAAAAACGTAAGCTTTGACGGTGGAATTTTTGAGACCGGTGAGGACTTTGAGGAAGAGGCTGAATTCAACATTCGCCGCAAGGCTTTCCCGATAAAGCCGATGTCGGTTGAAGAAGCTATTATGCAGATGAATCTTTTAGGTCACGAATTCTTCGTTTTCAGAAACGATCAGACCGAGGAGATCTGCGTAGTTTATAAACGTCACGACGGAGACTACGGTCTTATCGAGGATGAAAAATAACAAACTTTAAACACCTACACAAGTATAAATAAACAAAAGGCGGCAGAAATGCCGCCTTTTAAATTTTAAAAAAGGATGCGAGGGAGAAAGCTTCTCCTTCGCATCCTTTTTCACTTGTATATTATCTCTTTATCTCTTCCATAATATAAGCCTCGAGAACGTCGCCGATCTTGATATCATTAAATCTTTCAAGACCGATACCGCACTCATAGCCCTGAGCTACTTCCTTTACATCATCCTTGAATCTACGCAAGGAGCTGATCTTATCCTCGAAGATAACTATACCGTCACGAACGACTCTTATCATAGAAGCTCTGGTCACCTTACCGTCCTGGATATAAGAACCTGCAATAGTACCAACGCTCGGAACGTGGATAGTCTGACGAACCTCTGCGTGTCCAAGAAGATTTTCCTTGAACTCAGGAGCGAGCATTCCCTTCATAGCATCACTTATTTCATTGATGCAATCATAGATTACTCGATAGGTTCTGATCTCAACCTCCTGACGCTCTGCGCTATCAAGAGCACTCTTATCGGGACGAACGTTAAATCCTACGATTATTGCATTGGAAGCCGCCGCAAGCATTACGTCACCCTCACGGATTCCTCCTGCTGCGCCATGAATAACTCTTACCTTAACCTCATCATTAGAGAGCTTCTCCAAGGACTGCTTAACCGCCTCAACAGAGCCACCAACGTCTGCCTTAACGATTACGTTAAGCTCCTTAACACCGTCGGAGATCTGTGCAAAGAGGTCGTTAAGGCTTGCTCTTGCATTTGCCTTAAACACTTCTTCTTTAGCATCATTTCTACGCTTATCAGCAAGCTCTCTTGCCATTCTCTCATCCTTAACGGCATTAAACTCATCACCTGCCGCAGGCACCTCAGAAAGACCGATAATCTCAACAGGCGTGGAGGGCTTTGCCTCCTTAACACTCTTACCCTTGTGGTCTGTCATCGCTCTTACTCTACCTACCGACGTTCCTGCGATAACTACGTCTCCGTTACGGAGAGTACCGTTCTGAACAAGTACGGTTGCAACGGGTCCACGACCCTTATCGAGCTTGGCCTCAATGATAAGACCCTTAGCAAGACGGTTGGGGTTAGCCTTAAGTTCCTTCATCTCTGCTACAAGCAATACGTTCTCAAGAAGATCGTCTATGCCCTGTCCGGTGAGCGCAGATACGGGTACGCAAATAACGTCTCCGCCCCATTCCTCGGGAACGAGCTCGTACTTGGTGAGCTCCTGCTTTACCATATCGGGGTTAGCTGTGGGCTTATCCATCTTATTTATTGCTACTACTATATCAATATTTGCAGCCTTAGCGTGATTTATCGCCTCAACGGTCTGAGGCATGATTCCATCGTCTGCCGCAACTACGAGAATTGCTATATCGGTAGACTGAGCACCTCTTGCTCTCATCGCGGTGAACGCCTCGTGACCGGGGGTGTCAAGGAATGTCATATCCTGACCGTTTACCTTAACTCTATACGCACCGATATGCTGAGTAATTCCTCCTGCCTCGCCTGCTGTTACACTGGTGTGACGGATTGCGTCAAGAATAGAGGTCTTACCGTGGTCAACGTGACCCATAACGCAGACTACGGGAGGACGAGGAAGAAGCTGATCCTCACTATCCTCTGTCTCCTCAAAGAGCTTTTCTTCGATAGTAACTATAACCTCTTGAGTTGCCGCAATGCCCATTTCCATAGCAACGAGCGCAGCCGTATCAAAATCAACCGTCTGGTTTACCGTTACCATCATACCGAGCATCATAAGGCGCTTAACAACCTCACCCGAGGTTACCTTCAATCGAGATGCGAGATCACTAACAACTATCTCTGCGGGAAGAACCACACTCGTCGGCGCCTTTGTTACAGACTGAGGAGCCTTCTTGCCCTTATTCTTATCCTTGCCCTTACCTGTGAAGCTGTTTGCCGCATTGTTAGCGCCCTGCTTCTTTACACGCTGCATTCCGCCGCGCATATCAGAAACGCTATCGGGAACAAAGCTATCAAGCTTCTCATCGTACTTTGAAAGGTCAACAGAGCCGCCACGCATATCTACAACTCTCGTAGCGCCTCTCTGCTTGTTCTCATCACCCTTCATCGTCTGGCTTCTTACGATAGGCTGAGGCTTAAACTTCTCTCTCGGAGCGTTCTGCTGTCTATCGTCTTTATCAAATCCATTACCGCCCTGACGGTTCTGCTGATAGCCTCCGTTATTTCTCTGCTGAGGCTTCTGCGCTCCGCCAAACTGACCATTTCCTCTGTCGTTTCTCTGCTGGAATCCGCCCTGAGGTCTGTCTCCCTGATTATTGAATCCGGGACGTGCGCCCTGAGGTCTCTGAGTATTGTTGCTCTGCTGATATCCACCCTGAGGTCTATCGGTACGTACGGGACGCTCCTCACGGTTTGCAGGAGCTGTCTGCTCTCTTCTCTGATATTCTGCAGGCTTTGCAGGCGCCTTAGGCTGCTCCTTGGGAGCTGCTGCCTTTACCGCAGACTCAGCAGGTTTCTTGGGAGTCTCTACGGGCTTCTGCTCCACCGCAGACTTCTTCTGCTCTGCCGCAGGTTTCTGCTCTGCCGCAGGCTCTGCTTTTGCGGGAGCCTCCTTTGCAGGAGCGGGCTCTGCCTTTGCAGGAGTCTCCTTTACTACGGGAGTCTCCTTTGCAGGAGCTTCTTCCTTTACAGCCTCTGCAGCCTTTTCCTCAGGCTTTGTCTTTACAGGAATACAAGTGATTCCATCAAGATAATCGCCGATATTTTTTATCTGCTTGCTCTCAGTCAATCTGTTCAAAAGAATCGAAAGCTCTGTGGGAGTGAGCGTCTTCTGCGCTTTGTATTCGATTCCCTCTGCAGTCATGATCTCTGCCATTTCTTTGCTTTTAATATTAAAGTCCTTTGACAACTGATTTACCTTTAACATGCTTGATGTCTTACTAACTGCTGCCATACTTTACACCTTGTTTTCCAAAACGTTTTGGAAAACTTCCTTTCCTTAAGGTTTGAGTTAAGAGTTTAACTCCGCCCCCTGCGTATCAAATATACTTCTCTACGATTTTGCACATTTCTTTATCTTTGATCGCTACCGCCGCAAGTGAAGAAGTTTTTCCCAGAGCCGACGCCAATGTAGCTCCATCGCAATCTATGCGAACCGTCTTTACTTGATAAAATGACGATTTATCCACGATCCTTTTGTGCGTTCCCTCAGACGTATCTGACGCTTCTATTATCAGCACGGGAACTCCTCCCTTGCCGCTCTTGAGCGCTTCACATATCATAGGAACACCAAAAATAATTTTTCCCGCTTTTGCACATAAGCCCAAAGAGGATAACAGCTTTTTAAGTCTCTCGGCATCCGCAAGAGATTGAATCTCTTTACCGCTGCTCATACTTATCAAGCTCGCTTTCCATCTTATCGTATATCTCCTCGGAGATTACAACGTCAAGATTCTTATCTATTCGCTTAGACTTTCTTGCCTTTTTCAAGCACTTTATATCATAGCAAATATATGCGCCACGTCCCGATTTCTTACCTGTAAAATCAAGAGTTATCTCGCCCTCGGGAGTTCTTACAACTCTCAAAAGCTCTTTTTTAGGCTTGTGTTCATTACATCCGAGGCACTGCCTTGTGGGAATTTTCTTCGGTTTCATTTCCTGCTGTCCCATTATAAGTCCCCCTAAAAGCAGGTATTACTCAGCCTTTATATCTATCTTAAAGCCGGTAAGTCTTACCGCAAGTCTTGCGTTCTGACCCTCCTTACCGATAGCCAAAGAGAGCTGATCATTGTCTACGATAACTCTGCAAGCCTTCTCGTCGGTAAATTCTACAAGCTTTACGTTAGCGGGTGCAAGTGCTGCAGCTACGTATTCCGCAGGATCCTCGCTATACTTTACGATGTCTATCTTCTCACCGCGAAGCTCACGAACGATCTCCTGAATTCTCATTCCGTGGTTTCCGATACATGCGCCAACTGCATCAACGTCCTCGTCGCGCGACCATACCGAAATCTTTGTTCTGGAGCCTGCTTCTCTAGATACGCCCTTAACCATAACTATACCTTCCTGAATCTCAGGAATCTCAAGCTCAAACATTCTGCGTACAAGACCGGGATTCGTTCTCGAAAGAGTAACGATCGGTCCCTTTATTTCCTTATTTACTTCGGTTACGAAAACCTTTATCTCATCGCCTACAACAAAGGTCTCGCCGGGAATCTGCTCTGCCTTTATAAGCGTTGCATGACCATTTGCGGTCTCGAGGAGAACGTTTCCGTTATCAGAGAACACCTTGCTAACGGTAGCGGTGATTATCTCACCTCTCTTGCTCTCATAAGCATCCTGCATTACCTTTCTCTCACCCTCACGGATTCCCTGAATGATAACTGACTTTGCAGCAGAGGCGCTAAGTCTGCGAACGTTCTTGGTCTTTACCTCTGTTTCAACGATCTTTCCTATTGTATATCTTCTGCTTATCGCCTTGGCATCCTCAAGAGATATCTCGCACTGAGGATTGGTTACCTCTGCAACTACCTCCTTCTGAATATACACCTTGAGATCCTCCTTTACAGGATCAACGGCAACTCTGACTACAGTGCTGGGACCGTATTCCTTCTTGCAAGCCGACAAAAGCGCCGCCTCAATCTTCTCAAGCATATACTCTCTGGGAATACCCTTCTCCCTCTCAAGCATATCAAGAGCTACAAAAAATTCCTTATTCATTTTCTAACTCCTTACATTATTTTTATTTATTAAAATCAAAATACGTACTTAATTTAGCAACCGATTGCTTATCAAACGTCTTTTCGTTTCCTGCAATATCGATTTTTATTTCATTCTCATTTTCGGACGAAAGCAAAACCCCGCGGAAAAGCTTTAATCCATCTATAGGCGCATAGAGCTTAACCTCAACGTCCCACCCCTCGCACGCCTCTATATGCTCGGGAGTCTTAAGCTCTCGCTCAAGTCCGGGCGAGGAAACCTCAAGATAATAGGGCTCGGATATAGGATCGACCTCGTCAAGAACGGGGTCTATCGCTCTGTGCATCTTCTCGCACGCGTCAATATCGATACCCTCCTCGGAATCTATCGTTATTCTGAGTATTTTTCGAGTACCTTCCTTTACAAATTCAACGTCCCACACCCAACATCCCAAAGAATCAGCAATAGGCTCTGCAAGCTCTTTGACCGTTTCTGTGACGCTTTTTACATTACGTGCCATATATTCCTCCATAGCAAAACTTAAGAGTGGACTTTTTCAAGCCCACTCGATTCTTGAATATTATACCACGTTTTTTCATAAATTGCAATAGCTTTTTTATATTTTTTTGTTTTTTTGTAAAATAATTATAAATTATATACAATAATGAACAAAAGTAAAAAAAACATTTACAAAACACATCTTTTGTGATATAATAATATAGATTATAATTATAATCACGTATTATGCAATTTTTTACCTTAAGCGTTTTACGCAATCCTATGAAAGGACTCATTTGATCATGCAAGATAAAAAATCTGATAAGCTTTCAAAAATAGAAGAGGTTCCCACATATATATACATTTTTTTAGCGCTCATCATAATGGGAATAAACGCAGTAGTCTGTATATTTACCGATATAAGCCCTGCCGTTTGCAGTGCAATTTTCATTGCAATTTACGGTGTTATCTGCTTTATTACATTTTTCATATTCAGACACAAGTTCAACCTTTTCCGCTATGAAAAGTATGCCTCCGACGAGCAGGCAGGAAGCGTTATATATGCTTTCAGAAATCAGTTGACTGTCCCCTATGCTGTCGTTAACGAAAAAGGAAAGATAATTACATCTAACAATGCTTTCTCCGACGCTTTAGGCTTCAACGAAACGATATTCAACCTTGACATCGGACTTTTGTGCAATATAAATCTTGCCGAGCTCTTGAGTGTTACGGCTCAAAAAGATCAATCCGTTACTCACTCAATCAAGGAGATCAACACGGCAGAAATTGCAGAATTCGGAAGCAAAATATACCGCATGGAATGCCACAAGATATCGACAAAAGGAAAGAACTATCATATGATAATCTTCCACGATATCACCGAGCTCTCAAGCATATACGTTCAGCACAGAAATTCGATAACTGCAGTAGGATACATCATTGTCGACAACCTTGACGAGATTGCTCAGTACGTTAAGGTAAATTACCAAGACGAAGCTCGCAACGTTGGAAAAATACTCAAAGAGTGGGCTGTCAGAATGGGCGCTGTACTCTGCGAATACGAAAAGAACAAATTCTTGATTCTTTTCTCTCAAAAGATGCTTGATGAATGCATCAAAAACAAATTTGCTATACTCAACGAGATACACAAAATTGAGATCGGCGAGGCTCACGTTCAGCTTACCGTTTCCATGGGTGTTTCGACCTTGGGCTCAAATCTCGACGAGCGCGAAAGAAATGCTATGATAGCGCTTGATATGGCGCTTCAGCGCGGAGGAGACCAGGTGGTTCTCAAGAACGCAGACGGCTCTCTCTTCTTTGGCGCAAAGACTAAGGCTCTCCAAAAGAGAACCAAGGGTCAGGCAAAGATCATCTGCGCAAAGCTCGCATCTCTGATCGAAGGTTCGCCCAACGTGCTCGTTATGGGACATAAAAATCCCGATTTTGACTGTATCGGCGCATGCATTGGTATTACTACACTTATCAGAAGCGCATACAGCGACATCGACGTAAAGATAGTTACCGATGTACACAATGAAAATTTCATTGCTTGCGCATCAACTCTCGCTAATCTTCCCGAATACAAAAACACGTTTATCGATGGAATTTCAGCGCTTGAGTACAACAATTTCGGAACGTTGCTCATCATCGTTGACGCAAACAACTTCAGCATACTTGAATCCCCAGATCTTGCAAAGAACTCCTTTAAAAAGGCTATCATAGATCACCACATAAAGAAAGAGGAATTTAAGGAAGAACCTGCTCTTGCATATATCGACCCCTCCTCTTCTTCTACCTGTGAGCTTATCTCTGAGATGCTTGAGGAGATTCTTCCTCCAGATGCATCCTGCAAGGAAGAGGCAAGTATTATGATGTCGGGTATCATGCTTGATACCAAGAACTTCACCCGTATGGTAGGTATGAGAACCTTTGCGGCGGCTCTTTACCTTAAGAATCTCGGTGCCGACACCGAGTATGCAAGAACCTTCTTTGAAGAAGGATTTGACGAGTATCTCTCCGCTTCTCAATTCGGAAGCGCATCCAAGATCTACCGTGATAATATCGCTATCACATCGGTAGTTAGCAACGGATTTGGAAATGCAAGAGTTATCGCCTCAAAGGCTGCAGATAAGCTTCTTACCATCAAGAACGTACACGCAGCATTTGCGCTTATTCTCGTAGGAAATACGGTAAACATATCCGCTCGATCCGACGGAACGATAAACGTTCAGCTCATTGTTGAGCAGCTTGGCGGAGGCGGACATTTCGACATGGCAGGAGCGGCAATTGCTGACTCTACCCTTGAGGATGCCGAGGCAATGCTCACCGATGCGATAGACAAATATTACGAGGATATCGAAACTAAAGCCAAGAAAAATAACGAAAATTAAAATCACGAATATATAGTTAACACAAAGGAGATATATCACATGAAGGTTATTTTATGTGCAGACGTAAAGGGACAGGGTAAAAAGGATCAGATCATCGAGGTATCTGACGGATACGCTCGCAACTTTCTCTTCCCCAAAAAGCTCGCTATTCCCGCAGATGCAAAGGGACTTAACGAGGCAAAGAACAAGGAATCATCAAAGCAGCACAAAATAGACGTAGAAAAGCAAAACGCAAACGATATTGCGGCAAGACTTGAGAAGATAAGGCTCGTGTTCGAGTACGCTCAGGGTCCCGATAAAAAGCTCTATGGCTCGATTACTGCTAAGGATATCGCAGAGGAGCTTCAGAAAAAGCACAGCATCGTTATCGATAAACGCAAGATAACTCTTGCCTCTCCCATCAAATCCTTTGGCGAGCACACGGTAGACGTAAAGCTCTATACAGGAATTATGGGAAAGATCAAGCTTGAGGTTACCTCAAAGCAATAAGCTTTATTTTCAAGAAACAGAAAGGCTGATCAAACGAAATGGATGAATTTTCAAGAAAGCTTCCCTTCTCTTTGATTGCAGAGCAATCCCTATTAGGATCTATATTGGTAGACCCCGATGCGATCACCGAGATATCTGAAACGGTAAAGCCCACAGACTTTTATCTTTCAGAGCACTCTCAGATATATTCCGCAATGTGCAATCTGTTCATTGCCAGCAAGGAAATCGATATCGTAACACTTATAGACACCCTCGTGTCCGAAGGCGTCTACAACAAGTCGGGTGGAGAGGACTATATAAGATCACTCTATCAAGCTGTACCAAACGCTCTTAACATCAAAGATTATGCAGCTATAGTAAAGCAGAAAAGCACACTCCGCAGTCTTATTGCTATCTGCTCGGATATAAGTGAAAAAGCCTATTCCGAGGAGGGCGAGGCAAACGAGCTCGTTGAATATGCGGAGGCTCAAATATTTGATATTGCAAACGATAGAGATTCCAAGAATTTCAAAAAGATCCAAGACGTTATCACCAACGTATACAGCGAGCTTCACACCGTTGCAGACGAGGGAGATGGCGCAAGAGGAACAAAGACCGGATTCTCCGGAATCGACAGCGTCCTTGCAGGTATGGGTAACTCCGATCTTATTCTCGTCGGAGCTCGACCCGGTATGGGTAAAACGTCCTTTGCGCTGAATATTGCCACAAACGTGGCGCTCGCCTCAAACAAAGCTGTATGTATATTCTCGCTCGAAATGTCGGCAGAACAGCTCGTTACACGTATTATCTCAAGTGAAGCTATGATAGATAGCTACGCTCTGCGCACGGGCCGTCTTGACAAGCAGCAGTGGGAGGATATAGCCGCTACGGCAACTCAGCTTGCCGGATGTAATATACTTATCGACGATACCGCCGGAATCTCGGTTATGGGAATGAAGGCAAAGCTTCGCCGAGTTCAGAATCTCGGTCTTGTGGTTGTCGACTACTTGGGTCTTATGACGAGCGATAAGCGAACCGACAACCGAGTACAAGAGGTTGCCGAGATTTCGAGAGGACTCAAGCTCATGGCAAAGGAATTCAATATTCCGATCATTTGCTGTGCACAGCTTTCCCGTGGACCAGAATCCCGTACAGATAAGCGTCCTATGCTTTCCGACCTTCGTGACTCGGGATCTATCGAGCAGGACGCAGATACCGTTATCTTCCTTTACCGTGACGAATATTACGATAAAGAAAAGAGTGACGAGGGCAGCGTAGCCGAGGTAATTATTGCAAAGAACCGTCACGGATCTCAGGGTACCGTTAAGGTAGGCTGGGTTGGACGCTACACTAAATTCCGCTCCCTTGCGACAAATCTTGAAGAGGGATAATAAAACAAATGGAAAAAATAATTCCAAAGGGCTTTACCCCTCCCGAGCTATTGTCAAATCTCCCTGCAAACGAGCCGATACTCGTGGGACTTTCGGGTGGCGCAGATTCCTCTGCTCTGCTCTTTATGCTCACACTTTACGCTAAAGGAAGCAACTCCAAGATATATGCGGCACATCTGAACCACGGCATACGTGGAGATGAAGCTGACCGTGACGAAGAATTTTGCAGAAACTTTGCAAAAAGCCTAAATGTTGAATTCTTTTCAAGAAAGCTTGATATTCCCGCAATCGCACAAATAACCGGCGAGAGCGTAGAGACTGCTGCAAGAAACGCAAGATACGATTTTTTTGATTCGATAATGCAAGAGCACAACATAAGAATCCTTGCCACCGCGCACAATGCCGATGATAACTTTGAAACACTTTTGTTCAACATCGCGCGTGGAACCGGTCTCAGCGGTCTTTGCGGAATTCCCGAATCAAGACCGACAAAAACCGGAATTGTGATTCGCCCTATCTTGAATATGGAAAAAAGCGAGATTATCGACTTTTGCCGGGCAAACGGCATTCTCTTTGTGACAGACAGCACAAATCTTGTCAATGACTACACACGAAACAAGATAAGAAATCAAGTTATTCCAATATTAAAAGAAATAAATTCGGGAGCAACGAAAAACGCATCTAAAATGACTCGATCATTAAAAGAAGACTCTGTTTATCTTCAAGAGATGACCGACCGTTTTACAGAAAAGCTCGTCAAAGACAATTCGGTAGATGCAAAAAAGCTCTGCTCTGCTCCAACCTCTATATCAAGCCGAGTTCTTATGAATATGTATGAGAATATCTCAAAAACAAACGCGCTTGAAACGCCTCATATAAAGGCGATATTGGAGCTTGCAGAAAAATGTATTCCACACTCCGCAGCCACTCTCCCCTGCAGCATAGATGCCGTCATTGAAAACGGCAGACTCTGCTTTATTGCGCGAGAGAAAAAGCCAGATATTGTTGAATACGAAATCGAGCTAAAAAACGGAGAAAACGAGATATCTGCGGCTAATGCATCGATCATCGTTAGCTCCGAACAGTATTTAAAAAATATTTACAAAAATTCAACATTATTCCGTATTACGTTTGATAAAATAGATGGTACGCTTATTGCAAGAAATCGTCATCAAGGTGACAGAATTCTTATTGGCGGTATGCACAAAAGCGTAAAGAAACTTATGAGCGAAAAGAAGATTCCTCTTGAATTAAGATCAAGACTTCCTATCATCTGTGATAACAGCGGAATTTTAGCTATTCCTTATATAGGAATACGTGACGGCGCAATGTGCAAATCAAATGATGATACAAAAAAGCTTATATGCATTGAGATTTGCATACGCTAAAAGAAAGGTTATATAATGAAAGAGTGTATTGAAAGAGTCCTCATCAGCGAGGAAGAAATTGATAGTATAACATCTTCATTAGCGGAAAAAATAACTGAAGATTACAAAGATTCAAAAAAGCCGCTCATCTTTTTATGTTTGCTCAAGGGATCTATAATGTTCACGACAGAGCTTATGAAAAAGATGCAGCTTCCCCTTGAATTTGAGGTAATGAAGGTTTCCTCCTACGGTTCAGGCACCGTTTCCTCAGGACAGGTAAAAATTCAGCTTGATCTTAACCGTAATGACCTTTCAGAAATAAGCATACTTATAATAGAAGACATCATAGACAGCGGAAGAACTCTCTACCGCCTCTGCGATTATCTCAGAGAGAGAGGGGCTAACGATCTTAAGATCTGTACTCTTCTTGATAAGCCCGACAGACGAGTACTCGACATAAAAGCCGACTATATAGGAAAAGTTGTTCCCGATGAATTCGTCGTAGGCTTTGGACTTGATTACGACGAGAAGTTCAGAAACCTTCCGTACATAGGCGTTCTCAAGCCCTCTGTCTATAATAAATAAAATCTACAAATTAACATAAAGGATGGTGATCACCCCCCATGAAGAAAAAGAACGGCAATTTCAAGGTCATACTTTTCTATATTGCGCTTTTCTTGGCTATCATTTTAGCCCTCACGTTCTTGTTTAACTCACAAGAAGAGAAAAAGCCGCAATACAGCAACGTAGTAGACTATTTCCAGCGTGACGTAGTACACGATTTCGAACTGACAAACGACGGAGTTATCACGCTTCACGTATATACAGACTACATGAATGCCGAGCCTAAGGAAGGCGAAACGCAAATAAAGCTAACGGATGATGAGCGAAAGGCTGCGGCAGCAAACCTCACCGAGGTAAAATGTGAGCTTCAAAGCGTAGCGCTCTTTACAAACGATTGCTCGGAATTCTATCTTAGCAACGCGAACCTTGAAAGCTACAACATTCTCCCGCCCGCAACGGTTCCGTGGTGGGTAAGCTTACTTCCCTACGTTATAGTTATCGTAATCATAGTTGTTCTCTACTTTGCTATTATGAAAACGGCAAAGAACGAGACCGGCAAGATAAATTCCTTTGGTAAGGCAAGAGTTAAGACTCCCCAGGGAGATAAAAACAAGGTTCTCTTTAGCGACGTGGCAGGAGCTGATGAGGAAAAGACCGAGCTCGAAGAGGTAGTTGATTTCTTAAAGGATCCCACAAAGTTCTCAAAGCTTGGAGCAAAGATTCCTCACGGTGTTCTCTTAGTCGGCCCTCCAGGTACAGGTAAAACCCTTCTCGCAAAGGCAGTTGCAGGCGAGGCAGGCGTTCCCTTCTTCTCGATCTCGGGTTCGGATTTCGTTGAGATGTACGTCGGTGTCGGCGCATCCCGTGTGCGTGACTTGTTCGAGAACGCAAGAAAGCATCCCGCATCAATAATCTTCATAGACGAGATCGATGCAGTAGGACGTCACCGCGGAGCAGGACTTGGAGGCGGTCACGATGAGCGTGAGCAGACCCTCAACCAGCTTCTCGTTGAAATGGACGGATTCGGATCACACGACGGAATCATCGTTATTGCGGCTACGAACCGCCCCGACATTCTTGACCCCGCGCTTCTCCGTCCCGGAAGATTTGACAGACAGATAACGGTTAATTATCCCGACATAAAGGGACGTGAGGAGATTCTTCACGTTCACGCAAGAAATAAGCCCTTTGAAGAGAGCGTTGACTTTGCCAAGGTAGCAAAGATGACAGCAGGATTCACAGGAGCAGATCTCTCTAACCTTCTTAACGAAGCGTCTCTCCTTGCCGCTCGCAGAGGAAAGACTCTCATCGGTATGGAAGATATCGAGGACGCATATATCCGAGTTATCGCAGGCCCCAAGAAGAAATCAAGAGCTATGAAAGAGCGCGAGAAGAAGAACACTGCATACCACGAGGCAGGTCACGCAATCGTGGCGCACGTTCTCCCCTCTATGGACCCCGTACAACAGATTTCTATTATCCCCAGCGGAAATGCATTAGGATACACTCTTAATCCCCCTGCGGAAGATAAATACAGCGTTTACAAGAACGAACTCAAGGAAAAGATCTCTATGCTTCTTGCAGGACGTGCCGCAGAGGAAATTATCTTTGGTGATATCTCCGGCGGTGCATCAAACGATATCGAGCGTGCTACGGATATCGCAAAGAAGATGGTTACAAGACTCGGAATGAGTGACGTTCTCGGACTTCGCGCATTCGGAAGCGGACACAGCGAGGTATTCCTTGGCAAGGATTTCTCAAGCTCTCAGGACTACTCTGATGAGACCGCTGCAAAGATCGATGCTGAGATACACGCAATAATCTCTAATGCATATAACCATGCAAAGCAGATACTCAACGATAACATCGATAAGCTTCACTTTATTGCAGAGTTCCTTATCAAGAACGAGATCATGGACGGCGAGCAGTTTACCGCCGCTATGGACGGAAATCCCACGTTTGAGGAGCTCGAGGAGATGACCGAGGCTAAGAAGCGCCGTAGCCGTGAAGAAAACGACAGAAAGCGCGAGCTTGAAAAGGCTGAGGAAAGACGTCGCAAGGAAGAGGCTGAAAAGGCTGCAAAGAATGCAAACGATCCCTTCACTCCCGCAATGCCCGACGATGACGAAGAGGATGAAGAAAACGAGCTCGATGTATCCGATGCAGAGCAGATAAGCGACATCACGGATGACGATTCCGACGAAATCGAGAATAACAACTCCGATGAAATCGAGGAGATCGAAGAGAATGAGTCCGAAGATAATGAAGAAGATGAATCCGATGACAACGAAAAAGACAACTAAATAATTCAAATGCCCGACGGACAAAATTTCCGTCGGGCGTTTTATTTCTCCCAGTCATCATCGGTCATTATTCTCTATTGCCTCTCATATATTTAAATAGCTATAAACATCACAAGGAGAGGCTATGAAAAAATACAGCGTTCAAAATACGCGGAAGGGTCTGTGCGATTCTGAGGTCGCACTCTCGGAAAAGAACTTTGGCAAAAACGTATTCTCCTCACGCAAATCAAAAAGCTTTCTTCGATGCTTTTTTGAGAATCTCGGAGATCCCGTTGTAAAGATACTTATCGGCGCTCTTATCGTCAATTTGTTTTTAGTTTTCCGTGGAGGAGACGTAATAGAGACTATCGGCATCGGCATTTCGGTATTTCTCTCAACTCTCATCTCCACTCTCTCAGAGCGTGGGAGTGAGGCTGCCTTTCGCAGACTCGACGCGGAATGCTCTCACGCCGCATACAGAGTCTTCAGAAACGGTAGACTCTGTGAGATACCTATTGAGAATATCGTTGTAGGAGATATTGTGCGAGTTAGCGCAGGCGAGCAGATACCTGCCGACGGATTTGTTATCCACGGCGAGATAAAGCTCGATCAGAGTATGATCACGGGCGAAAGCCGTGAGGTAAGCAAGATATACAGCATGGACAAAACAAAAACTCCAACCTCAAAAAGTGCTGTATTTCGTGGCTGCACTATTCTTTCAGGCGAGGCTGAAATCGAAATATTTGCCGTTGGCGAGCAAACCTTTTTAGGCAAAATATCCGATGAGGTAAAGATGGATACGAGAGAGAGCCCTCTCAAGGTAAGGCTCTCAAAGCTTGCTCGCCAGATAAGCGCTATCGGTTATATTGCGGCAATACTTATAGCGCTCACCTATCTTTTTGACACCTTTATAATAGACAGCGGCTTTGAGTGGGTAATTGTGTTACAAAAGGTAAAGGATTTTCATTACCTCTTAGAGCATCTTTTGCACGCGCTTATGTTAGGACTCACCGTAATTGTAATGGCTGTTCCCGAGGGTCTCCCGATGATGATTGCAGTTATCCTATCCTCAAACATCAAGCGAATGATAAAGGATAACGTTCTCGTAAGAAAGCCTGTCGGCATCGAGGCTGCAGGCAGTATGAACATTCTTTTTACCGACAAAACGGGAACCGTCACCGAGGGCAGAATGAGCGTAGATGAGATTATCTGCTCAAGCACAAAATCTTATAAAAGCTTCAAAGGCCTCAAATCCGACTCCCCAAAGCTTGCAGAGCTGTATCTGCAAAATGCCTATTTCAACACGCTCTCCACGATATCCGACGGTAGCGTTCTCGGCGGAAATGCAACAGAAAAGGCGCTCTCGGAATCGATATTGAATGAAATATCAAAATACGATCTTCAACGCTTCACTGTTATCGAAAGGCTTCCCTTTGACAGCGCGAACAAATATTCAGCCGTAAAGATCGTCTATCACGAGCCGAGTACTCTAATAAAAGGCGCTCCGGAGCGTCTTCTTCCCTTTTGCAAATACGCCTACTCGGAAAAAGGCGCAAAGGTTTCCTTTGCCACAGTCTCCGCAGAGCTCCTAAAGCTCACAAACAAATTAACAAGCGCAGGAAAGCGAATCATCTGGATAGCCGAATCGGATAATATGCCAAGAGCCAAGCAATATACTCTCACCTTCGTGTGCGCCGTGGTTCTCTCCGACAAGGTGCGAGCCGAGGCTAAAGGCTCGGTGGCAACGCTGAGAGATGCAGGTATCGGTGTGGTTATGATAACCGGAGATAACAAGCAGACCGCAGAGCATATTGCGAGCGAATGCGGGATAATCAATTCCACACGCAACCTGATTCTTGACAGCTCTGAGCTATCCTCTATGAGCGACGCCGAAATAAAAAACCGGATTCCTCGCTTAGCCGTAGTCTCACGCGCTCTGCCGCAGGATAAAAGCCGTCTTGTGCGGATCTCTCAGGAATCGGGGCTCGTCGTTGGAATGACGGGTGACGGAATAAACGATGCGCCCGCCCTCAAGCGCGCGGACATAGGCTTTGCTATGGGAAGCGGCACAAGCGTTTCAAAGGAAGCGAGCGATATAATCATCATCGACAACAATCTCTCCTCAATAGCAAAGGCTGTGCTCTACGGCAGAACTATATTCAAAAGCATACGAAAATTTATCACTCTGCAACTTACTATGAATTTCTGTGCTGTGGGAATTTCTATGATAGGGCCCTTTATCGGCTTTGACTCCCCTGTTACCGTAGTTCAAATGCTTTGGATAAATATAATAATGGACACCCTTGGCGGTCTTGCCTTTGCAGGAGAGGCTCCGCTTCCCGACTATATGAGAGAAAAGCCAAAAAGGCGCGAGGAGGCTATTCTTAACAAATATATGATAAGCCAGATAGCCCTCTCGGGAATATTTACCGTAGGACTTTTTATCGCATTTTTACTCTCTCCGTCGATAACGTCAAAATTCAGAGCCTCACCCGATAACGCATATCTTTTGAGCGCATTTTTTGCACTGTTTATCTTTGCATCGGTATTCCATTGCTTCAACGCTCGAACCGACAGAATGTTTTTACTCAACAAACTATCAAAAAATAAGCCGTTCATATTTATTATGCTTCTGATACTGACAGTCCAGATACTCTTTATCTATCTTGGCGGTGCGGTTTTGAGAACCGTTCCGCTGACATTGGAAGAACTTAAAATCACTCTTCTGCTCGCGCTTTTGGTATTCCCCGCAGATCTGCTAAGAAAGATTTTTTTACGCCTCATCGGCAAAAAAAGAGGTTTTTGAGAAACAAAACACCGTCACAGCAAAATGCCGTAACGGTGTTATTCTTATTTTTTATTCACTCTGAAATATTGGTAAAGACTACACGGAATCATTCCGTTATAAAGCTTGCGAACCTTATCTGCACGCTTACCGTAAAGCCCTTGGAAATTCTCCGCAGAGGTAAGAATATATATCTGCCAGGGAGAGAGCTTCGAGAACGCTCTGCCCATATCACGATAGAGCTGTTCAGCCTCACGAGGAGTCATCAAGCGCTCGCCGTAAGGCGGATTGCACACTATGGTACCCCTGCGATCAAGCTTCTCTATCTTTCTTGCATCTGCCTTAAAGAATTTTATTCTGTCATCAACGCCTGCTCGCTCGGCATTTCCCTTAGCAATCTCAAGCACGCTCTCATCGATATCCGAACCGTATGCCTCAAAGCTGCTGTCTATATCGATTTGAGAATATGCGCGCTCCTTCTCCTCCTTGATGATCTTTCTATCCGAAAGGATATCAAATTCCTCGCAGGAAAATTTGCGACCGAGACCGGGAGCGCATTTTGTCATCATAAGAGCCGCCTCAATAACGATAGTTCCGGATCCGCAAAAGGGATCCCACAACAAAACATCCTCACGAGGTCTTGTAGTTGCTGCAATAGCGGCGGCAAGAGTCTCACGCAGAGGCGCCGCTCCTGCCTCGATTCTATATCCTCGCTTGTGCAAAGCAACACCCGATGTATCTATCATAAGTGTTGCTACGTTCTTAAGTATAAAAAATTCTATCTGATATTTCGTACGCTCTTCCTTAAACCAGCTTATACCGTGTACCGAGGAAAGTCTTTGCACAACAGCTTTCTTTACTATGCTCTGACAGTCGGGTACAGAAAAAAGCGTACTCTTTATCGAATGTCCCTTTACGGGAAAAGCATCCTCTGCGCCTATGAATTTTTCCCACTCAAGGCTCTTAGTGCCCTCAAAGAGCTCCTCAAAGCTCTCGGCTTTGAATGCTCCAAGCTTTATAAAAACACGCTCGGCAAAGCGCAGATGAAGATTTGCGCGGTAAACGGCGCGCTCGTCACCGAGAAAGGTGACTCTGCCGTCGATGGTCTCAAGACGCTCATATCCAAGAGCATCGATCTCCTCGCCAAGAAGATGCTCAAGACCGAAAAGGCAGGTTGCAACAAGTTCAAGCTTCATTTATATTCATACACTCCGTTGACTATATTGATTACCATTATATTATAAAGCAAAACGCAAGGAATGTCAATAACAAAGTAAAAGGGGCAGCTGCAAAAAGCATCTGCCCCCGCAAAGAATTCAAAATAAATCAAAGATATTTTTCTTTGCAGCTTAGTTAGAACCCTTAGCCTGATTCTCGTAGCTCTCGATCATCTTCTTAACCATCTGACCGCCGATGGAGCCTGCCTGACGAGCAGTAAGGTCACCGTTGTAACCGCCATTGTTAAGATTTACTCCTACTTCGCTTGCAGCCTGCATCTTCATCTGCTCAAGCGCCTTCTTAGCTGACTTGTTTGCCATAATTTTCTCCTTTTATCCGAGTGATCGGATATTTTTTAAAATTATCTATATTGAATTGAGCATTTCTGCTCTGTAAATATTATCTGCATTTATTTATAGATTATTACTTGGAAAATTGTGACAAAAATTGTACATATATTTTATCTTTTTTATTTTTTTAAACTTCCAGTTGATTTTTTTCCACTTAACGAGAGGTTGATTAAATTTTTAATATTTTTGTCATTCATACCTCTGTCTCAAATGCTCTGCCAACATTTCGACAAATGCGCCGTTAGTAGGCTTTCCCGCTCCGTTGGGAGCTTCTCCCTCATATCTCGCCCTGAACTGAACGGGATGACCGAAATGATCGCTGAGTATATTCAAAGACGCTCTGTTCCAATGGTTTCCGATCGTATGACAAACGATCTGTCGCACGCGCTCACGGGTAATTTGATTCGCTCTCCCAATCTTATCATATTGATCGTTTAAGTCAAAGGAATCGGGTTCAGTGACCGCGGATAAAACGATCGTTTTCAAAATCTCGGTTGCTTTGGATTCGGCAGGTATGCCAAGCTTTGATAAAATTTCTAAAATTTCAGCTTCAAGTTCAAATTGTTTGGTTCCCATTTTACCCTCTCAGTCTTCAAATACCGCCGGCTCGTCGAGCAGCGTAATTCCGTATTTTTCGGCAAACGCGGTCGCTTTTTCTTCGTTTTTGATCGTAGGATGCACCACTTCGTACCCGTCATTCATCGAAAGTGTTGCGCTTCCGAATTGGTAAAGTGAGAGCAAAAATTCTCTGTACGCTCCCTTTTCACTGATGGCAAGAAGCACTTTTTCGATTTCTTCGATAGATTTTTCCTCTCCTTCGTATTCGAACAAATCCTCCCAATCGCTGAGAAGGTCATAAGCAATATAATATGCTGTATTTTCATCCGCATTACATATAATATTGACAACCTTATCAATCTCACCGTTTACGGTGCAGCGGTCGAGCCAGATTCTTGCGATCAAGCTTTTTTCGGGATGTAGCGCATATGCTTCTTCGAGAAGTGTGTCAAGCTCACCCTTAAATCTCAAATCGTTAAATTCGGGGGTGTAATCTTCGATTAATATCACTTCATAGCGAAGAAGCTCTGCCGCCTTATGGGCGTCCATCAAAGAAGGCAGGGTGATCATTTCGCAATCGCTATGTCCAAATTCTCCCTTAAAATACAACCAGAACAGCATAATTTTCGCTTCTTCTCTGCCGTCCCCGTCAAAAAACAAGTCGCACCTTTCATTGCACTCTACCGCTAAAAGCGCCGCCTCGACAGCTCTTGCGATCGCTTCATCAATATCCATAAATTCGTAATAGAGAGTACCGAGCATTTCGGATATGTCATCCGCGCAACGTATTTCTCCGGCAACAAATTCTGTCAGCTTGTCAAGGTTGGGAAAATCGGGAATCTCCCACGGATCATCGCCGGGAAACGTATATTTACCTGTTCCGTAAACCTGAATCAATTTGTATTTTGCATTGTAGGCATAGTCCTCATCGTCAGACTCCACGGCATCCAAAAGAATACTCTCGGCATTTTCCTTGTTCAAATAAACCTTTTCGCTCAGCTCGTCTAAAATAAAGCCATTAACTTGCATATCGCTTTCCTTTCACAAATCCAAATCTTTTATTTTCTTTCAATCAATGTCGTACGGCTCGTCAAGAAGCTCCATGCCATACTTTTTCGCAAACGCCTCGGCTTTTTCGACGTTTTTAAACTCCGAAACATACATCTGAATCGAATCACGCTTATAAGTTCCAAATTGATATATGCTTAAAAGAAGTTTTTTTGTGATATCACAGTACCCGCTTTCAGGATCATGTTTGCATAAGAAATCAAGCAACGCAAGGTAATATTCTTCAATTTCATAATCATCATCATTGTATAACCTTTCTCTGAACAACTCTTCATCACCCCACAAGGAAATCAACCCGTTCGCACAAACGTCGGAAATCTCGCCGATAAGCTCGACAAAACGATCCACTTCAACAATCAATAACAATTGAAGTGCAACCTCCGGATTTTCCGAATCCATTGTGTATGCCTCTTCCAAAAGCTCCGTAACCGTTTCATCACCATAATCAAGCAGGCTATTTATAGTTGATTCTACATCCATATTCAACAATACCGTCGCTGCCTTGCGAATATCCTTCAAATAAGGGATTTCAATCCAATATTCATGATAAAATGAAAACACTACACCTGCAAGGTATAGATGAAGCAGCACATCGTTCGCGGCGGTTTGGGCTGCGTCGGATTCTATGGCAACCAGTGCCGTTTCAAGTGCCTTTGCCGACGCTTCGTCAACGTTTTCCGGATCATAGCAAATAGCATAAATTATATTATCCACATCACTCTCATGCTCTATGTTGTCATTGACAAAATCTCCAAGTCTTTCCATGTTCGGGAATCCCTCGATATCCACTGCTGTCACACCGTCATTGAACAGATATTTACCCGTTCCATATATCTGAACGAGCTTTTCTCTTGCGTTACATCTACAACCCTTTTTCTCGGATTCAAGACGATTCAAAAGGATCTTTTCAATATCAGGTTTTTTATCGGTGCAATCGCAACACTCCAAATAATCCCTCAAAAACATATCGGTATCATCACACCAATGCCAATAAGGGCTGTCTTCGTCATAGCAGCTCTCACTAAGGAAGCATACTACACCCTCATAAGGGGATGTATCCGCATATCCGTAAAGCACACGGGCAAAGCAATCGAAAGCCTCAGCGTATCTGCCCATTTTATCAAGAAGATAACCGTAATGCGCGTTTGCATCTCCTCCGGTTTTATCACCTTCGCCCGCTATCTTCTTGTAAAGCTCTTCAGCTTCTTCAAATTTGCCTTCTTCGGAAAGCTCGTCGGCAAGATAAAGCGTATCCAAAATAAAGTCTATATCATCTGTAATCATTTTCTTTGTATCACTCATTTTCGTTTCTCCTTTAATTTGTTTTTTTATTTATTGCTTCGTCTGATGACGTCTATACCATCGCCAGCAACTCAGCAAATCCATCCTCACTAATCATATTGACACCATACTGAATTGCAAGTGCAACCTTACGACTGCCCGGTACGGCACCGTAAATGAGGTAGTCGGTATCTTCACCAACATTCGTACTGGTTCTTGCGCCAAGAGCGGAAAGAAGGTCGAGAATGCCTTCTCTGGAGAAGTTATTGAACGTACCCGTAACGACTACAGTTCTATCCATAAATGGATTATTCTTTCCTTCGAGCTCCTTGCTCTTACCAATAAAGGTAAGCTCGCTCATAACCGCTTTCATAGTACGCACGTTTCGCTCATCGTTGAACCACTCATGAATGTTCTTCTCCAAGGACTCAGAAATACCTGCAATGTGAGAAAATGCAAAGTTGTCATTGACCGCCGCGAGAAAATCCTCCATCGATCCGTAATAATACTGGTGCAAGAGCTTAGCTGCTTCAGGACCGAGGTGCTTAATTCCAAGTCCTACGAGGAACTGATACATATGGCATCTGCGGCTCTTTTCAACCGCATCCCAAATAGCGTTATAACTATCCACTCCGAATCTGGGAGTATTTACGATTTCATCGCGATGCAGATTGAGTTGGTAGATATCTTTATAGCTCTTGATCCATCCATGTGCCATCATACGCTCAACCACGGATGCCGAAAGACCCTCAATATTCATAGCCTGCTTATCGCAGAATCTTGCGATTCTCTGGGAATGACGTGCAATACAATCCTCGTTAGGGCAGTAAAGCTCCTTAACACCACTCTGATTAAAGCGGAAAGTAAGTCTTTCTCCGCAGCAGGGACAGAATTTGGGAAGCTCGTATGTACCGCTCATCATCTTGTTTTCTGCAATCTGAGGCACGATCATGTTTGCCTTATAAACGGTAATGATATCACCAACACCAAACTTATACTTTTCAAAGTTAGTCACGTTATGAAGGTTTGCTCTATGGATACGGCTGCCGTCGATCGTTACCTCGTCGAAAACACCGATAATACTGACCGCACCGGTACGGGTTGTGTTCAGTTCCACGCCACGAAAACGAGTTTCCTTTACCTCGTCCTTCCACTTAAGCGCAAGCATACGTCTTTCGTGATGGGCGGTTGCACCGAGACTTTTGCCGTATGCAATATCGTTATACTCACAAACGAGACCGGCAACAGGATAAGCGAATCCTTCCGGTGTCCAACTCTCGATACATTCCTTGATATCATCGTCTGTGCTCGTAAATTTGTGTTCTACCACGTCGAAGTTGTTTTTCTTGAGAAACGCCAACTGTTCCACTTTCGTAGAAGGTGCATCTTCCTTGATAAGCTCAAACGCGATAAAATCAATGTGAGCAAGTTTTCCTCTGTCCGCCATAGCGTTTCTGACTGCACCCGCAGCAATACTTCTCGGATGTGTAGCAGAAACCTCACCAAGCTTTGATAGGATCTGCTGATCCTCCCAAGAAAGTACACCCTCACCACGCACTTCAAAGTTCTCTTTGCACGGAACCGCAAGAGGGATATTACGAAGGAACTTTACTGTATGAGTGACGTCCTCACCAATGATACCACCGCTTCCTCGCGTTACAGCTTGGATGAATTTTCCGTTTTCATACCGAAGAACGATTGTTAAGCCATCCATCTTCCAAGAAAGAATAACATCCTTGTCTGCAACGAATTTGATAATGTCACCCACGTTTTTCGTCTTATTGCAGGAAAGCATCGGCTTCGAATGGCGGACAGTTTTAAGCTCTGCTTTCTCGTCACTCGGAACCTTACCGATAGGAGAATTGGAAAAATGAATGCCTGTAATTCTCTCAAGCATTTTAAGCTCCAATACAAGCGCATCATATTCACGGTCGGTCATAATAGGCGAATCGTTCTTAAAATACGCCTCATCTGCTGCATTGATTTTCTCAATCAGTTCTTTCATTTTCTGAAGGTCATTCATTTTTCTTCTCCAATCTTTTATTACATAAAATCCTTAAGTCCAACAAAGGCACTTGTTCGTCCGGTAAAGTTGTGATCGCAGTTCTTGATTGTTACTACGTCAGCATAAAGTCTTCTCAAAAGAGGTGTATATCGATATGACGGATCCTCGTCACCATAAATAAATTTGACTTTCTTTTTGTCCACTTGAGTAAGAAGCTCAACCGTTTCACCAAGCTTGTGTGAAATCTGCATATTGACAATAAGCACTCGATCAAATGATTTCTTGTGATACAGATATGACAAGCAGTATCTTGCTCCATTTCCGACACCTATTAAGCGAAATGTTGGTTTGCTGCTCCACTCATATTGATTTAAAACGTCCAAATCAAACTGCTTTGAAGTCTCCTCCCCATAGTGCGGTGAACAAATTATGGTAGCACCTGTGCGTTTCCGCAAATCTCTTGCGAGCCTATAATATTTATTGTTGTAGCCATAAAGTCCGGTATCTGATGGTAGCTTAACAAATATTACTGTACTGCTGTAATCTAATCCATCCAATATCCCGTATTTTATTCCCTGCGCGGGCTCGACATAATGATCGTATTTCTCTCTCACTTTAGTTCTTCTCCTCAGCTATCATTCTCGCCACCTTGCCCCAAGAAGGTGCTTCTGCCTCTTTGTTATTGATGATCCAAAGCACTGGAATGTCCATTGCAGCGGGTTCATCGGGATAAGGTGCATATCCATCCGTCAATATAATAATACTAACCGGCGGTTCGTCCATCATTTTCTCCTTTACATAATCGAAAATAATGTGGAACGATGTTCCACCTCCGCCTTTAGGGCGAATAATTTTGAATTCGTCCTCATCCTCAAACGGAACGGGCTCAACCACCACAGCATCAAAGAAACCAAGCTTACCGGTGAGTTTTCCATTGAACTGCTGAATTGCGCCATAGATCTCGCTATAACAATCGGTAATCGCATCATTGCTCATAGAGCCCGAGGTATCGATCATAAACAGGAGATTCTTCGCTGACTCATCCTTTTCGTTGAAATCAGGAAGGAAGAATGGTGAATCTTCCATACGCTTGTCAGGCGGAGAAAAGGAATAGTCACAAATATCCTCTTGAACGAAATCATTGAGAATCGTTCTCCAATCAAGGATCGGATTTTTCAGTTCATTGACGATTCGCTCGACCCCTGCCGGCACCGTGCCTCTTGATTTTTCCCCCTTGGACATTGATGCAATAATATCGGTCGCTTCCACCATTCGGTTCATCCAAGCATCTCGCTGGGAGCCCATGTCGTCATCCCCCTCCCAAAAGGAGTGGTCATCAAAGGACTCGGATCCATTTTCGTTACCGCCATCGGATGATTCTTCGCTACGATTCTTTTCGAGATTTTCTCGTATTGAATCGTTTTTCTTTTTGATGGATGCGATCAAATCCTCCAAGCTCGGACGCGCAACACCTTTGCCTGCGTCTGAATCTCCTTTTCCTCCGCTTCCCTCTCCATCATCCGAGTCACCCGTGCCTGCCTGCGTTTTGCCGTTGATCTTTTCTGAACCATTTCCTTTACCCTTCTGTCCCTTACCGTTTTGCTTATTAGTCTTGGCGGAAGCAGCAAGCAGCATCTTATAGGCTTCCTCAACCGAATACTTGTAGCCCTCTTCGCCGTTTGGCAACAAGTGCATCGACTCGCCGTATTTCTTCAACGTGATCTTACTTTTATCCATTCCGAAGCTATAGAGAATATTGGAATTTACAATAATATCGCAAGCATAGTCGAATTCTTGTTGCTCATAGTCAGATTGATGGCGGAACGGATGTGCAAGAGCCGCATGGAGCACTTCGTGCATCAGCACAAACTCCAGCTCGTTATCATCAATCTCGTTCATAAAATCCGGATTGAATGCTACTCTATCGCCATCCGTATAGGCGGTTTCGCAGGAAAGGTCAAGAGCAAACTTCATATTCATTAGCAACAGCGCATAGAACGGTTGCTTGGCCATAAGAGAAAGACGAGCATTTTGCAGGCGTTTGATGATCGCTAAGGTTTTCTGATCAAACCGAGCCATTTCTCATAACGCTCCTTTTTCCTACAAGATCAAGGTATTCCGGAATCTGCATCAGAATATCCTTGTAATTATCTTCGATTACCTCGTAACTCTGAAGCAAGAGTGCAATGTAATCGGCAGGCATTTTCCTCGCATATTTCAGAGAGTTTCCAATACGTTCCCTCTCATATCTGTGGTCTTTGGCATAGGCTACCATCGAGGAAACGACTGCGTATACAACGTCCGAACGCTCGGGAAGCTTTGTTTCTCTGCCATCAAAGATATCCTCCATGTCGGGAAGATCCTTATGAAGATTACACCAAGAACGGAATTCTACTGCAAGACCGCTTCCTACAAGCCCCGCGATCATAGGATATACTGCATTCACGTCATCGGAAACCGTATTAAGAATATTACTTACCATCTCCCAGGAACGCGGCGTAGCGAATGCAAGATCATCGCTTTTAGCATCAAAGCCAAAGAGCTTGTCCGTTCTAAATGAAAGGAAGCCGATCACCTTCTGATTTACGCCGCTCTTCATCGCCCAACTAAGCCAAGAGTTAAAGCTACCTTCAATTTCAATATGCAAAAGACGGTTGGCGAGCGCTTTAGGCATCTTAAAGGACACTGATTTATCCGTCACTCTGTTACCTGCAGCAATGACTATACAGTTATCCGGAAGCTTATGCTCACCAACCACTCTATCGAGTGTGATTTGGTATGCGGCAGCTTGTACCGATTGAGGCGCGGCTGAAATTTCATCGAGGAAAAGAATGTTTACTATCTCGTCACTTGCATCCATCTGGAAAATCTGGGGCTTGAGCCAGATTGCAAGTGTTTTATCTTCATTTGCGGTAGGGATACCACGCAGGTCGATAGGATTAAACAAAAGCAAACGAACGTCTGTCACCACAACTTTTTTCTTCGTTTCCTTTTCAATCTGTTTTGCAATCTGACGAATTCCCTGCGATTTACCTACACCGGGAGGTCCCCAGAGCATCACCGAAGGAAGAACCTTCGGTGACATTCCTTTCTTAATCACGCTACAATAAGCTTCTGTCAGTGTATTAACCGTTTTTTCAACGGTAAGTATAGGCATATTTGTGTTACTCATGCTGCTTTTAACCCCAATTCTTTATCAATTTTCTGAATTTCCTTAGTAAGCTCCTCGATCTCTTCAATGTAAGAGCTGCTCTCTGTCGAAAGCTCATTCTCAAGCATCTCCTTCTGGAATTTCAAGCGATCAAGCTCTTTTTCCATGTTTTCTCTTCTGAAATCGAGGTTTTCAAGAAGATTATTCAGACGCTTGGTAATTCCTGCATTGCTTTCGATCTCCATATAATAGGTACCGCATCTTTTTACGTAAACGTAAGGGATAGGCTCCTTGAGAAGTGCTGCTTTTTCATCCTTTGCATTCGGCATTTTCGGTTGCATTCTTGCTGGAACTACTACATCAAAGCCCTGATAAGTAAGAATCTTTCTCTCGAAGGGCTTATTGATATGTGTTTTGACTGCGGCATAGATGGCATCTCGAATTGCTTTCTGCTCCTCGTATTCCATCTCCGTATAATTATTACCGTTTACAGCAACAAAGGCGATATCTTGCTTTGTTTTTTTGATTCGTTGTGTCTGTTTTTCAATGAGTTCGGGAAGCTCGGAAAGAGTGCGCTTTTTCTTCATTCTCTCCTCAATGTAATCTCTGTGAAGAATTTTATATTTGTCGAGGTCGTTCACAAGCTCAACACGACGTTTAATGAGCGGATTACCGACCGCAAGCGCCTTAACTTCAGCATAATTGAGAACGGTTTCATCAACGTCCTCTCCCTCTCGAACTGTGATGTGACCTGAGAGGATCTGACTAATAAATCTCTGCTTTGATTCAAGCAACTGCCAGGAGTACGCATCAAAGCTTCCCTTCGTGATATAACGATGAATTTCTACGTGTCCGCACTCATTACCTTGGCGAAGGATTCTTCCCTCACGCTGTACCATATCGGCAGGTCGCCACGGCACGTCAAGATGATGGAGAGCTGTAAGCCTTTTCTGAACGTTCACCCCGAGTCCCATCTTAAACGTAGAACCGATTACAACAGAGACAAGTCCGTTTTGCAAATCGCGGAACAAAAGTTTCTTTTTAGCCTCGCTATCCGCATCGTGAATAAAAGCGATCTCATTTTCGGGCATCCCCATTGCCACCAACAAGCCCTTCAGCTCATCATAGAGATTGAACCCGAACTTAGGAGTGGAAGAATCACAGAACACCATCTGAATCAGCTTCTTATCACGAGTTTTCTCATAGATATCCATAATGTTCTCCGCACAGCGGAAGACCTTGGAATCGGGATCAAGACCGAACGCCATATCAATGAGTCTCATATCAAGTGCCGCCTTACGTCCATCGGTTGTGATTTTAAGGAGATTATCCACGGTTTTATCAACTCTCTTGTGCCGAACATCATCGGCTCTTGTAGAAATCTCCTTGAGGTATTCCTTAAAATCCTCTCCTCCTGCTCTTACCGAATCAGTATAACCGTCAAGCTCCGGAATTCCCACACTCTGAACAACGTGATAGAAATCGGCAAACGACGAGAGAATCGCGGTAAGCTCCGGAACATTGTGGAATCTTGCGAATCTTGTAGCAAGGTGATAGCTGTTCGTATCGATATCGATCTCAAACTCAGTTGTCTTCTTAGCGAACATAC
>JAZQZG010000061.1:0-5622 GCA_045633925.1 Eubacteriales bacterium
AGGGGAAGGTGGCAGCCGCAAGGCTGACGGATGAGGTGTTCTTGTTTTTTAAATGACTCCTCATCCACCGCTATTGCGGTCCCCCTTCTCCCACAGGAGAAGGCTTATATAGATTCATTGCGTAAATTTAAATTTGTTATCAATCAACAAGTATGTAAAATAAAAAAATACATCCCAGTTTCAAGGTTTTTGAAAGGTGGGGGTGTGGGGGAGGAAAAACTTTTTCCTTAAAAAAGTTTTCCTCCCCCACGAAAAAAACCAAAAAATAAAGAAAGGAGAATACAAGTGAGGCAGAGGCGCACAAGAGAATTATCGCCGCCAAAGACAACAAAGGCGAAAAGATTTTCACATAGGTTTATAATTCTCGGTGCGATATTTTTGACACTGTGTATTATCTTTTTAACGTATCTTTTGATCGTGCAGATCAACGGATCGAAGTATTATTTTCCGAGAAGCGACGATATAATAAAGACCGAGACGGTATACGGCGAGAGAGGAAGAATCTTTGACAGAAACGGAAAACTGCTCGTTGGAAACACGGAAAATTATAATTTAATATTCGAATACGGCTCGATGCCGGATAAGAGAATAGACGTAAATAAAGCGCTGCTCAGCTGTATCGATGCGTTGGGAAAAACAAATACGTCAGCGCAAAGAACAAAGAGCTATCTGCCGCTCGTCGGAAGCTATCCGAACTATTCGTTTGCAAACGATATAAGCAACTCGGACAGCGATATCTATTATTACTACCAAAAATTTCTCGGTAAACATACCTTCTCTCAAAAGCTCACGGCGGACGATCTCAAAGATTACTTTGTAAATACATATAAGCTGTGGGACGATACATACTCAAACGCAGAGATCACAGAGCTGATAAAGATATACTACAGCATGGAGCTCGTTGATTTCGGATACTATCAGCACTACACGGTAGCAGAGGATATCGACCCGAATACAAGCGAGGGAATGGCGCTCATAACACTCATCAAAGAAAGAGGAATCGAGGGCGCAAACTTCATCAAGCGCACAGAGCGCACGTATCCGTACGACGAATACGCCTCACACATCCTTGGAAGAATAGGCAAGATAACCGCAGATAACGTAGAGAACTATGCCGATTACCCGCTCGACGCACTCGTTGGAATTTCGGGATGCGAGGCGGCGTTTGAGGAGCATCTGAGAGGAACAGACGGCAAAAAGATCTCGGTTTATGATAAAGAAGGCAATTTAGTTAAAGAGTACTACGATCCCGCCCCCGTCGTGGGAAAGGACGTGTACCTCACAATAGATATAGACCTGCAAATAGAGGCAGAGGACGCACTCAGAGATTCGATAGAATCCCTTGATTACTCAGAGGCAGGCGCCGCAACGTTTATCAACCCAAATAACGGAGAGGTGCTCGTCTCGGCATCCTATCCGACGTATAGCCAGAATCGGTACTCCGAAAAAGAATACTACGCGGCGCTCGCAAGCAACGAATCCCTCCCTCTCTTGAACAGAGCGCTGCAAGGAACCTACGCGCCGGGTTCGGTGTATAAGGTAGGCTCGGCGCTCGCCGCGCTTGAAAACGGATTTATTGATGAGAATACCTGCTACGATTGCCAAAGAGTGTTCCCATACCTCGGAGGGCCCACGTGCTTAGGAAATCACGGAACAACCGACGTAACAAAGGCGCTTGAGGTCTCCTGCAACGTGTTCTTCTACTATCTGGGATACGAAAACGATCTCAAGTATATCACTCAGTACACAAAGCCGTTAGGACTTGGCGTGCCGACGGGAGTCGAGCTTGGAGAGCGAGTCGGAACCGTCGCAAGTGAAGAATATTGCCTGAGCATCAAAGATATATGGCGACCTATCGAAAACCTCACGGGAGCTATCGGACAGTCGTATCACCTCTATACGCCAATGCAATTGAGCGTGTATATGTCAACGATAGTCAACGGAGGAAGCAGATACTCAGCGCATTTCCTCAAAGAGGTGAGAAACCGTAACGGCGACGTTATGATGGTATCAAAATCCAAGGTCGCAGAAAAAGTCGAGATAGCGCAGAGCACACTCGCAACACTCAAAAACGCAATGGGCAGAGTTGTCAGCGAGACAGATCAGATAAGAAGATATTTCTCAAGCGTTGACGCAACGGTCGGCGGAAAAACAGGTACTGCACAGATAACGGCAAACTCCACTCTCCCCGATAATGCGCTCTTCTCAGGCTTTGCACCGTACGATCAACCGCAAATCGTGGGCTCGTGCATTCTTGAATCAGGTGAAGCCGGAGCAAATGCATCTAAGGTCGTAGCAAAGGTTTTTGAGAGATATTTTGCCCCAAAAGAGGAGCAAGAAGGCCAAGAGTTAGAGGAAAACTCCTAAATCCCTTGACTTTATTACAAATTTAGTATATAATTATCTATGTTTATTCATAGAGATCTTTAAAAATAAAGAGGTATTGATATGACAAAAAATGTACCCGAACTTTTCGGCTGTATGGTGTTCAACGAGGACGTAATGCGTGAGCGCCTTGCTCCCGAGGTATTCGACTCGTTAATTAAAACCATCGAAACGGGAAAAACCATTGACGCATCTATTGCTACTCCGGTTGCCGCCGCTATGAAGGATTGGGCAATCGAAAAGGGCGCTACACATTATACACACTGGTTCCAGCCCTTAACCGGTCTCACCGCAGAAAAGCACGACTCCTTCCTCTCGCCCGACGGCAGAAGCAAGATAGTTATGGAATTTTCGGGCAAAGAGCTTATCAAGGGTGAATCCGATGCATCCTCCTTCCCCTCAGGCGGTCTTCGCGCAACCTTTGAGGCAAGAGGATACACCGCGTGGGATCCCGGCTCTTATGCGTTCGTAAAGGACGGAACACTCTATATTCCCACGGCATTCTGTTCTTATACGGGAGAGGCGCTTGATACGAAAACTCCCCTGCTCCGTTCTATGGATGCAATAAATACGCAGAGCTTGCGTATTCTCCGACTCTTCGGAGACACCGAGGCGCAGCGTGTAAATACCACGGTTGGCGCAGAGCAGGAATATTTTATAATCGATAAAGAAATATACGATATGCGAAAGGATCTTCTCTACACGGGAAGAACGCTCTTCGGCGCGCACTCACCAAAGGGTCAGGAGCTTGAGGACCACTACTTCGGCCCGCTCAAGACACGCATCAACAGCTTTATGACAGAGCTTGACGAGGAGCTCTGGAAAATGGGTATCTACTCAAAGACAAAGCACAACGAGGCGGCTCCCGCTCAGCACGAGCTCGCTCCCGTCTACGTATCAACTAACCTCGCAGTCGATCAGAACCTCCTTATAATGGAATATATGAAGAAGATCGCAGAGCGCCACGGACTCGTTTGTCTGCTCCACGAAAAGCCCTATGCAGGCGTAAATGGATCGGGTAAGCACAATAACTGGTCGCTCTCAACCGATACGGGAAAGAATCTTCTCCACGCAGGCAAGACCCCTGCGGATAACGTGCTCTTCCTTCTCGTCCTTGCAGGTATTGTTAAGGCAGTTGACGATTACCAGGATCTTCTCAGAGTCTCGGTAGCGCACGCAGGAAACGATCACCGTCTCGGAGCCGCAGAGGCACCCCCCGCTATTCTTTCGATATTCGTCGGTGAGGAGCTTGACTCAATAATCGACGCGATCGTCACGGGTACTACCTACCAAGGAGTAAAGGCAGGCGTTATGGACCTCGGTATTCCCTCTATCCCCACGTTCCGCAAGGATACAACGGATAGAAACCGTACCTCGCCCTTCGCATTTACAGGTAATAAATTCGAGTTCCGTATGCTCGGCTCGTCGCAGAATATTGCGCTTCCGAACGTCGTGCTCAATACGGCTGTTGCCGAGAGCTTCCGCATCTTTGCGGACGAGCTTGAAGGCGCATCCGACTTCAACGCGGCAGTTGCAAAGATCATCAAAAAGACCTTTACCGATCACCGCCGCATAATATTTGACGGAAACGGATACTCCTTTGAGTGGAAGCAGGAGGCTGAGCGCCGAGGACTTCTCAATCTTGAAAGCTCGGTTGACGCATTCAAGTGCTTCAATCTTCCCAAGAACGTTGAGCTCTTCGAGCGTCACAGCGTTATGAGCAAAGTTGAAATTGACTCAAGAGAGGATATCTTCTTTGAAAACTACTCAAAGATCATCAATATCGAGGCTCTCACCATGATAGAGATGGCAAGCAGAGATATAATTCCTGCGGTAAATTCCTATATGGGAGATCTTGCAGTCGGAGCTAATGCAAAGGAAAAGCTCATTCCCGGCTCCTGCGCTGTAGAGCGAGATATAATCAAGAAGCTCTCTGCGCTTACATATAAGGCGTACAACGCGCTTGAGGAGCTCTCACAAATCGAAAAGGTTACAGCTCTTATTCCCGATAACATAGCTCGAGCAGAGAGCTATCACGATAACGTAATTCCCGCAATGGTAGCGCTCCGTGAATACGTGGACGAGATGGAAACGCTCACCTCGTCTGAGTATTGGCCGCTTCCCACCTACGGCGATATGATGTTTAAAGTATAATTCGGTTCTCGAAAGGAAACACAACGATGAAAAAATTAATATCTATATTTACACTTTTAGCTATTCTTCTCACCTTTACGGCGATCTTTGCTTCCTGCGGTAGCGGTACACAAGTTCCCGACGCCGTAAACGGAAAAAATATCGATTCAACCGGAAAAGTTAAGTGGAGCTATGATAACAACACCTACACACTCACAATTATGGGTGACAAGGATAATCCCGTACCCATGTTCAATGAAAAGGATCCCACAAGCCCCAATGATATTCCGTGGAAATCGGTTCGTAACTACGTATACACCGTAGAGATCGAGGGTGTTACCAATGTTCCCGATTATGCTTTTTACAGTATGTCAGCTCTTAAGACCGTAAAGTTCAGAGATAACAACGTTACCTCTATCGGTAAATGCGCGTTTGCATACTGCAGAGTTCTCTCTCTTGCAGACGTATCCAAGGCAGATTCCTCTCAGCCCATTTCCCTTCCCGAGGGAATTACCTCTATCGGTGCTTCGGCATTTGAGGGATGCTCCAGCCTTACTAAGATAACTCTTCCCAAGACCGTAACATCTGTTGGCGAGAAAGCATTTGCATACGATTACAACCTCAAAGAGATTATAAGACCTGCAAACCTCACTTTCCCTGCAAACACCTTTGAGCTTCTCAACGCAACAAGCACAGTAAAGATATCCGACCTCAAGGAAGAGCCCGCAGCTCCCGAGAGCGGTGAAGCTGATACTCCTGCTGAAAGCGAGACCACAGCTCCTGCAGAGAGCGAGAGCGCATCCGAGAGCGCTACCGAATCCTCTTCTGAGACCGCTAAGGCGGCTGAGGAGACCAATATGACCACAACTATAATTGCAATTTCTATCTTTGCTGTAGTTATAATCGGTCTTATTGTTGGTGGAATTCTTCTCTACCGTTCTAACAAGAAGCAAACGAAGGATGCTCGCACAGTTCGCAAGAACACCGACGAGAATAAGGCTGAAAACAATACAAAGAACGGCAAGAACGCAAAGAACGGCAAGAACGCAAAAAAAGGTAAAAAGAAATAATTATGAAAAATAATTTAAATCTTGAGCTTAAGGT
>JAZQZG010000062.1:0-35347 GCA_045633925.1 Eubacteriales bacterium
ATCAGCTCTTGCGTGAAGACCCTTGATGAAATCTCCGCTCTCGCCAAGAGCATCAAGCACGTTGTTGCCAACGCGTGTCATAATAAGCATATTAAGAACGACATAAATAGAGTCGGTAAGCTCAATTCCGTACTTAGCGAAAGGAGAGCCTACGATACTCATAGAGTAAGGAATAACGTACATCGTTCTTCCCTTCATGGAGCCGTTGTAAAGCTTAGAAAGCTTTGCGTAGCACTCCTCGGGAGCCATCCAGTTATTAATATTACCTGCATCCTCCTTCTTAGAAGTACAAATGAAGGTTCTGCCCTCTACACGAGCTACGTCGTTAACTGCAGTTCTGTGAAGGTAGCAGTTGGGAAGAAGCTCCTGGTTGAGCTTGATGATCTCGCCGCTTGCGCAAGCCTCTGCTCTGAGAGCCTCAGCCTGCTCCTCGGAGCCGTCGATCCAAACGATCTTATCGGGCTTCGTCATAGCAGCCATCTCATCGATCCAATTAAGAACAAACTTGTTATTGGTCATATTTTCCTCTTTCCGTAAATATAATACTAATTTTTAATAAAACTCAGACATCAATTGAAATCGTCGCTATCGGTCTTCTCGGGAGCTACAGTAGCAGCATCTGCCTTCTGTACGTCAACGTTATTGTACATTGCCATACCGGTTCCTGCAGGAATAAGCTTACCGATAATAACGTTTTCCTTAAGACCGATAAGGTTATCAACCTTACCTCTGATAGCTGCATCGGTGAGAACCTTGGTGGTTTCCTGGAAGGATGCTGCGGACAAGAAGGACTCGGTCTGCAAGGATGCCTTGGTAATACCCAAGAACTCAGGCTTACCAATAGCAAGCTTAAGATCCTCGCCTGCATCGATTCTTGCCTGAATCTTTGCGTTTTCAGCCTCGAACTCGGTAACGTCAACCAAAGAATCCTCAAGAAGCTCGGTGTTACCCTTGTCGTAAACCTTGATCTTTCTCGTCATCTGACGAGCGATGATCTCGATATGCTTATCATTTACGTTACAGGACTGAGAACGGTATACCTTCTGAATTTCCTTGATGATATACTCGTAGATCTTCTCCAAGTATACGAGGTTCTCGGGATCTCTTACCTCATCCTCGGTCTCAAAGATAGCTCTGATCTCAGAGGGCGCCTTGCTTCCGTCGGTCAAGGAATCTCCCTTATTAACCTCGTCTCCAACGCTAACCATAACTCTCTTTCCGAAAGGAATGTGATGCTGGAGCATGTTTCCATCTGCGGTCTTAACGTCCACGATATAGGTGTTAGCGGTATCGCCCGACTCTACGCGAGCAATTACGCCGTTATCCTTTGCAAGAACGGCTGTCTTCTTAGGAGTTCTAGCCTCAAAGAGCTCTTCAACTCTGGGAAGACCCTGCGTAATATCGGATCCTGCGACACCTCCGGAGTGGAAGGTACGCATCGTCAACTGTGTACCGGGCTCACCGATAGACTGAGCTGCGATTATACCAACTGCCTCACCAAGCTTTACGGGGTTACCCGAAGCCAAGTCTGCACCGTAGCAGTGCGCACAAATACCGTGCTTTGCACGACACTGAATAACCGTTCTGATGTTTACCTTGTTAATGCCTGCATCAACGATTGCCTTTGCCTGCTCCTCGGAAATCATCTCATCGTCACCAACGATTACGTCGCCGGTTCTGGGATCGATTATCTCACCGATCGTATAACGTCCGACAATTCTATCCTGAAGATTCTCAAGAACGGTATTGTTGTTTTCATCAACAACGGGCTCTACCCAAGCGCCCTTCTTGGTATCGCACTTCTCTTCTCTAACGATAACGTCCTGAGAAACGTCAACGAGACGACGAGTAAGATAACCCGAGTCTGCCGTACGAAGCGCGGTATCGGAAAGCGACTTACGTGATCCCTTTGCACCCATGAAGTACTCAAGAATATTAAGTCCTTCACGGAAGTTAGACTTAATAGGAAGCTCGATCGTTTTACCGTTCGTAGCAAACATAAGTCCACGCATACCTGCGAGCTGACGCATCTGAGCTATAGATCCACGGGCTCCGGAATCAGACATTATCTTGATCGGGTTGAACTGGTCAAAGCCCTTCTGGAGAGCGTCGGTTACGTCGTTGGTGGTCTTCTCCCATACCTTGATTACGTTGTTGTAACGCTCTTCGTCGGTGAGAAGTCCATCATCATAGGTTGCATTGATAGCATCAACCTTCTTCTGCGCTGCTGCGATAAGTCCCTTCTTCTCGGAAGGAATAGTCATATCGTATACGGAGATTGAGAATGATGCTCTTGTGGAGTACTTATATCCCATCTCCTTGATGCTGTCAAGCATCTCTGCGCAGATTGCAAAGCCATGCTGCTTTATACAGTAATCTATAAGCTTACCAAGCTCTTTCTTCTTTACAACGGTCTGGATCTCAAGCTCGAAGAGAGAATCCTCTGTATCACGCTTGATAAATCCAAGATCCTGAGGAATAGGACGGTTGAATATAAGACGTCCAAGAGTTGCATTGATAAGTTTAGTCTTTTCAACGCCGTTGATTACGAGCGTCTTTCTTATCTTAATGGGCGCGTGAAGTCCGAGAGCTCCGTTATCATAAGCCATCATAGCCTCGTCGAAATCACGGAATACCTTGCCCTCACCCGGCTCGCCTGCCTTATCCATAGTGAGGTAGTAAGAACCGAGTATCATATCCTGTGAAGGAACGGCAACTGCGCGTCCGTCCATAGGCTTCAAGAGGTTGTTTGCAGAGAGCATAAGGAATCTTGCCTCTGCCTGAGCCTCAGCTGAAAGCGGTACGTGAACAGGCATCTGGTCTCCGTCGAAGTCCGCCTTAAACGCAGTACATACCAAGGGGTGAAGCTTGATTGCTCTACCCTCAACAAGTACGGGCTCGAATGCCTGAATAGAAAGACGGTGAAGCGTAGGAGCACGGTTAAGAAGCACGGGGTGCTCCTTAATAACATTCTCAAGCGCATCCCAAACGCAGGGATTCTCATAGGACTTATCGATCTTCTTAAGAGCGTCCTTTACGGTAACTCTCTGTATCTCCTCAAGTCTCTTAACAACGAAAGGCTTAAAGAGCTCAAGCGCCATCTCCTTAGGAAGACCGCACTGATAGATCTTCAAGGAAGGACCAACTACGATAACCGAACGTCCGGAGTAGTCAACACGCTTACCGAGAAGGTTCTGACGGAAACGTCCCTGCTTACCGCGAAGAAGCTCGGATAAGCACTTGAGGGTACGGTTGTTAGGTCCGGTTACAGGCTTTCCACGTCTACCGTTATCGATGAGAGCATCAACAGCTTCCTGAAGCATACGCTTCTCGTTACGAACCACGATTTCGGGAGCCTTGATCTCGTTCATTCTCTTAAGTCTGTTATTTCTGTTAATAACTCTGCGGTAGAGCTCGTTTACGTCGGAGGTTGCAAAACGTCCACCGTCAAGCTGTACCATAGGACGAAGATCCGCAGGAAGCACGGGAAGCGCATTGAGTATCATCCACTCAGGCTTGTTTCCGGACTCGGGATCATTTATATCCTTTCTGGATTTACGGAAAGACTCTACCACCTCAAGTCTTCTTATAATCTGAGACTTTCTCTGACCGGATGCTCTCTCAAGCTCGGTCTTAAGCTCAACGGAAAGCTTATCAAGATCAATACGCTGAAGCAAGGTCTGGATAGCCTCCGCACCCATTCCTGCCTTAAAGGAATCAGCGCCGTTACGCTCCTTGAGCTCTTCGAGCTCCTTATCAGTCACAACGAGACCGGGATAAAGCGTGGGGCTTATCGCACTCTCTTCTACGTCAACGATTACGCTCTCTGCGAAGTAGAGCACCTGCTCAAGCTGCTTAGGCTTCATTCCGAGAACGAGAGCCATTCTTGAGGGAACGTTCTTAAGATACCAAATGTGTGACACGGGAGCTGCAAGTTCAATATGTCCCATTCTCTCACGTCTTACCTTTTTGGTAGTTACGGGAACTCCACACTTTTCGCAAAGGAAGGGCTCTTTATTGTGCGAATTCTTATACTTTCCGCACGAACAAGCTCCGTCCTTAGTCGGGCCAAATATTTTTTCACAGAACAAACCACCCTCCTCGGGCTTAAGTGATCTGTAGTTTATGGTTTCAGGCTTTTCTACTTCGCCGTAAGACCATTCTCTGATCATCTCCGGAGAAGCCAAACCTATTCTTATTGAATCAAATTCGTTACGTTGCACAGCCATTCTCCTTACCATTGCATATTATAATCATCTTCGATAGCATCATCTGACTCAAACAGCTCTTCCTCTTCGTACTCTTCGTCGAAATCATCCGGAACGTATCCGTGTCTTTCAATGCCATCAGTAATAGCAATTACCTCATCGTTTTCTCTTATCGCCTCTTCGCGTCTGTTGCTGTAAGGCTGTACCTCTTCCTCATCGTTGCAAAGAGTTGAGAGTTGGATCTCGCTACCCGTCTCGTCAAGCGTACGGATATCAAGTCCCAAGGACTGAAGCTCCTTAACCAACACCTTAAAGGATTCTGGAACACCCGGAGTGGGAATATTCTGACCCTTTATAATAGCCTCAAACGCCTTACGACGTCCGTTTATATCGTCAGACTTAACGGTAAGTATCTCCTGAAGCGTGTAAGCTGCGCCATACGCCTCAAGCGCCCAAACTTCCATTTCTCCGAAACGCTGACCACCGAACTGAGCTTTACCTCCGAGAGGCTGCTGAGTAACGATGGAGTACGGTCCGTTGGAACGCGCGTGGATCTTATCGTCAACGAGGTGGTGGAGCTTAAGGTAGTACATGATACCAACCGTAACGGGGTTATCGAAGGGATCTCCGGTTCTACCATCGTAAAGAATGGTCTTACCGTCAATTACTCTTACCGTCTCGGTCTCGAATATACGCTGCATAGCCTCGGGATCGTTTCTAACCTCATCCTCGATACGTACGAGGTCCTTCTTGCCGTTCTCATCAACAGTCTCGATGAACAAAGGCTTTCCTGCTACGTTCTCGTTAGGAAGAATCTTTCTCGAGTAACCCGCCATACGCAAGCACTCAACGATATCACGCTCGTTTGCTCCATCGAATACGGGAGTCATTATCTTCCAACCAAGCTTCTTTGCAGCAATTCCCAAGTGAACCTCAAGCACCTGACCGATGTTCATACGTGAAGGAACGCCCAAGGGGTTAAGCACGATATCAAGAGGTGTACCGTCTGCAAGGAACGGCATATCCTCGGGAGGAAGAATGCGGGAAACGACACCCTTGTTTCCGTGACGTCCTGCCATCTTATCTCCGACAGATATCTTTCTCTTCTGAGCTATATAAACCTTAACTACCTTGTTTACGCCTGCGGGAAGCTCATCATGATTTTCTCTTGTAAATACCTTGATATCAACAACGATACCCGATTCACCGTGAGGCAAACGCAAGGAAGTATCTCTGGTATCTTTACCCTTCTCACCGAAGATTGCTCTGAGCAATCTATCCTCGGCAGTGAGCTCGGTCTCTCCCTTAGGAGTAACCTTACCTACAAGGATATCGTTTGAACGTACCTCTGTACCCTTCTTTACGATACCATCGATATTGAGGTTCTTAAGAGCATCCTCGCCCACGTTCTGGATCTCACGAGTGATCTCCTCCGGACCAAGCTTTGTATCTCTTGCCTCAGCGGTATGCTCCAATATATGGAGAGACGTATATACGTCATCTCTTACAAGACGCTCGTTAAGAAGAACTGCGTCCTCGTAGTTATAACCTTCCCAGGTCATAAATCCGATAAGAGCGTTCTTACCAAGCGAGATCTCACCTACGCTGGTTGCGGGTCCGTCTGCAATTACCTGACCCTTCGTTACGTACTCACCGCAATCAACAACGGGACGCTGATTGAAGCAGGTTCCCTGGTTGGTCTTCTTGAACTTGATAAGCTCATAGGTTTCCTTAACGGGAGCGTCTGCATCATCGGTCGCATCTCTGTCGGTAACGATAACTATCTTCGTTGCATCTACCTTTTCAACGGTACCCGAGTATTTAGCAATTATAACAACACCGGAGTCAACAGCTGCCTGATATTCCATACCTGTTCCTACGATAGGACTGTCGGTAACCATAAGCGGCACTGCCTGCTTCTGCATGTTAGATCCCATGAGCGCACGAGAGTTATCGTCGTTCTCAAGGAAGGGAATCATAGCGGTAGCAACGGATACTACCATCTTAGGAGATACGTCCATAAAGTCTACCTCAGAGGGAGCGCGCTCTACGAACTCACCCTTATCTCTTGCGGTAACTCTGTCGTGAACAAACGCACCGTTCTCGTCGATAGGCTCACTTGCGGGAACGATTACGTAGTTATCCTCCTTGTCGGCAGTCATGTAAACTACCTCATCGGTAACTCTTCCGGTCTCCTTATCTATTCTACGGAAAGGAGCCTCGATAAATCCATAATCATTTATCTTAGCATAGGTTGTGAGATAGGAAATAAGTCCGATGTTAGGTCCTTCAGGCGTCTCGATAGGACACATACGGCCATAGTGCGTATAGTGAACGTCACGAACGTCAAAGGATGCACGGTCTCTCGAAAGACCTCCGGGACCAAGCGCAGACAAACGGCGCTTATGAGTAAGCTCTGCAAGAGGGTTATTCTGATCCATGAACTGTGAAAGCTGCGAGGATGCAAAGAACTCTCTAACTACCGTTGTAACGGGCTTTATATTGATGAGCGATGCGGGAGTGAGCTTCTCACCATCCTGAATCGTCATTCTTTCCTTTATAATTTTATCCATTCTGGTGAATCCTATGCGGAGCTGATTCTGAAGCTGTTCACCAACAGAACGGATACGGCGGTTTCCTAAGTGGTCGATATCATCCTTAGTTCCAACACCGTTCATGAAATTGAGCATATAGTTGATAGATGCAAAAACATCATCATATGTCAAGCACTTGGGGCAAAGATCTGCAATTCTTTCCTTTGCAGCAGCGCAGAGTGCTTCCTTATCGTCGCCATACTGCTCACGGAGCTCCAAAAGAACGGGAATACTTGCCTTCTCGTTTACACCGCAATCCTTGAGGTCATATCCAAGGATGTGCTCGGGGTATATCGTGTTATTGGAGAATACCTTGATCTTCTTGCCGTTAGCAAGCTCGAGCATTACGGTATTTACACCTGCATTCTCAACGATATGAGCCTGCTCATTGTTAAGAATACTTCCTGCCTCAAACAAAAGCTCACCGGTGAGAGGGCTGATTACGTCCTCTGCAAGCTTCTGTCCTCTTATACGAGCGTGAATCGCAAGCTTCTTGTCAAACTTATAACGTCCAACAGATGCGATATCATAACGCTTGCAATCAAAGAAATAATTGTTGATCTGCGTCTGAGCAGCCTCCTGAGTTGCAGGCTCGCCGGGACGGAGCTTCTTGTATATCTCCTTGAGTGCCTCAACTCCAAAGCTAAGACCCGAATGAGAGGAGAGAACCTCGGTCTCATCCTTATCAAAAGTAAGAGCAAGAGCCTCTTCATTACCAAAGAGCTCGTATATATCGTCTCTCGTATCCTTACCGTTCATTCCCATAAACATAAGGGCTCTGATAAATACGGTAAGCGGGAGCTTTCTGGTCTTATCTATACGAACATAAATAACTCCGCCTGCTTCAACCTCATACTCAAGCCAAGCTCCTCTGTAGGGAATTACCTGAACCGAGTAGGTATCTTTTCCTGCCTTGTCGATATCGGTTGAATAATACATTCCGGGAGAACGGATGATCTGAGATACGATAACTCTCTCCGCACCGTTAATAACGAAGGTTCCGGTATCAGTCATTATGGGGAAATCACCCATAAAGATCTCGGTTTCCTTTACCTCACCCGTAAGCTTATTTGTAAGGCGAACGCCTACCTTAAGAGGCGCTGCGTAGTTTGCGCTACGCTCCTTGCACTCCTCAACAGTATACTTCGTCTTCTTATCAATCGAGTGTGAAACGAACTCTATAACGAGATTGTTAGAATGATCCGTTATAGGAGATACGTCTGCCAAAACCTCAGAGAGTCCCTCCTTGAGGAACCAATTGAAGGATTTAGTTTGCACTTCAACGAGGCTCGGAAGTTCACAGGGGAATTGATTTTTAGCAAAGTTCATTCTTGTGTTCTTGCCAAGTTTTTGTTCTTTTACATTGACCATTAAATTAACCACTCCATTCTATTTTTTATCCGCCGTTTTCACGGAAGGCGTGAGCGTTGCTTTTTATGTATATTTTTACGTCTTCACGTACGCGTATATAAATAAAAACGAAACAAACTCGATCTCAACTCGACGTTTATTATGCTTTTATCCACATATTTAATAAGCAAAGGGTAAAAATGGGCATAATAAGCAATTATAATGCAGTTTACTATTTTAGCATAAATGTCAAGCCTTGTCAAGTGTTTTCAAAAAAAATTTAAAATTTTTTCCATTTATACAGGCTTTTTCCCAAAAACGACCTTATATACCTACAAAAAGCAAAAAAAATTATTTTTTTTCAAAAACCCCTTGCAAAGTAGAAAAAAGTATGATATTATATACGAGTGTATGGACGAATACGACGTATACCCTCTCATATACGCCGTTAAGCTCTTCTACTCTATTACGTAAACGGAGGTAAGGACGATGCCTAATATTAAAAGTGCAAAAAAGCGTGTTCTCGTTACACAGACTAAGACGCTTCAGAACAAAATGTTCAAAACACAGCTGAAGACCGATATCAAGAAGTACCAGGCAGCTCTCGCTGCAGGCGACATGGCTCTCGCTCAGGAGACCTACAAGATCGCGGTTAAGAAGATCGATCAGGCAGCGGCTCGCGGAATCATTCACAAGAATGCTGCCGCACGCAAGAAGAGTCAGTTTACAAAGGCTCTCAACAACATCTAAAAAAATAAAACAATTAGCCGTACTTAGTTTCTCACCACTACGTACGGTTTTTTGCTTTTTTTGGAGGAATTTTTATGATATACAAAAACATTTCCGAGCTCGTTGGCGGCACTCCTCTGCTGAAGACGGCTCGCTACAATAAAGAATTTGCAAACGATGCAAACCTTCTCTGCAAGCTTGAATACCTCAATCCCGCAGGAAGCGCCAAGGACAGAGTGGCTCTCGCCATGATAAACGATGCTGAGCGCCGCGGACTTTTGAGTCTTGAGAAAAAGACCGTTATAATCGAGCCAACAAGCGGCAACACCGGTATCGGTCTTGCTGCTATCGGCGTCTCGCGCGGATACGAGGTAATTCTCACCATGCCCGATACTATGAGCACCGAGCGCAGAAAGCTTCTCTCCGCATACGGCGCTAAAATAATTCTCACCGACGGAAAGCTTGGTATGAAGGGAGCGATTGCCGAGGCTGAGCGCATAGCCGCCTCTCTTTCCTCCGCCTTTATTCCCTCTCAGTTCTCAAATCCATCAAACCCCAAGGCTCACTATTCGACCACAGCGCCTGAAATATGGAATGACACCGATGGGAAGGTGGACATCTTCGTTGCGGGAATCGGCACGGGAGGAACACTCTCCGGTGTTGCAAGATATCTCAAGGAGAAGAATCCTAACGTAAAAATCGTAGGCGTTGAACCTGCCTCCTCACCTCTTATCAGCAAAGGTGTTGCAGGAGCGCACGGGCTTCAAGGAATCGGAGCAAATTTCATTCCCGAAAACTTTGACGCATCTCTCGTTGACGAGATCATCTGCGTAACCGAGGACGATGCCTACCTCTCTGCTCGCCGCCTTGCAAAGACCGAGGGAATCCTCTGCGGTATAACCTCGGGAGCCGCGCTCTATGCCGCGACAGTGCTTTCTCAAAGCAACCCGAATGCAACCATCGTCGCGCTTCTTCCCGACACCGGCGATAGATACCTCTCTACACCGCTGTTTGAATAAATAGTTTTCAAACCTAAAAACAGACAAAACACCCGACCGTTGTTTTCACATCGGTCGGGTGTTTTTTATTTATTTTTTATATGACTATGCGATAAATGTTATATAGCTGAATTCATTGGCGTTCCGCAATCATCGCAAGAACCGTCCAAATTCTTGTCAACACACTCACTTACGTTATTTGCGCCACAGTCGTCGCAATTATGATTTCCGTCATTATCAGCATCAACGCAATTACTTACGTTATTTGCGCCACAGTCGTCACAATTATGATTTTCGTCATTATCAGCATCAACGCAATTACTTACGTTATTTGCGCCACAGTCGTCGCACCGGTGATCTCCATCATTATCAACATCAACGCAATTACTTACGTTATTTGCGCCACAGTCGTCACAACGGTGATCTCCATCATTATCGGCATCCGAACAATTAGTTATCTTAATCCACGACGAATCACCAAAATCGCAGATATGATCTCCATCTTTGGGATCATCGGTGCAATCGGAAAGTCTGTCACCGCAGACGTCGCAATAGTGATCTTTGTCCGCATCATCACAATCAGACACACTCTTACCACAGTAGCTACACTCGTGTGATTTCCAACCACCTTCATGTGTACCATACGGTGCCCTACAAACATCACACTCGTGATTACGATTATTATCACGGCAGCTTGAAACAGTCATCGAACAAACGTCGCAGCAATGATCTTTATTGCCGTCTTGGCAATAAGTAATGACGTGGCCACAATCATCACAGCTATGATTATTATCAGCATCAGCGCATTTCGTTACATTTTTTTCTCCACAGAAATTACATCCATGGTTGCCATCCTTAGGAGCGTCGTAGCAGCTGGTCTCTCCCAACTTATTTCCCGTCTCGGGCTCCCATTCATGGAAGGGCGTTTTCTCGGTTTCAACGAGAATTTCATTTTCAGTTTCAGACTCGGACTCAGATCCCGACTCAGCACCGTTATCGCTCACTTCTTGAGTTTCACACGAAACCAGTGCAAAAATCAAAAGAAGCGCAAAAAACAATGTTAAAATTTTTTTCATCGTTCCTTCTCCCCTAAAATCATTTTAAGTAGGTCTACCATTAAAACTATTATTTGCTAATAACAAACTTAACAAACTTTTTAACGGTAACGGTGGTTTCAGAAGGAGTACCCAAAGTATCAGGATCTATAGGCTCAGCAGAAGAATCTTCTACCTCTACGGTATATTCCATAAGAACAAAATCATCGGCGGTCTCAACCAAAGAAAGTTCAGACTCAAACTCGCCTAACAACTGACAATTTTCATTATAGTAGCTATACATATGGGTATTGGGATTGTAAATCCAATAATATCCGTTAGCAGACATATCAAAGGAAGCTATTTCAACGGGCTCATCCTCCGAACCTGCAGACTCAACCATTGTCGGGAATGCACCGATTTCCTTGATCTCTCCGTTAATAAGTATAGAATATACAGTAGAATCAGCAGCGTTGTTGGCAATAACCAAAGTATTTCCTAATTTGGATACTTGTGCAAAATCAATATCGAAATCACGAATAAGCTCACCGTTAAATGCATAAACCGCATTCTCGGAAGACACGTAGAAGCAATTATCGATAACGTCTGCGGAAACTACGGCACTTGAAAGGTTTGCAACCTTTGCTCCGCTCTCATTGTAGAAAAGAACGCTACCGTCAGAAAGCTTCACTGAGAAACAATCATCAGAGAAACGAGTAGGGATAGAAATCGCATTAGCAGGAAGATCTACCTTTGCAACTACCTTTCCGTCAGAAGAAAGAACTACGGGATCTGCATTGCTGATATTAGTATCCAATCTCTTATCTGCGCCTATAGTGTAGATGAACGCAAATACATCTATGTTATCAGCGTAAATGCGCTGATCATCCTGCTCTGCAGAACCGTAGGTTACATCGGATATGTAATAATTAACGTCGCTAAGCTCGGTAACGCCATCCTTTGTAACAGAAACTGTTACAAGGTCGTACTTTGTAGAACTGTTAATAAAATCGTATTCGGTTGCTTCCTCAGGAAGAGCAGTAACATACTGAACAAGCATTGTTCCATCACTAAATACAGCAACGTCTCCATAGTTAGAAGAGCTTACATAGCTGGGCAAAGAGTACTTGCAGATCTCGTTCAAATCTGCGTCATAAAGAGCATACACATAAGAATAACCGTAATTAGTGGATACTCTCAAGTTCTCAAAGAACAAGTTTCCATGCTTGCTCATATAAGAAAGGGAGGGCTTCTTTGCAAGGCCGTAATCCTTTACCAAAACAGGCTCGGACTGTTCCTCTGTCTGCTTATAAAGCTTGTTTCCAATGAAAAAGTAACCGCCAACTACCATCGAAGAATCTTCAATAGCGAGGTAATCGTATATCAAGCAATTCGCATTACCGCTTCCCATGTAAATCTTATCAAAGTTGTTTATGTTGTTAGCGCAACGCAAAGCAAGCTCGCTATGAGTGAATGCTTTAACCTGTTCGCCGTTTGCATTGTAAACAGCAAGCAAATACTCAACGTCAAAGAAACTGCGCATCGTTCCAAAATACGAAGAAGTTATCGTTGAACTATAAGTTCCGTCTCCGCTGTAAGTTGTCTTAAGAACGGCAAAATAATCATCAGAAATAAGATTTACCGCATACTCCGTATACTCAATAAGAGTCTCGCGGGTTAAAGAATTATAAGTGTTAACCAAAGAATTATCAAAGGTTTTAACTACCGTTTCGGTATTCATATTGTAAATTCTAAGAGTACTCTGATAGCGGCTTGTTGAAATATTCTCGGAGCTTTCGATGTCATTATCGTCAGACAAGGTCTCCTTAGCAACGTAAAAAGTGGAATTGATACCGATTCGGTCTCCAACAAATTCTACGTTTTTAACAGAGGAAATATACTCTTCTTTCTCTGCTGTCCACTCGAGATTCATAATATCGGTAATACCGTAAGTAGGAACCTCTACTTCCTGATTTTGCGCAGGTGCATTCTCTTCGCTCTCGCTACTACAGGAAGCCAAAAATGCAGTTGCGCTGATTCCCATTGCAAGCAACGCAGCAATCAACTTTGTTGTTTTCATAATTTTCTCCTTTTGTTTTTTTTATTTTATATTATAGTCATTAAGGCTAAATATACTATTTAATATTTTTTTACTTTATTGATTAAACGCTCGGTTTATTATATAAGACCAAGCCAGCTGTCAACCTCTTCGAGATAAACTTCATACATTGTCTCGTCGAGCAAGAATGCTTCTTCTGCAGTGGTTGCACCGAGGTCGTTGCTCTCAGTTACAACTTCTCTCCAGCAAGAGTTAAGAAATGCATTGAGCTGAGGTGCATAAATAGATGCAAAGCCAAACTCTATATTATCCGCAATTATATCGAAGATCTCCTGAGACTTCTCGAAAGAGTCAGTCATACCGAAGTACTTCTGCTTAACGATCTCGTTGATGTAGTATCCACGAACGTTGGTGTAGGACTCTTCATAAGAAAACTGAAGATATGCGGATATTGCCCTGCCCTTAGTAGCAACGCTACTATAAGAGTGATCGATTACCGTCATAAGAGTGTAAGAGTCGTGAGAAGTTGTACCGTAGTTCTCCTGATCCACATCGTACTTAGGCATAGGAAGAAGTCCCATCTCAGAGCTCATCTCACGCATCATTACGTTATCGTCTGCAGTACAGTAGAGGAGGTGGAAAGTGAATACAGTAAGGTCACTTGCGAAGTGAGTTACAGGCTCGGAATAACCGCCTAAACTACATCCGCCAGTGTTATTCCAGTTACCGACACCCTGCGCGCCGGTCTGGTCGGAATCACTTACACCGTGGAAGAGAGCCTTAGCCATATCAACAGCCTCAGCAATCTTGGTGTTACCGATTACGTTGTAGGAGTGAGAGCCATCAGCCTCTTCTACAATATATTCAAGATCCCACGCATAAGGCAAAGCATCAAGGGGAATGGTGCCGTAGGAAGCACTGATTCCGTGCAAGTCATCGTGAGTATTAGTACCGTCATCACTGGTGTCCTCGTATACAGACGCCCACTTGTAGAGATCTTCGTAATCCCAATCACCTGCAAGAGCTACGTCCTGAAGGTCATCAGGATCGCTGCTGTCCTTTCTATCCTCGTACAAATCCTTGTTGATAAATACAACCATGGACTTATCGAACGTAGAAAGGTTAAGGTCTCCGGTTATATAATAAAGCTTATCATTGCACAAAGTAGACCTTACGATAGACTGATTCCAGCAAGGAAGTGTGAAATCAAAATAAGGGAAAGTCTTAGTATCTGCAAGATTTGCAATATAATTACGAACCGTGATAGTAGCGCCTGCATACGCATAGTTTGCAACTATATCATAGTAGTGGAAATCGTTATCAACGTCTTCCATAATTGCCTGTGTGAAGGTGTTCAAGCAGTCCTCATAATCGGAGCTGCCCATAAGAGCGTAAGAAACGTCAACTCCGAGTTGGGAAAAAACAGTAGCGTTTCTGTAAGCAACAACCTCGTCAATCTCATCTTCGGGTTCGTCCTTGTACCACTCTCTCATAACGGATGCCTGCTCTCTTACGAGGATAGTGAGACTCTCGCCATAAACATCTTCGTCTTCACCTACCTCGTCATAGTGGCCAGGAACGGTGAAAGTCTCATCACTATATTCGGGATAATCAAAGCTCTCGCTATGCACGGGTTTATCGGTAGTCTCACTGTAGTTGGGATTATCAAAGGTGTCCTCTTCAGAATCGCTTTCCCAGGTGTCCGAATAGTCGGGAAAATAACCCGAATCCTTCTCAGTCTCGCTATAGTCGGGATAATAAACCGAATCCTTCTCAGTCTCGCTATAGTCGGGGTAATAAGCGGTATTCTTTTGCTCATCGTCATCCTCTGTATCTCTATCGTCAGAGGAATCCAAGTCGATATTCTCGGAGCTATCCTCTTTTTCAGGATGCTTGTTGTTGCCGGTGATCTTACCGTCGTCGCCATCGTCCTCGCCGCCGTCCTCGCCCGAAAGACCGCCATCAAGAGAGCCAAGAGCCTCGTCTATAGCCTCACAAGATACAAGCGCCGCCGAAACCACAAAAATAAGCGCCAAAAGCATTGCTAAAATTCTAATCTTCATTGTTCTGCCTTTCTTTATATTTATAAAATTTTTAATATGTACTAAAAGTATTTTTCTCCGCTATTTAGCGGAGAAAAATACATATTAATTTTTAAAAAGCTTTACTTAAAAAATTATATTAATCCAAGCCAGCTGTCAACCTCTTCGAGAGAAGCCTCATAGCTTACTTCGTCAAGCAAGAATGCCTCTTCTGCGGTAGTTGCACCTAGACCGTTGCTCTCAGTTACAACATATCTCCAGCAGGAGTTAAGAAATCCGTTGAGCTGAGGCGCATAAACAGATGCAAAGTCAAACTCTATATTATCCGCAACGATATCGAAGATTTTCTGAGACTTCTCGAGAGAGTCAGACATACCGAAGTACTTCTGCTTAACGATCTCGTTGATATAATATCCACGAATGTTGGTGTAGGACTCCTCATAAGAGAGCTGAAGGTAAGCAGAGATTGCCTCACCCTTAGTGGTAACGCTGTTATCAGAGTGATCGATTACAGTAACAAGCGTGTAAGCGTCGTGAGAAGTAGTACCGTAGTTCTCCTGATCCTCATCATATTTAGGCATAGGAAGAAGTCCCATCTCGGAGCTCATCTCACGCATCATAACCTTGTCATCGATAGTACAATTAAGAAGGTGAACAAGGAACACACTGAGATCATTTGCAAAATGCGTTACAGGCTCGGAGTAACCGCCTAAGGTACATGAGCCAGTGTTGTTCCAGTTACCGACACCCTGCGCGCCGGTCTGGTCGAAAAAATCTACACCGCGGAAGAGAGCCTTAGCCTTATTAACAGCCTCCGCGATCTTAGTGTTACCGATTACGTTATAAGAGTGCGAACCGTCTGCCTCTTCTACAATATATTCAAGATCCCACGCATAAGGCAAAGCATCAAGGGGAATGGAGCCGTAGGAAGTACTAATTCCGTAGAAATCATCGTGGGTAATGGCATTATCGTCGCTAAAATCCTCGTACACAGACGTCCATTTATAAAGATCCTCGTAGTCCCACTTTCCTGCAAGAGCTACGTCCTGAAGGTTATCAGGATCGCTATCGTCCTTTCTCTCGGTGTACAAATCATTATTGACAAATACAACCATGGACTTATCGAACGTAGAAAGGTTAAGGTCTCCGGTTATATAATAAAGCTTATCATTGCACAAAGTAGAATTTACGATAGACTGATTCCAACAAGGAAGGCTGAAATCAAAGTAGGGGAACGTCTCATAATCTGCAAGATTTGCAATATAATTACGAACCATCGTAATAGCGCCTGCATATGCATAATTTGCAACTATATCATAGTAGTGGAAATCGTTATCAACGTCCTCAATAATTGCCTTTGTGAAGGTGTTCAAGCAATCCTCATAGTTAGAGCTTCCCATAAGAGTGTAGGAAACAGACTCGAGCTTGATCATATCAACAACTCTTTCATTTCTGTAAGCAACAACCTCGTCAACCTCATCTTCGTATACGTCCCTGTACCACTCTCTCATAACGGATGCCTGCTCTCTTACGATGATATTGAGGGTCTCACCCTGAACTCCGTCGTCACGACCTATTTCGATATAATCATTAGGAGACGTAAACGTCTCTTCTCCATAATCGTTAGTTTCAAAGCCGGGTCTTGAAGTAGGCTTTGTTGTCTCATCACTGTATTCGGGATAATCAAAGCTCTCGCTATGCACGGGTTTGTCGGTAGTCTCACTGTAGTTGGGATTATCAAAGGTATCCTCTTCAGAATCGCTTTCCCAGGTTTCCGTATAGTCGGGATAATAAACCGAATCCTTCTCAGTCTCGCTATAGTCGGGGTAATAAACCGAATCCTTCTCAGTCTCGCTATAGTCGGGGTAATAAGCGGTATTCTTTTGCGCATCGTCATCCTCTGTATCTCTATCGTCAGAGGAATCCAAGTCGATATTCTCGGAGCTATCCTCATTTTCAGGATGCTTGTTGTTGCCGGTGATCTTATTGTCGCCGCCGTCCTCGCCGCCGTCCTCGCCCGAAAGACCGTCATCAAGACCGCCAAGAGCCTCGTCTATAGCCTCACAAGATACAAGAGCCGCCGAAACCACGAAAATAAGCGCCAAAAGCATTGCTAAAATTCTAATCTTCATTGTTCTGCCTTTCCTAATAAATAAAATTATTTAATCAATCGTTTCTCTGATCAAGAGGTATGTACTGATTGTTATTATTTGCTATAAACTTATAAGCAGGACGTATTATCTTCTTTGAGGTCTGGAATTCCTCTATTCTGTGAGCGCACCAACCTGCAACGCGGGAGATGGCAAACAAAGGAGTATACATCTCAACGGGAATATCAAGCATACGGTAAACGAGTCCGGAGTAAAGGTCAACGTTTGCGCACATAGGCTTGTTGGTTCCCTTGAAGGAATTAAAGAGGTCGGGAGTTATGCGCTCGATTGCCTCGAGAAGCGCAAAATCATCACCGTAGCCCTTCTTGGTTGCAATATCACTTGCATACTTTTTAAGCATTGCCGCACGAGGATCGGACTTGGTATAAACCGCATGTCCCATACCGTAGATAAGACCCTTACCGTCGTAAAGCTCCTTCTTGAGAATGCGAGTGAGAACAGCGGTAACCTCCTCGTCATCGTGAACGTCCTTTACGTTCGCCTTAACTACGTCGAACATCTCCTGAACCTTTATGTTAGCGCCACCGTGGAGCGGTCCCTTAAGAGAGCCGATTGCACCCGCAATAGCAGAATAAGTATCGGTGCCCGACGAAGAAAGAACTCGGCAGGTAAAGGAAGAGTTGTTTCCGCCTCCGTGCTCTGCCTGAATTATCATACAGATATCAAGCAAGCGAGCCTCCTCCTCGGTATACTGCTTGCTTGAACGAAGCAATCTCAAAAAGTTCTGAGACGTGCTGAGATCATCGTGAGGCAAATGGAAATTAAGACTCTTTCCCTGATAGTAGCTACGGTAGTACGCATAAGAGTGCGCCGCAATTACGGGAAGTCTCGCAATTATCTCAATGCTCTGGCGGAGCATATTCTCAAGACTTGTGTCATCCGGGTTATCATCATAGGAGTAAAGCGCAAGCACACCCGTTGCCATCTTATTCATTATCGAGCGCGAGGGCGCCTTCATAAGAATATCCTCAGAGAAACGGAGGGGCAAACGGCGGTAGGATGCCAAAAGCTCGTTAAACTCCTTAAGCTGTAAAGGCGTAGGAAGCTTTCCAAACAAAAGAAGATAAGCTACCTCCTCAAAGCCGTAGCGGTTTTCTTGATTATATCCGTCAATAAGCTGTGACATATCGAATCCACGATACTCGAGCTTTCCGTCATCGGCAACCTTCTCGCCCTCGTAAACGTAATATCCGTGAACGTTACCAATCTTTGTAACACCCGCCATAACGCCGGTACCGTCAGGCTCACGCAAACCGCGCTTTATGCGATAATTATCAAATGCTTCGGTCGGAATTTTGTTAGTATCCTCCGCAACGTGAAGACACATATCAAAGAATTCCTGACACGTCAGATCCTTTTTTTCTTCAGCCATAATAAACCTCCAAAAAGCGTTTAACACCGTGTAAAACGCCATTTTTTTCTTCAATAATATATTATAAATAAATGCAAGATGCATCTATTATACCACACAGCGGCACTTTTTGCAAGAGAAAAAGCAAAAAAAATCATACTTTTTCCGCAAAAATATCACTTTTTGTTCACTTTATCCGTATTTTGACAGATAAAAAAATCAAAAATGCAAAAAGGAGCGGGCAACATCAGCTGCCTCACTCCTCTTTTTTAGTTCTTATTTTCCGCTCTTTATCAAAACTTCAAATTTTCAGAAACGTACTTTGCGTAATCGTTATAATACTCAGGATACTTTTTCTTAAACCATCCATCCATGGCATTCCTTCTGACAGATGCCGCATAGATTTTATAAATAACATTCCCCAGCACAGCAACACCGGCAACAATAAGCGCCCACCAGTACTCAATCATTGAGAATTCAAAAAACTCCTCGAAAAAGGCATCAAAGCCGGAAAGCCATATCACCATAGAAAAATTCTTCATATTGAGAATGATGAAGAGCCATCCGAAAAAGCTCGAAATACCCGTTATAATGCTTGATATAACGTTCGTATTTACAAAAACGCTCTTGACGTTGTAATCTGATTCTATTGCTCTTGCAACAAAGACGTTTCTAACTACGTTCTGTGTACTTATATCGGTAGCAAGAACGTTCTTCATCTCGCAATCCATAATTTCAACTATAAGATTATCAAGCTTTATGCGCTTTCTTCCCATCCACTTTGAAAGCTTGGATGCAGTGAAAAGTACCGTTAAAGGAATATTCATAAACATAATTCGCATAACGATAAAGCAGATTGCCGCGAGAACAAGCATTAATATCATTACCGCGCACTTAGATTCGAAATCGAACGCCCACTCGTCAGCATTATAGAACATTATGAAGCCAATAATAGAAAATACCAACATCAACAAAAACGAAATACCGCTCACCGCCGAAAAGATTTTTATTCCGCTCTCATTCTCCCACTGTCTGTAAACTCTGCGAACGTGAGGAAATCCGGGATCGCCGGAATCTGTATTTGCATCATATTCCTCGCTCGAATGTCTCGCCTTTCTTAACGAATTTCCGCACTCGGGGCATACGTTTATCTGCCCCACAAAAACCGAGCCGCACTCCTTACAAAACGAAAGATCGCATCCGCAATGCACACAGCTTTTTGCTTCTGTTGAGACCTTTCCCTCGCACTCGGGACATTTTACAATTGCCATTTTTCCCTCCTTAAAATCCTTCTACATCTATATCAACACTCTCAAATAAAGCCTCTTCGGATTTTCTCCATATGGTAGGCGTATATTCTATGTTCTTTTTATCTTTAAGCCATCTTTGAAATCTTTTCTGGTATATAAACTGTCTTCTCTTGTTCTTTTTTCTGGAGCCTGCCTTCACAGTAAAAAGCAGTCCTAAAAATAAAACAGACAGTATCAAAAAAATACCTACAATCCGAAGCCAAATAGATCCACCTTGAGTTGTTCCAAATAACATACCTAACAAACAAGGAATCATCAAAACAACCATTGCTCCGGAAATAATCTTTTTCTCATAAAAGGATTTATACCATTTAAAAGCATCAGGATCGCTATCCAAAAATTCCTCCTCAAGCTTTATCTGCTCCTCATCGCTCATAGCAAGGAAATTAATCTTTTTCTCCGTCTTATTTTCCGTCTTAACGCTCGCGTTATCGACACTGTCAGCGGTCGTCTCTACATCAACACCTACGGGAGCGCCGCAATGAATACATTTCTCCGTGGTATCACTTATGCTTTTTCCACAGTTCTTACAAGTTATCAAAGCCATATACTCATCCTCCTATCCAAATGCATTCTCAGCGCAAGCTAAGAAGACTACATAAGCATCCCGCACATGCCAAAGCGGCAAGGATTCCGATCTTTATCTTGATTCTCGGATTTTTTCTTATTTTGGGACATATCTTCGCCTTAATCTTTTTGTGAAGAAACGTTCCAACAAGTTCGATATCATAATTCATATTTTTTCCTCCTTAAAAACCTTCTACATCTATATCAACACTCTCAAATAAAGCCTCTTCGGATTTTCTCCATATGGTAGGCGTATATTCTATGTTCTTTTTATCTTTAAGCCATCTTTGAAATCTTTTTTGATATACAAACTGCTTTCTTCTAACCCTCTTAAAAGGCATTCCCTTAATAAAAAATACTGTAGCTATTACTAAAAACGCAAAGAAAAAAAGTGAACCGACGATTAAAAATCCAATAGAGCTACCACTATTAATTCCAAAAATCATAACGAGAATAAAAGAAATTGGATACATAAACATAACCACTGCCGATACGATCTTGCTCTCATACATAGATTTATACCATTCAAACGCCTCCTTATCGGTCTCCCAGAATTCCTCCTCAAGCCTTACTTGATCCTCGTCACTCATAGTAAGAAAATTAAGCGCTTTTTTCTTCTTAACACTTGAGTTATCAACACTAGAGGAAGGCTCCTCCACCTCAAAGCCTACGAGTGCACCGCAATGAACACATTTTTCCGTAGTATCGCTTATACTTTTACCGCAGCTCTTACAAGTTATCAAAGCCATATTCTTTTTCTCCTATAAAAAGAGTTAATTATCGTGAACTAAGCATATAGCATATAGCAGAAGCAATCACAAGACCTGCAAGCAGCCATATTTTTCTCTTAATTCTCGGATTTTTTCTTATCTTAGGACTTATCTTTTTCTTGATCGAAGATTGCTTAACCGTTCCAATAAGTTCAATATCATAATTCATAAAACCTTCTCCTTTGTCACATTTAGTCTATTTATAGTCCATATTGTATCATATATAGCCCACTTTGTCAAGCGTTTCGGTCTATAATTAGTCTAAAAAGTCTAACCCCCATGCAAAAGGAGAGAAAAATGAACACTTATACTGCCGTGAAAGACAGACTTCTCGAGCTTTTAGGTGAAAGGCGAATGTCCATCCGTCAGCTTGCGCTTGAATCCGGAGTTGCACCGTCATCCATAAAAAATATCCTATACGGAAAAAGCCAAAACCCCGGCGTCGTAACGATCAAAATGCTTTGTGACGGCTTTGGGATAACCATTGTCGAGTTTTTTGACACACCTACGTTCAAGGCATTAGAGCAAGAGATAAAATAACTAAAAAGAGGGAAGAAAAATCTTCCCTCTTAATTTTTTAATTTTAGATTTTAACCAAATTACATCGCAATAGAATTTGCAACGTAGTAAAGTCTTTCTATCTCCTTGGTACGCTTGCGGCAAATCTCCTCCATTGCGGCAATCTGCTCTGCGCTGTATCCGTCAAGGTCGCCTTCCTTAAGCTTCTTCTTATACATACGGTCGGTCGTGAGCGCAAATACGATGTCCATAGGAATGTACTTGCCGTCCTCCTCGATAACTATAATGTTGCTCTTGCCCTCAAGAATAAGCTCAACCGCCTTAACACCCATGCGAGATGCGGTAAGTCTGTCACGAAGAGAAGGATGTCCTCCTCTTACAAGGTGGCCAAGACGCATAAATCTTATATCGATTCCGGTAACCTCTCCGCACTTCTTTGCAAAGTACTCGCCGTAAGGAACCTTCGTTCCATCCTCAGCAGTGTGATAAACACCCTCGCTGACAACAACAACCATTCCTCTCTTGCCCTTCTTTCTCGCTTCCATAATGCGATTAAGAGCCTCTTCCTCGTCAAAGTCGATCTCAGGAATAACAACTGCAATAGCGCCTGCGGCAATACCTGTCATAAGAGCGATCTGTCCGCAATCTCTTCCCATAACCTCAACAACTGCGCAGCGTGCGTGAGACTCGCAGGTATCCTTTACCTTATCGAGAGATGCAAGAACAGTGTTCATTGCGGTATCAAAGCCTACGGTGTAATCGGTAGCGGTTATATCGTTATCGATAGTTCCGGTAACGCCTATCGTAGGAACACCGTGCAAGGTAAGATCGGTTGCTCCACGGAAGGTTCCGTCTCCACCGATTGCAACTATTGCGTCTATATTATTCTTTCTGCAGGTCTCAATAGCCTTCTGCATTCCCTCTTCGGTCTGGAATTCCTTGCATCTGTCGGAATAGAGCTTAGTTCCTCCGATTCCGATAATCTCGGAAATAAAATCATAATCAAGAGTTCTTATATCGTTATCTATAAGACCTCTATATCCGCCAACTATTCCAACGACCTCGATCCCCTCATCGATAGCCTTATCGGTTACCGCGCGAATTACTGCATTCATACCGGGAGCGTCGCCGCCCGAGGTCAATACACCTATCTTTTTAATCTCTGCCATATACGTACCCAACTTCCATTTATATTTGCAACGTCTTTTTTTCGTCACAGTCTAAAAATTTTACATTATTAGTATTTTAATACATCTTTGAAGAAAAATCAATACCTTTTTAAAAAATATTGTCAAAATTCCGACAATTTCTTCAAAACCAAGTCAAAAGCGTTGGTAGCACTTGCCTGTCTTATATACTCGCGGCTTCTCATAGAAGAGAGCGACAGCTTCCTGTATTCCTCTCCCCTCTCGGTGCTGATTCCTATAAAGACGGTACCGACCGGAGTCTGCTCAGTGCCTCCCGTGGGTCCTGCTATACCGGTTGCCGAAACGCCTATATCACTGCCCATTGCAAGTCTGACTCCCCTTGCCATCTCGCACGCAGTCTGCCACGATACCGCTCCGTATTCCTCAAGCGTATCCTGAGAAACGCCTATAAGTCGATGCTTTACCTCGTTCGTGTACGTCACACAGCCGCCAAAGAATACGTCGGAGCAACCCGAAATATCGGTTATTCGCTTTGCAATAAGACCTCCCGTGCAGGACTCTGCCGCGGAGAGCGTTACACCCTTCTTGTGAAGCGCTTGAACAACTGCATTCTCGATAGTTCCAACGTCTATGCCGTATACCTTATCTCCGACCTCGCTCCTTATTATCTTCTCTGCGTGCGACTCGCAAAGCGCTATCGCCTCAGCCTCACTCTGCGCTCTTGCGGTGATTCTGATTCGGACCTCGCCCTCCTTGCAATAGGTTGCCGCAGAGAGCGTTTCGGTATCAAACAAAAGTCCGTCGATCTTTTGAGCAAGAGCCGATTCTCCAATTCCGAAAAAGTGAATATTCTTGCTTATTATACAAAGCTCACTTTTGCTTTGAATATAGGGTTTTACCTGCTCAAAAAAGAGAGGGACAAGTTCGCTTGGAGGCCCCGGAAGCATTATTACAGCCTTTCCGTCCTCGTCCTCAAGCGCAAGCGCGGGAGCCGTTCCAAAATGATTTGGAAAAACGATAGCGCCCTTTGGCATCATCGCCTGCTTTGCATTGTTTTCACTCATAACTCTGCCCGTGCGCTCAAAATACGCGCGTATCGCAAGGAGCGAATCCTCGTGCATCTCCATCTCTCTGCCAAAAAGCTCTGCCACGGTCTCCTTTGTAAGATCGTCCTTCGTCGGTCCAAGACCTCCGCTGACAACTACTATATCCGAGCGAGAGAGAGCCTCGCTCACAGCCGCCTTCAAGCGCGCAGGGTCGTCACCCACAACCGAGTGATGATATACCGATGCTCCAAGCTCGGTAAGCTCCGCCGACAAGAAGGCGGCGTTTGTATTGACTATATCACCAAGCAGAAGCTCCTCGCCGGTACAAAGAATTTCCACCGTTAATGCATCTTTAGCCATTTTAACGCCGCCTTTCAAATTATTTACTTAAACGCAGATCACTGCTGAGGTCTGGTTGCCTGAACGTTGATCTTTGCAGAAGGAATCTCGATTCCCGCCTTTGTGAATGCAACCTTACAGTTCTCATAAAGATCGAAACGAAGAGCTATGCAATCCGCGGACTTACACCACGCTCTTACCGTGATCTCCATACCTGTATCGGTAATGTTGGTAACACGAACGAAGTGCGCAGGGTCCTTCAAAACCTTTTCGTTCTTGTCGACAACGTAATCAACCACCTTCTTGATAAGCTCTATGTCCGAGCCGTGAGCTACGTTTATCGTGATCTCGGCTCTACGGATATCCTCACGAGAATAGTTTTTGATAACCGAGGTGGTCATCAATCCGTTAGGAATGCTTATGTGAATATTATCGGGAGTTGTGAGCTGAGTGTAGAAAAAGCCTACCTCAGTAACGGTTCCGGAGGAGCCGTCTACGTCTACGTATTCACCAACCTTGATAGGTCTGAAAATAAGAAGCATGATTCCGCCAACGAGGTTTGCAAGCGAGCCCTGAACCGCAAGAGCGATAGCCGCTCCAACCGTTGCAAGAACAGCAATTACCGATGCCATAGGAACTCCCATGATGCTTACTATGATGATTACGAGTATAACGTAAAGCGCAACCTTCAAAAAGTTATTTAAGAAGGTTCTGACAGTAGCGTCCATCTTCTCAAATTTCTTTCCGTTCGGAAAAAACTTCAAAAGAAGCTTGATAAGTAAAACGCCTACAAAGAATACCACCGCCGAAAGAAGCAATTTCCATGCTATATCAACGCAGGTATTAACAATATTATGCAAAATTTCTTCCCACATTTTTAAAAAATCTTCCTTTCTGAAAATCAAATTAATACCCTTTAATTATATCATAAAAAAGCGTAAAAATCATTACATTTGTCTCTTTTTTCTTCAAATTTTACATTTTCTTAACAAAAGCCGCAAAAAAGCTTGCTAAAATAATATCACCGACAAATAACGATAAAAAACAACAAAAAACGGAGGGCTTATGAGTCTTTGCAATCTCTGTCCGAGAAAATGTAATATCGACCGCGCATCCTCCGCAGGCTTTTGCGGAGCGAATAGCGATATGCGCATCGCACGCATCGCTCCTCACTACTTTGAGGAGCCTCCGATAAGCCACAAACACGGCTCGGGAACGATCTTCTTTTGCGGCTGCAATCTCCGCTGTGTGTTCTGCCAAAATCGAGACATCAGCAGAAACGTCGAGCTTGGCAAAAATTACTCTGCCAAAGAGCTTTCAAGGGCTATCCTTGAGCTTCAGGAAAGCGGCGTTCACAATATAAATTTCGTAACGCCCACGCACTATGCCGACAGGATTGCAGAGATTCTTGAGGATCTTCGATCAAAGAATCTTTTGCTCATTCCTACGGTCTACAACTCCTCGGGATATGAATCGGTAGAAACGCTGAGACGCCTTGACGGACTTATCGATATCTACCTTCCCGATATTAAATATTTTTCCTCGGAAATCTCGCAAAAATACTCCTCCGCGCCAAACTATTTTGAGGTTGCGGCAAGCGCTGTCTCGGAGATGCTTCGACAAACGGGAAAATATCGCTATAGCGAGAGCGACCCCGACCTGCTCACGTCGGGAGTTATCATACGTCACCTGGTTCTCCCCTCGCACCGAGCCGACAGCATCGACGTCTTCACGCATCTTGCAGAGCTTATCGACCCTTGCGACGTGCTTGTGAGCGTTATGAGTCAATACACGCCCGACTTTGCAAAGGATTGCGAATACAAAAATCTTCACCGCCGCGTAACGAGCTTTGAATACGATTCGGTCTGCGAGAAGGTCTTGGAGCTCGGCTTTACAGGCTTTATGCAGTCCCGCTCCTCCTCGGATAAATCATATACCCCCGATTTTAAAAATTAAATTTTACTCATAAGGGTCGAAGATACGCCCCTTTAAAACGCAGAAAACCGCGGAAAATCCGCGGTTTTCTTTATATTATTCACCTGTGTAATTAAAGATTATCTGGCAAGACGAGGGAACATTGTATCTCCAGCTACTACCTTTTTCAATGGCATTCCATTCTGCCTCGCTGCCGCGGAACTTAATACTCGTAAGTCCGATGCAATTTCGGAACGCATAATCGCCTATACTCTCAACACCGTTACCTATCGTAACGCTCGTAAGTCCGGTGCATCCAGAGAACGCATAAGAGCCTATACTCTCAACACCGTTACCTATCGTAACGCTCGTAAGTCCGGTGCATCCAGAGAACGCTTCATAGCCTATGCTCTTTACGCTATCGGAAATATCTACACTCGTAAGTCCGGTGCACCGATAGAACGCCATTTCGCCTATACTCTCAACACCGTTACCTATCGTAACACTCGTAAGTCCGATGCAATCTTGGAACGCACCATCGCCTATACTCTTTACGCTATTGGGTATCTCTATACTCGTAAGTCCGGTGCAACCAGCGAACGCACCATCGCCTATACTCTTTACGCTATCAGGAATATCTATACTCGTAAGTCCGGTGCAACTAGCGAACGCCAAAACACCTATACTCGTTACGCTATCGGGAATATCTATACTCGTAAGTCCTTTGCAATTTTCAAACGCACGATAGGCTATAATTTTTGTTCCTTCCTTTACAGAATAATCACCTGATATATTTATATTCTTTGTATTCTTTGCCTTTATAAGATACTTTCCTATGTACAGAACGCCGTTTTCCCAATTCGATTCATTGTCATAGTATGCCGTTCCGTAGAACGCACCATCGCCTATACTCTCAACACCGTTACCTATCGTTACACTCGTAAGTCCGGTGCAATAATAGAACGCATCATCGCCTATACTCTTTACGCTATCGGGAATATCTATGCTCGTAAGTCCGATGCATTTTTGGAACGCAGAATCGCCTATACTCTCAACACCGTTACCTATCGTCACACTCGTAAGTGCGGTGCAATCTTTGAACGCCTCATCGCCTATACTCTTTACGCTATCGGGTATATCTATACTCGTAAGTCCGGTGCAAGAACAGAACGCAGAATCGCCTATGCTCGTTACGCTATCGGGAACATCTATACTCGTAAGTCCGGTGCGATATTTGAATGCAGAAGAGCCTATACTCTTTGTTCCTTCCTTTACAGAATAATCACCTGATATATCATCCTTTGCACCTATAAGATACTTTCCTATGTACAGCACGCCGTTTTCCCAATTCGATTCATTGTTATAGCATGCCGTTCCATAGAACGCAGAAGAGCCTATACTCTCAACACCGTTACCTATCGTAACACTCGTAAGTCCGCTACAGCCAGAGAACGCAGAAGAACCTATACTCTTTACGCTATCGGGAACATCTATACTCGTAAGTCCGACGCAACCAGAGAACGCATACGAGCCTATGCTCTCAACACCGTTACCTATCGTAACGCTCGTAAGTCCGGTGCATCCAGAGAACGCATAAGAGCCTATACTCGTTACGCTATCGGAAATATCTACACTCGTAAGTCCGGTGCACCGATAGAACGCCTTTTCGCCTATACTCTCAACACCGTTACCTATCGTAACACTCGTAAGACCGATGCAATTTTGGAACGCACCATCGCCTATACTCTTTACGCTATTGGGTATCTCTATACTCGTAAGTCCGGTGCAACCAGAGAACGTACCATCGCCTATATTCTTTACGCGATCAGGAATATCTATACTCGTAAGTCCGGTGCAACCTCCAAACGCAGCATTGCCTATTCTCGTTACGCTATCGGGAATAGCAAAGCTTGCATCTGTTTTTCCTATTGCATACTGTACAAAAGTCTTTCCATCTTTACTGTAAAGATTTCCGTCTATCGATTTATACGTATCATTATTCTCATCCACAGTAATACTCGTAAGTTCGTGGCAATAAGCAAACACAGCATCGCCTATACTCGTTACGCTATCGGGAATATCTATACTCGTAAGTCCGTCGCATTTATAGAACGCATAATCGCCTATACTCTCAACACCGTTACCTATCATAAGACTCGTAAGTCCGGTGCAATTTTCGAATGCCTCATAAGCTATGCTCGTTACAGGCTTTCCGTTATACTTTGAGGGAATTACAATTTCGGTAGCCGCTTTAGCACTTCCTACCGAGACTTCATAGGTATCGTTATCAAGAAGCGTGTATGCAAGGCCTTCCGTTCCTATCTCATTATCATCCAATGTTTTTTCACTGTCGTTAACCTCTTCCTTTTCGCTCTGCGCGTCGTTATCTTGTTTTTCAGTCTCCCCACAAGAAGCAAATGCGGAGATTGCCAAGGAAAGCACCAAAAGCAAAACTACGGCTCTCAGAAATAATTTTTTCATACCTTTTTCTCCATTCAAAAGATTTTTATAAATTACTCACTAATTATATCACCTTTTAGCTCTTCTCGCAATAGTTTTTAAAAAAAACATCGTAAAGGTCGACTCTGTACATTTTATACTATTCAAAAAATATTTTTTCAAAAACCCTTTACAAATAAAATTAAATGTGCTATAATGATTATCGTATCGAAAGCTCGGTTTTCGGATATCGGCTGTTTCACAGCATTCACCCACCGTTTACTGTGCTTTTTGATAAATATATTTTTGAAAGGTGAATACCAAAAATGTTGAAAGACGAAAAGCAGGCAATTATTGAGCAGTACGCAACCCACGAGGGCGACACAGGTTCTCCTGAGGTACAGATCGCACTTCTTACCTACAGAATCAAGAACCTCACCGAGCACCTCAAGGACAATCACAAGGACCATCACAGCCGCAGAGGTTTGCAGAAGATGGTTGGTCACAGAAGAAACCTTCTCGGTTATCTCCAGAAGACCGACATCGAGCGCTACCGTGCGATCGTTGAGAAGCTTGGTCTCAGAAAGTAATTTCAATAGTTGTCGGAGTGAAGAGCGGATCGTGATTTCGGCTCCTCACTCCGTTACTCTTTTTTAACCCAAAAAAACAAATCTCACATCGGATTAGCAGTTAATTATGCTCCACACAAGAGCGTGCGAGGCGTAATTAAGTGCTAAACCTTGTGAGAATAAAATATTTATTTTTTATAAGGAGGATATTATGTCCCAGATCAGCACACCCATCGAATTCAAGAACTACAAGACCTTCCGCTACACCTTTGCGGGCCGTCCCCTCGTTATCGAGACCGGAAAGATGGCAGGTCTTGCAAACGGATCGGTACTCATTCGCTACGGCGAGACGGTTCTTCTTTGCTGTGCAACCGCATCCGCAAAGCCCCGTGACGGTATCGACTTCCTTCCCCTCTCCGTTGACTACGACGAGAGAATGTACGCAGCAGGAAAGATTCCCGGCGGTTACCTCAAGCGTGAGGGTAAGCCCTCCGAGAAGGCAATTCTCACCAGCCGTGTTATCGACCGTCCTATCCGTCCTCTCTTCCCCAAGGATCTCAGAAATGACGTAGCACTCACTCTCACCGTTATGTCGGTAGACCCCGATTGCTCTCCTGAGATCACCGCAATGATCGGTGCATCCACCGCTCTTGCAATCTCCGATATTCCGTGGAACGGACCTATCGGCGGCGTATTTATGGGACTCGTTGACGGAAAGCTCGTTGTAAACCCCAACGAGGAGGAGCAAAAGAAGAGTGATCTTCAGCTCACCGTTGCAGCTTCCATGCAGAAGGTCGTTATGATCGAGGCAGGAGCTAACGAGGTTGACGACGACACTATGTTCGAGGCTATTATGAAGGCTCACGAGGAGATCAAGGACCTTCTCGGCTTCATCAATGCAATTATCGACGAGATCGGCAAGCCCAAGTTTGATTATCCCTCTTGCGAGCTTGATCACGATATGTTCGACAAGATCTTCGCTTTCTGCGAAAAGGATATGATGGAAGCTCTCGACACCGACGATAAGAACGTTCGTGACGAAAAGGTTGTTCCGATAACCGATGCAATCCTTGCAGAGTTCGGCGAGGAGTATCCCGATCTTCCCACTATGATGGACGAGCTTATCTACAAGATTCAAAAGAAGATCGTTCGCCGTTGGTTGCTCGTTGACAAGAAGCGTGTTGACGGCAGAAGAATGGATCAGATCCGTCCTCTCGGAAGCGAGGTTGGTATTCTTCCCAGAGCACACGGTTCAGGTCTCTTTACCAGAGGTCAGACTCAGGTTCTTACAGTTGCTACACTCGGTATGCTTTCCGAAGCACAGATGCTTGACGGTATCGACAACGAAACCGAAAAGAGATATATGCACCACTACAATATGCCCGGCTTCTCAACAGGTGAGGCTAAGTCCACAAGAAGCCCCGGACGTCGTGAGATCGGTCACGGTGCACTCGCTGAGCGTTCGCTCGTTCCCGTTCTTCCCTCTCCTGAGGAATTCCCCTATGCAATAAGACTTGTATCTGATGTAGTTTCTTCTAACGGTTCTACCTCGCAGGGTTCTGTTTGCGGTTCAACTCTTGCTCTTATGGATGCAGGTGTTCCGATAAAGGCTCCCGTTGCAGGTATTTCGTGCGGACTTATTACCGCAGAGGACGGAAGCTGGGATACAATGCTTGATATCCAGGGTCTTGAGGACTTCTACGGAGATATGGACTTTAAGGTAGCAGGTACTCACAAGGGTATTACCTCTATCCAGATGGACCTCAAGGTTGACGGTCTTACACCCGAAATCATCAAGGCTGCTCTTGCACAGACTCACATCGGTCGTGATTACATCATTGACGAGGTTATTCTCAAGGCTATCGCAGAGCCCAGAGCAGAGGTTTGCAAGTATGCTCCCAAGATGACAAGCTTCAAGATCGACCCCGATAAGATTAGAGAAGTTATCGGTAAGGGCGGTTCTGTTATTCAGAAGATCGTTGCTGAGTCGGGCGCTAAGGTTGATATCAACGATGAGGGTGTTATCTGCATAGCTTCTCCCAACGGAGAGAACGCTGCAAAGGCAAAGGCTATGATCGACGCTATCGTATTTGAGCCCGAGGTAGGCGCAACCTATGCAGGAACAGTTGTAAAGATCCTTGCAAGCAAGGAAAAGCCCAATGAGGATATCGGATGCTTCGTTGAGTACGCTCCCGGCAAGGAAGGAATGGTTCACATTTCTAAGATTGCAAACAAGAGAATAAATAAGGTAACCGACGCAGGCATCGACGTAGGCTCGGCTGTTAAGGTTAAATTTATGGGACTTGACAAGAAGGGCCGTATGGACTTCTCTATCAAGGACGCTGACTAATTTTAATTTAAAAACTACAAAAAATATACGGGGCGGTAAATTCCGCCCCAAATAAAACCTTAAAATTACAAAAACAAGGAGGATTTCAAAATGTCTTTTCTAGAAGCTTTACTTGACGGAAATACATCGGCAGAAAGAAAGAAAAAGCAGATATGCGCTATAGCCATAGCAGTAACAGCTGTGCTTTTAATAGTTGCCGTTATCGCATTCGCAATATGTCAAGTAGTAAATGCTACAGCAAATAATAATCCCGAAAAAGGAACAGACACCGAGGAAGAAACGGTTGATTTAGGTGAAACCACCGCAAAAGAGCTTTCCAACACCGCTATTTATTCTGGAAATCTTCTTACACTTAACGATAATAATCACTTTAAAGGCGAACCTCAGCTTGTAAATATCGAGGCTGAACGTAAAAAAGACGGCGCGTTTATCTCTTTGTTTGGAAAGAAATCTGTGTTCGAAGCTACTCCCGACACGGTAAAAGCTTTGTGCGATTTGGTAAACGCTTGCAATAAGGCATTAAACGATGATAACTTGGTTCTTTCGGATGCGTATAATACGTCAAACATAAGCGGTCAAAGCGGTATATATTCAAGCGGAGAAGCAATTGCCATAAGCTGTTGCTTCGAGGGAAGCACATCGGATATACGTCCTATCAACGAAGTAGAAAAATATAAATGGATCTACTCAAATGCGCACAAATACGGATTTATCGCAGTTTCGTCAAAATCCAATGTTTTCAGATACGTTGGTATACTTCACGCAACTGCGGCGAAAACAAGCGGTCTTTATCTTGATAATTATTTAAAGCAGCTTAAAAACGCAACGGTTGATAACCCTATGAAGCTTAATGCAAACGGTGATACAATTGCATATACTTGCCCTATTTCGGACGTTAAAGTGCCTAAAAATTATTTGTCCACCATCAGTGGAAATAATATAGACGGCGTTATCGTTACCGTAGATCTTTCAAGAGCTCCGGGTAATACAGAAAACTGATTTTTAATAATTAATATTCGGGGAAAGCTTTCTTTTGAGAAGGCTTTCCCCAAAGTCATTTTTAAGACGTTAGTATACCCCTTACGGCAATGTGTTCTCACATATTTTGTCAAAAAATGTAGCAAAAAAACAAACACAAACTAATATTCTCTTTTTTGGATATACTAATCTAAAAAGGAGATAGTTATGACAAGAACCGATAAAGCACTTCTTATTATTTGCGCAGCATTCGTAATAATAATAGGAAGTCTTATTTTTATATTACCTCAAAAAGAATTTTCCGAGAGTGAAAACCGATATCTTTCAAAAATGCCAAGCTTTAATATAAGCTCGCTATTAAGCGGTGAATATACAAAAGGAATATCAAGCTTTTATACCGACCAATTTCCGCTACGCAAGGTTGCAACGTCGGTCTACGCAATAAGTGAACGAAGTATAGGTAAAAAGAACGTAGGCGACGTTATATGCTACGAGGATCAGCTTATACCGATTTCAAAAAAAGAAAAAACAGCAAAGGAAATTCCGATCCCCGCTGTATGCGTACAAAGTAAATATTCTCTTTTTAAATCGAATAACAACGAGCTCTCTTATTATTATAATACAGACCACCACAGAACAACTTACGGAGCATATCTTGTTTATCTCGAAGTTTGTCAAAAGCTGAAGATAGAGCCTTATCCCGAAAGTTATTTTACCAAGGAAACGGTTTGCACCGACTTTTACGGAACGTCATTTTTTAGGTCACGTCTTCCCCGATATGCCGTTTTACCCGACTCAATCAAGCTTTGGCGCTACTCTGACGATGAAAGCGTCACGTTCACTATTTACGATACAAAGAAATCATCAAAAGGATTTTACGATTTTTCAAAGCTTGATACCGCAGATAAATATGCAGTATTTTTAGGCGGAAATTATGCCCACGCAACTGTCACTTCAAGCCCCGACAAACCAACTCTGCTACTTTTCAAAGATAGCTTTGCAAATGCGGTTATTCCCTTTTTAGCTCTGCATTTCAACATCGATATAGTGGACCCCCGATATACCTCAAAATCTCAATTGTCCGAATTCTATAACAATCAAAGCTACGATTACCGCCTATTTATCGGTTGCTTGGAAAGTTTTAATTAGATAATATATGTTTTGAGGTGGAAGAACCTTTCTTTAAAAAGAAAGGTCGGCAGTGCCGACAGCCTTACTTCGCTCATTGCAATATCAAATTTTTAAATTACGCACCCGATTTCATTATGAAGTCGAGTGCGTTTATTTATATTCGCATCCCTTTCAAAGAACTTTTAAAAATAGGTTTTATTTTTTATATTATTTTAATTGCTCGGCGGTTGTTAGTACCCCTCTCCGTCACACTTCGTGTGCCACCTCTCCCAACGAGCGAGGCTAACTGAACCGTAGCTTTTGACTGTTGGTTTCCGCTTTGTGGCGTATGTTTGCGAAAGGCTCTCCCTCTGGGAGAGCTCCCGACGGAGTCGGGTGAGAGGGGGATTTGAGGTAAGAAGTAAGAGATAAAAGTGAAGAGGTGAGGTGGATTTTCGCAAGCGAAAATCATTTTATTATATTCGGCGGGAGCAAGCCACCCCCCCTACGAATAAGCGGAATACCCACGCAAAACAAATGTAAAGCACACAATGTTAGCACTAAAAAGCTTTCACACTACAAGGTTCTTGAAAGAAAGGGGGTATGGGGGAAAGAAAAGCTTCTTTCAAGAAGTTTTCTTTCCCCCATAAAAATATCCCATATCCTATTCACTCAAATTCTTAAAATACCCCTGAGATTCCTTACAAACAGGACACATAGGCGGAGGATTTTTTCCCTGAACTACGTGACCGCAGTTAAGACATATCCAGAGTGTATTTTCATCATCGGATGCAAACATCTTTCCGTCGAGAATTCTCTGACGGTAGGAATTATATCTTTCCTCATGCATTTTTTCGATATTTGCCACTTTTTCAAAGAGAAAAGCAAGCTCGGCAAAGCCCTCTTCTTTAGCTTCTCTTGCGAAATCGGAATACATCGAGGACCACTCAAAATGCTCACCGCTTGCCGCAGTCTCAAGATTTTTCTCGGTTGTAGAATAACCGCCCAAATACTTAAACCATATTTCTGCGTGTTCCTTTTCGTTGTGCGCCGTTTCACAGAATATTTCCGACACGTCAACAAAGCCGTCCGCCTTTGCTTTTTCCTCAAACCACTTATAGCGCAAATATGCCTGCGACTCGCCCGCAAGCGCGGTATGGAGATTTTGCTCGGTTTTTGTTCCTCTTAATTTTTCGGGAGCTATTCCCACTTGATAATCCTTTGCCATAAAAAAACTCCTTTGGTTAAATTTGTATTTTTATTTTAACCAAAGGAATTAAATTTTATTCAATTTTATTTTTTACAGCTTTCAACAAAATCAATAAGTATGCGGAAAGAATCCCCGTCACCCTCAAATCTCTTTTCGGGATGCCATTGAACACCCGCAACAAATCGACGCGAGGGCATATATATCGCCTCGATAAGACCGTCATCGGAATAAGCGATAGCCTCGTATCCGTCAGCTAAATCTTTAACCGACTGATGATGATAGCTATTAACGGTAAAGCTTTCAGCCGAAAATCCTATTTTGCTTAATGCCTTTTTATCGGCGAGCTTTACGTTGTGAAAAGCTCTCTTTCCGTCAAGCGTGTGATGAACAAGCATAGTTCCCGATTGCGAATATATATCTTGATAAATATTTCCGCCCTCGGCAATATTCATAACCTGAACACCGCGGCAAATTCCCAAAATCGATTTATTTTCAGCCATAGCCATTTTATAAAGCTTTATTTCAAACGCATCTCGCTCGTC
>JAZQZG010000063.1:0-39426 GCA_045633925.1 Eubacteriales bacterium
TAAAGAATTACACGGTAAAATCTTTCCTACAGAAAGTGTAAAAAGAATGGTTCAATATCCACAGCATATAGCTTGTAGATGCATGTTGTCCGGAATGGATGTCCTTCCTGCCGGATATGCAACTCAAGACGGACTAAACGGTGCTGACTATTGGCTCACGCACAAAGGAAAATTACCTGAAAACTATCTAACGAAAAAGGAAGCAAAAAAGCTTGGTTGGAAAAATAATAAAGGTAATTTAGCCGAGGTTACAAATGGCAAGATAATTGGTGGTGATATTTATAGCAACCATGAAGGACGATTGCCACAAGCAAACGGGCGAATATGGTATGAAGCAGATATAAATTATACATCCGGTTATAGAGGAACTGATCGTATTTTTTATTCCAATGACGGGTTAATTTTTGTTTCATATGACCATGGCGCAACCTTTTACGAAATTCAGATTAAGGAGTAAAATATGTATCAATTTAAAGAAATATACACATTAGACTTTTCAAAAGTTAATTATATAAATGAAGTTCATCAAATAATCAAAGAAGAACTTGATTTTCCAGATTATTACGGTATGAATTGGTATGCTTTTTGGGATTGCTTGACGGATATGGTAGGCGATCCTATTCATATCGAGTTGATTGGGATGGAAAGAGTGCAAAACAAATTTCCTCGCCATGCTCAGATTATGTTAGAAACATTAAAAGAACTGAAACATTGGGACAATGATTACTATAAAGATCAGATCAAAATTGAGATTGTTATCGGTGAAGCACGATATGAGCTAAGTTGATTTTAGCAATATGCGAATCGTATGCTATCACATACAATTTAACACTATTTAAGAGAGAATTTTCATTTTCTCTCCCCGTCCCCCGAAAGCCTTGTATTTCAAGGCTTTTTTACTTTTTCCACGTGCTTTCGATTTTCACGATAAGTCCTATCTTGTGATCCCAAGATTTTTCAATCTTCGGATTGCATGATCTTTTGGCGTTTATAACTGTAAAAACGTTTTTTCATACTTGAAAAAAGGAAGTTTTTGTGCTACAATGTGAGATGCGACGTTTTATACGAAATTTTTCTTTTGGAGGCTTTTGATGGTTTTTGCTATAACAACAGCCGCAATCACTTGTATCGCAATGATAGCGGCGGTTTTATTCTTTCCAAGATTCAAGATAAAAAAATTCTCCGTTGCGACCTATTGGATAGTGACCTCCCTCGGCGCGCTGGTTCTGCTCTTTTCGGGGGTTGTTGAGGTAAAGGAGATAGGGGCGGCAATAGTTGCCGACAGCGCGATAAATCCCTTGAAGATACTCGTGCTCTTTATCTCGATGACGGTGCTCTCGATCTTCCTTGATGAGCTTGGATTCTTCAAGTATCTTGCGAGTTGGGCTTTGCGCAGAGCGGGGAGCAGTCAGACAAAGCTCTTTATAATACTTTACGTCACTGTATCTATCTTGACGGTGTTTACCTCGAATGATATAATCATTCTTTCCTTTACGCCCTTCGTTTGCTATTTTGCAAAGAGCGCAAAGATAAGTCCGCTGCCGTATCTTACCGCAGAGTTCGTTGCGGCAAATACCTGGAGCATGGCGCTGATAATCGGAAATCCCACCAATATATATTTGTTGACCGCGGCAGGCGGTGATTTTGTCTCCTATCTTAAGGTGATGCTCCTGCCCACTCTTGCGGCGGGATCGATTGCCTGCCTTATTCTGTTCCTGTTGTTCCGCAAGAAGCTCTCAGAGCCTATAAACGCCTCATACGAGGACGTTGAGATAAAGGATAAGCTGCTTTTACGCATAGGCATAGCTCATCTTGCCGTATGCACTGTAATTCTTGCGATAGGCTCATACATAGGCATTGAGATGTGGCTCGTATCACTTATCTCGGTGATAAGCCTCTTCTTGTGTAATACCGTTATTTCAATAGTAAGAAGGCAGAAGCCTTACGCGCTTTTTGGTTGTCTTAAGAGAGCTCCGTGGGATCTTATTCCTTTCGTGCTTTCGATGTTTGTTATAGTTGAATCCCTGAATATGACCGGAGTTACGTCCGAAATATTCGGCTTGCTCGGAAGCTCGAACTCGGTATGGAAATACGGAACGGCATCCTTCTTTGCCTCGAATCTTATTAATAATATTCCTATGAGCGTACTGTTTTCCTCGATCTTGGAGAGCGCTCCTTCGAATATGGACGCAGTGTATGCAACTGTCGTTGGATCGAATCTTGGCGCGTGCTTTACGCCTATCGGAGCTCTTGCGGGAATTATGTGGAGCTCGATTCTCAGAGATCACGGCTTGAAATTCGGTTATCTTGATTTTCTTAAGACGGGTATTTGCGTGGCAATTCCCGCTCTTGTTGCCGCTCTCGGTGTTATTGCGGTGTTTTAGTTAGTTTGTGTTAAGGATTTTCCGCTTTTTTGAAAAAAGCTTGGCAAAAAACTTCCATGTGGGGTATGTTTTTAAGGTTTAATTGGTTGTGTTGATTGATAATTTTGCGATATTTGATTGTTTTCGGGAGCACCAAGGCACTCCCCTACGAGTAAATATTGTTTGGTATGCGGTAGGGGAGGGGCTTGCTCCTCCCGCTTTTAATTAAATCAATTGTTCATTTTTGATTTTGAATTGTTAATTAAAAAAAGAGGCTGAATCATTCAGCCTCTTTTTTATATTTTATTTTATCGGCGCTACCGTTACGTTGTTTATTTTGTACCAATACCCGTCAGCGGAAATGCTGTCAATATCAACTACGTTGCCGTCTTCATCGTAGTAGCAATAGCCCTCTTCAAGAAGATCTGCAAGAGAGTAATAGTCTGCGTAGGTTGTAACGGTGCCGAACGATCCCCCGGCGAGAGTAAGGGTTGCCGTTTTTACGTTAATGTGGACAGAATCTACACGTCCTCCCTTAACTATCAACTTTCCTCCGGAGGAGGGGAATGCGGTGGACAGATATCCCGATTCGATGGTTATCGTTCCGCTTGAGGTCACCGTTTTGCCATTGGCAAAGGAGCCTCCTCCAACGCTGTCCTTTATGATTATATTGGTATTTGTTTCATTAAGAGCATAGTTTGAGTTTGCGTTAAATACCTTACCGTTCAAATCCAAGGTGAAAGAGCCATTATCGAAATCGTCATTGTAGTTTCTGACAGTAGCATCGTTTTCAAGAACAACCAAAGAGTCGGGGTTTGCCACTGCCGCAAGAAGCGCGTAGTTTACCATAGAGTAATATGTTTTTGTACCGTCTACGGTAACGCTTGCCTCGGCAGTAAATTCATTACATCTGTTGCAGATACCTGTCGTAGGATCTACGTTGTGTATATAGTCCCAACAGTTTGAGCAGTAGCAGTTTTCATCTAAGTTGTGGAAGAACTTTTCACAAGAGTAGCAAGCGCAGGAATAATCTAATTGGTGCTTGTCGTTGCAAGCGCAGAGTGCTATAATCATTCCGTGCATTTCTTCATCAGGAGTGAAGGTGTAGGAGTGTTCTGAAATGATTTCATAGTCGCAAGCGTCGCAGGCTTCGGTGTGAGTTCCGTCTCCGTTGTCGGTATATCCAACGGAGTGATTAGAAATGACCTCATAGCCACAAGTGTCGCAGACTCCGGTGTGAGTTCCGTCTCCGTTGTCGGTATATCCAACGGAGTGATCAGAAATGACCGCATAGCCACAAGTGTCGCAGGCTTCGGTGTGAGTTCCGTCTTCGTTGTCGGAATAATTCAAAGAATGTGTGCCGCTGAGAAGGCAGGAGAGATAGCCTTGCATAGCATTCTTTTCTGCCTCTAAGGCTTCAAGCTTTTCAAGGAGAGATGCAATATCCTCATCGTTCTCATCGAGCTTGCTCTGCAAATTGTCTTTCTCGGTCTCTAAGGTTTCTATTTTTTCCTTGAGATCAGTGATATCCTCAGCGTTCTTATCAGCCTGTGTCTGAAGAGCGGTTACCGCGTTTGAAAGCGCTTTGATTGCTTCTTCTGTTGAGGCGGCGTCGTCTTTAAGCATCGCTGTTATTCTATTAATGTCACTTTTTATTTGAGCAATCTTTACGTCGATAGTTGCCGAGATCTGTCCTATTTCTGCGGCGGTTCCTGCCACCTCGGTATCGATTTCGGCGGTGATTTCGGCACGGATGGTTGAAATACTGTTTTTTACCGTTTCGACAGCTCCCTTCAATGCGTTGATCTCGGTCTCAAGAGCCGTCTTAGTCTCTTCGAGAGCTGTGGCGTTATTGGTCTGTTTAAGACTCTCTATTTGAGTGTTTATCTGAGAGAGGCTACTCTCGAGTGTCTGTGCTTTTGTCTCAAGCTCCTGAACTTTTGTCTCAAGAGTCTGAGCCGCGGTTTTAAGCTCGGTTATTTTTGAGTCAAGCGCGGTGTTAGCAGTTTTAAGCTCGGTTATTTTTGAGTCAAGCGTGGTGTCAGCAGTTTTAAGCTCGGTTATATCGTTAGTAGGGGCAGATGTACATCCTGCAAGGCAGAATAAGAGAAGGAGAGACGCAAGTAATACAGATAATACTTTTTTCATAATGTTTTATCTCCAATTTTTTATTTAATTTTAAAAATGAATTTAGATGCGGCTCTCAAGATATCCGCATACGTCGCCAACGGTTTCAAATTTTACAAAGCCCGAGAATTTAAAGCCGAATCTGTCCTCAAGCTCCATTGCCATCATCATCATAGCAAGGGAATCGAAGCCAAGATCGTCAACAAGGCGGGTCTCCTCGGTTATGGTTGCCACGTCAACGTCGGGCAAAACGGTTGCAAGTACTTTCTTCAATTGATCAAGCATAATTATTCCTCCAAAGTTTTTTTGTAAGATCTTCTGCGCTTGTGCTGACGCGCATCAAAATATTTCCATTGAGCCTGAACGGCAGTGTTGTTCTCCAAATTCAGATTAGTCTCGTATTTTTGAATCTTTCCGTTCTCAAGCGCATCTATCATATAGTTCAAGAGAACTGCGTTGATGCCCGCATTTTGATATTCGGGGCGGATAGCAACAAGACCAAGGTCGATAATCTGAGGCTTTTTTGCCGCTTTTAATAATTTTAAAAGAGCGATAGGCGTGAGTTTACCGCCACTCTTTTTGAGTGCATTTCCTATGCTGGGGAAGCAGAGTCCAAAGCCGATTATGCGCTCGTTTTCATCGCAAATGAAAACCAAATATTCTTGGTTTAATATCATCATAAACTGCTTTACAAGCTCGTTCTGAGACTCCTTTGAGATCGGAACGGTTCCGTAGAGATCTCTGTAGCAGATATCAAGGCATTCAAAAAAGCTGTCGCGGTATTTCTCGATATATTTTTTCTTTGATATCGAGGAGTCTGCGATGTGGAGCTTTTGAAGCTCAAGAGTTCTCTTTGCCACACGGGGTAGCATCTCGTTTTTCTGCTTTGGCATTCTCAGCTCGTATTCGACCCAGTCGACGTCATTTTCAAATCCCGATGCTTTGATGAGCTTTTCGTAATATTCGTAGTTGTATTGCTCCTCAAAGGTCGAATCCTCCTCAAAGCCCTCAACAAGCAGACCTTCTCTGTCAAGATCGCTAAAGGCAAGAGGTCCGCAGATTTGATTCATTCCTTTCTCTCGGCCCCATTTTTCAACGGCGTCAAAGAGAGCTTTTGCAACCGACTCATCGTCGATGCAATCAAATCTTGTGAAGCGCACCTGCGCGCACTTGTGTATCTCGTTGTATTGCTTTTGAATGATTCCGTGGATTCTTCCAACAGTCTTTCCGTCCTTTTCGGCAAGGAAAAATACCGAGTCGGCGATGTCCGAGCATCCGCCTGAGGTTAGAAGCTTTTTCTCGTCTCCGTACAGAGCGGGAACAAAATAGGGGCAATCCTTATAAAGTCTGAGCGGAAATTTTATAAACTCTTTAATGTCACGTGAGGTTTTTACCTCTTTTATAAGGAGCATTTTAGTCCTCCAATGCCTCGTCCTCACGACGGAGGAATACAAGACCGTAGCCTGCAAGCCAAGGGCCGTTGTGGCATCCGCTTACGGGGGACATAATGACAGCTTCGTGATTGGTCTTGATATCGAATTTCTGCTCGATCTCGCGAAGCTTTTCAATCAAAGAGGGGCCTGTGTAGATGTGCCAGAGGAGATAATCGTCGGCAGATCTGTCACCAATCGTTTCCTTGAGGATTTCGCAGGTTCTTGCAAGAGCCTTTTTCTGAGTTCTGACGCTCTCAAGAGGAACGATCTCACCCTCTGCAAAGTGTATTACGGGGCATACGTTGAGAAGCTGACCCATAAACGCCTTGCCGCCCTTGAGTCTTCCGTTGTAGATAAGGTAGTCAAGCTTTCCGTCAACGCCGATAAATTCCTGATGCTTCATCATCCAGTGGATCTCCTTGAGAATATCCTCGGAGGACATACCCTTGTTTGCAAACTCTGCCGCCTTTATTGCAAGAAGTCCCTCGCCAAAGCAGGTGATCTGCGTGTCTATAACGTTTATCTTGAGCTTTTCCTCGTATTCCTTTGCGATGAGGCAGATCTTGTTGTATGTACCGCCGAGAGCAGAGGACAAAACGAACACCATAGCCTCGTCACAGCCCTCGCTTATTGCGCGGTCGAAGCATTCACGAATCTCCTCGGTTTCGGGCATTCCCGTGTAGGGGAGGTGATTCTTGGGGTCCTCAATCGTCTCGAGCTGCTGATAGAAATCAACGGGGTCGAGGTCGAGTCCCTCTCTGTATTCGTTTCCGTTAAAGAATACGTGGATACGGATGATATCGATGCCGAGCTGCTTGTAGCGCTCGGGAGCGTAGTCGATACAGCCGGTTGACGTGCACATGATTTTAATCTTTGCCATGGTTATTTTTCTCCCTTATATTTTATTTCTTGTTTTGTCGAAAACCGATTTGTTGCGAGCTATATTTATAAGCATCTCGGAGGTGTTAACGATAGCGCCCTCCTTTGCGTTTCCGCGTGTTTTAATGATAGGCTTTGCCGCACCGAGAATTACTCCTCCGCCGAGAGAGCCGATGTCGTAGATGCTCATGAGGTGAGCGCCGAGCTTCTTTATCTCGTCGGAATTCTCACGGTATGCGTATTTCATTATGTCGGTTATAATACGTGTTGCAGTGCCCTCGGTTACCTTAAGCACCTGATTTCCGGCAAATCCGTCGCATACGAGCACGTCGCAGATTCCCGAGAGGGCGGTATTTCCTTCTACGTTTCCTACGAAGTTGAGATTCTCATCACCTGCGAGTATGGGATGAGTCTCTTTTACTAATTTATTTCCCTTTGAGGATTCGCTTCCGTTTGAGAGAAGACCCACTCTCGGATTTTCAATTCCGAAGGTCTTTTTCATAAAGTCGGAGCCGAGTATTGCAAAGTGGTGGAGCATCTGAGGAGTGCAATCGATGGTAGCTCCCGTGTCAACAAGGCAGGTAAAGCCGCCATCGGAGGAGGGAAGAATTGCCGCAAGTGCAGGACGAGTTCTCTCCTTGCTTGCAACGTAGCGGATAGCGCCCGTCAAGAGCACGCCTGTGTTGCCTGCGGTGAGCATTCCGCAAAGATCGTCACGCTCTGAAAGGATCTGAAGACCCTTTAACATAGAGGAATCGGTCTTTTGGAAGATAGCCTCTGCGGGGTTGTCGTAGTTTGTGATCTCTCCCTTTGCATCAACGATCTCGATGCGATCCATAGGAAGCGCCGCCTTGAGGCATTCCTCCTTGATGAGCTCCTTGTCACCGATGAGCACGTAGGAGAGCTCCTCGAATTTCTCGAGCGCCATTCCCGCGCCCTTTATCATAACAGATGCGCCGTTGTCGCCACCCTTTGTATCAATTAAAATCTTAACAGTTTCCATATTTATCTCCTTATTCAACGGCAACGAAGTAGTCGTAAACGTCCTGACCGCCCTCGTAAACCGTAATTTCATAGTCCTCGTAGATCTCCTGCAAGCGCTCGGTGAGCTCTGCGCGAGCCTCCTCTGTTACGTCCTTTCCAACGAAGAGAGTGATTATCTCGCAAAGGTCGATATCAACGCTCTCAAGCATAGCGATAACTGCATCCTCGGCAGACTCGGATACGGCAACCAACTCGCCTGAGCTGATTGCGATATAGTCTCCCTCGTTTACGTCCTTTCCGCCTATCGATACGTCACGTACAGCGCGAGTGATCTCGCCGTCGATTATATTCTTTGCGGCGTTTGATGCGCTTGTAACCAAGGAATCTATATCCTTAATTCCCGGAGTGATAACCGAGAGAGCGCCAAAGCCTTGAGAGATATTCTTGGTCTCAATTACGTGGATATTCGCATCGGTGTATATCTGCGCCGCCTGATTTGCGGCAAGAACGATGTTTTTGTTGTTGGGGAGCACGATTATATCCTTGGAATTGCATTTTTTGAATGCCGTGATAAAATCGTCTATCGAGGGGTTGGCGCTTTGTCCGCCCGATACTATCTCGTCAGCGCCCATCTGTGTAAAGAGAGCTGCAAGACCCTCTCCGTGAGCTACCGAGATGACCGAATAGGGCTTGCTCGGCTTCTTTTCCTTTTTCTCAGCGCCCGTGTGACCGAGATTCATATTCTCGATCTTGACGGTGAGAAATTCTCCAAACGCCTGCATTCTTGCAAGAACCTCTCCGGGATTAAAGGTGTGAACGTGAACCTTCAAAATATCGTCTTGCTTGTAGGCAACGATGCTTTCTCCGCCAAGCTCATTGAGAATCGAGAGAGCAGAGGAGATATCAAAGGTATCGGGATCGACCTTTGAGGTCGTGAGTCTGAGCAAAAATTCGGTACAGTATCCGAACTCGATCACGCTGTCACGTGTGAAAAGATCGATATTGAGGCTTGAATCCTCCTTGTGCTGAGAGAATTCGTATTCTATCTCCTTGCCGTCAAGAGCCTGGAGCATTCCGATTGCGATATAGAGATATCCTGCTCCGCCCGAGTCGACAACGTCAGCCTCTGCGAGCGCGGGCAATATAGTTTTCGTTGCTTCCAAGGAACGCTTTGCCTCCTTGATGTGAAGATCAAAGAATTCCTCAACGGTGGAATCGTCCTTCATCTGCTTTGAGACGTATTCCGTGCTCTCACGGAATACAGTGAGGATAGTTCCCTCGGTGGGATTCTGGACGGCTGAATAAGCTTTTATAACACCCTGCTCGTATGCTTTTGCAAGATTTTTTGCATCTATGCTGTCATACTCCTTGAGAACCTCGTTGATGCCTGCAAAGATCTGTGAGAGTATAACTCCCGAGTTTCCTCTTGCGGAGAGAAGGATTCCTCTGGCAAACTGATTTGAAAATGCACCGAGATGCTCGGTATCCTCTTTCTTCGCCTCTGCAAGACCGCCCTCAATCGTTCTTAACATATTGGTTCCCGTGTCGCCGTCGGCAACGGGGAATACGTTAAGATCGTTGAGCTCCTTCATATGAATTGCAAGCGTTGAAGCTCCTCCAAGAAGCATACGCGACCAGCTTTTTGCGTCGATTGTTTTTGTGTTCATATACACCTCAAAAGATTTTTTATATGATTAAATTAAATAATATGCGTGTTTATTTGTATTTTTTCTGATTTTTAGGAAGTTTTACTAAGAACGTTGTGACTAAATTTTCGCTCTTTACTGCCACCTCGCCGCTGTGAAGCTTTACTATACTCTTTACGATAGCGAGTCCGATTCCGTTTCCGTTGGTTGCGTGGGACTCGTCCGCCTGATAGAATTTTGTAAAGATCTTGTCCTGTTTTTCTTTAGGGATCTCGCTTCCCGTGTTGCTCACCGTAACGAAGAGGCTCTCGTCTTTTTCGGCGATCTTTATCTCAACGGTTCCTCTCTGAGGGGCGAATTTTATTGCGTTGTCGATAAGGTTTATCCATATCTGCTTCAGTAGCTCCTCGTTAGCCTCTATTACGTGCTCGTCAAAGTCTATTTGCAGATCGATATCCTTGTTCGTCCATTTATCCTCAAGCAGAAGCACTGATGAGCGTACCTGCTCGGAGAGGTTGAATTTTGAGACGTCGGTAAGTATGGTTTGATTCTCGACCTTGGTAAGATTCAGCACGTTACTTGCCATAGAGGAAAGTCGCATAGATTCTTCTCGTATTGCGCGAGCGTACTGTATGCGTTGCTCCTCGGTGAGATTTCCCGATTCCAAAAGCTGTGCAAGTCCGGTGATAGATACTATCGGGGTCTTGAACTCGTGGGAGAAGTTGTTGATAAAATCGTTTCTTAAAAGCTCTGTGTTTTCAAGCTCCTCGGCAAGCGTGTTAAAGCTTGTAACAACGTCTTTTCCAACGGCGCTGTTTCCGATAGCTCCCTTGAGCTCAAGTCTTGTGTGGTAGTCACCTGCCGCAAGACGGTTCATCTTGTTGACAAGCTCGCTTATGGGCTTGAGAGGAATCTTACTACTGAAGAATGCAAGCGTTCCTCCTATAATAAGGCTGACCGAAAGCATAAAGAGAACGACCGCACCGAATTGAAGATCTCCGTAGATGTTTATAAGAACTCCCGCCTTATTAAGTATCCAGATTCCGAGTATTGTCAGCGCTATTGCCACGGTGATTATTACGAATACGAATACCGCCAAGAATAACGTCAGCGAGGAGAGAGTAGCTCTGTCCATAATCTTAGACAGCTTTGGTTTGATGGTTGATTTTTTCATACCTTTTTAACCGCCTTATATCCGAGCCCTCTGACCGACTCTATTTCAAATTCATCAAAGTTTTCAAATCGCTTTCTGAGTCTTCCTATATGCACTGTAACGGTCTCCCAACCCGTCTCGCTCTCAACGCCCCAGATCTCGTCCATAAGCTGGATTCGCGTAAAGATCTTTCCGGGGTAGGAGAGGAGCTTATAGAGGAGTAAAAATTCTTTTTGCGGAAGCTCTTGCGTTTCTCCGTTTCTTGTTACGGTGAGCGAATCGTAGTCGATTATAACGTCGCCTATAACAATCTTGCGCTCGTTTGCAATTCTTGCGCGGCGGAGAAGAGCCTTTATTCTGTAGAGGAATTCATCCTGATCCACGGGCTTTGTCATATAGTCGTCGGTTCCCACGGCAAATCCCTTGTTTTTGTCGGTGGGAAGCTGCTTTGCGGATACCATAAGAATGGGGAGGTTATTATCGCCCTCGCGCAGAGTTTTGGTAAACTCGTAGCCGTCCATCCTCGGCATCATAATATCAAGCACAACGAGATCAACGTGCTCCTTTGAGAGTATCTCAAGAGCCTCCTCGCCGTCTTTTGCTGTACTTGACGTGTATCCGTTTTTTTCAAGCACTGCTTGAAAATACATTCGTGTATTTTTATCGTCGTCTACCACAAGAATATGGAACATAATCTTTCACCTCGTATTACGACATTTTCCGACATTATACTATTGTACATTCTATTACAATTCTCTAAACTGAAAATAAACAAATAATTAACATAGATATTTTTTCGGTTTTCAGCGGTTTTTTGTATATCAGAAAATGCTTTTTTCGCTTTTTTAATTTAAAAAGCCTTTATTATTATACGCTAAATGTCGCAATTTGTCAAAAAAATGTGTGTGCAAGGGAGGAATTTTATATTTCAGAGCGTTGATTGAGCGGCTCTTTTGCGGAGCTTTTAATTTTGAATAAAAAAACGGCATATCTGAAAACAGATATACCGTATATTTTTATACTTGTTCATCCTTTGGAAGCTTATGTAAAAACGTCAGCATCATAGGAAGTGAGACGGTTGCCGTGAGGAAATACGCCAAAGGTTGTGAGACCTCTATTCCTCGCATTCCGAATATATGCGGAAGTATCAGGCAGAGGGGAACGAACAAAAGTCCGCTCTGCAGGCAGGATAGAATGAATGCCCGGAGGTTTTTGCCGATGCTCTGGAAGAGCATTGTTGCCACCACGGGAATAGGCAGAAACATAATAAAGCAGCAATACAGTCGCAGAGTCTCAGTGCCTATCTGCACAACGAGCTCGTCGGGGCGGAACATCGATATTATCTGCGGCGCAAAGATGAAGCAGATAATAGATATCAATCCAAGGAACGCCATGCCGAAGAACATTGTAAAATAGGTTCCTTTTTTAACTCGGGAATATTTCTTTGCTCCGTAGTTAAACCCTGCCACCGGCTGGAAGCCCTGACCTATGCCGAGACCGACGCTGAATACAAGGCTCGATACTCTGATTACGTATCCCATAGCCGCAATCGCAGCATCTCCAAAGAGCCTTGCCTGCGAGTTGAGAACCATAGTTGATACGCTGTTAAGTCCCTGTCTTGCAAGGCTTGGCAGTCCGGTTACGATGATTTTTCTGTATACAGAGAAATGCTTTGCTATACATCTTACCGAGATAGAGCACTGCGATTTTTTGAGCAAGAATACCGAGAGCAATATAAAGAACGAGATATATTGCGAGAGGGCGGTCGCCATTCCTGCGCCTTCCGTGCCAAGATTCAAGGTGAATATGAAAAACGGATCGAGCAGGATATTTAAAAGACCGCCGGTGCTGAGCCCTATCATGGCGAGAGCCGCCTTGCCCTCGTATCTGAGAAGGTTGTTGAGCACACAGCTTGCAGTCATTGCAGGCGCAGCTATCAATATCCATTTGCCATAGCCCATAGCGTGCGGAAGGATGGTCTCGGTGCTTCCGAGCAGACGCATAAGCGGAGCCAAGAAGATGAGTCCTACTGTCATAATGACAAGACCGCACAAAATTGCCGAGAAGAAGCTCGTCGAGGCATAGATACTTGCCTTTTTAGTTTCCTTTCTTCCAAGAAGGCGGCTAACGTAGCTTCCCGCGCCGTGTCCGAACATAAATCCGAACGCTTGAAGAATCGACATTATTCCGAAAACTATGCTGGTAGCTCCGCCTGCGCTCAAAGAGATCTGGCTTACGAAGTAGGAATCCGCCATATTGTAGACGTTGGTTATCATCATACTTATGGTAGTGGGAATTCCGAGAGTGATTATAAGCCTTGGAATCGGTGTCTCGGTCATTTTTTTATAATTTCGCTCCGCTCTGTCCTCAACGGAAAGAGTCTTTTCCTTCATAGCCTCACCTCCCATTGAAAGTTAATAGCCGGGTATTTTGTTTGTGTGAAGAATTATATGCTTCTGGGGTATCCTTTGTAGAGGTGAACGATGTTGAGGTCCTCTTCCATATCAAGACCGTGAGCTCCGCAATTTCCGTCTATTTCGTGACAGCCGTGGTCCATAGCAAATCCTACGAGAGAGTTGTGCTTTTTCCAGTTGGACTCAACGAGATTTGAGAGGGTAGCGAAGTCTATAGAATTTGCGCGAAGCTCGGATATAGCCTCAAGGCTCTCGGGGCCGAATTTGTGCATAACCGAATCGTAATTTCCGTTGTATACTGCTATAAAATCGTACTTGTCCTGAATAATAGCCTCTGCCGCCATAGCGTTTACACGGTTTACAGCCTCTCCGCGAGAGTAGTGGAGGTAGTCGATCTTTCTCTCAAGGAAGATCTTGCTCATGCTGCAGTCGCCGCTTGTGATGATAGCGCACTTTCTGTCTGCCTTTACCATAGCGTCAAAGATGGTCTCAACGGTGAGTACGGGCTTTGTGTATTTCTGAATTCCGTGTACGGCGGGCTGAGCGCCTGTGTACATGGTTGCAAAGCAAACGGGGGTTACAGAGGGCATAACCGAACGGAGGGGAATCTCGATCTCGGTATAGTGCTTTGCCTCACGGCAGAAGGATGCGTATTTTTCGTATATCCACTGCGCAACCGCATCGGGATTGAACATAAGTATTCTGTCGGCCTTCTCCCCGCCAAATACCTTGTCTATATATGCAACGAGGTCTTCGTTTGGAGCGGCGGCAACGTTTGGCGCCTCGATTCCCATAGCGTAGGTGAGGGAAGCGCAGATGGTGTCAAGAGAGTTCTTGTTTAACATTTTTTGTATCTCCTTTGGTTTTTGGTTTTAAAGTTTTCATCATTTAAATTTTACCACAAAAAAAAGTATTGTCAACATCTTTGATAGATATTGACAATACTTTTATTTAATATTTTTAAGTTTTAGTCGTCGTCTTTGTCTTCTCGATGCTTGTCCTTGTCGGGAGAATTTCTATCATCGTCCTCATCGTCCTCATCTTCGACGTCATCACGGTCTTCGTGCTCATCACGGTCATCTTTATCGTGCTTATCACGGTCGTTATCTACGTTCTTATCATCGGAAGGGGAATCCTTTTCAGGCTTTTTGTTTGAGGACGTAGGTTTTTTGTCGGGTTCGTCTCTGTCATTGTCATCATCTAAGTCCTTATCGTCATCCTCGTCAAGGTCATCCTCATCGTCTTTTTCGTTATGATCGGGCTCGGTTTTGTGATCGTTTTTTTCGGGCTCTTCTTTTTCGGGTTTATCATCGCGGTCATCATCGCGGTCATCATCGCGATCGTCCTCGTCGAGCTCATCGTCCTCGTCGAGCTCATCGTCTTTATCGTGCTTGTGGGGGTTCTTCTTTATATGGGTGAGCTCATACATGCTCTTGCCCTTGAGGTCTTCAACGTCGTCGAGATCGTAATCATCATCGATATCAACTATCTCCTTTATGATCTTATCCTTTGCAGGGGAGATCTTGGAGTTGTCAAATTTTTCTTTTTCCTCTTCCTTTGTGTTGTAGGTGTTTACCGAATATTTTTTGTTGGAATTGGAGTTCTTGATAGATTCTGCGTGCCCTTTAAGCTTTGACAAAAGCTTCTCGGAGGATTCCTCCTCCTTTGAGGTTGCGCTTATATATATTTCGGAATCTTCCTTGACAAATCCCGCCTCATCGCATTTTGAAAGGACGGTATCAAGAGCGTCCTCTATATCGGAGCCGAGAAGGTCTACCTTTGAGAGAAGATTTTTTGCGTCATCGTTAAGATATTCTACCTCAATAACTCTGTCAAAGCGGTTGAGCTTAAGAGCTACGGAGGGGTTTACGTCTATATATATTGTTTGATAATTTTCATTGTAAAGAGCTACACCGCCTACAAAGAGTGCGAATGCACAGGCAAGACCTGCCATAAGGGGAACTATGCGTCTGCCGGTAAAATGTGAGAAGAAGGATTTCTTTTTCCGGGGTACTGATTCGGTATCTGCTTTTGGAGCTGCAAAATAGAGCTCTTGTCTTGCCTTTGCAAGAACGTCATCCTTGTTTATGTGCGACATATCAAGGCCTTCGGATTCATTTAACATTTTTTCAATATCCTTTTCAGTCATCATACGTTCCTCCTTTCATAAGCTGATTTTATCTTTTTTAGCGCATTGTTGTATTGCCATCGTACGGAGGTCTCAAGTCCCCCTACAAGATCTGCGATTTCTTTGAATTTCATTCCGTTGACGGCGTGAAGAATAACCACTCGAAATTCCTTTTCTTTAAGAACTTCCTTTGCAATGGCAATAATTCCGCTTTCATCGGAAACCTTTGGCGCATCCTCACTGTCCAGATGCAGGACGTTTACCGTTTCCTCGTCATTGAAGTCTACGGATACGGTTTTTTTCTTATCACGAAGCATATTCAAGCAAATATTCTTCGTTATTGTGTATATCCAGTTGTAGCTGCTGCTACCGTTGTATTTGTCTATGTTTTTTACGATTGTAAGATAGGTGTCTGATAGCGCATCTGCGCTGTCATGCGGATCGTGTAGATATGTAAATGCAATAGAATAGATCGCCTTTGAGGTCAGCTCGTACAAGCGGTCTAAGGCAGAGCTTTCGCCCTGCCTTAACCGTGTCAAATATTCATCTACTTTTCTTTCGTCGATGAATTGAGCCATTTCTCATACCTGTCGGGCAGAACCGACTTCCTTTGCGTTAATTTAATAGTAATGTTAATAAGTTTTTATGCTACTTCAGTCTCTACGGGAGCCTCGGTCTCTACGGGAGCCTCAGTGTCAGCGGGAGCCTCAGTGTCAGCGGGAGCCTCGGTGTCAGCGGGAGCTTCGGTGTCAACGGGAGGCTTAGTGTTAGCGGGTTTCTTTGAGGGTCTGTGATCATCGTCATCATCCTCGTCTTCGTCGTCATCCTCGTCGTCATCCTCGTCATCATCTTCGTCGTCATCCTCGTCGTCATCGTGATCACGGTCGCCCTTGTGCTCATTCTTTTCGTCCTCGGGGCGCTTCTCGGGGCGAGTCTCGTCATCCTCGTCATCCTCGTCGTCACGATCGTCTCTGTCGTTCTTGTGGCGATCGTCATCATCGTCATCGTCCTCGTCACGGTCATCTCTATCGTCGAAGTCCTTGCCGTCCTTCTTAGCCTGCTTTCTGTCGTCAGCTTCCTTGCGGCACTCTTCGCGATCGTTCTTGGAGATCTCTTTGTACTCGTCCTTTATTGCATCTATCTGAGTCTTGTATTCATCCTCGAGAGCCTTAAGAGCTGCCTTCTTTTCAGCAAGCTCAGCCTCGAGAGCTGCTATCTCTTCAGCGGTGAGGGCTTCGTCCTCATCATCGTCGTCATCATCGTCGTCATCCTCTTTTGCGTCCTCGAGTCTGTCCTCGATATCCTCTATCTCCTCACGGAGCTCGAAGAGGTTCTTGAAGGAATCCTTAACGGTGTCGATCTCTGCTTTGTACTCGTCCTTAACGTTTACGCTGATCTTATCCTCGTGCTTGTCAGCCTTAAGGATCTCAAGAAGCTCGCGAACGGTGAGGTCGAGAAGTTCGTCATAGGTGAGCTCGGGGTTAGCGGAAAGGGTTCTCACGATAAGCTTTGCGTGACCGGGAGATACGTTCCACTCATCAGCGGTATCGATGTAGGTTTTAAGAACCTCCTCGGAAACCTTGCCTGTAAGACCCTTGTTGGTGAAATACTTTGTGAGCTTGTCGCTAAGGCTCTTTTCAACCTTCTCTGCAACCTCTTCGCTTTCGCTGTTAACGTCTACGTAAACTGTGTCGGTGCCCTTAGCGGGATCCATGTAACCGAGGTCGATAGCAGCTTCGGTGAAATCTACCGTAGCGTCCTCAACGGTTTTGCCCTCAAGCTCAACTGTGGAAAGAAGAACCTCTCCGTCCTCGTTTACTGCATTTGCGGAAAGCACGGTGTTGTTCTCGTCAGCAACCATCTCTATCTCAGGGTTGATTCTGAGTCCGATGTAGGTGAGAGTTCCCTCTACCGTGTCAGGGATTTCGGCTTCGATCTTTTCGCTATCTTTGTTAGCCTCTGTTTCGATGCTTGTGGAAGTGTCCGCTGCATCGTTCTTTGATTCAATTGCGTTGCAGGATGCGAGTGTGGAACAAGCAAGTAATGCAACTAAGATGATACTTAAAAGTTTTTTCATTTCTTCCTCCGAAATTTTTATGTAGCCTTGATGGCAATATTTTATGAGAGAATTTTTTGCTATGTTTTTGTCTCACTGGTATATATACACACAAGGTTTGATTTTCGTTGGAGTTTTTTGAAAATTTTTTATTTTTTTTTGATTATTTTTATTTTAGCACATAATCGCTTTTTTTGCAAGGGTATATATATAATAAAAATGTAGTATTCGGAGGTTGCGGTGAATAAGCCTCGTGTGCGCTGTCAAAGATAATCTTGAATATTTTTTTGGCGGTGATATATGAAAAAGGTAATGTTGGTGTTTGGAACGAGACCTGAGGCAATAAAAATGTGCCCTGTTATTTATGAAATGAGAGAAAGAAAAACTCTCAACGCGGTGGTTTGTACAAGTGGACAGCATAAGGAATTGCTTGAGGACGTGCTTTGCGCATTTGGAGTGATTCCCGACTATGCGCTCTCGGTTATGCAAAAGGAGCAGAGTCTGCCGACTCTCACGTGTAACGTGATAGAATCGGTTACACGAGTGCTCGAGTCTGAGCGCCCCGAGCTTGTGCTTGTTCACGGGGATACATCAACGGCATTCTCTGCCGCGCTTGCGGCGTTTTATTGTGGAATCGACGTAGGACACGTTGAGGCAGGACTTCGAACCTATAATATAAAGAGCCCCTATCCCGAGGAGTTTAATAGGCGAGCAATATCACTTGTGGCAAAATATCATTTTGCGCCTACTGAGAGGGCGAGAGAAAATCTGATTTTAGAGGGTATCGATAAAAAGAAGATCTTGGTTACGGGGAATACTGCGATAGACGCTATGAGATTTACGTTGAGTGAAAATTATACGCATCCTGTTCTTGAGTCTCTTAAAAGATATCGAATTATAATGCTGACTATGCACCGCCGCGAGAATCTCGGTGAGAATATGCGAGGGGTTTTCAGAGCGCTTTCTCGGATAGTTGAAGAGTATGCGGACGTTTGCGTGGTATATCCTACGCATCCAAACCCACAAGTTCGAAGGATTGCAAATGAGGAGCTCTGCGGAGAGGAAAGGATTTTTCTTATCGACCCTTTGGGTGTTTTTGATTTTCATAATTTTTTGGCGCACAGTTATATGATACTCACCGATTCGGGAGGGGTTCAGGAAGAGGCACCCTATCTTGGAAAGCCGGTTCTCGTGGCGAGAAATACTACCGAGCGCCCCGAGGGAATAGAGGCGGGCACAGCTCGTCTTATCGGATGCGAGGAGGAGGGAGTATACGAGAGCGTCAAGCTGTTACTTGATAAAAAAGAGGTTTATTTTGAGATGGCGCAGGCGAAAAATCCTTATGGAGACGGTTATGCCGCCTCACGTATCGTGGATTTTATATTGAGGTAGCTTAGCTATTGTTTATTTGCTGTATTTTGGATTTGTAAATTGTTAAATTTATATAATTAAATCAGAACCCGCTTGACTTTTTAATTTAATTGTGCTAAAATGTCTTTGTAAAAATGGATAGTTTATTTATTCAAATTTTTTAGAAATCGAGGTTTTGAAAATGAAATTTTTAAGTTTCACAAAAAGAGCGTTAGCACTTCTTTTAGTGCTTTCTATGTTCCTTGTGGCTTGCGCATGTTCTTCATCTGATGAAGAGAAGAGCACCAAGGCTGACGATGCTGATAAAGACTCTTCTGTTGAATCAGAGAGCGACAGCGAGGAGAAGGATTCCGAGAGCAAGTCTGAGAGCGCATCCGAGAGCGAGTCCGAGAGCGCATCCGAGAGCGAGACCGATAGCGAGTCCGAGAGCGAGTCCCAGAGCGAGACCGATAGCGAGACCGATAGCGAGTCGGATAGCGAGACCGAGAGTGAGTCTGAGAGTGAGACCGAGACAGAGAAGAAGGACGACCTTCTTGCTAATGACATTCTTCTTTCCGGCGAGCCTACTCACCGTATAGTTTATGCTGACGGATTTAAGTCTTTGGCAAATAAGGTTCTCATTAAGATCAGCGATCTTGATAAGAATTATAAAGCAGGAAAGTATGAAGTCGTTTTGGATACTGCAGTACCCGAGGATGGTAAGGCAGAGATAGTTATTGGAAATACTAACCGCGCAATATCCAAGTCGGCAAAGAATTTGTTAGCAAACAAGAGCGACGCCTATGCGGTATGCGTAAGCGGACAGTCTATTGCAGTGTATGCTACAAGCAATAAGGGCCTTGAGGCTGCAGTAGTTGAGGTTACCGGCAACCTTGCTAAGAGAGGCTCAAGCGTAGTTTATTCTAACACAAACGGAAGCTATTTCAAGAATTATGATAGCTCCACAATAGCATCCGAGCTTTTGACAACTCTCACCAATGCGGCAAAGACCAAGAATATGCCCGTTCTCAGCATTTCTGTGGGTACAACCAGCGGCATCAATTCTACTACCATAAAGGGTGGTAACCCCTGCCAGAACTGCTATTCTGTAACCAAGGTTTATTGTGTTACCGCAATAGGTATTCTCTTTGATCAGGGTAAGATTAAAGTTACCGATACTATCGGTGAGATTTTTGAAAGTGAAATTAAATCTTATGGTGTGAGCGAGTCTAAGTGGGCTGATATAACCATTCACGACGTTATGCGTCACAGAGCAGGCTTTACTCAGGGCGGATTCCTTGATATCGACTCTCAGGATGCAACCAAGTGGGGAAGCCAGGATTACCTTGAGCTCGTTCTTAAGGCAGAGCTTAGCGGAAACAAGGGCTATAAGTACACCGACGGCGCATTCTATCTTATCTCCAGAGTAGTATCCAAGATCAGCGGAAAGAACCTTGACGAGTTCTTGGCAGAGCATCTCTTTAACAAGACTGATTGCCGTGAGTACGCATTTGCAAGCTGTCCTCAGGGTTATCCGATCGGTGCAACCGGTCTCTACATCAGAAGTGAGGACGTTGCAAAGCTTGGAAGAATCTACCTTGACGGCGGTATGTACAACGGAAAGAGAATAATCTCCAAGGCTTGGGTTGATCTCGTTCTTGAGAACGGCTATGAGCTTGGCAAATCCGGTACAGGTTACGCAAAGGGCGGTATGAGAGGACAGAACCTCTATATCAACTTTACAAAGAACGTAGCTGTTGCATGGCATGCATACACCGACCACGATCTCGGAAGCACGCTTAACAACTACATGGCTTAATTTGATTTAATATAAAAAGGCAGAGGATGAAAATTCTCTGCCTTTTTTGATATAAATATAAAGGAACCTCGGATTTCTCCGAGATTCCTTTTAATAGACGTTATCAATAGTAATTAAAGCCGTATACCTTTTCAAGCTGCTGAACGATCTCTTCGTACGGTACAGCGTTTTCGTCGAGTCGTACCGCGCGTGAGGAATCGAAAGAGGCATTGACAGCATTGTTATATTCGGTCTCGCTTGCAGGAGTGCCGGCTATAAAATACTCGTAAATCAAGTTGTATTCTTCGCCCTCGAGGTGCTCGACTTTTTCAATGGATAAGGCATTAAAGGTTTCGGAAAATCCGTTCTCGCTTAGCTTGTATACGTTGGTGTAGCAGTATCCCATGTTGCCGTTTTGATTGAAGATGTCTCCGCTTCGCGGGGTGTATTTTCCACCGCCCGTGCGGTTGAGTTGCTGTTTTATTATAGAGCCGTTTTTGAAGGAACAGATCATATCGCCCTCAGCTTCACTTGATCCTTTCAAATACAGTTCCGGAATATCATCGTTATCAATGAAAACAAGCGCAAATAAACGGTGAGATTCCTGCTTGTCCTTCAAAAAATCAAGATATGCTTGATTGTAATTGGCAGTAATTTCTTGTGCAAGCTTTTGAATTTCATCTGCTTCTGCGGTTGCGCTCTTGCTTTTTTCTGTGCTTGATTGTGCATCTTTTTTCTCACATGAAGCGATAGAAAATACAAAAATCAAGCAGATAAATATTGATAATAGTCTTTTCATTTTAACCTCCGAGAGGATTTTCTAAGGTCAGTATATCATACCCAAAAAACGATGTCAATATGGTGGGGAAAGGTTTTTTTAGCGCCGCCTTTTTTTGTTTTAAGTGGTGAAAAAATCCTAAACGCTCTATATTTGCGAGCACTATTGTATTCGACTTGGCGAAAAGCTACATTAACGCCTATTCACTATTACTTATTACTTGTCAAAAAAATTTCAAAGGGAGAAAAAGTGAAGAGGTAAAAAAAACATCCTCGGAACAAGTCCGAGGAATTTTTTTGTACAAAGACTACGAAAAAGATATTTTTTGCGTTTTGCAATAAGGTTTCGAACTCAAATGGGGTTTGCGTTATATCATTTCCATTTTCCCATGGATTCACGACGTTCTTGCTCTTTTCTATCCGCTTCATCCTTAATGCGAGCTTTCTTTTTTTCTTGCGCAATTTTAACTATGCGAGGAATCAGCACCAACGCAAAGGTGAACACAATTCTCAACATCGTTACAGAAAGTGTCAAAGAAAGCGTTACGTAAAAATTATTCGCAAAAAATACAAGCGGTATATAAAACGGAATGGATACACAGAAGATAAATGAAGAAAGCGCAAATTCCTTTTTGTATTCATCGCTATCTGTGTCGAGATTGTCTTTCAGCGAACGCAAAAAAGTAATAAACAATTTTCTCTTTCCCAATAAGAAAGCATTGCCATGCTCCTTATTTAAAAAGGCAATAATAGCCCAAACAACAGAACAAATACCAAATACAATTGCAGGGGTAGAATTAAATGATATTGCGGCATTTTCGTTCAAGATTACAGGCAAAACACAAGCAATTAAAATTGCAACGAACAAGAAAATAAATATAAGCTTTTTGATTTTCATATTTACACCGCCTTTCTGTCTTTAGTATAGCATAAAATCGGGGAGGCTGCAAGTGAAATATTCGGCGTTGCCGAATGTGAAATAATTTCTTTGCGGAAATTGCGAAATATCCCCTTTCGGTCGATGTGAAATGAAATAAATCCCCTCACGCGCCGCAGCGCATTTCACACGCGAAGCGTATTTCACGCACGAAGTGCATTTCACAAATTCCGCAAGGGATTTATTTCGTTGAAAAAAGACCAACTCACAAGTGAGTTGGTCTTTTTTCTGTATATGGGCTACGAAAAAGATATTTTTCGAGAGTTGCATTAAGGATTCGAACTCCCACGGTTTTGTTGAAATGTTAAAATAATGATTTATTATCTTCTATGTGCTTTACGATGTTGTTCAATCCATCGTCAAATGATAAGAACATTTTTTCTTCACCTTTTATTTCCGCAATATAGTAAAAGTTTGAATCCATATAGATCCAAGTTGAGCATTTTACAGTGATTTTATCGCCCTCGCGTATTTCATTGTTGGCAAGACACTCATCGAGAATGTCGCAATTAACACCTACCAATTCCAATCTAATTTCTTCATTATTCAATTCGGAAGGATCAAAAGCGTATTTATCTTCAACTGTTACATACAAATAAATACGATCATCAACTTTTTTATATGAGCAAAAAATCGCATCAACATCATAATAATTATCTTCATTACTTAAATGTTCTCTCATAATTCCATTATAACCGCTACAAGAGGTCATACTTAGCAAAAAGATAAATGTAAACAAAAACAACAAGAATTTTTTCATTTGGTGTTCTCCTTTGCCGTGTTAATGGAGGTAATACCGCCTTTCCGAGATTAGTATAGCATAAAATCGGGGAGGTTGCAAGGCGTTGTGGGAAATTGGGGGGCGCGCTCGCTCCAAATCACGGCGGAGGCGTGGATGGAATCCGCAGCGTGCCTGCGGTATGGAATTGGCACGAAGTGCCGTATGGAATCATTACGAAGTAATGTATGGCATCAATCCGAAGGAGAACGAGCTTTGATACGCGCTTTGCGCGATGCCATGCGCGACTTTGTCGCAATTCCATACAACGCGCAAGCGCGTTGATGCCATACCAATCCTTCGGATTGGATAAAAAAATACCGAGAACAAAGTTCTCGGTATTTTTTGGCTGGGGCACTAGGATTCGAACCTAGGTAATGACGGAGTCAGAGTCCGTTGCCTTACCGCTTGGCGATGCCCCACAACATTGGCTATTATATCACATGTGGATTTATTTGTCAATACCTTTTTAAAAATATTTTTTAAAATTCGTTATATTGCTTTTTGATATATTTTGTGCTATAATTGGTTATACTATTCTAAAAAACAAGGAGTTTTTTATGAGCAACAAAGAACTTTTAGACGAGGCTGTGCGTATCTTCGGCAACGATTATTATGCCGCAGGGCTTACCGGTATTCAGATACTCGACGTTGATATCGGTTATTCCAAGGTCTCGCTTGAACTTAATAAAACACACAATAATGCGCTCGGCCACGTTATGGGCGGCGTTTATTTTACAGTTGCGGATTATGCCTTTGCTATTGCATCGAATTTCAGACAGAAGCCGACCGTCACTCAGACCTCGCAGATAGTTTTTCTCTCTCCTATCAAGGGAGATACGATCTTTGCTGAGGCTATGTGTATTCGCTCGGGGCGCAGCACCTGCTTTTATAAGATAATCATAACCGATTCCACCGGTGCGGAGAATGCCTACGTCACCACCACGGGATTTATTTTGAACGATTGAGGACATTATGCTTGACATACTTTATTTTGACTCGAGCCTTGCCGTGTGCGTAAAGCCTGCGGGAGTGCTCTCCGAGGGCGAGAGCGAGGGCTGTATGCCCTATCTTTTATCCTGCGCTCTCAAGGAAAAGGGAATAGATGCGACTCCTTTGGTCGTTCATAGACTCGATAAGGAAACGATGGGGATAATGGTCTTTGCTCTTGATTCAAGAACTGCGGCGTCTCTCTCTCTTTCCTCGCAGAACAAGGATATGAAGAAGATATATCATGCGCTTTGCGTAGGCTCGATTGATGAGCGAGAGGGTGTTTTGGAGGACTTTCTCTTTTATGACAGAATGAGGGGGAAATCCTTTATCGTTGACCGCGAGCGCAAAGGAGTGAAGCGTGCATCACTTGAATACAAGGTGCTTGAGCGCTTTGAGGACAGAACTCTTCTTGAGATAGAGCTTCATACCGGAAGAACTCATCAGATACGAGCGCAGTTTGCCTCTCGCAGACATCCTCTTTGCGGGGATAGACGCTACGGCGCGCCTGCGGAATACGGAAACAAGCTACGTCTTTGCGCTATCAGGCTTTCCTTTACTCATCCGAGGACAAAAGAGAGAATGAGCTTTGATATAGAGTCGGACTTTGAAAAATAAAAAAACGCATCCGTGGATGCGTTTTTTTATTTGGTACTAATTTTATTCCTTAATTACTTTTGCAAAAACAAGAACTTCGATAATGATTCCTGCAAGTGCGTAGAGACCTACGATAGAGGAAACTATACCGAGCAACCAACCGATGATAGCGCCAACAGCGGGAATCCAGCCGGTTAATGCGGTTGCAAGCCAAATGAGAACACCTGCGAGGATAGCGGCAACAACGTAGATGATGATACCGATAGCAAGGTCTTTTCCGTCGTTCTTATACTTGAAAGATATGGGGAAAAATTTCTTAAGCAAATCCATAATTAGCCTCCGTTATGTAATTATAAGATGGTAATATTATACAACCTTTTTTTGAGTTTGTCAATGAAATTTAATTCTTTTTATTTCCATTTTTAGATATTTATTGACTGCAAGAGGGGAATGTGCTATAATTTTATTAAAATTACAGCATTTTGAGGTAAAAAATGAAATATTCAAATCTTCACACGCACAGCGTTTATTCCGATGGCGCGCACACACCGCGACAGATAATTGAGCAGGCTGTTCAAAACGGTATGACCGCTATCGGAATTTCCGATCATAGCTATACCTTTTTTGATACGAGATATTGTATAGCAGAGCAGAAAAACGGAGAATATATAAATGAGCTCAGAGCGCTCAAGGCGGAATATGAGGGCAAGATAGACGTTCTCGTTGGAATCGAGCTTGACGGATTTTCTAAGGGATATAACAAGAGTGATTTTGATTATATTATCGGTTCTTGTCACTATTTGAATTTTGGTGAAAATTACGTCTCCGTTGATTCGAGCCTTGCCGGAGTTAAGGATGCAATAGAAAAGTATTGCGACGGTGATTCGATGAGATTCGCTATGAAATATTTTGATACCTATACCGAGTGTATATGCGATATGCGCCCTGATATTTTGGGACACATCGATCTCGTTGCAAAGCTTGGCGTTGTGGATGAGAGCTCGGAAATATATCAAAGGCGAGCGATTGAGACGCTCTCTGATAGCCTTTCGGTATGCGATCTTATAGAGATGAACACGGGAGCTATCTCGAGAGGCTATAAGAAGCTTCCGTACCCGGCACAGTTTATGCTTGGCGAGATAAAGAATAAAAACAAGCATATAATTCTTTCATCCGATTCGCACAGCAAGGAGACTTTGACCTTTTATTTTGAGGAGTGCCTTGATATCCTTCGTGCAAACGGCATAAAGAGCATAGTTACATATTCGGATGGAGCCTTTGCGGAGGTTGGAATCTGATCTTAAGTAGCGGTTTGCTTTTTTGAAAGGATAGATTATGAATTTACTGTGGCTTATATGCGGACTCGCTCTCTTCCTTTTTGGAATGGAGATCATGGGAAACTCGCTTAAAGAGAGCGCGGGAGAGAGGCTCTCCTCGGTTCTTGAGAGGTTTACCTCAAGCGGATTTAAGGGCTTTTTGCTCGGACTTTCCACGACAGCCGTAATACAGTCCTCCTCTGCCGTGACCGTTATGGTTGTGGGCTTTGTAAATTCGGGAGCTATGCTTTTATCCGGAGCTATAACCGTTATCATAGGAGCGAACGTCGGAACGGTCTTTACCACCTGGCTGACAGCGCTCAACGGAGTATCCTCAGACGGTAGCGCTCTGAGGATATTTCAATATCTAAAGCCTGATTTTTGGATGCCGATACTTGCGCTGATCGGAATAATTCTCTTGACCTTCTCAAAAAAGCAGACGCTTCGAGATATAGCTACGATATTTCTCGGCTTTTCGGTTCTCATGGTTGGAATGAGTCTTATGTCGAGCGCAGTTGCGCCTCTTAAGGATAATCAGTCCTTTGTAAATATTCTGACGGTTTTCAAAAATCCCATAATGGGAGTTCTTGCGGGAACGGTGCTGACGGTGATAGTTCAATCCTCCTCGGCATCAATTGGAATTTTGCAGGCGCTCTCCACCACGGGAGCGATAAATTTCTCGATGGCAATACCTATAATTTTGGGGCAGAATATCGGTACCTGTGTTACAGCAATGCTCTCCTCGCTGGGGGCTAACAAAAACGGCAAGAGAGCGGCATTCGTGCATCTTTATTTTAATCTTTTCGGTGTGGTAATCTGGCTCTCGCTTTATTATCTCGTTGCGTATCTGCTGGGCGCCTTTGGCGTTTTTGACGTCTTTTCGGCGGCGGAATCCTCCTCGATAGATATGTGGGGAATAGCCATCGTTCACACGTTGTTTAACGTCTTGAATGCGATAGCGTTTGCGCCGTTCACGAGGTTGCTCGAGAGACTCGTTTGTCTTACCGTGAGGGGAGATGACGAGAAAAGCGTGGCTGCTGAATGATATGAATAAAACCGCTATATTATCAACTTTTGATAATATAGCGGTCATTTTTTATTGTTGATTTTGTTTTTCTTCTGTATCGCTTTCGCTTTGGTTTGTGTCATTGAGCTTTCTTAATTTTTGCAGCTCTCTTGTGCCTTTAAGGAGCATAAACAGACCGACGCAGATTGTCACGGTGAGAACGCCTACGCCCGTGATGCCGGTGATTATCTGTCGAAGCTCTCCGCTTATCTGTGCGCTGAATCGACCCATGAGCGCTGTTTCAAGTGCGAGAATCGAGACTACGGTGGACACAAGGCAGATAAGCTTTGCCGCAAGGAAGAGCGGACTTTTAAGCTTTCTGTAGCGAACTATGTTTATTATTGCAAGAGCGAATGAAATGAATGTGAATATCGCAAATATTACAGTGGTTGCGCTGTGGTGCTTAAGCTCTTGATTCTGCCAGGTAATGTAGAAGGCTATTGCCGCAAGAGCGGAGCTCATCCAGAGAAGCAAAGTGCCGCAGAAGCGGAAACGCTTATACTCGGTCTCGATGTTATTGCCGGCTCTGTTCGCTCTTGAATAGAGAAGAAGCGAAAAACGCATTATTGCAAGAAGCGTGTAATAGGCTGCTATGGATAAGTACCATACTGAATTGTAGGAGATACCGGTAAAGAGCTGGAAGGATGCGTAAAGTGTGTTGTACGCAAGTGTTCCGTAGAGCGAGAGGTTTATTTTGAACTGAGTATCCGATCTCAGTCTTTTGAAATAAGAGGCGCGAATTTTTCTGTTTGAGACGCGCGTGATTATTTCGGGAATTGCACAAAGAGTCAGAATTGTCGCATATGTCAAAATAATATAAGACATGATTCTTATATTACTGAAGATAGGGAGGATTGCTGAGGCGTATACCGCATAGAACGCTACGAGAAGATCTATAAATAGAACAATTGCTAAATGCGGAAAGAACATAGCTTTGAATATTTTTTTGATTACGTTCATAGCAGCCTCCTCTCTTTTATTTTTTGACAATATTTTCATTTCAGTATATCACTAAAATGTTAACAAATTATGTATGAAACATTTTTTAAAAATTCGAGGTAGAAAAAGTCGAGGTGGAATGAAGATTATTTTATGTAAATATTGTAAAAAACTGCTTTTTGTGATAGAATAATTATGTATAACATTTTTTTAGGAGATGCCGATATGCTATCTAAAATTTACAGCGCCGGCTTACACGGAATAGACGGATTTATCGTGACCGTTGAGTGCAATGCGAAGAAAGGACTCTTTCGTTTTGAACTCGTAGGTCTGCCTGATCTTGCAGTCAAGGAGGCAAAGGAAAGAGTCTTTACCGCCTGCGAGAACAGCGGATATCGCTTTCCCGTTGCCGATATAACCATAAATTTGGCTCCTGCCGATAAGCGTAAGGAGGGCTCCGCCTTTGACGTGGCTTTGCTTATGGGACTTTTGCGCAGTGGCGGATATATTCATTCCGACGTGAGCTTTGAGGATAAATGCTTTGTTGGCGAGCTTTCGCTGTCGGGTGAGCTTCGAGGAGTGAGAGGCGTTCTTTGTATGTGCGTTGCGGCAAGAAACGCAGGATTTCGTGAGTTCTTTGCCCCTGCCGAGAATGCAAAGGAAGCATCGGCTGTCGAGGGTATAACCGTTTATTCGGTTAAGAACGCCACGGAGATAGTAAAGCATCTTAACGGAGAGCGCAGACTTGATCCCGTTGAGTGCGACAGAGACGCTTTTGAGAGCGCTGTGCGCTCAAGCACTCTTGATTTTGCCGACGTAAAGGGACAGAGTGCGGCAAAGAGAGCTATTGAAATAGCCGCCGCAGGCGGTCACAATATATTGCTCATAGGCCCTCCGGGTACGGGAAAGTCTATGCTTGCAAAGAGAATACCCACGATAATGCCGCCTCTTACCTTTGAGGAGGCTATCGAGGTGACTAAGGTTCATTCGGTTGCGGGAACGCTTAGCGAGGGAGTATCGCTCCTCTCGCAAAGACCGTTCCGTTCGCCTCATCACACGATGAGCTCGGTGAGCCTTGTCGGAGGTGGCGCAAATCCGATGCCGGGCGAGGTTTCGCTTGCGCACAACGGAGTTTTGTTTTTGGATGAGCTCCCTGAATTTCCAAAGCAGGTGACCGATGCGCTTCGTCAGCCTATCGAGGACAGAACCGTTACGATAACGAGAGCGAGCGGACGAGTAACCTTTCCGTGCTCCTTTATGCTCGTTGCGGCAATGAACCCTTGTCGGTGCGGATTCTTTGGACATCCGACAAAGCCTTGTACCTGCCGAGAGGGAGACGTAAAGAGATACATATCCAAGATAAGCGGGCCTATGCTTGACAGAATAGATATACAGATAGAGCTTCCGTCGCTTTCTTTTGACGAGCTCTCCTCGCGCTCGGCTCCTGCCGAGAGCTCTGCGGAGATTCGTGAGAGGGTGACGCACGCAAGAGCCTTTGCTATTGCGAGAATGGACGATATAGGAGATAGAAGAATATATTGCAACGCACAGCTCGATTCTGCGCTTATAAGAAAATATTGCGCTATGGATGATGCGGCAGGTGCGCTTCTTCGCGCGGCTTACGACAGAATGGGAATGTCGGCACGCGGATATGACAGAATAATTCGCGTTGCGCGTACTATTGCCGATATGGATGCATCTGAGGTGATAAAGGCAAATCATATTGCCGAGGCGATACAGTATCGCAGTCTTGATAAAAAATATTGGGGATAATTTTGGAGATTACTATGGACGAAAATATGGAAAATGAAAAGCTTGCGATTGACAAAGAGCGCGCAGAGCTTTTGGAGAGGGATATAATAAAGCTTTGCTCGCTTATGTCGGTATCGGGCTTTGAGCACAGAGCAAAGGATGCGCTTGTTCGTGAATATGCAGAGCTCTTTGACGAGTCGTTTTGCGACGGAGTGGGAAATCACGTATTTATAAAGAAGAGCCGAAAGGAAAACGCTCCAAAGCTTATGATCGATACGCATTTTGACGAGATCGGCTTTGTTGTGGCAGAGGTGCTCGAGGGCGGATTTTTGCGTATTGCAAATATCGGCGGCGTGGATAGAGCTATTATGCAGGCGGCAGACGTAATTATATACGGCAAGCAAGAGATAAGAGGAGTTGTTGCGTCAACCCCTCCTCACTTAAGAGATGGGGACGGCAAGCTTCCCGCTATGGATAAAATGCTTGTTGACGTGGGGCTCGGATACACTAAAGAAGAGCTTGAGCAGATTGTTTGCGTGGGCACGCCGGTAGGATTTGCTCCTGTTTACAGTCGACTTTTGAACAATAGAATTGCGGGCAAGAGCTTTGACAACAAGGCGTGCGCCGCAATAGCTATAAGAGCGATCTCGGAGATCGATGCAAAGGATCTTGCGGCGGATATATATCTTACGCTTTCTTGCCGAGAGGAGAGTGCAAAGAGCGGAGGCGCATACGTTTGCGCAAACAGAATAAAGCCCGATTATGCCGTTGTCATCGACGTAAATCTGGCTAACGCATCCGACGTGTCCGATAGAGAGAGCGTTGAGATGGACGGAGGAATCTCGGTCTCGCTTTGCGCATCGACCGACCGAGCTCTCACAAGAAGAGCAATCGAGCTTTGCAAGAGAGAGGAGCTGCCTTATACGCCAAAGGCGGAGGCGTCCTCCACGGGTACGAATGCCGTTTGCGTAAATCTTGCATCCTGCGGAATTCCCGTGGTTGACGTGGGGCTTCCTTTGCGTAATATGCACACTTATAACGAGGTGATCTCGCTTGAGGATGCTCAGACGCTTTGCGACTTTTTAAAGGCATTTTCTGTCGATGCAGAGATCGCAAAAGATTTTTCCGAGGAGGCGCTTGATATATGAGTAGAGTTGATATAAGTAATCTTTGCGGACTTGAGCTTATTCGTGCGCTTTCCCTTATCTTTGGACCTACGGGATGTGAGGATAGAGTTGCCGGTACTTTGTTTGCAGAGGCGGAGAAATATGCCGATAAGATAGCGCGCGACAGAATGGGAAATATCATCGCAAGAATTTCCACCGGAAACGCAGAGGCTCGCAAGAAGGTAATGCTTTCTGCGCATATGGACGAGGTTGGCTTTATGATAGAGCAGATAAAGGGAGATGGAATGCTCACATTTGCCTGCGTTGGCGGAATAGATTCTTCGGTTATGGCAGGCAGAAAGATATTCGTTGGAAACGAGAGAGAGCTTATCTCGGGCGTTGTATGCTCAAAGGCGATACATCACAAATCGAGATCCGAGAGGGATTCTGCGCCCGATAGCGAAAAGCTCTATATTGATATAGGAGCAAAGGATAGGGAAGAGGCAGAAAAATACGTCTCTGTCGGAGATTTTGCCACCTTTGATTCCGAGTTTTTCTTCTTTGGAGCGGACGGAAAAACCATTAAGGGCAAGGCTCTTGACGACAGAATGGGGTGCGCTCTTCTTATCGAGCTTATGAGAAGGATAAAAAAAGAGGAACTTTCTGCCGATCTTGATATATATTTCTGCTTTACGGTGAGAGAGGAGATCGGTTATTCGGGCGCTGAGGCTGTGGCTGAGAGGATACGCCCCGATATAGCGCTTGTGTTCGAGTCGACCGCTGTCGGTGATATTGCCGATGCGCCCGCAAATAAGCGTGTTGCGGATCTCTCGCACGGCGCAGTTATCTCTGTTGCCGATAGAGGCACGATATACGATAAGGGACTTATCGACCTTGCCTTTGCTATCTCTGCGGAGAGGGAAATACCCCTTCAGGTAAAGAGATATTTGTCGGGTGGAAACGATGCCTCGCATATTCACAAGAGTGGAATCGGTGTTCGCACTCTTGCTATTTCGGTGCCGACAAGATATCTTCATTCGGCGGCTTGCGTGGCTCACCTTGACGATTATGAGTCCTCCTGCAAAATAGCCTACGAGCTTTTGCTGAGGGTGTGAGGTGACATAGATGAACAGACTTGAATCAAAGGCTCTTTTGAGAGCAATAAAGCCATTGGGACGCTCGCAATTTCTTGAGAGCGGACTTGGGTGCGATCACAGTGCTACGGGCTTTGAGATTTGCGGAATTTTTGATGGCGATATTGAAATAGAGCTTTACACAACTAAGGAAAAGGATGGCTGTGATACCGTTTACTTTACGGTGTATATCGACGGCGAGCGTCTGCCCGACAGATATAGCGCAAAAATCGGTGAGCAGACTTTGCGTATTGCGCTCCCGAACGATAAAACAGCTCACGTCTTGCGTGTGGTAAAGCAGACGGAGAGCAACTACAACCTTTGCGAGATACGCGCAATCTGCTTTGAGGGTGAGCTTTTGCCGCCTCCTGCGAATAAGGAAAAATATATCGAGTATATCGGAGACAGCCTCAGCTGTGGAATGGGATTGCTTGGTCGCAAGGGTGTTGAGATGCCTCAAACCACTCTTTGGGAGGATGTGACAAAGGGTTATACCTATATGTCGGCAGAGAAAATCGGTGCTGATTATTCGATAGTGTCCGAGAGCGGAATAGGCTTGGCGGGCAGTTGGTTTGATCCCTTGTTTGATTTCTATTCTGCGTGGTCTTATAAGAGAGATGCCGCATATAAATACGATTTTGCAAGAGTTCCCGATCTTTTGGTAATAAATCTCGTTACAAACGATTTTTATCTTAATTGCGATCTTGGCATCTGTCCTCTTGACGAGGTTGAGAGGAAGGCAGCCGAGTTTATCTCCTTTGTGAGAGAGTCCTATGGGGCGCAGATACCTATTTTGTGGGTAGGCAGATTTATGAAGCTTGGAGATTCTTACGTTGAGGCTGTCAACAGAGCGGTCGAGCGACTTGGCGGTGAGGATGCAGGGATCTTTCGTCTTGACGTGCCAACCTTTGCGGGCGGCGCTCAGGGGCATCCCGATATAGAGGGGCACAGAGTTGCCTGCGAATATGTGGTAGACTACGTTCGCAAGAAGAATTTGATATAACGGTTTTCGGAGGAAAAAATGAATTTATATACTACACTTAAAAAGCTTTGTCTTACCAATTCTCCCTCGGGCAGAGAGACTAAGATAAGAGAGCTTATTGCAGAGATGATAGATCCCTTTGTTGACGAGACGAGCGTTGATGCTCTCGGCAATCTTATTGCCGTTAAGCGTGGCATGGGAGAGAGAAAGGTAATGCTTTGCGCTCATATGGATGAGATAGGCTTCATCGTAAACTTTATTGAGGATAACGGTATGATCCGCGTAGGATTCCTTGGCGGAATCAGAGCCTCCTATTCGGCGTACAGCATAGTCGTTTCCGAGAGAGGCGTGAAGGGTGCGCTTTGCGCAAATTCCGATGCCTCGGTTTCGGATTGGAAGGCTGATACTCTTTATATTGACATCGGAGCTAAGAGCAAAAAGGAGGCAGAGAGATACGTATCGATAGGAGATACCTTCGTTTGTGAGCCTTCGCTGACAAAGCTTTGCTCAAGCCGTGTTTGCGGTCGTCCCGTTGACGATAGAGTCGGTTGTCTTATTTTGCTTGAGCTTGCAGAAAGACTTGCAGGAATCAAGACCCGTGATGATATCTATTTTGTATTCTCGGTTCAGGAGGAGGTAGGACTCAGAGGAAGCAGACCTGCAACCGTTGCAATCGAGCCCGACGTGGCTCTCTGCTTTGACGTGACCTCAACCGGAGATACCCCCGGTGCGAGGCCTATGGCGTGCTCACTCTCGGGTGGCGCGGCAATTAAGATAAAGGACAATTCCGTCATCTGCCACGAGGAGTTGACTGCTACGCTTTGCGATATTGCAAGGAGAGAGAAGATACCCTATCAGCGAGAGGTGCTCACCTTTGGCGGTACCGATACGGCGTCTATGCAGTTGAGTGGCGTTGGCGCTGTGGCAGGAGCTATCTCCGTGCCCACAAGATACGTTCATTCGGGTGTTGAGAGCTGTGATATGAAGGACGTTGAGGCGTGCATCAGAATTGCGGAGAAATATATTTTGGCAGAGGAAAGCAGATAATTTATGGAAATATCAAATAGAATTTTAGAGCTTGCGGAGAAGGCGGAGAGAGCTCTTGAGCCGCATTTTCGCAGAATAGACGATATAGCCTTTGAGAATACTAAAAAGGTAATGGATGCATTCCGTGAGCACCGTGTGAGCGAGGCTATGTTTGCGCCCACGAGCGGCTACGGATACGATGACAGAGGAAGAGATACGCTTGACGCTATCTGGGCAGACGTTATGGGGGCAGAGGCTGCCTTTGTCCGCCACAGCATAGCAAACGGAACTCACGCGCTCACCATCGGTCTTTTCGGACTTTTGCGCCCGGGCGATATACTTTTCTCGATTGCGGGGAAGCCCTATGACACTCTTGACGAGGTGATAGGCAACGTAGGCGAGAGCGGAAACGGCTCGCTTAAGGATTTTGGCGTTGAATACCGCCAGGCAGATCTTCTTTGCGACGGCGCATTTGATAAGGCAAAAATAGAGCAGATCCTTAAGGCGGAGGGCGAGAGAATAAAGGTTATCTTTATTCAGCGCTCAAAGGGATATCTTAACAGAAGAACGCTCTCTGTTGACGATATTGGAGAGATAATCTCCTTTGTAAAGCCTCTTTGCCCCGATGCATACGTTGTTGTTGATAACTGCTACGGTGAGTTTACCGAGACGAGAGAGCCTTGCGCTGTTGGCGCAGATATGATAATCGGCTCGCTTATCAAGAATCCGGGTGGCGGTATGGCAGAGTCGGGCGGATATATCGCAGGCACTAAGAGAGCCGTTGAGCTTGCATCCTACAGACTTACCTCGGTTGGGTGCGGTCTTGAGGTTGGCGCATCCTTGGGTCAGACAAAATCTATGTATAAGGGACTCTTCTATGCTCCTCATACCACAGCCGAGGCAATAAAGACTGCGCATCTTGCCGCTTATATCTTTGGCAAGGACGGTCTTGGCTTTGACGTTGAGCCCTCGTGGAACGAGAGCAGATACGATATAATTCAGTCGGTTATAACTCATTCGCCCGATGCTCTTTGTGCTATCTGCAGAGGTATTCAGGCAGGCTCGCCCGTAGATTCCTACGTTACCCCCGAGCCTTGGGATATGCCGGGATATACCGACAAGGTAATAATGGCGGCAGGCGCCTTTACTCAGGGCTCGTCTATCGAGCTTTCAGCAGACGGCCCTCTGCGTGAGCCGTATATTGCTTATCTTCAGGGCGGACTTACCTACGAGAGCGGCAAGATAGGTATTCTCTATGCCGCAAGCGAAGCCGAAAGACTTGGAAAGTAAACCTTTCTTTTAAGGTAATTTTGCAAAAACAATTTAAATTTAAGGTCGGGGAAAGAGCGTATGCTCTGTGCGAGGTACATAAAACTTTAAGGGGGCGTATATGCTCTTTTCCTCGCTTGAATTTATATTTTTGTTTTTGCCTGTTGCGCTGATACTCTATTATGCCTCTCCGAGGAGAGCAAAAAATGCGGTTATTCTTTTTCTGAGCATTCTGTTTTATGCCTTTGGCGAGCTTAGGCTACTGCCGATATTTTTGCTCACGGTGCTCGTAACCTTTCTCTTTGGCATATTCATTGGCAGATGCAGAGAGGGGAGCCGATTGAGGCGAGCATTGCTGATAGTTGCCATAGCCTTTGATCTTTCCTTTTTGGTGTATTTTAAATACTTTGATTTTCTGCGTGAGTCGATTTTCGGTGTCGAGCCGTTAGGCATTCTTTTGCCGATAGGTATATCGTTTTATACCTTTCAGGCAATATCCTACGTTATCGACGTCTATCGAGGGGACGTGCAATATGCAAAAAGCTTTATAAGCTTTGGAGCGTATATCGCGCTTTTTCCTCAGCTCATCGCAGGCCCTATAGTAAAATACAGCGACGTTGAGAGTCAGCTTTGCCACAGAGAGCACAGCCTCTCTATGATTGCAAGCGGAATTCGTACTTTTTTGTGCGGATTTGCAAAAAAGGTGATTTTGGCAAATGCATCGGGTAGTATGTTTGAGGCTTTTTGTGCCTCCGAGAGCTTTATCGGCGCTCTGCTTTGCATCTTCTTTTTTGGAATGCAGATATACTTTGACTTTTCGGGATATTCCGATATGGCGATAGGCCTTGGACGAATGTTTGGCTTTGAGCTTGTCAAAAACTTTGATTATCCTTACACCTCAAGGTCGGTGAGTGAGTTTTGGAGGCGTTGGCATATAACGCTCTCTTCCTTTTTCCGTGAATACGTCTATATTCCTCTCGGAGGGAGCAGATGCTCTCGGGCGCGCCTTGTATTCAATCTCCTTGTCGTTTGGAGCCTTACGGGAATCTGGCACGGAGCGTCCTGGAATTTTCTTTTGTGGGGCGCGTATTTTGCCGTTTTGCTTATCATAGAAAAGCTCTTCCTTGGCAGAATACTCAAATTGATACCGACTCTGATAGCAAGGATATATTCGCTCTTCTTTATATTTTGGGGATGGCTTATCTTTGCCTCTGACGGAGCGACTCTTTCAGTTGAGAGAGCGATTTCTCTGCTGTCAAGACTCTTTTTTGCGGGAGCGGAGAGCTTTGCCTTGCAAAGCGAGCTTTATCTGCTTTTGGGACTTTTGCCCTTTATTGCAATTCTTATAATAGGCTCTACGTCTCTCCCGTCCCGTATATATTCATTTTTGAGTGCAAGGCTTCCGAGCCTTTCCTTGGTGATTCCGACTTTGGCTTTTGTAATATCGGTATGCTACACCGCAGGAGCGGGGTATAATCCGTTTTTATATTTCAGATTTTAATTTTTCAGAGGTTTGAGAATATGGCAGATTTCATTTTAAGACTTTTTGTAAAGGACCATAACAACGTAAAGGATCCGGCTGTGCGACAGAGGTGCGGTAGCGCTGTTGCAATCATCGGTATTGCGGTCAATCTTTTCTTGGCGGGCTTTAAGCTCTTTGCGGGAATTTTGAGCGGAGCTATCTCCATTACGGCAGATGCGGTCAATAATCTTTCTGATGCGGGCTCGCAGGTGGTATCGCTTATCACGTTTAAAATATCGGCAAAGCCTGCCGACAGAGAGCATCCTTTTGGATACGCTCGCATAGAATACGTAGCCTCGATGATAGTATCCTTTTTGATCCTTTTTGTGTCGATAAGCCTTTTCTCTGAGTCGATACAGAAGATAATCGAGCCGACAGATACCGATTACAGCATTTTGGTTATGGTGATTCTCGGTGTTTCGGTTTTGGCAAAGCTCTGGCTCTTCTTCTTTGGAAGATCGGCAGGCAAGAAGCTCAATTCCGACGTAATACGCGCCTCGGCTACCGACAGCCTCTCGGATGCGGGAGCAACCTTTGCGGTTTTGGTGTCGGCAATTATAGCAAAGCTTTCGGGCGTTGATATAGACGGATATATGGGTGTTGCCGTTGCGGTAGTTATATTTATTGCAGGAATCAAGGTGCTTAACGAAACGAAAAATTCTATTCTCGGCTCGGCTCCCGAGCCCGAGGTGGTTGACGGAATCGTAAAGATCGCTCTTGAATACGAGGAGATACTCGGTGTTCACGATATGGTCGTTCATAACTACGGCCCCGGAAATACTATCTGCTCATTCCACGCAGAGGTTGACGGCAAGGCAGACGTTTTTGCAACGCACGATTGTATAGATAACGTGGAAAAAAGGCTCTTTTCCGAATTGGGAATCAGAGCTACCATACATATGGATCCGATAGTTACGGATGACGAGAAGGTCAGCGCGCTTAGAGTGAAGGTTGCTTGTGCCGTAAAGGAGATCGACGTGCGAATGACGATACACGATTTTCGTTACGTTGAGGGTACTACTCATTCAAATCTTATTTTTGACGTGACGGTGCCCTTTGAGATGAAGCAGGATAACGAGAGGATAAAGGAGCTTGTCAGCGATAAGATCTCCGAGATCGATCCTAATTATTTTGCGGTTATTACTGTTGACAGAGAGTAAAGGAGAGACTTATGAAAAGAACCGTTATAGGACTTACCCCTCAGGGAGATGCGCAGAAGGAAGTGTACAGAATCTCTCCCGATTTTATAAAGGAGCTCTCCAAAATGGGAGCCATAGCTATAATGCTTCCGTCGGTGACGGATGACGATGCGCTGCTTGCGGATGCGCTCTCGCTTTGCGACGGAGTGATATTTACGGGCGGCCCCGACGTCAGACCCTCTTATTTTGGCGAGGAGATGATTCCCGCCTGCGGCGCTATCAGCGACGAGAGAGATGCGCTTGAGCTTAAGCTTTACAAGATGGCGCTCGATGCAGATATGCCGATACTCGGTATCTGTCGAGGCGTTCAGGTTATGAATATAGGCTCGGGCGGAGACATATATCAGGATATATATTCTCAGGCGCAGACTCGCCTTGTGCATCATACTCTTGACGGTAAAAGAGCTTTTCACAGCGTTAAGGTGGAAAAGGGCGCGCAGGAGAAATTCGGAATTTGCGCAGAGAATATATTGGTAAACAGCTATCATCATCAGAACGTGAGAGCACTTGGCGAGGGCTTTGAGGCGTTTGCCTTCTCGGAGGACGGACTCATCGAGGCTATATATATGCCCTCGCGCAGATTCGTTGCGGGTGTTCAGTGGCATCCCGAGAAGAGATTTGAGGGCGACGATGCTTGCTTTGCAATAATGAAAGCTTTCGTTGAGAGCTGCAGAAAGTAATCTCTTTTTTTGGAAAAACAGAATATTTTTGCCTTCCTTGGTTAAAATAAAATTATAAAATTTTATTCAAGGGAGGCATTTTTTATGGCAAAGGACTATCAGGTAGGAATCGCGCCCGAGGCGTTGAGGGGCACTAAGACCGAGCAGAATCTCCATACGGCTCTTGCGGGCGAATCTCAGGCGTATCTCCGTTATAAATGGTTTGAGGAGAAGGCAAAGACAGACGGATTCGTTGACGTTTCCGAGATATTCTGCGAGACGGCGCACAATGAAAAGGAGCACGCAGAGATTTGGTTTAAGTATCTTGGCGGATATTCAACGACCGAGAAGAATCTTGAGACTGCCGCGGGCGGCGAGCATTTTGAGTGGAGCTCTATGTACGCGCAGTTTGCAAAGGAGGCAAAGGAGGAGGGCTTTTCCGAGCTTGCTTTCCTTTTTGAAAAGGTTGGAGCAATAGAAAAAATGCACGAGGAGAGATATAATTGCTACCGTCAGCGCATTATCGACGGTAAAATGTTTTCCTCCGATAGCGAGGAAACACAGTGGATATGCCTTAATTGCGGAAACGTGGTAAAGGGTAAAAATCCGCCCCCGATCTGCCCCGTCTGCAAGGAAGCGCAAGGATATTTTAAGAATATTAGTTAGCTTGTGTTTGGTGCTACCTTTTTGAAAAAAGGTAGCACCAAACACTTTCAAAGGGGATTTATGTTTTGTTTTAATTGGTTGAGTTGATTGATGATTTTGCGATATTCGATTGTTTTCGGGAGCACCAAGGCACTCCCCTACGAATAAATATTGTTTGGTATGCGGTAGGGGAGGGGCTTGCTCCTCCCGTTTTTTGTGTTTGGCTTTTCCGCTTTTTTGAAAAAAGTCGGCAGTGCCGACAGCCAAGAGTCGGTCGGCAATGCCGACGGCTAAGAGTCGGGGTTTATATCCTTAAATTTCTAACGACTCTCCCGATTTTATCAATCAACAAATTATGTAAAACAAAAAAACACCCCAGTTTCAAGGTTTTTGAAAGGTGGG
>JAZQZG010000064.1:0-36725 GCA_045633925.1 Eubacteriales bacterium
TGATGAACTCCCAAAACGCCGTCTATTCTGTTCAGATGCTCGCATATCTCCTCAACGTCGATACCCCTCGGTGTCTTTTCAAGGAAAAGCTCAACCGATGCGGCAAGATTACGGAATGCGTTGATAAAGATAAACACAGCAACGCATACAGACATGATCGGGTCAATTATCGCAAAATCGGTAAAGCGCATAACAACCGCGCCTACAAGAACTACCGCCCAACCAAGCACGTCCTCAAGCATGTGAAGATTGACCGCCTTTTGATTGAGTGAAGCGCCCTCATGTGTAAAGAATGCCGCACAGAAATTTACACATACTCCTACAAGGGCAAAAACGATCATTCCGTTGTAATTGATTTCGCAGGGGGTGATGATACGCAGAACGGAATTGTAAATAACCCACGCAGATCCGAACAAAAGTATTAGGGTTGTTATTACACTCCCGATAACGGAAAAGCGTGCGTATCCGTAAGTGTATTTATCATCCGGTTGCTGTTTGCTTTTCTTTTCAAGAAAGAAAGCAGCACCGATGCTTACAGCATCACCGATGTCGTGAACTGCATCCGAGATAATGGCAACACTGCCCGTGAATATTCCTCCTATAAACTCAAATATGGAAAACGATACGTTGAGAATAAAGGCGATTAAAATGTTTTTTTCTGTTCTCATAATTCCTCCGCATTGACAAATTTGTTTTGTTGTAGTACAATATATATGTTACTGAACACCTTGTACAGAAATAGTATAGTTGAAAACCAAAGTAAAATCAACAGATTTATTTGGTGAATTGTTCAAAACCGAACAATTTTTCAAAATTGTATGGAGGAATTTATGGATAGACGGCAAAGAAAGACGAGAGAAGCGATATTCAATGCATTCACCGAGCTGTTATCAAAGAAGCATTACAGTCAAATTACAGTCGGAGAAATAATAGAAAAAGCCGATATTGGCAGAGCGACTTTTTACTCGCACTTTGAAACGAAAGATTTTTTGTTAAAGGAGCTTTGTGAAGAGCTGTTTTGTCATATTTTTGATGCTACCGATGATGGTGGCGAGAAGCATCAACACATTTTTGCTTGTGATGCTCCTTCCTCTGTTGTGCTTCATTTATTACAACACTTGCAAAAGAACGATAATAACATTTTGGATTTGTTGGGATGTGAGAACAACGAACTGTTTTTGCGGTACTTTAAGGAGAATCTAAAAGAACTGATCAATAGCCACCCGCACCTTTTAGGTGGAAAGAAACCAAGAGAGCTTCCCGACGATTATTGGAGCAATCATATTTCAGCAACCTTTGTAGAAATGATCCGGTGGTGGCTTCACAACGGAATGAAGGAAAGCCCACAAACGCTTACCAACTATTTTTATGCTGCCATATATGGTGAAGATAAATCAAACAACTAAATCGGCAAATTGAATTTGCCGATTATAATAGAATATACAAAGGGCTGACGAATGTAATCGTCAGCCCTCAAAATTTGCGATGCTGTATCTCCCAAGCGCAGTATAATAAATTTAAAAACAAAAGAAAAAATAAAAAAAGAGCAGAAACCCTGCTCAAAAATTAAATATTAAAGAAAAAGTAAACACAGGCAAAAAGAAATAGAGTGTCCATAACTCAGATGTGTTATGAACACTCGATATGGGTTTAGGCGTAGATAATAATAGAAACGCCAAATTGCAGAAAATGCTGAAAACCAACCGGAAACAAGGGGGTGCATTTTGGCATTAGGGGGTGCAAGAGGTTGATGGGATTACAACAGAATAGGATTAATATTTGTGTTGCATCATTTTGTTATCAATGTAGTTGCTTATATAATTTTTACACGCTTCAACAAAAAAGAATATAAATTTTTCATATTGCAAAGTAGTTTCAAAATGATATGTTACAACTTGTTTTGAACTATTATTGTAAGTAGCTTTGGACAATAGTTGCTTATTTGTTTCTATATGTGTAAGCCATGCAGAATCTTTGTCATGAGCAAAAAGTTGTAATTCCCAATAGTTTCCCTCGTGGACAACCATATCTCGCATAGTTTTTATTATTGATAAAACATCTGCAATGTTGAGATTGCCCCCCTCATGAATTGTTAATCCATTTTTAGAGCACTCAATGAAAGACAAGGAAAATTTATTTAGAATATAATTTCTTCCGTCTTCGCTAAAACAATTAGCAAAACACTCATAAAACTCTTTGGTTTCTTTACTTGCTAATTTTGCTAATGATTCCATGCAACATTTTAAAAATAACATTCGCAAGCCGTCTCTTGCCGGGCGAACATTATCAATTTCAGTTGCTAACGAAACAAATCGTTGAACTTGAAATAGCATTTGCCGCGGATTTCGATTGTCCCAATCAAGTTGAAGAGCTTTATCAATAAAAACATCTAATTCCTCTGAAGTAGGAAAATGCGGGGAATAGAATTCTTTTAGTTCTAAAAAATATTGTTGTTCAATTTCAGATAGATAATTTTTCATTATTGCCCCCCAAAAATAAAACTTATTTGCCGCTGCTTTTGCTTTTTCTGCAAATAGGACAACCGCTTCCTTTATTTCTATTTGCTATTATAGCTTGCCATTCATGCCCTTTGCTACATTTCCACCATACTTTCTTCTGGCTATTAGGCTTTACGTCTATAGGTGTTAATCCATTGTTTTTTTCATAATGCCACTCTTTCACTAAAGTAGGATTAACTGTTTGCAAATCATTTTCGCCTTTAACAGCAAATCGCCCCGAACAATACGGACACCCGATCCCATTATTTCTATGCTGAATCGTTGCTTGCCACTCGTGTCCTTTGCTGCACTTCCACCAGACTTTTTTTCCACTATCAGGCATTATATCCGAGGGGTTTAATTCAATATTTTTACCATAGTTCCATTCTTTTACTAACGTCGGATTAACTGTTTGTAAATCATTATGACCTTTTATGGCTTTTTTGCCGGAGCAGTATGGACATCTGTGTCCTTTGTTTCTGGTTACTATTGCCGCTTGCCATTCGTGTCCATTGATACACTTCCACCAAACCTTTTTATTACTATTCGCTGCGAAATGTTCAGGCTTTAAATTACCATTCTTTTCATAATCCCATTCTTTCGCTACTTCAGGATTGGAGAATAAAAGAGAATTCTTTTTTTCTGTGTAGTCGCGCAAATTATCTATGGAAACACTGTCTCTTTCTAAGTCAATGTCAACAATAATACCAATTATTTCGCTTAAAATGATTTTTAAAATTTTTGACAACTCTTTTCGATCTTCTTTAACAATGTAATCGATAGAACTGTCATTCAACGGAGGCAGTTCCTCTCTTATTCTGTATAATTTGATGCCATCTTTTTTGTATTTTTGATTTTTCTCTAAGTCTTTTTTTGTTTTGTTTTCATGCCAAAACGACCCATCATATTCAATAGCAATTTTTTTAGATGGGATATAAATGTCTAATTCATAACCTTTCTCTCTGGACGAATGTATTACATCTATACCATATTTTTTTAGATAATACACAATCGCATATTCAGGGAAAGAAGTATTTCGTTCGGAATTGCAGACAGGGCATCCAACACCCTTATTTCTATTGGCAATTATTGCTTGCCATTCGTGGCCTTTGTTACACTTCCACCATACCTTCTGTCCGCTATTTGGAGTTACATCCATAGGTGTTAATCCGTTGTTTTTTTCATAATTCCATTCTTTTGCTAAAGAGGGATTGACGGTTTGTAAATCGTTTTCACCTTTAATAGCGTACCGACCTGAACAATATGGGCAACCATTACCTCTGTTTCTACCGTCTATCGTTGCTTGCCACTCGTGTTCCTTGGTACATTTCCACCAAACTTTTATGACACTATTAGGCATTACGTCCGAGGGAGTTAATCCATTATTTTTATCATAATTCCATTCTTTCGCTAAAGAGGGATTAACCGTTTGCAAATCGTTTTCACCTTTAATGGCATACCGACCTGAACAATATGGGCAGCCACTCCCTTTGTTTCTATGAACTGCCGAAGCCAGCCACTCGTGTCCTTTTTTGCATTTCCACCACGCTTTTTTATTGTTTCCAAGTGTTAATTGCGATGGAGCAACATCTGTGTTTCTTTCCCAATCCCACTCTGCCATCAGTTCGGCATTATCAATTATGTATTTCTTTTCTGCCATAACTTTGGCACCTCGCTTTTCCGAAAATTGTTTTAATGCAGTAAATAAAATAAGCCGCAGAGTTACCCCTGCGGCTTCAACTGCGGTCAAAACCGCGATTTTTGGTATTCAAATGCCTTATGAATACCCGAATTGGTCGGAATGACAGGATTCGAACCTGCGACATCGTGCTCCCAAAGCACGCGCGCTACCAACTGCGCTACATCCCGAAATATTCAATTTTAAGTTTTATTTTTCGCAGTTGTCCGCTGCGCTTCCTGTTGTGACTAAGCCTCTGTCATCGCAAAGCTCGACAATCGGCAAGTCACTGCCACTCCTTATTGCTCGCTAAATCACCCACCGGGTGCGCTCGCAAACGTCCCCAACTGCGCTACATCCCGAAATATTTTCCGTAAAACATTATAGCAGATTTATCTTTTTATGTCAAGTGTTTTATCTTTTATTTTATAAAATCTATTTATCCTTATAATTTTGCGGTGCCTTTGCTTGAAAGTCGGCACCGCATTATTACAAATATTTCTCAATTTCGCTTATAAGATTCTTTGCGTAGTGTGAGAATCCATCGTCATTGGGGTGAAGATATTTATCACTGAACAATTCGCATTCGTGGGGTACAAAGTCAAATCCGTTAATAACCGTTATGCTCGGATATTTTTTCGCTATCCTTATTAGCTCCTCCTTTAGACTTAAGAACTCGCCAAAGGTGTGCTGTGCTTGCCAATCCGCTCTCCAAATAGGGGCTATGCAAAATATTTTGGCACTTGGATAGTTTTCTACCAATGAGTCGAAAAAACCGTCTATTTGGGCGCAGAGATCATCCTTTGATATATCCGCTGCCCAATCATTAGTACCGTATGCTACTGTGATTATGCTTGGATCAAAGTCGGAATCCTTGATGCTTGCAAGCTCGGGGCGGAATATCTCACCGCCAATACCCTTGTTTCGTGTCTCGGCATCAAGGTAAATCGTCAGCTTCGATGCATAGGAATTGCTTGTATACGTTGCATCATATCCTTGCGTGATCGAGTCGCCAAAGCAAAGCATTTTCTTTGCTTTTTTGATAGGCTCTATAAAAGCGCCATCGTCAACAGAAAGCTCGATTATATCCGACGAGCACGACCAGGGAAGGTGTATACGAACGGTTTTGCTTTTGCCATTTTCTCCGATATGGAATTCCTTTGAGTCAATGATGTTATCATCACAATTTATTGAGCCGCTCATAGCTCCGTGAAATTTACCGTTGACAAAAACGTCGAGCGAGTAAAATTTTCGTGAAGATCTTGGCTTTAGCTGTGTCTTGATAAACAGATATGAACTGTCGGTTTTGAATTCGAGTCGCACACAAGAGGTTGAAAGTGTTTTATTATAGAAATCACTTTTTACCGTTTGGTAAAGAGCTTCTTGCTCCTTAGTAAAGCGGTGGAAGACAGTTTTATTATCTGTAAATTCAACGTATGCGGCACCAAGAGTGATGCTTTTTATTTGTTCGTGTGTAAGTTGCATATTTTAAAAATAAGTTTTTATTTGTTTTTCTTTGACAGAGCCATTCTTGCAATTTTATCGCAAAGATCCTCGTAGCTTATACCTATTGCTTTTGCTTCTTGAGGCATAAGGCTTGTCGGAGTCATACCGGGAAGGGTATTTGCTTCAAGGCACCAGAGATTATCATCCTTATCGATTATATAGTCTATTCTTGCATAATCGGACAGATACAACGCAGAGAAGCATTTTTTTGTAGCTTTATTCGCTTTCTCCAAAAGCTCCTCACTTATCGGCGCGGGGCAGATTTCCTCGGTTGCGTTTGCAACGTATTTATTTGCATAATCGTAAAATCCGCATTTGGGAATTATCTCTACGGGAGGGAGCGCCTCTCCGTCAAGAATTGCTTGTGTTATTTCACGGCCTGCGATATGCTTTTCGATGAGCACAGAATCCTCATATTCAGAGGCAAAATCGAGTGCTTTTTTGAGCCCTCCTTCGTCCTCGACTATAGAAACTCCTACGCTTGAACCGCAGGAGCAGGGCTTTACTATGCAGGGAAAGCCTATTTTTTCTATTGCGTCCTTGATTTTTTCTTCGTTTCCGAATGCGTTGAAATTTATCCAATCAGGCGTGAGAATGTTGCTCTCTCGCATAAGTCTTTTTGCAATATCCTTGTTCATTGCAAGTAGACTTCCTATGTATCCGCTTCCCGTATACGTTACGTTGAAGATATCAAGCGTTGCTTGAAGCTTTCCGTTCTCTCCTATATCTCCGTGGAGCGCCAGAAATGCCACGTCTGCAAGCTTGCACAGATTAAGCACGTTGGGGCCTAAGAGCTCGGAGCGCATACCGTTTCTTCTTTTTATTTCTTCTATTTCCTTGGGAGTTGGAGCGATTTTGCCTACCGTGAAGGATACCGTTTCTTCCTTTGTAAAGAGATCAAGCGCATTTTGAGGTATTTTATCGTCGGAAATACCCTCGTAAATATCGAGCATAAGAACGTTATGTCCTTTTCTTCTCAGCGCCGATGAAATAAGGCTTCCCGAGGAGAGGGATACGTTTCTTTCGGGAGAAAGACCTCCTGCAAGTACAACTATATTCAAAGCAATACTCCTTAAAATTCGTAGAGATTTTTTAACAGTATATGCGTTTTTCGTATTTACTGTTCGTCTATAATGTCGGGCTCCTCGACTCTGTGCTGAGCCTTTTTCAAATATGCCACTCGGTCGTTTCCACCGTAATCCTTATATATTTCGCATCTCATTCCTGCGGCTGCGGCAATTGCGGCAACGGCTTTTGCCTGGTCGCATCCGATCTCGAGAAGCATAATTCCGCTATCGGAAAGATATTCGCCGTATTCTCCGATTATGACTCTGTAGAAATTAAGACCGTCATCGCCACCGTCAAGTGCGGCACGAGGCTCGTAAAACAGCTCTTCGTCAAGAAGAGATATCTGATGTGTTTCTATATACGGTGGGTTTGAAATTATACAGTCAAAGGCGCCAAGGGAATCCATAAAAGCAGGGTAGAGCACGTCTTGCGCTAAAAATCCCATTCGGTCTCCAACCCCGTTGCTCTCTGCGTTCTCTCTTGCAACCTCAAGTGTTTCGTTGAAAAGGTCGACTGCTACCGCATGACAATCCTGCCTTGCGGAAAGAGTAGATATCGCAACGCATCCGCTGCCCGTGCAAAGATCGATGATTCTTGCGTTTTCGGGCAAGAGTTTTATTGCGAGCTCAACGAGCTTTTCAGTGTCCTGACGAGGGATAAGCGTGTTTTCCGTTACCTTATAGGTCTCGTTGCAAAAATGCCAATATCCCAGGATATATTGAAGCGGATAATGACTGCAACGCTTTTTGACAGCCTCCTCAAGCTCGGGAGAGTCAAAATTCTCGTCGCGTCTGAGCAAAAGATCTGCCTTCGTTACGTTGCAGAAATGGCAGATAAGCATTGCCGTCTCGCCGCGGTTATTTTCGATTTCAGCCTCTGCCAGAGCAGAGCAGATTTCGTTATACGTCATATCCCCTCCGAATAAAATTCACAAAAATACACATAATACATATATTATAGCAGATTTTTCTCTTTAAATAAATAGAATTTGAAAAATATTTTATTTTTTTACAATATACGCAGAGTTTTTCAAATTGGATGCCTTTAATCGTCGAAGAAAACAAAAATAAAAAATATTTTTAAAAAAATTATTGCATTTTCGCAATTTTATGGTATACTATATTTAAGAGATAATCGAGCTATCAAATAATGATGCTGAATTTTATTTTTTAGAATCGAATTTAGGAGGGTTTTCAATGTTTGGATTATTCAAAAGAAAAAAGACGAACTATGCTAAGATCATTATTATAACGCTTATAGTAGCTGCTGTTGTAGCTTTGGTAGCGTATATCATTTATAAGCTTGTTAAGAAGTACAGCGAGGATCTTGTTTACGATTGCGACGATCTTTTGGACGAGTGCGACGATTGCGATCTCGTTATTGACGAAGCAGAGGACGTAGAGGCGCTTGCTAAATAACTTTACAGAAAACGGCTGTCGCTTGCGTGGCAGCCGTTTCTTTTTTACTTTTTTATCGGAAGGGTAATAAACAATGAACGTTTTTGATACTATTGCCGCTATTGCAACGCCTTACGGTAAGGGCGGTGTGGCGATGATAAGAATATCCGGCGCAGATGCTCTTGCGGTTGCGGAGCGAATTTTTAAATGCGCATCGGGAAAGCTTTTGTCCGAGATGCCCGTATGCCGTGCCTGCTACGGTGAGATCGTTATGCCAAACGAGGCGGATAAGAGCGTGGATGACGGAATTGCCGTATATTTTAAGGCGCCTAATTCCTTTACGGGAGAGGATACCGTTGAAATCAGCTGTCACGGAGGCGTTTTGATCACGCAAAAGGTATTGACCTGCGCGCTCTTGGCGGGCGCGAGAATGGCAGAGGCAGGTGAATTTACACGCAGAGCCTACATATACGGAAAGATAAAGCTTAACGAGGCAGAGTCGCTTGGACATCTGCTTGAGGCTCGAAATGAGGTCCAGCTCTCACTTGCGAGAAACGGAATGAGAGGAAAGCTTTCCGCAAGAATGGAGGAGCTTTACGGAGCTTTGAGATCTGTGCTTACGGGAATATATGCGAATATAGATTTTCCTGATGAGGATCTTGCGGATATGAGCAGAGAAGAGATGCTTGAGGCGCTCAAGGGGGCTCTTGAGGGAGCGAGAGCATTGGCGAGAACCTATACTACGGGAAATGCCGTAGCAGAGGGAATTCCTACGGTTATATGCGGCCGTACCAATGCAGGTAAAAGCTCGGTGTATAATAGAATCGTTGGATATGATGCGGCAATCGTTACCGATATAGAGGGAACCACGCGTGACGTTTTGAGGGAGACCGCAACGCTTGGCAAGATAACACTTTTGCTTTGTGATACAGCGGGAATAAGAAATACTGATGATAAAGTTGAGAGTATTGGTATAGAGCGCTCCTTGCGAGAGATAGAGAATGCATCTCTGGCGCTTGCCGTTTTCGACGGCTCTCGTATGCCCGACGATGAGGATATCGAGCTTGCAAGAAGGATAACCGATAGAGAGATTGCATCCGTAGCGCTCATAAATAAATCTGACATCAGCGTAGATTCTTGCGTGGATGAGTTTAAGGCATTGGCTAAGGGCTTTGACAGATGCATAGAAATCTCCGCATCCGATGGCAAAGGATTTGACGATTTAACACGTGCGCTTGACGATATGTTTATAGACGGAACTCTTGATATAGAAAACGATGCGATAATCACGGGAGCCAGACAGTATGCGGCGATATGTAATGCTATTGAGCATTTGAGTATAGCTACAAGCGATCTTGAACGCGGTGTTTCGCTTGATGCTTGCTGTGTTGAGGTCGAATGCGCTATGTCTGCGCTCGGCGAGGTAGACGGACGTGAGATAGGCGAGGATATAGTTGCACAGATCTTTGCTCATTTCTGCGTTGGAAAATAAATTTTAAGTTGAATAAAAAGCCTTCTGCACAAATTGCGTGCGTGAAGGCTTTCTGTTTTATAAAAATTCTTTAAGCTTTTCTATGCTGTCCTCTTCAAATTTTATTATTCTCTTTGCAAGATCGAGAGCATCCTCGGAGCAGGAGGTGTTCTCGTATTCGCGGAGGGTCTTTGTGGCATCGGTGATTCCCATTGTGCCGCCCTGAATCATCATTTCTGCGATATGTGAGGACGTGGAATCGACCATAGTGTTCATAGCTACGCTCATCTTGGTCCCGATCTTTGCAAAAATGCTCTCATCCTTTGCCTCCTCGTCGATAGAATACAGCATATTCTTGATCTCGTCGGCAAATCCGCTGTACTGATCGAGCTCGCGCGTCAGCTCGTCTCGCATATTTTGGTCGCTCACCTTAGGCAGAAGATCGATAATGGAATCTGCGCCCATTTTTACGTTTTTATAGAGGGCATCCAAAAGCTTTTTTGTTGCCAGATTTGATTTGCTTTGTGATTTCATAATTTCTCCTTTTTCGTGTTAGGTATATAAAGAGAGTCTTCCCCAAAATGGCTTTTTTATTCTCGACTTGATTTTTTGTCTTGCAAAAAGCTTTAGGATGTGATAAAATGGAGTCAAGTGTTTAATAAGTATTTAAATCGAAAGGAAATAAAAATGAACGAGAAGGAAATAGCGGAGATACGCAGACATTACAGATACGACAGAAGCAATATAACGAGAATTTGCGGCTGTCAGGTTAATACCAACGGAGAGATAGTCTCCGAGTTCGACCAGAGCATTGGAATGATGAACGAGGAGGATGCAAACGGAATGCTCGGCTTGCTTAAAAAGGCATTGTCGGGACATATCGGACGCAATCTTTTGGAAATAGATTTTACCACCGATCAGGTAAATAATTCGGAAAATTATGCGCTTATATCTAATCTCAAGGCGTCAAAGATCAAGAGCGAGGAGCTTCGCGCGGAGCTTTATGCAAAGATAATAGCAAATTTTGCCGCAGACAGCAGTTATCTTATCATCCTTGGCTATGATGAGTTCGACGTTTTTGATGCGAGCTCCGATGCTATGGGCACCGAGGAATCCAGCACGGTCTATTCCTATATGATATGCGCTATCTGTCCCGTAAAGGAGGGCAAGGCGCAGATGAGCTATTATTCTCCCGGAAAGTGCTTTAGAAGCGTTACATCCGATACTGTGATTTCTCGTCCCGAGGTGGGATTTGTTTTTCCGGTTATCGAGGATAAGCAGACGAATATCTATAAGGCTTTGTATTATACTAAGAACCTTGAGAACAATTATTCAGAGCTTGTGTCGGCTTTGTTTGATAACGAGGCTCCGATGCCTGCAAAGATACAGACCGAGACCTTTGGAGATATACTTGCCGAGAGCGTTGGGGAGGAGTGCAGTCTTCGTTTGGTTTCCTCGATACACGCTCAGCTCAACGAGATAATTGAGGAGAGCAAGAACGGAGATGACGAAGAGCTTCCTTGTGTGACAAAGAAGGATGCGGGCGAGATGCTTCGCTATTGCGGAATTTCCGAGGAAAAGATTGAGGCGTTTGAGAAGAGCTTTGATGAGAGCTTTGGTGAGAACGCTGCCGTTCCGCCAGAGAATCTTGCAAGAGCAAAGCAGATGCAGATTGAGACTCCTGAGGTAACAGTTAAGGTTAATGCAGGATGTACGTCCTCTGTTGAGACGAGAGTTATAGACGGAGTTAAGTATATTTTGATACGCGCAGATAGCGGAGTAGTGGTAAACGGAATAGACGTAAATATTTGATTTTGAGTCGAATAATTTCGTTAAAGCGTGTAAAAAGCGGAATTTTGCGGTATTAAGGTTGACAATACTATAAAAAAATGTTATAATGAATTAAATACGAAGTTAGTTCGACGGAGAAGCTCCGACGATTTTTGATATGTGTACTCGACCTTAATATTTTCACAGGAGAATATGATGAATCATTTATTTCGCGGTTACAGACGAGTGTCTTTGTGTATATTTGATATATTATGCTATATAGCTACAGTTATCATATGCTTTATAGGAACATTTGTAGATCCGATGCTTGACGGACTGTCAAACAATTATGGACAGTTCTTTACAAATGCGGTAATACTTGGCGTAATGACTTTCACCTTGCGAACCATTTTCGGCTTTTACCGAAACGTGTGGAGATATACCTACACGAAAGCGTATTTGAGCGCTGTGGTTTGTGATGCTATTGCATCTGTAATTTCCACGTTCCTGACGTTTATTGTAAGAGGAATTACCGACGGTGAGTTTGTGTTTAAGATGTGGCAGTTCGTTATTATTTCGGCGCTCTTCTGTCTTATAACACTTTCTTCTAGATACGTATATCGCTTGTTTTATAAGCATAAGAATACGGTTTCCGATGAGCCTAGCGCTCACAAGATAAACGTTGCGATAGTTGGAGCGGGGCAGATGGGCGCATTGCTTGCAGATGAGCTCAGATGCAGCAAGACCTCAAGCTACAATCCAATAGCTTTTATCGATAAGGATAAGAGTAAGAAGGGTGAGTTTATCGGCGGTGTAAAGATCTATTACGAGGATGAGGATATCGTTCAAACGATAAAGAAGCTTCCGATACAGGAGATTTTTATTGCAATGCCCGGACTTGACAGTGAGGCTATAAGTCACCTCTATAAGCTCTATCATCAAACCGGATGCAAAATAAAGCTTTACGATACTCCCGTCAGAGAGATCGGAAAGGATGAATCGCAGGGCAAACGAAGCCTGCGCGAGTTCCAGATAGAGGATTTGCTTTTCAGAAAGCAGCTTAAGATAAACAGCCGCAGATCTCTTGATTTTTACAAGGGAAAGGTAGTGCTTGTTACGGGTGGAGGCGGTTCTATCGGAAGTGAGCTTTGCCGTCAGATAGCAAAGCTTAAGCCTAAAAAGCTTATAATCGTTGACATATACGAAAATAACGCCTATGATATACAGCAGGAGCTTCTCAGAAATTATGGAAGCGAACTTAATCTCACTGTGTTTATTGCATCTGTGAGAGATGCTGTGAGAATGGATACGATTTTTGCTCAGTGTCGACCCGACGTGGTATTCCACGCAGCGGCTCATAAGCACGTTCCGCTTATGGAGAACAATCCTGCAGAAACGATAAAGAATAACGTTCTCGGAACGTATAACGTTGCAAATTCCGCAGAAAAATACGGCGTTGGCAAGTTTATAATGATATCGACCGATAAGGCGGTAAATCCCACGAACATAATGGGTGCATCAAAGCGTATGTGCGAGATGATCGTACAGTGCCGTCAGGATAGCAAGACCTGCTTCTCGGCGGTAAGATTCGGTAACGTGCTTGGCTCGAACGGATCGGTAATTCCGCTCTTCAGAAGTCAGATCGCAAAGGGTGGACCTATCACTCTTACCGATAAGAGAATCATTCGTTACTTTATGACTATCCCCGAGGCATCTCAGCTTGTTATTCAAGCGGGTGCTATGGCAGAGAGCGGTGAGCTCTTCGTGCTTGATATGGGCAAGCCCGTCAAGATATACGATCTTGCGGTTAATATGATAAAGCTCAGCGGTCTTGTTCCCGAAGAGGATATTAAGATCGAGGAGGTTGGTCTCCGTCCCGGAGAAAAGCTTTATGAGGAGCTTCTCATAAAGACCGAGACTCTTGAGAAGACCGAGAACGATATGATCTTTATCGAAAAGGATAAGCCTTATACCAGAGAAGAGGTTGATGCAAAGATTGCTATGCTCACGAGCGTAGTTGAGGAGACTGCAGATGAGCTTGCCTCTGTAAAGATAGTGGAGGCAATGAAGAGAGCGGTGCCTACGTTTATAGATCCTAATGAGGTAAACGAAAAGGCAGAGAGCTCTGATGAAATGAAAGAGGCTAAGGCTTAAAAGCGCTTTGGCTTAAATAGAAAACGGAGAATGCTTTTGCATTCTCCGTTTTTTTATTAAGTTTAGATTAGTTTGCGGTAGCTGTGAGATAATCCTCAAGGAGCGCATCCTGAAGCTTTTTGAGAAGCTCGGGCGCCTTTCCTCCAACCTTCTGTCCGTCAAGCTCGGTTGCTACAATGCAGAAGTTAGAGCTTGATGAGAAAAGAATCTCGTCTGCGGAGCGGAGGAAATCAAGAGAGAAGGGTTCTTCCTTTACTGCGATTCCAACCTTTGCGCAGATTCGGATCATATTCTTTCTTGCGATGCCGGGAAGAATAAGGTTGTCAAGCGGAGCTGTGTAGAGTACGCCATCCTTTATGCAGTGTACGTTTGTGTGTGAGCCCTCGGTTACACGCTGCTTTATTCCGTTAGCCTCAGCGCGGTACTGAACGCATTCTTCAGCGCCTGCCTTGTTTGCCTTTTCCGATGCCAATACGTTCGGAAGGAGGCAGAGGGTCTTTATATTACACATAAGGAATCGGATATCCTCAAGCGATATAGCCTTTATCTGGCGGTAAACGTCTGCAAGCTTTCTGGGAGTTACGGTTATCCAAAGACGAGCGGGACAGTCGGGGAAATTATGATTTCTCGGAACCTCAGCGCCTCTTGTTATCTGCCAATAAAGCAGAGATTCTCCATCGGTGTTGCTCACGTCAACCTTGCTTACCATCTCGCAAAGAAGAGCCTTTAATTCATCCTTTGTGTAGGGAATGTTTATTCCAACGAAAGCGGCAGAGTTGAAGAAGCGGTCTACGTGCTCATCAAGGCAGTAAACTATTCCGTTTCTCGTTGCGGTAGCCTCATAAACTCCGTCTCCGAACCAACAAACTCGGTCGGTCATAGGAATGGTTATATTTTCGATAGTATCGTATTTTCCGTTGTAAAATCCAAGATTTTTTAAAAGTTCAGCCATAGTGCACCTCTTTAATATATAGACGGTATTACCGTTACTGATATAGTTATAGCACAAAAGAAAATAAAAGTCAATATTTAAAGAGGGTAAAAGAGGGAAAAGCTGTTGACTTTTTTTGCTTTTTGGTTTATCATTATGCTATAGTAGTTAATAGATAGGAGATCTTAAAAAATGAAGATGCCCGAATTTTTAGAAAAAGACGTACCTTGTCTTGCAATGGATTTGCCAGAGGATATCCAGGCGTTTGCAGACAGATATGATTTTGTAGGAGAAATTGCCGCAATCGACAAGCTTCTTGAACAGATAGATCCTTCCTCGGATATGGCAAAGAGACTTGTTTTTGAGAGGATCATTGCAGACGGAATTAATGATGATTACGATATCGATGAGAATGCTCTTCTCGAGCGTGTTCGTGAGAAATTTCCAAGATGCACGATTGAAACGCTCAGAAAGCTCACCGAGATGAATTATGCCGATCATATAGTAAAGGATGGCAAGGTTTATTATCAAAGAGATGTAAAGAGAAATCTTTTTGGCGCAGGTAGAGTGTTCCTTGAGAATCTTGATGAAAACGGAAATATAATGCCTCACGAGCCTCGTCCGGATAATTTCAGAAATGAGACCTATGCGGCGCTGAAGGAGAAGGGAATGAGCGCTACTCGCTTTACTGTTAAGGTGAAGCTTGCCGTAAAGCCCGAATTTGCCCGTGTAGGCGAGGAAATAACCGTACATATACCTTATCCTGCAATTTGTGACTGTCAGCCCTACAGTGAGCTTGTAGAGTCCTCACATCCCGTTTATATATCAAAGGCGGGGCACAGAACTGCGTGCATAAAGACGGTACTTAAGGAGGATGATCAGTTCTTCGTTACCTTTAAGTTTGATAGGATCGTTAAATATATCGATCTTGACTATGACAAGGTAGATAAGGAGCAGCCGAGCTTTTATACCGACGAGCTTTTGCCGCATATTCGCTTTACGCCTTATATGGTAGAGCTTGCAAACAAGATAAAGGGCGATGAGACTAATCCCTTGAGAATTGCTCGCAGAGTTTATAATTATATTACCGAAAATATAAACTATAGCTTGTTGCGCGATTATCTTTATATTCATAATATTCCCGAATACGTTTTGAAGAACGGAAAGGGAGATTGCGGAGCTCAGGCGCTCACCTTCATTACTCTTTGCAGAATATTGAAGGTGCCCGCAAGGTGGGAGTCGGGACTCAGAGTAGGTCCTGATATCAACAGTATTCATGATTGGGCGCAGATATACGTATCGCCCTACGGTTGGATCCCCGTTGATCTCACTGACGGAGGCGGTGCGAGAAGAAATCTTGATACTCTTAAGCGTGAGTATTCCTTTGGAAACATAGATCCCTATAGAATGACAGCATGCAACGATTATCAAATGCCCTTTGATCCGCCAAAGAAATTTATGAGAACCGATCCTTATGATAATCAGCTTGGCGAGGCAGAGTATAGCGACTTTGGACTTGGCAAGGATATGATGGTACGCGGTAAGGAGATTCTTAGTATAGAGGACGTGAGCGAGCTTTATCGCTAAAACAACAATTAAATAAAGAAAACCGCTTTGCTATCTTGAATGATAGCAAAGCGGTTTTTTGATTAGTTATTCAAAGAATCAAAGAGAATGCTTCTTTGCGTGCATACGCTGGAAGAGTTTAACTATTTCAACTATCGGAATAATTGAAACAGCAAGGCCGAATGCTATGCCATATTCTCTGATGGTAAGAGGAGCAAGCTCGAATGCGTCTGCAAGGAACGGAATCTCGATAACGAGTGTTGTAAGAACGAGAGAGAGTATTGCAGCGCCCCAGAGCCACCAGTTTTGATTCTTCATCTTGAATATAGAACCGTGGAGTGAACGCATATTAAATGCGTGGCAGATTTCACACATTGAAAGTGTGAGGAATGCCATTGTTACACCGAGCATTTCAGCGGAGTAGGTACCTGCGGTAATTGCTTCATGATGGAATGCATCTGCAAGTGCGAATCTTCCAATGAGGTAAGATGCAAACGTAATTGCAGTTACGAGAAGACCTTGGTATGCAACGGCAAAACCAAGACCTCCTGCAAATATACCTTCTTTTGAATCACGAGGTTTACGTTGCATAATATCGGATTCGGGCTTTTCCATACCGAGAGCAAGAGCGGGGAAACAGTCGGTGATAAGATTTATCCAAAGGAGATGAACTGCCGCAAAGATTGCAGGGTTTACGGTTGTAATATTGGGGTCTATTGCAGGAATGATAAACGTTGCCATAATAGTGGCAAAGAATATCATAAGAACCTCAGAGAGGTTAGACGCAAGGAGGAATTGAATAGCTTTACGGATGTTATCGTAGATTCTTCTTCCTTCACCAACAGCGGTAACTATGGTTGCAAAGTTGTCATCGGCAAGTATCATATCTGCAACATTCTTAGTTACGTCGGTGCCCGTGATACCCATTCCAACACCGATGTCGGCATTTTTAATTGAAGGCGCATCGTTAACACCGTCACCGGTCATTGCGGTAACCTTGCCTTTTTTACGCCAAGCGTTAACTATTCTGGTCTTGTGCTCAGGCTGAACACGTGCGTAAACGCTGTATTTTTCAACCTCGGTTTCAAAGTCTTCATCAGAGATCTTATCAAGCTCGGCACCGGTAATTGCTTGAGACGCATCGGTGATGATACCAAGCTGCATAGCAATTGCTATAGCGGTGTCCTTGTGGTCACCGGTTATCATAATAGGACGGATTCCGGCACTTCTACATTCGTCGATAGCAGGTTTAACCTCGGGACGGACGGGGTCGATCATACCAACAAGTCCTACGAAGCAAAGATCGCATTCAACGGCGTCGGAAGTATATTCGCCGGGAACATCGCTAAGATCCTTTTTAGCGGCTGCAAGTACGCGGAGTGCTTTGTCTGCCATTGCTTTGTTTGCGGCAAGAATATTAGCGCGTATATCGTCTGTAAGCTCAACGATTTGACCATTGATAAGCGCCTTTGTGCAACGCTTTAAAAGCTCATCGGGCGCGCCCTTTGTGAACTGAACGAGTTCGCCGTTTTCTGCTTTATGAATGGTAGACATCATTTTTCTGCCTGAATCAAAAGGAACTTCGCCTATACGAACGAGTTTTGTTTTTTGCTCGTTTTTGGAAAGTCCAAGTTTCTCTGCGTAGTTTACGAGAGCGCATTCGGTAGGTTCACCGATAGCAGTATTGACTTCGGTGTCAAATTCAGCATCGGAGCAGAGGGACATAGCGTTTGCAAGAAGCGCTTCATCCTCGCCGTAGTGGTCAACTACGGTCATTTTATTTTGAGTAAGAGTACCGGTTTTATCTGAACAGATTATCTGTGTGCATCCGAGTGTTTCAACAGCGGTAAGTTTACGGATTATCGCACTGCGCTTTGACATGTTCGTAACACCGATGGAGAGAACTATTGTAACAACTGTTGCAAGTCCTTCGGGAATAGCCGCAACCGCAAGGGAGATAGCTATCATGAAGGAAGAAATAACCGGATCAAAGAAGTTTTCGTAGGTACCTGTAAGGTATGCACTTCCAAGCTGTACGCCGAAGATTACAATACAAATTCCTATAACGAGGAAGGTGAGTATCTTGCTGAGCTGTGAAAGTTTGATCTGTAAAGGTGTTTTTCCTTCTTCTGCTTTTGCGAGAGCGTCGGCAATTTTACCCATTTCTGTGTTCATACCGGTGCCGCAAATAACGGCTTTTCCACGACCGTAAACGACTGTTGAACCCATAAACACCATGTTTTTGCGGTCACCGAGAGCAACGTCTCCGTTTTCGCCTGCGGTAAGAGCTTCAATTTTTTTATCTACCGGAACGGATTCACCTGTAAGAGCGGCTTCTTCGACCTTCATTGAAGCGCATTCTATAATACGAGCGTCTGCGGGAACTGCGTCGCCGGCTTCAAGAATAATTACGTCACCAATAACAAGATCTTCACTTGGAATTGTTATTTGCTTTCCGTCGCGGATTACTTTGGATTGTGCTTTTGACATTTCCTGCAAAGCTTCTATTGCCTTTTCCGCTTTGCTTTCCTGAGCAACACCGAGAATAGCATTGATAAGAACTACTGCAAGGATTATAATTACGTCAGTAGGGAATGCAAAATGCCCGCTTGATACGCCTTCGTAAATTTCAAGTCCTGCAGAAATGGCTGCCGCTACGAGCAGAATAATGGTCATCGGTTCAGCAAGCTGCTTTAAGAATCTGTGTATAAGAGATTCTTTTTTACCTTCGATAAGCTTGTTCTTTCCGTTTTCTGAAAGACGCTTATCAGCTTCGACAGACGTTAGACCGTCTTTTTGTGACTCTACGTGTTGAAGAACTTTTTCTTCAGATTCACAGTAAAATTTCATTTGTCCCTCCTGAAATTTGTTGAATTGGATACGAAAAGGGAATAAAAAAGACAAGAACATACCTACGACATCGGTAGATAAGTCTCGTCAATTAAGATAAAGCCAGATAACGTGATGTTGGCTTTATCGCATATTTCCTATGCAGACTACTCCCTTAAAGCTATCTCTAAAAGATATTATATCACAGTTTTTTGAAAAATTCAATAGCTTTTAATAAAAAAGCAATGATAATAGGTACTTGAATTTTGGAAATTTTTGTGGTAAAATATAGTTAATTTATACTATACACGCTTTATTATTGTAAAAAGAGGAGCTTTTTATGATAAACTTTTTGAAAAAACAACCGCCCGTTCGCTTGATTGCGGGGGGATTTATTTTGGTAATATTGCTTGGCTCCGTATTGCTGATGCTTCCGATAAGTCTCAACGACGGCGTAAAGCTCAGCTATACCGATTCGCTGTATACCTCGGTGAGCGCGGTGTGCGTTACGGGTTTGTCGACGGTCGATGCCGGCACTACCTTCTCGATTTTTGGAAGAGGTGTGCTTGCCGTTCTGATACAGATAGGCGGCTTTGGAGTTGCAACGGTGAGTGCAGGCTTTATAATGCTTATGGGCAAGAAGATGAACCTCAAGAGTCGAAATCTCGTTCACGAGGCTATGAATCTCGATTCGGGAAAGGGCGTTAAGCGATTTTTGATCGAGGTGTTTATCACAACGGCAATAATCGAGGCGATTGGAGCGATTCTGAGCTTTATAGTTTTCATTCAGGATTTTGAATGGCATACGGCTCTAGGGTACAGTCTTTTCCATGCGGTCTCGGCATTTAATAATGCGGGATTTGATATTTTGGGACTTGGAAACAGCTTGGTTTCGTATCAGAATAATATTCTTCTCAACTTTGTCACGTCGGGGCTTATAATATTTGGCGGAATAGGCTTTTTGGTTATCAAGGAAATGTGCACAAAGCGCTTAAATTTCAAGAAATATTCTTTGCACGCAAAGGTCGTTTTGCTTATGACGGGTGTTCTTCTCGTTGTCGGTACGCTGCTTATAAAGCTTACTGAGGGCAATCAGATAAGCTGGCTTGGAGCATTCTTTGCAAGTGTGACAGCAAGAACGGCAGGATTTGCTACCTATTCCTTCTCGGGATTTACGCAGGCAGGTCTTATGGTTATGATGATGCTTATGTTTATAGGCGCATCCTCGGGATCTACCGGAGGAGGTATAAAGACCTCAACGATATTCGTTATTATAAAATCCACTATAGCGTCTGTCAGAAAACGCGATGCTAAGGCGTTCAAGTATTCGATATCCAAGGAACTTAGCAGAAAGGCGTACGTAATAGCATTTATAGGAGTGTTTGTTATTGCTATCTCAACCTTTTTGATATGCTTGTTTGATCCTATGCTTGGGCTTGTTGACGTTTTGTTTGAAATGGTGAGCGCTTTTGCAACGGTCGGAGTTTCAACGGGAATTTCGGCAGGGCTTTCGATAGGCTCTAAGATAGTTACGATGTTGGTTATGTTTATAGGAAGACTTGGTCCGCTCACGATGGCATCGTTGTGGGTGAGCAATAAGAGCTCGCTTGTAAGGTATCCTGAGGGCGATATTGCAATAGGATGATTTTTGGAGGATTGTTTTATGTTTAAGGCTAAAAAAAGTGAAAAGCTTATATACGGAATAATAGGACTTGGAAGATTTGGTACGGCTCTTGCAGAGGAGCTCTCTGCGGCAGGCGCGGATATGATCATACTTGATCGAGACGAGGAGAGAATAGATTACGCTAAGGAGCTGACGGAGAATACCTACATCGTTAGAAATCTTGAGAAAAAGACTCTTCTTGAAACGGGAATGCACAACTGTGATATCGTAGTTCTTTGTATAGGTGAACAGATCGATGTATCTATACTTACCACATTGAATCTTATATCGATAGGCGTACCGAAGGTTATTGCAAAGGCATCGAGTGCCGCTCACGGAGATATTCTTGAAAAGCTTGGAGCAGAGGTGGTTTACCCTGAGAGAGATATGGCTCTGCGTTTGGCACACAGACTTGAGACGGCTCAGTCTCTCGATTTTATACAGCTTAGCGAAAAGCTCAATATCTCAAAATTCGTTCTTCCGTCGCAGATTGAGGGAAAGAGCGTAATAGAGGTGAATTTCAGAGGAACGCTCGGACTTAATATAATCGCAGTTGAAAACGGCGCTGAGATTAACGAGTCGGTTCGCCCCGATTACGTTTTCAAAAAGGGAGATATTCTCTATCTTTCGGGAAGCAAGCAGGGCTTTGCAAAGCTCTCGGAATGGGCAAATAATAATTAAATAAAAACACCGCTGTACTGAGAATTCCGCAAAAGAGGAATTTAGAGTATAGCGGTGTTTTATTTTAAGGCGTGCTGTTGAGCTCCTTTTTAAGCTCCTTCCACTGAGGCATATATTTATCCATAAGAGCGATAAAATCCTTGCCGTGATTTGATACCTTGAGGTGTGATATTTCGTGCACTATAACGTATTCGATGCACTCTTCTGCTTTGTGCGCGAGTATCAGGTTCAGCCATATTTTTTTCGTTAAGGTATTGCAGGTGCCCCAGCGAGATTTCATTTTCTTAATTTGATATGAGGATGGGTGGAGTCCCGTGATGCGCTCCCATTTTGGCAAAAGCTCATCCACCTTTGCCTTCAGTACCTCACGCAGACCTTCTGTGACGGCTTTTTCTCGTTTGTCGGGAGTGCTGCCTTTCTTATCGTAGAGAATTGCTCGACCGCCCGAAAAAACGAATTGTCGAGGCTTTTTACCTACGACAACCTCTAATGTATAGGGGGCACCGAATATATATATCGTCTGTCCGTGCTCATATGTGAGAGGGGTGGGGCGAGGTTCGCCTTTTATTCTTTCTTGCTGTTTGCGTATCCAATCAAGCTTTGAGATTATAAATGCGCGTATCTTCTCCTCGGAGAGTCTTGCAGGTGCAGTTATTCTTATCTTTCCGTCGGGGCGCAGAACGTAAAGATGCATATTTTTTATGTTCTTTCTGATAAGCTCAATGCTCAGATCATTGATCTTTATTTGCATATTTGCGCCTCCTTTTGGTATTTGATAATATTATTATAACACATTTGGGCACTAAAATCAACAAAGCGTTGAAAAAAGCGAATTGATGTGATATAATTGAGATAGATATAAACTTGTGGGAGTTGTATTTGATGCAGGATAATAAATTATACCTTTATACGGTAATATATGACGTTGAGATTGAGCGTGTGTGCGGCGAATATTTATCTTCCGTTGATAACGTGATACCTCGTGAGGGCGAGCTTGACGGAGATATAAATACCGTTTATAATCAAGCTCTTTTGTACCAGCTCAAGGATATTGCAAGGGCTGTTTCCGATAGAAAGGAAATTTTTGAAAGATTTAGAAAAAGAATATATTTTCTTGAGGTTCGCGGAGTGCAAACACCTGAGATTTTATCTCAAATCGAAGATAAAAGCGAGGAATATCTTAAAGCTTGCGTGACGTATAGAAGAGCTGTTTCTCTTCTTGCTTGTAAAAGTGAGCCGATAAGCGAGGTTGCACTGTCGCAAGAGCTTCTTGAGATGGTCGAGGATAAGAAATTCTTTGAGTGCGATACACTTGTAGGTACGCTTCGCGCTCCAAGGCAAATAGGCGTTTGTTTGAAACGCAAATTTTATCATATTCCCGCAAAGCAGATAGAGGAGCACGCTCTGCCCAAATACGTGGCTATATATCAGTCCGAGCGCATGTTTGGCGAGGATCTTGCCGGTATAAAATATTACGGTGAAATAAAGAGATGTGTACGTCTGCGCAGAAGCCGTATTCGTGAGATACCTAAGAGCTCAAACGAGATGTATTATAAATTCAAGGTGAGAAAATGGGAGAGGCTTGAAAATCCGATTGCCGCAAAGGAGATAGGATTTGTGAGACTTTTTACAAGCCTTTCGCTTTTGCAAAACTCAAGAGAGGTTCCCGAATTGACTTTTTTGGACAAGGAAGAGTTCTCTTTGTACCGCCTTATGACTCTTGCAAGCGCTGAGATAGAATCAAATCCGGATAAAGCCTTTTGCGGATGCAGGCTCTCCGAATTTGATATATTCGTAGGCAGAAAATTCGTTTATTTGTGCAGATCGGGCAGGGTTCTTGAGAGTTATCGCAGAGCAAGCTTTACTTCGGCTCCGTCTGCTTTTGTAAAAGAGATCAGAGGCGGAATGAAAAGGCATTTTTAACAAACTTTGATATTTTATTGAATACCTATAAAAAATGTGATATAATTATCTTAGAACCGTGAAAGGAGCGCTTTATGATGAAATATAAAATATTTGATTATGACCCGTATTTGCGTCCTTATAAAAAGGATATTCAGCTTCGCATGGATAATTATGAAAAAAAGAAGAGGGAGATCCTTGCAGACGGTGCAACTCTTCTTGATTTTGCCAATGCTCACGAGTATTTCGGATTCCATAAAACACAGGACGGATGGGTGTACCGTGAATGGGCGCCTGCCGCAGATAACGTGTTTATAATGGGCGATATGAACAATTGGAATCAGACCGAGCTCAGACTCACGTCTATTGGTAACGGTGTTTTTGAAATATATCTTTGGGGCGAGAGAAATCTCTATCACGGATGCAAGGTAAAGACGGTTATCGAGAAGGACGGACAGCGCTTTGAGCGTGTTCCGCTTTATGCTCGCAGAGTCGTTCAGGATGATAACACCTACGTTTGGTGCGCAGAAATATTTGACGAGGAATATATATGGCAGAACGAGAGACCGAAGCCTGCTCGCTCTCCGATGATATATGAGGCTCATATAGGAATGGCGCAGGAGAAGGACGGAATCGGAACCTACGTGGAATTCCGTGACAACGTTTTGCCTCGCATAAAGGAACTCGGATATAACACGCTTCAGCTTATGGCTATAATGGAGCATCCGTATTACGCATCTTTTGGATATCAGGTGTCAAGCTTTTATGCGGCATCCTCACGTTACGGAACGCCAAGCGAGCTTAAATCTCTCATTGATACCGCGCATTCTATGGGTATCTGCGTTCTTCTTGACGTGGTTCATTCTCACGCAGTTAAGAACGTTGGCGAGGGCTTGAATTTCTTTGACGGAACCGATTATCAATTTTTCCATAAAGGAGAGAGGGGAGATCACCCTGCGTGGGATACGAAGCTCTTTAACTATGATAAGAACGAGGTAATTCATTTCCTTTTGTCTAATCTTAAATTCTGGCTTAACGAGTACCGCTTTGATGGATTTAGATTTGACGGTGTTACCTCGATGATATATCACAATCACGGACTCGGCGCATCGTTTACGTCTTATGACGATTATTTCTCGTTGAATACCGACGTAGAGGCGATAACCTATCTTCAGCTTGCAAACGAGCTTATTCGAGAGGTGTATCCCGATGCTTTGACGATAGCAGAGGATATGTCGGCTATGCCCGGTATGTGCCTGCCTATCAAGGACGGAGGCGTAGGCTTTGATTATCGACTCTCGATGGGCGTTCCCGATATGTGGATAAAGATACTCAAGACCTTGAGCGATGAGCAGTGGGATATGGGTTATCTTTGGTATGAGCTCACCAATCGCAGACCCAAGGAAAAATATATAGGATACGTAGAATCGCACGATCAGGCGCTCGTTGGAGACAAAACGGTTATGTTCCGTCTTTGCGACAGCGAGATGTATTGGTCGATGGACGTTGATAATAAGAGCGATATTATATATCGTGGAATAGCTCTTCACAAGATGTTAAGACTTATAACGTCATCGCTTGCGGGTGAGGGTTACCTTAACTTTATGGGAAATGAATTCGGACATCCCGAGTGGATAGATTTCCCAAGAGAGGGTAATGATTGGAGCTATAAGTATTGCAGAAGACAGTGGCATCTTGCGCAGGATAACTCGCTCAAGTATAAGTATTTGCTCAATTTTGATAAAGCGATGGTAGAGCTTGTTAAGTCGGGCAGAGTATATTCCTCAAAGGCAAAGGATCTTTATATTGATATTCAAAGAAAGATACTTGTATATAAGCGTGGAGATATAGTATTTGCGTTTAACTTTAATCCTACGGAGTCCTTTGACGGATATTATTTGAGAAATCTTGATAGCGGCAGATACCGTCCCGTGCTCTCAACCGATGAATATCGCTTTGGCGGAGAGGGAAGACTGTCTATGATCAACGAATATTCAACGTATGCTCTTGATGACGGAAGCAACGGATTTCCGATATATCTTCCCGCAAGAACGGCTATATGCTTAAAAGTTGTAAGAACCCGTAAAAAGTAAATAAAATTAAAAATGCTTCTGTTGCCAAAGCGGCAACGGAAGCATTTTTTGATTTTTTAAGAATTATTTGGTTCTCATCTCTCCGCCAAGCTCTTTTGCAAGAACCTTGAGCACGGAGTTTGCGCAGGTTTCAATCTCGTTTGCGTTAAGGGTTTTTTCGTCAGAGCCGATAGTCAAACGGATAGTTACGGATTTCATACCCGCAGGAACCTGAGCGCCCTTGTATTCGTCAACGAACGCAACGTCCTTCAAGAAGCTTTCGTTGTTCTTCTTCTTGAGAGCTGCAGTCTTTATATCTGCCCATTTGGTGTTAACGTCAAAGAGCATAGATACGTCGTATTCGATAAGGGGATACTCGTTAAGATGAGTAAAGCCGTTAGTTCTGGAGGGGAAGGGCTTGAGAGCATCGGAGCTTATCTCAAAGAGCATAGCGGAAAGATTCTTGATTCCGCAAGCGAGAGATGCCTTCTTGGAGAGAAGAGCAAGGTCTCCGATCTTGGTATCACCGAGGTATACGTTGAGCCATACGGTTTCGTCTGCCCAAACGGGCTTTTCGGTACGGCGGAAGTTAAAGCCCTCCATATGAACGTATCTGGGCATATTCTCGATGATTCCCTTTGCGCGAAGGAAGAGCTCCTTTACGTTGTCGGAGGAGCCTACGACAGCTCCTGCGATGTGACGCTCCTGCGTGGGAAGAAGCTCACGGGCATCGTAGGGAGAGGTGTAGTTTTCATCCTTGAAAATCTGCGCCTCCTCAAATACAGAGAATTCATTGAAATATCTCTCGTTCTTGGCAATCGCTCCGCAGATGTTGGGGAGAAGCGAAGAACGGATATAGCTCTCTGTGGGAGAGGGAGGAGTTGAAAGCTTAAGTACACCCTTTGTATCCTGAAGGATAGCTGCAACGAGCTCGTCCTCCATCCAAGGATATGTGAAGATCTCCTGCATATTGCATCTGATAGCAAGATATTCCTTTATCTTGCGAACGAGATCAACGTCGAGCTGATTGATAGCACCTTCAAAGCTTGTAACGATAGGCGTAGGCTCGAAGTTTTCATATCCGTACATACGAGCAACCTCTTCCATAATATCGGCTTTGATTCCAACGTCACCGGTGGAGCGCCAGGTGGGTACTACGATGTTCATATCGGTATCGGTAAAGGATATTTCATATCCCAAAAGCTTAAGCTTTTCTTTGAGATCCTCGTTGGAGATCTTCTTGCCGAGTCTGCGCTCGAGCCAGTTGAGCTCAACGGTTATCTCCCTCTGAACAAGCTTCTTTTCATACTTGTCAGAGAATGCGAGAACCTTCATCTCGGGGTAGAGCTCTGCGAAGAGCTGCATAGTCATAGAGAGCGCGAGATCGCATCTTTCGGGGTCGATAGCCTTCTCATATCGAGAGGATGCCTCGGTTCTGTTATCATAGCGAAGAGCAGTGCGGCGAACACCTGTTGATTCAAAGTTTGCTACCTCAAGGATAACGCTCTTTGTCGTATCGAGAACAGAGTCCTTAGCTCCGCCCATAACGCCTGCAAGAGCTACGGCAGACTCGGAGTCTGCAATAACGAGATCGTCCTCAACAAGCTCAAGAGATTTGCCGTTGAGAAGCAAGAGCTTCTCGTTTGCGGTTGCGCGGCGAACGGTTATTTTATCGGATATGTTATCTGCATCGAAAACGTGAGTGGGCTGACCGAGTGCAAGCATAACGTAGTTGGTGATATCAACGAGTGCGTTTATCGGACGCATACCAACTCTCCAGATGCGGCTCTGCATCTCAAAGGGAGAGAGCTTGGGGCAAACGCCGTCTATCTTTACGCCGATGTATCTCGGGCAGCGGTCGGTATCCTCGATCTCGATGGGGAATGCATCTATATTTGCAGGTGCACAGTAGGGCTCAAGCTTCTTGAGAGGAAGCTTGTAGAGCGCGGAGATCTCACGCGCAATACCGTAATGACCCCAAAGGTCGGGACGGTTTGTCATAGACTTGTTGTCTATCTCAATGATAATATCGTCAAGGTCGAGAGCCTTTGCAAGAGGCGTTCCTGCCTCAAAGCCAAAGGATGTGAGATCCATAATCTCGTGATCTTCCTTGGAGGGGAAGAGATCGGCAAGTCCTACCTCAACAGAGGCGCAGATCATACCGAAGGATGCAACACCGCGGAGCTTTGTGTTCTTGATCTCAACGGGCTCGCCCTCTCCGTGCCAACGAACAAAGGAGCCGGGGCAGGCAACTACTACGAGCATACCCTGCTCAAGATTTGAGCCTCCGCATACGATGTCGTGTATCTCACCGTCTGCAATATCAACCTTGCAGACTCTGAGCTTATCTGCGTTGGGGTGAGGAAGAACCTCAAGTATTTTACCTATAACGATTCCGTCAAACTGACGTGCAAGCTCCTTTGTGCCCTCAACCTCAACTGTGGACATAGTGAGGTCGAATGCGAGCTGCTTAAGATCCATATTATCGGGGATCTGAACGTAATCTTTTATCCAATTAAGTGAAAGTTTCATCTAAAGCCTACCTCCTATCAACGGAACTGTTCCAAGAATCTGAGATCTGCACTGTGGAAGAGACGAACGTCGTCAATTCCGTAACGCATCATAACAAGACGGTCAAGACCGATGTTTACGTAGAATCCCGTGTATTCATCGGGGTCGAGTCCTGCAGAGCGAAGAACGTTCGGGTGGGGCGTTCCACCGGGCATAATTTCTATCCATCCAACCTGCTTACAAACGCTGCATCCTTTACCGCCGCAAACAAGGCATCCCATATCTATCTCAAATCCGGGCTCAACGAAGGGGAAGAAGCCTGCGCGCATACGAACGGGAACGTCTTTGCCGAATACCTTGGAGAGAATGCTCTTTATCATAACCTTACCTGCGGTAAAGGTGAATTCCTTATCAACGATAAGCGCTTCGTACTGGAAGAATGCTCTCTCGTGACGAGCATCTGTGGTCTCGTTACGGTAAACGCGGCCTGGGTATACGAAACGGTAGGGGGGCTTGTGAGTCTGCATATAGCGAACGCTTCCGCCGGTGAGGTGAGGACGCAAGCAGAGCTTGTCCTCCGCCTTTCCCTTGTCGTGACCCTCTATCCAATAGGTATCCATGCTCTCTCTTGCAGGGTGGTTGGGGGGAAAGTTGAGGTTGTCGAATGCGTAAAATTCGCTGGTTATATCATCCTCGGAGAACACTTCAAATCCCATTGAACGGAATGCGTCGTCAAGATCGTAGCGCATCTGCGTTATGGGGTGTAATCCACCGCTTGTAGGAAGGGTTCCGGGAAGGGTGAAGTCAAAGTCGGGAGCAATTTCGCTTGCCTTGAGCTTTATCTCCTCACGGCGCTCGTCGATGAGAGCGGTGAGCTCGTTCTTAGCCTCGTTTACAGCTTTTCCCATCTCGGGTCTGAGTGCGGGATCAACCTTGGGAAGCTCCTTGAGAAGACCTGTGATCTCGCCTGATTTTCCAAGGAGAGCAACCTTTACGTTCTGAAGCTCTTGCTCGGTTTTTGCAGCAGCGATAGCCTCTTTTGCATCGGCACAGAGTTTTAACAGCTTTTCTTTCATAATATCCTCTTTTCTTAAAATAAAATAAACTAAATTTAAAAATAAAAAACGCCCCTGAGATCAGGGACGAAAAAATCCGCGGTACCACCCAAATTCAGAGCAGAGCTCTGCACTTAAAATTCGTCTGACAAGACGGTTCTGCTTAACGCCAAAGGCTTTTCACAGAGCACTCCAATGCTGAAATTCACAGAGCCTCCTGCAATGGATATTTACAGCCCAAGATATCCAATCTCTTATGCGGTGCGGCAAAGCTACTTACACATTTTCACAGTGCGTCTATTCAATACAAGGACATTATATCATATCAAATAATTTTTGTCAATAATTTGAGGGCGTATTTTTTGTTTTTTGATTTTTAATATTTCTTGACATTTTTTATATTATAGTTTATAATATAACCGTATAAAAAAATCCGGGGGATTTGTAATGAAGATCGTAATTATAGGACTTGGCGTTATAGGCCGCACGATTCTTAAGAGCATAGACAGAGATACTCACACGATAACCGTAATAGATACCGATAAGGATATCGTTGAGGAGATAATAGAGCACTACGACGTTTTCGGCGTTGTTGGAAACGGAGCTTGCAGAGATATTCTCAATGAGGCAGACGTAGCATCCTCTGATCTTGTTATCGCTCTTACGGGAAGCGATGAATTGAATATTTTGGCGTGTCTCGTTGCAAAGAATTGCGGAACGAAGAATACTATCGCCCGTGTCCGCAAGCCCGAGTACCGCAAGCAGATAATGGAGATGAAGGACTCCTTGGGAATTTCTATGATAGTAAATCCCGAGAAGGATACCGCATACGAGATTTTTAACCTCATAAGCCTTCCGTCTATCGCTCAGATGGAGCGATTTGCAAAGGGTAGAGCGCTGCTTGTTGAGATAGTTGCCGAGTCGAATAAGGCGCTTGTCGGAGAGACTCTTATTTCTCTTGGAAAAAAGCTTAAAACTAAGGTTCTTATCTGCGCTATTCAGCGAAAGAACGAGGTATATATTCCCTCGGGTAATTTTGAGATAGAGGAAGGCGACAGAATCTATTTTACGGCTGATGCAAATTCGCTTGGCGCATTTTTGACCGAGATAAATCTCGTGAGATCTCCGCTCAAAAAGATAATGATAGTCGGCGGTACGAAGGTAGGGTTCTATCTTGCGGACAGCCTTTCCACAAAGGGATATAAGGTAAAGCTTATAGAGAAGGATAAGGCTACGGCAGAGGAGCTTGCATCCTCGTTACCTAAGGTGACTGTGATTGAAGGAAACGGTGCTCAGCACGACCTTTTGATAGAAGAGGGAATCGAGAGTATGGATGCATTCGTTGCGCTTACCGACGTCGATGAGGAAAATATGATAGTTTCGATGTTTGCTAACAAGATGAACGTGCGAAAGCCTATCACACAGATTCGAGACGACGATCTTTATGCTATGCTTGGTGAGCTTGGAATCAAAAATACCGTATCTCCCACAACCATTGTGGCAAACAGAATATCAAGCTATATTCGCGCTCTTGACAATACAAGAGGAAGTAACGTATTGACTCTTTACCGCCTTGTAAATAAGCAGGTAGAGGCGCTTGAGTTTGCCGTAAGAAAGCCTCTCAAATTCTTGAGCACGCCTTTGAAGGATCTTAAGCTTAAGGAAAACTGCCTTATAGCTTGTATCATTCGAGGTGAGACTGTAATCATTCCAAACGGAATTTCCACGATGGAGATTGGCGATAACGTTGTGGTAGTTACTACACATAAGAATTTTGATGATCTTTCCGATATTTTTGAATGATCGGCGGTGAAGGTAAAAATTTATGAATTATAGAAAGTTAGGCGGAATACTCGGAAAGATTATGATTCTTGAGGGCGTATTGATGCTTTTCCCCCTTCTTGTTGCCCTGATTTATCAAGAGGGACTCAGGAACGTTTTTTCTTACGTTATTCCGATTGCGGCGCTTGCGGGCATAGGTGCGTTTTTGCAAACCTTGAAGCCTCGGCGAGAGGATCTTTATCAAAAAGAAGCCTTTGCGCTCGTTGCAGCCGTGTGGATAGTAATGGCGTTGTTTGGCGCCTTGCCCTTTGTTATAAACAAGGATATTCCAAATTATATAGATGCGTTTTTTGAGATAATATCGGGATTTACAACAACCGGTGCAAGTATCTTGGAGGACGTGACGGCGCTTTCTCATTCCTCGCTTTTCTGGCGAAGCTTTTCGCACTGGATTGGAGGTATGGGAATACTCGTATTCATTTTGATATTCATTCCCGAGGGAAAGAACGGCTCGTCGATGCATCTTTTGAGAGCGGAGAGCCCCGGTCCTCAGGTTGGTAAAATGACCTCTAAGATGAAGGTTACGGCAAGAATCCTTTATCTCATATATTTGGGACTTACAGTGCTTGCCGTTGTCTTTCTTATGTTTGATAAGCCGATTGCGGGATATGAGGACGAGAAGTTCTTCTTTAGCCTGCTCACGGCATTCGGTTGCGCTGGAACGGGTGGATTTGGATTTTTACCGGGTAGTATGGAGATGATGAATCCCTATTCGCAATACGTTATAGCAACCTTCCTTATACTGTTCGGAATAAACTTTGCGCTTTATTATTTGATATTGATAGGCAAGGTAAAGCAGGTTATAAAGAGCAGTGAGTTCAGAGCCTATATAATGATTGTCATAGGCGCGGTGGCGATAATATTCATTTCGCTTTTGACAAGATTCCAAAACGTAGTTCAAGCGTATAGCGCGGAGGAGGCGTTCAGGCATTCCTATTTCCAGGTCGCGTCAATAATGACAACTACGGGATTTAGCACTACTGATTTTGGCGTATGGCCTATGGCAGCGATAGCCGTGCTTATAATAGTTATGGTAATCGGAGGAATGGCAGGATCTACGGCAGGCGGTATGAAGGTATCTCGTATAGCAATAGCAGCTAAGGGCGCTTACGTGAGCGTTAGAAAGCTGATAAATCCGAGATACGTTCCAAAGGTAAAGTTTGAGGATAAGCCTCTTGAGGAAAAGACAACGAACGGAGTCTTTAATTTCATAACGCTTTATTTCTTTATTTTGCTGGGCGCGGTATTTCTGCTGAGCTTCGATCCAATAAATGGAACCACGACCACGATTATATCCGACGCATATCCTCAAGGATATACCGTAACGCATGGATTTTTCAGTAATTTCTCGGCATCCCTTGCGTGTATTTCCAATATAGGCCCGGGATTTGAGGCGGTAGGTCCGTATGCAAGCTATGCGGGGTATAGTGAGTTTTCAAAGGTGTTACTGTCCTTTGTAATGCTCATAGGAAGACTTGAAATTCTGCCTGTGTTCGTGCTCTTTACACCAAGAACGTGGAAGAGAAGTTAAAATATCATAAAATTATAAAGCACCACGGATTTTCGTGGTGCTTTTTTTATAGACTAATCTACAAATTTATGATATAATTTTATAAACATATGCACCCAAAATCAAAAATGCTACACTATATGAGTGAAAGGAGGCGAGAAAATGCAAGAAACGAATGAAATGCGTGATCAACGGATAAATGAATTTATCGAAAACTATATGGAAAAGATATTTTATTTCTGTTTTAAAAAAACAGGAAATCATATTGAAACTGAAGATTTAACGCAGGATATTGCGCTTCAAATTATTACTGCTTTGAATAAAGGTACAATTCCTACAAGCTTTTCGGCGTGGGTATGGCAGATCGCGCGTAACCGCTATTCTGTGTGGGCAAAGAAAAAGCATAATCGGAACGAGTCTGTAAACGGTTCCGATATTGGCGATTATGAGATAGCAGATGAAAGCGAAAGCATCCTTGATGAAATGATATATACAGAGCAAATGTCTCTGCTTCGGCGCGAGCTGGCGTTCATTAAGAGTGATTATCGCAACATCGTTGTTGCCTATTACATAGAAAATAAAAACGTTCGTGAAATTGCAGAATCGCTCTCGCTTTCTACAAACACGGTGAAATCTCGGCTTCTCCGTGCAAGACAAATTTTGAAAGAAGGTATGGATATGGCAAGAGAATTTGGAAAACGTAGTTATAACCCCGATGAAATACTGTATTCGAATATTTGCATGGCTCCCGGTGAGCTTGGACAACCTTGGACGTTAATGGATCCCAAGTTAAATCAAAATATTTTCCTTGCGTGTTATGATAATCCTATGACGGCAGAAGAGCTCGCTATTGAGGTGGGTGTTGCTTTGCCGTATATGGAAGATGCGGTGCGACATCTGACATCACAAACCTTACTTATTAAAAACGGTGAAAGATACGAAACGAATTTTCCAATCATAAGTCGCGAGGCACAACAAAAAATTCATTTTTATTATGAGGGAATATTGCCTCAATTAGTTGCATTAATAACGGAAAACACCGATAGATTAATGGTGCAATATCAAGAAGCGGGGCTTTGTTATTATGGCGAATATCAGAGCTATGAAGAAGCAAAATGGATGCTCCTGATGAATTTTTATAAAGATATGTATTCGCTTTGTAGTAACTTACCTAAAGAAAAACTTGGAAATACACCAAGACCAAACAGAGGTATCTGGGATGTTGTTGCCTTTGAAAAGTGCGATTTTTGTCCGGATATGGTTGGCTGTCATCATCAATATGAGGGCTTTGCGCATTACCGTTTTGGTTATTGTGGAATTTTAAATAGAACACCGGCTAACTTAACTCCAGAGGAAGCACACGAGCTTAGGCTTATAGTGGAAAATAAAAAAGCAAAGAATGAAGCTATTAGAGAAGACCTTGTTAAATATGGATATGCTTGCAAGCAAGGAGAAAAGTATGTTCCAAGGGTAGCAGTTATAAAACAAAGCACAGACCAAGCGTTTATAAAATTTTGTGAAAAACAAAAATTTAGTCCCGAATTTATTGAGCATAGCAAACTAAGGGGAAAGTTAACAAAAAACATTTTTCAAACAATTGAGAAAATCAATGTCTCGGTTCGTGAAATTATCGTTTCTGATCTTCCGCATAGCTTGCAAGATGATGAAAGAATGGTTAATGCATTGCTTGAATCGATATGCACTACAAGTCATACGTTGGGATATGTTGTTAAATATGCACTTGAAAGCGGATGGTTAAAGTACGACGAAAATACCTCGCCTGCTATTGGAGCATATTTTAATATATCTTGATAAGGCGGTGTGGTTTAAATGAAAATAGTTTTCTTTAAAAATGAATCGCATTTTTATCCTCGTTTATCTTATGCGTGGGAAAATGCCAATCAAATTCATTTAAATTCAAAATTGCAAGGGCTGAAAAGCCTATTTGGGTGGGTACTTATAATTCCTTATATCATATTTTTAATTGTGAATTTCAAAGAATTAACAAACAAACTTTTCTTACTTATCACAATATTTTTCCTTTGCTTACCAATACACGAATTATGTCATGCACTTTTTTGTTGGATATCGGGAAGAAAGGTTGAAAGAATAAACTTTTTTCCATATAAACAAATATTTTCTAATATAGCTGCATATGTAAAACCTGCTTTTGGTGTGTGGAATAAATGGCAAACAGCTTTGTTCTCTGCGTTTCCAATTATTATATTATCTATACTCCCAGCAATATTAGCTATTTTTATACCTTCAATAAGATTATGGTTATTGTTAATTGCACTCCTTAATATCTCAGCATCATCTTCAGATATTATCGATATACTTTGCATTTTAAAATTACCGTCTGATAGCCTTTATTTTGTAGATTTTATATTAACGGTTAAAGATACGGAAAAGGCTGTAATAATACATCAACTATTCGTAACGCCTAAGCTTGATAAAATAAATCATAATTGCTTTGAATATTTTAATGGCAAATTAACAAAAATGGAATATCATACCGAAACGGATACTACTATAAGCTTGAAAAAAGAATTTGATGCTCAATTTAATAAGGGATTTTATATTGAGTAGTTTAAATGTAATGTGATTTTATATTAATATGTAATATAAAGAAAAGGCGATTGCGCGATGCAATCGCCTCAAAATTATGAGTAAACAGCATATAAATATGTTGAATGTCCCATTGATGATTATTCTCCATTGTTTAGGCTTCAATCACGTCTTAGAGGTTTGTACATTGATGAAAATACCGCTAAGAAAATTGATTTAGACAAACTCAGAAAACAACATCTCTGTATCGATACTCAAATTGATCCCAAAATTAAAACCTGGTTATGGTAACTGTAACTTATCAAGGAGGCTTCTGCCTCCTTTTTTATGTCCCTAAAAAGGGACATTTAAAAAGATATAATAATTACACAAGGTTGTAACGAGCAAAAAACACCCAAATTTGTCCGAAAGCAAATGTTATAATCTAATAGTAATTGAAAAACGAAAAATATTAAAAAGATGCTTAAAGGGAGAAAAGGCAATGGCAAAAAAAACAGAATTAATAGCAAAAGAAGGCGACGTTGCTGTTCTTGCTAAACAAAAAAGTACGCTGCTCTATCAGTTTTATGAAACAATCAAAAACGGCGGAGAAATTTTGTCTGCAGAGGATCTGGATATTGCCATTGAATCGTTAAAACTCGCTCAGCTGGATATTAAGGAGCGAGAAGAACGCAAACGTAAGGAACGTGAGGCAGAGATACTTAAAGAAAGAATGGAGGAGGCAGAAAAACGCCGTCGTTTAGCAGAGGTTAGGGCGGCTAAACGTGCAGAGAAGAAGCGTATCGAGAGAGCCAAAGAAATCACAGCGATGGATCTCCCAATTGATTATGTAAACCGCTTTGACGATGATGCAAGAGCGAATGTTCACTGTGACAGCATTGTGGAAGGACTTCTCGTGTCACTTGATGCACTGGGCCTTGTGGACATTGAATTTATTTCTTCGGTAACAGGCGAAGAAATGAAGACGGTTATCGAAAGTCTTAAAGGAAGCATCTATCAGAACCCGTTGCATTGGGGTGAGTGCTATTATAAGGGATGGGAAACTTCGGACGAGTATCTGTCAGGAAACTTGATGCATAAACTGGCAATTGCTCAGGCGGCAAACAATGAATATCCCGGAATCTTTGATAGTAACATTAAAGCACTCAAAGAGCTGGTTGCTCCCGAGCTTGAAACCGATGAAATCTACGTAACGCTTGGTTCTCCTTGGGTTCCTACCGATATCATTGACGATTTTATTCTTCATCTGATCGGTATCGAAAAGGTGAATGATAAATATCCCAAAGAGGCTGAGCCATTTTTACAGTCTCAGTATTCTGTAAGACACGATGACATAACGGGTATTTGGGAGATCCCCGAGAAAACGCGATTCCGCAAGAGCCACGAGCACGGCAAGTACGAGGAGTATAACTATTCCATTTACGGTACACATCGAATGGATATGCTTTACCTGCTTGAGAATATCCTCAATATGAAAACTATTGCCATATACGACAATCCCGATCCTAAAGCCAAAATCCGCATTATCAATCAGGGTGAGACGGTTAAGATTCTCGAAAAGCAAGAGAAGATGATCGCAGAATTCAGGAAATGGGTGTGGGAGGATGAGAAGAGAAAAGCTCGACTTCAAGGTGCATATTGCCGCAGATACGGCAATATCCGAAAGAGAGTATTTGACGGTAGCTTCCTTGATCTGCCTGATATGAATCCTGAAATTCAGCTCCGTAAACATCAGAAGGATTCGATTGCGCGAATTATCTTTTCTCCTAACACACTTCTCGCGCATGATGTAGGAGCAGGAAAAACCTACACGATGATCGCAGCAGGTATGGAACTGCGCAGGCTTGGAAAATCACAAAAGAATCTCTATGTTGTTCCTAATAATATTCTTGCTCAGTGGGTGGAAATGTTCCGTAAGATGTATCCTAATGCTAATCTGCTCGTTGTCAACAATAAGAACTTTTGCCTTCATAAGAGAACGGAAACGTTGAACCGTATTATCAATGAAGACTTCGATGCCATTCTGATGACGTACTCTTGTTTCGATCTGCTT